>NZ_AP027741.1:1800000-2400000 GCF_030296755.1 Methylophaga marina
TAGAGGAGCGTTGTGTAAGTCTGTGAAGGTGTGTTGAGAAGCATGCTGGAGATATCACAAGTGCGAATGCTGACATGAGTAACGATAAAGGGGGTGAGAGGCCCCCTCGCCGAAAATCCAAGGTTTCCTGCTCAACGTTAATCGGAGCAGGGTGAGTCGGCCCCTAAGGTGAGGCAGAAATGCGTAATCGATGGGAAACAGGTTAATATTCCTGTACTTGTTATTACTGCGATGGGATGACGGAGAAGGTTAGGTCAGCCAACTGTTGGATATGTTGGTTTAACTGCGTAGGCGTGCTGAATAGGAAAATCCGTTTGGCTTAGCTGAGACAGGACGACGAGTGCCATTAGGCGCGAAGTGATTGATACCCAGCTTCCAGGAAAAGTCTCTAAGCTTCAGGTAATAACGAACCGTACCCCAAACCGACACAGGTGGATGGGATGAGAATTCTAAGGCGCTTGAGAGAACTCTGGTGAAGGAACTAGGCAAAATAGCACCGTAACTTCGGGAGAAGGTGTGCCCCTGTTAGGTGAAGTGACTTGCTCACGGAGCTGAAGGGGGTTGCAATGACCAGGTGGCTGCGACTGTTTATTAAAAACACAGCACTCTGCAAACTCGAAAGAGGACGTATAGGGTGTGACGCCTGCCCGGTGCTGGAAGGTTAATTGATGATGTTAGTTTAGGCGAAGCATTTGATCGAAGCCCCAGTAAACGGCGGCCGTAACTATAACGGTCCTAAGGTAGCGAAATTCCTTGTCGGGTAAGTTCCGACCTGCACGAATGGCGTAACGATGGCCACACTGTCTCCACCAGAGACTCAGTGAAATTGAAATTGCGGTTAAGATGCCGTATACCCGCGGCTAGACGGAAAGACCCCGTGAACCTTTACTACAGCTTTGCACTGAACTTTGAACCTACTTGTGTAGGATAGGTGGGAGACGTTGAAGCGATGACGCTAGTTATCGTGGAGTCAACCTTGAAATACCACCCTGGTATGTTTGGAGTTCTAACCTACGCCCATTATCTGGGCGAGGGACAGTGTATGGTGGGTAGTTTGACTGGGGCGGTCTCCTCCCAAATTGTAACGGAGGAGCACGAAGGTACACTAAGCATGGTCGGACATCATGCGGTTAGTGCAATGGCAAAAGTGTGCTTGACTGCGAGACAGACACGTCGAGCAGGTACGAAAGTAGGTCATAGTGATCCGGTGGTTCTGAATGGAAGGGCCATCGCTCAACGGATAAAAGGTACTCCGGGGATAACAGGCTGATACCGCCCAAGAGTTCACATCGACGGCGGTGTTTGGCACCTCGATGTCGGCTCATCACATCCTGGGGCTGTAGCCGGTCCCAAGGGTATGGCTGTTCGCCATTTAAAGTGGTACGCGAGCTGGGTTTAGAACGTCGTGAGACAGTTCGGTCCCTATCTGCCGTGGGCGTTTGAGAATTGAGAGGAGCTGCTCCTAGTACGAGAGGACCGGAGTGGACGTACCCCTGGTGTTCGGGTTGTTGTGCCAACAGCATTGCCCGGTAGCTATGTACGGACGGGATAACCGCTGAAAGCATCTAAGCGGGAAGCCCCCTCAAGATAAGTTCTCACTGGGATTTAATCCCCTGAAGGGCCGTGGAAGACTACCACGTTGATAGGCTGGGTGTGGAAGTGCAGTAATGTATGGAGCTAACCAGTACTAATTGCCCGTGAGGCTTGACCATATAACCCCAAGGGAACTTGGGGAGTTGCGAATTCTTTACGCAATATCTTGTTACCGATTTCCGAGAGTCAGTTTAGAACTGACTATGCCAGTTATGCCTGGCGGCCATAGCGAGTTGGCCCCACCTGATCCCATCCCGAACTCAGAAGTGAAACGACTTAGCGCCGATGATAGTGTGGGAGTTCCCATGTGAAAGTAGGTCACTGCCAGGCTTTAATATAAAAAAGCCCATCCAATCGGATGGGCTTTTTTTATATCTAAAACCCTGACATGACTTCTCTTGACTCAGGGAGCAGCCCATGTGACATTTTTGTCAGGAACAAAAATGGACAGCGATAGCTGCCCGAAGGGTGAAGTGCAGGGAGGCACTTCATCAAAGTAGGTCACCGATAACGGCTCCTGTGTTATCGGCATACATGACATCCGTGTAAATAACTGCCAGGCTTTAATACAAAAAAAAACCAGTCGACATCTGTCGTCTGGTTTTTTTTTATCTAATGTTTAGACCGTGACCAACTTGAACGAAGTGACCGCCAATCGCTCCTGCATTGGCGACATACCGCCATCCATGGACATAACAAAAACATCAGGAATGTTTTGGATGAGCGAAGGAAGTCGCGCCGCGATTTGCACCAGGGATGGGGCACACAAAGTAGGTCACCGATAACTGCTCCTACGTTATCGGCATACATGACATCCATGCATATAACGCCCATACATACTCTAGTTCACAGTTCTTAAGCTCTACACTGAGCGAATTTTACTACTTTGTTCGTTATATGCGAATCCAAATCTGAATAGACTTAGTGGCTGCCCAAAGCGTATGGCGGCGGCTTTAAATTAGCCGCCGGAAGAGGCAGAACTGAAGTCAGATTGCTGAAGACATTCATGTACTATCTGTAAAATGTACCCATGCGCCTTAATGCAGTATGCGTTAGAGGTGCTTTATACCAAGACTTAATCGATAATAATGCTGAGAATTAGATACTGAAATCGCGTATAGACGGTATATCGAGCAAGAAAGATGGAACATTTAAAAAAAAATTAAGCATACTGAGACAGACATGTAGAGCTGTCTCTGATGCCTCAGACCGTATTGTCAATTGGTTATGATAAAGCTATCTTCGGCGTGAAAATATTCTTTCATTTATTAACTAGCTGATAATTAGCCTCAGTAAATCTTGGCGAGCAAATGGCTAAAAATATCAGATCACAACCGCCGTTATTAGTAATGCGTTGTGGTGTTAGTGGTGGAATAATGACGATATCCCCTGCAGATACAAGTTCTGCTTGATTATCTCCTAGTTCGACTAATCCTTCCCCTTCTAAAATGACATAACGTTCTCTTGTCGCGTTTAAACGATGCCATTGTGTCGTGACGCCTGGACAAACTCTGGCTTGAGCTATTGATACATCAGAGTCATGTGAATCATTAGAAAGTTCGTTTATATAGCACCCTTCAAAAAAGAAATACTCTTTCTCTCGTGAGTAACGATGTATTGTGGGAGTTGTCATTTAACTGTCAGATCTCAAATCAATTTCTCAGAGTAGATGCTGGCTCAATGTCCATGGAGAAAATCATGCTGGATATATTCTAACGAACTCAGAGAAGTTTAAAACATATATATCCATGCTATTGACCAACAAAATGTTGATTCGATAACTAGAAATGATTATTTGATTAATCCGCGAGTGCAGCCAACAGTAAAGAATCTCAATTAAGAGCCTTAAGAAAATAAATTCCAAATGATGAGAAAAGGGTGGCTATCAAAATCTCTCCCCTACTATTAACCTAATAACATTACTGTAGTTAGATGAATGAAGTTGCTTTGGCTATTTTTAGAATCTTATTGACCTGCTAGCCAATCATCATCGGAGCCTTCATTCATTCCTTCAAACAGATACGTTGATAAATAGCGTTCACCTGTATCCGGGAGCATTGCTAGAATTGTACTTCCAGGCTTTGCAGTTTCAGCTACTTTCATCGCGGTAGCTAAAGTGCCACCACATGATAGGCCAACAAAAATCCCTTCTTCACTTGCTAAACGGTGCGCCCAAGTTTTAGCTTCATCGTCTGTGACTGAGTACAGTTCGTCATAAACATTTCGATTTAATACATCAGGAATAAAATCAGGTGTCCAACCTTGGATTTTGTGCGGAGCCCAGTCATTACCGGCTAACATCGAAGCGGCAGCCGGCTCTGTTGCAATTATTTTGGTCTCTGGGCGAGCGGCTTTGATGATTTCACCGGCTCCAGTAAGTGTTCCACCTGTCCCCCAACCTGAAACCCAATAATCGAGAGGCTTACCAGCAAAGTCAGAGAGTATCTCCGGACCAGTTGTGTTGCGATGATAAGCCGGATTAGCTGGATTTTCGAACTGTTTAGCCAAAAACCAACCATATGTCTCAGCAAGTTCTTCAGCTTTTCTTACCATGCCTTTGCCGCTCTCTGCGGCTGGTGTCAGGATGACCTTTGCGCCTAAAGCACGCATAATTTTGCGTCTTTCTACTGAAAAGGTTTCTACCATCGTTGCGACAAAAGGATAACCTTTTGCTGCGCATACCATAGCGAGCGCAATACCAGTATTGCCTGATGTTGCTTCAACTACTGTTTGACCAGGTTTTAATACGCCACGTTTTTCAGCATCGTCTATAATCGCGTATGCTAAACGGTCTTTAACAGAACCCATCGGGTTGAAGGACTCAACCTTTACATACATATTCACATGATCTGGGGCGATATTATTTAATTTAACAACAGGTGTGTTGCCTATCGTATCGAGTATGCTGTTATATATCATATTATGTATTCGCTTCGTTAACTTATTGATATCGCTTTTTACTATAAGTCAGCTGCGGTGCTTTTATAGTAAATTATTTTCATAGCCATCAATTATCGCTTGAGCCGCTTCAATGTTATCTCGCTCGACAAAGACATGAGCAAAATCTGTAGCTGGGAGATCACCAACCGCGCCTTGTAGGAAGTGTCCGCCAACATGACATTCAATTTCGTGACTTTTTAATAAACCTGCGACTATGTGAGCCTCAAGAATATTATTAGCGCGAAATACTAGTTGCATTCGTTTTGTCTCCAATTAATATTGAGACTGGCACTCAGTTTAAAAAAAACAATGTGGTAAACGTTATTTTGTCGTTACATGTATTTGTTGTTTTGTGGATTGTTTAGCGGGTTTTTTGCTGTTTTCGATATTTGATGATGTCTGCAGAGCTCGTAATATATTTTGTCGTGTGATGGAGCCCACTAAGCGGTTATCTTTTATCACCGGCAAACATTTGTATGCCGTTGATAAAAAGGTTTGTGCTATTTCGATGATAGAGTCTTCAACATCTGCTGTGGCACATTCAGAGTTCATGAATTCTCCGACTTGACCTGCTGCTTCACCTTGATATGCCGCATTAAGAGCAACTTGCATACAATCTTTTTCTGATAAGAAACCGATGAGGTTGCCATGATGATCAATGACCGGTGCACCGGATAGTTTAAATTCTACAAGTTGGTTAATTGCACGAAGTATGTCCATATCTGGCGTGAAGGTAATTTTAGTACCATTCATGTAATCTTTAACTTTCAACGGTGCTAACATGTTTACCTCCTCAAATAGGTGCTATTTTTGCTGTGCTTTTCGCTTTTCGCATGCTTCTTTTTCCTGAGCAGAACATGCGCCACCACAACTTCCGCTCAATCCAACTTGATTTAGACCGCCACAACTACCTTTGATCGCTGAACGACCGAATAGTACACCTATTGCCATTGCAGCAGTGATAATCAGTAGTAATACAAATGCGGCGATAAAAGTTGTCATCTAACCTCCAAAGTCATCCAAGAAGATGTTTTCACGTTCAACACCTAAATCTTCAAGCATATTAATGACTGCAGCATTCATCATTGGTGGACCACACATATAGAACTCACAGTCCTCAGGTGCTGGGTGATCCTTCAAATAGTTTTCATACAGCACGTTATGGATAAAGCCAGTGTACCCCTGCCAATTATCTTCTGGCAATGGATCGGATAAGGCCACATTCCAAGTGAAGTTTTCATTCTCTGCAGCCAGCTCATCAAAGTCTTCGGTATAGAACATCTCACGTAAACTGCGGGCACCATACCAGAAGCTGATCTTACGATCGGTTTTAATTCTGCGAAGCTGATCGAAAATATGTGAACGCATAGGTGCCATACCCGCACCACCACCAATAAAGACCATTTCCTTGTCAGTGTCTTTTGCAAAGAACTCACCGAATGGTCCTGATATGGTTACCTTATCACCTGGTTTTAAATTGAAGATATAAGATGACATTTGACCTGGTGGAATATCATCGTTATCAGGTGGTGGAGAAGCTATCCGAACGTTCAGCATAATGATGCCTTTCTCTTCAGGATAGTTCGCCATTGAATAAGCACGTACAACGTCTTCTTTTACTACAGACTTATACCGCCACATATCAAAGCGATCCCAGTCACCCCGGTAATCACCTTCTACATCGAAGCTTTTATATTCAACCGTATGAGGAGGGCACTCAATTTGAATAAATCCTCCTGCACGGAAATTAACATCTTCACCTGTAGGCAGTTCAAGAACAAGCTCTTTGATAAAGGTTGCTACGTTATGATTAGAGCGGACAGTACATTCCCATTTTTTGACACCGAAAACTTCTTCGGGCACTTCAATTTTCATGTTCTGTTTAACCGCTACTTGGCAGGATAAACGGTCACCTTCAGCGGCTTCACGCTTAGTAATGTGTGACTCTTCTGTCGGAAGGATTGAGCCACCACCTTCAAAAATTTTGACCTTACACTGTCCGCAAGTACCACCGCCACCGCAAGCTGAAGATACAAATAGATCTGCATCAGCGAGTGCGCCTAGTAATTTGCTACCCGCTTTTGTCTTGATGGTTTTTTCATCATTGATGACGATTTCAATATCACCCGTTGAGACTAATCGTGAGCGTGCTCCTAGTATCAAAAATACTAAGGCCATGATGATAAGGGTAAATAGTACGATGCCGAGTACGATTTCCATTACAATTGAATCCCAGAAAATGCCATAAAACCAAGTGCCATAAGTCCTGCGGTAATAAACGTAATGCCCAAACCTTGCAGTCCATCAGGTACATCTGAATATTTGAGTTTCTCACGTATGCCAGCGATAGCTGTAATAGCCATGGCCCAGCCGAGACCACTACCTACCCCGTATACAGCACTTTCAGATAGATTGTAGTCACGTTCAACCATGAATAGGGTTCCCCCAAGAATCGCGCAGTTCACAGTGATTAATGGTAAGAAAATACCTAGCGCGTTATACAGGGCGGGGGCATATTTATCCATGGCCATTTCGAGGATTTGTACCATGGCAGCGATAACGCCGATGTAGCTGATGAGCCCAAGGAAGCTTAAGTCAACATCTGGTAAGCCTGCCCAAGCCAGTGCGCCATCCTTGAGTAGATATTGGTAAATTAAGTTATTTGCCGGTACGGTAATCGTCTGAACCATGATGACAGCGATACCAAGCCCTAGTGCTGTTTCAATCTTTTTTGATACAGCAAGGAATGTACACATCCCTAAAAAGAAGGATAGAGCCAGGTTCTCAATAAAAATTGAGCGTACGAATAGGCTAAGATAATGTTCCATCTACAATACCTCCGTACGATGAACTTGATGGATTTGATAGTCGGGAGCTTCAACTTGCTCTTTCTTCCAGCTACGAACAGCCCAAATCAGTAGGCCAATAACAAAGAAAGCACTAGGCGGCAGCAACATAAGACCATTTGGGATATACCAACCACCGTCATTGGCCACTGGGATCACTTGATAGCCAAATAATTTACCGGCGCCCAAGAGCTCACGGAAGAATGCCACCAACATCAAAATAAGACTGTAGCCTAAGCCGTTACCGATGCCATCCAAAAAGCTTAGCATCGGTGGATTTTTCATTGCATATGCTTCTGCACGACCTAATACAATACAGTTAGTGATGATTAAGCCAACAAAAACAGACAACTGTTTACTCGCTTCAAAAGCGTAGGCTTTGAGTATCTGATCCACAATAATCACCAGTGAAGCGATGATGGTCATCTGGACGATGATTCGAATACTACCAGGAATATGTTTACGGATAGCACTGATACAGGCACCTGAGAAAGCTGTTACTGTTGTCAAAGCCAATGACATAATGAGTGCAGACATCATGTTAGTGGTAACAGCTAATGCAGAGCAGATACCCAGTACCTGAAGTGTAATTGGATTGTTATCAATGAGAGGATCGATAACATTATTTTTTGCTTGGCTTGCCATAAGTTATTTCCCCAATTCCGAATGCATGTTTTTCAGGTAAGGTCCAAAACCTTGGTCACCTAACCAGAATTGTAGAAGGTTGGTGACACCATTACTGGTCAATGTCGCACCAGATAAGCCATCAACTTTATATTCTGCATCAGGTGTACTAGGCTCAACATGCCCACGAATGACGCGTATTTCTACATTACCTTCTTCATCAAAAACTTTCTTGCCAATCCATTGAGCGCGCCATTTAGGGTTGTCAACTTCACCGCCAAGACCGGGTGTTTCAGCATGTTGATAGAAGCGTAAACCACGAATAGTGTTGAAGTCACTCTCCAGAGCTAAAAAGCCATATAACGTTGACCATAAACCATAGCCGTGAACAGGCAGCACCACTTGTTGAATATTGTCACCATCTTTCAGAATATATACAGGTGCGTACTTAGCGCGACGACCAATGCCGGCAATATCATCCTTGTCATCAATATTAATGCTCATTTGCGGGTCAGCTGATGCCGCACGTTGGTCATAACTAACGGGATCGATATCCTTGTCAGCATAATTACCTGTATCTAGATCAATCAATTTCACTTCAAACTGACTGAACAATTCATCAACGCTACCAGACTGATCATTTAAGCCTGTGACAGCAAGAATATTCTTTTTGATGTCAGCTTTCTTATTATCATCTTGTATCGGCCGTAAGTATACGGCCGCTGTAGATACCAGGACTGAACAAACCAGACATAACAGAATAGCGATAAAGAGTGTTTTTTTCGGATCATCATTAGGCAAATTTAATAACCCACCTAATAATCCTTTTTTTGTATTAGTTTCAGCCATGATGTTAACTTCGCTTCAATCTGCGTTTGATATTGGCCTGAACAACAAAATAGTCGATCAGGGGGCGAAAATATTGCCAAATAATATGGCCAGCATAATACCTTCTGGGAAGGCTGGGTTCACGACACGAATCATAATCGCCATAAAACCAATCAATGCCCCATATATCCATCGGCCTTTATTTGTCATTGCCGCTGAGACAGGGTCTGTTGCCATAAAGACCATACCAAAAGCAAGGCCGCCCATCGTTAAATGCCAGTACCACGGTACACTAAACATAGGGTTTGTATCACTGCCTATTAGATTAAATAATAGGGTTGTAGCAAACATACCCAAAAATACGCCGAGAATAATCCTAAAATTGGCTACACGGGTATAGATGAGAAAAGCAGCACCGATCAAAATAGCGAGAGTTGATGTTTCCCCTAATGAGCCAGGCATAATGCCAAAGAAGGTTTGAGACCAGCTATAGCCTGCTGACTCAACAGCATCGATGCCACCTGATGCTGCTAGTGCTAATGGGGTCGCACCAGTATAGCCATCGACTGCAGTCCATACTGCGTCACCTGACATAGCTGCAGGATAGGCAAAGTACAGGAATGCACGGCCTGTTAATGCGGGGTTGAGGAAGTTTTTACCCGTACCACCGAATACTTCTTTACCCAAAACGACACCAAAAATGATACCGAGTGCGACCATCCATAACGGTGTTGAAGGTGGAAGTGTGAGGGTGTACAGCATGGAACTGACTAAGAAACCTTCATTGACTTCATGATTCCTGACTGCTGCAAAGATGACCTCAAAAACACCCCCAGCAACGAGTGTGGTGATGTACATGGGTAAAAAGTAAAGCAGCCCGTGGAACATATTAGCGAATAGACTATTGGGATCGTAGGCAATGCCTAACGAGCTCATTATCCAATTACGCCAGCCATCTAAGTCTGTCATGCCCATCTGTGTAATTGCGTTGTTGGCTTGAAAACCTGTATTCCAGAGCATCAATAACAACACAGGGAACGTGGCTACAACAACATAGCTCATTACCCGCTTGAGATCGATAGCATCACGGACGTGAGGAGAGCCTCTTGTTACATCAGCGGGTGAATAAATAAACGTATCCACCATCTCATATAACGCGAAATACTTTTCGTATGGGCCGCCTTTCTGAAATTGTGGCTCGATACGATCAAGAAAACGTCTTAAGCGTGCCATCAACTATCCTTCTATCTCAATTTGTGTCAAATTCGTTCTAAGTGCTGGGCCATAGTCATATTTACCTGAACAGACAAAGGAACATAATGACAAATCTTCTTCGTCGAGTTCCAAACAGCCCAGCTGTTGTGCTGTATCAGTGTCTTTAACCAGCAAAGAGCGCAGTAACTGTGTCGGCAAAATATCCAGTGGCATGACTCGTTCAAAAACACCTACTGGAACCATCGCACGGGGACTGCCATTTTGTGATGTCGTTAAAGGGACATCTTTTTGACGAAAAATGCTCGAAAAGAAAACATTAAGCGAAGAAAATTTGCCTTTACCACCGGGACGAATCCAACCGAGTAACTCACGCTCAACACTTTCAGCAATCACTGAGATTTGATTATGAAAACGGCCTAGATAGGCTGCCCAGTTGTTAGCCGTATGGCCATGCAACACAGAACCAGAAATGATACGAGACTGAATATTCTGAACTTCACCAAACACTAAGTCCTGGGTGCTAGCTCCCAGACGTGTGCGAATTAGGCGAGGCTTGTTTACCAGTGGTCCGGCAAAAGAAACAACGCGCTCAACCCAGAGGCGTCCAGTTGTGAAAAGCTTACCAATGGCGATGACATCTTGATAACCGATAGTCCACACTGATTTGCTAGCGCTGACCGGTTCAAGGAAATGAATGTGTGTACCCGCTAAACCTGCTGGGTGGGGACCAGAAAAAGTATGAACTTCGATATTATTTTTCTGATTGACTGGAAGGGCTGTGTCTGGAGCCTGGCAGACATAGACTTTTCCTTCTGTCAGTTGACTGAGAATCGTTAAACCATGTTTAAACTCTTCAGCATATTCGCTAATGATAATACTGGGATCAGCGGCAAGAGGGTTGGTATCAATGGCCGTGACAAAAATCGCATCAGGGACAGCTTCAACAGCTGGGGAGCGGCTGTATGGACGTGTGCGGAATGCTAGCCATAAACCTGAGTCAATCAAGTTTTTTGTGATATCTGCACGCTTTAGATTATCGAGATTGTTAGCATCATATTGTTCGAAAGTGATTTCATCATCACCCTCTAACTCAATTACCACTGATTGTAATGCTCGTTTCGCACCACGATTGATGGCTTTTACGATGCCTGCTCCGGGGAGGTAAATTGAACACCTGGGTTCTTTTTATCAGTGAATAATGGCTGTCCGAGTTTAACTTTCTGGCCTTCTTCCACCATCATCGTAGGTTTCATACCTACATATTCATTACCCAATATGGCTACTGAATTGACTTTATTGCCATCGTAGATAGTTTGTTCGGGTTTCCCCGAGATGGGCAAATCTAGCCCTTTCTTAATCGAGAAATGCATACTTCACCTGATCAGGAGACAACGGACGTACCTGCTATCTGTGTTACGTTAAATTCCCAGCTTGTAAGTATAAGTATTGTTTCCGATGAAAGAAAGCAGAAATCCCGATAAATATCAGCTTAAATCATTCACCTGCTTGAATGCGATCAGATTCTTTCAGCCATCTATAGGCAAGAACGAACCCTAAGAAGCTAAACATGCTAGCAATTAAAAATGTCCATATGGCGCCAGGGCTATCCCACATATAACCGCTGAATAAGCTGCCAATCACACCACCGGCACCAAAGCTGGCACTGCTATATAAGGCTTGTCCTCTTCCTTGTGTCGGTCCTGTGAAATGCCGATGAACCCAAGCAATTGCAGATGCATGAAAACTACCATAACTTGCAGCATGTAATAATTGAGCGAGAATTAGCACAGTAAGGTTTTGCGGAAAGAGGGCTATCAAGAGCCAACGCAGTGTCGTAAGTAAGAGACTAGCCATGAAGACATTACGGAGTCCGAACTTGGGAAGCCAACGATGCATCACCAGAAATATGGCCACTTCAGCTAAAACACCGAGCGCCCATAATTGTCCAATCAAGCTGCTACTGTAATCATACTGCTCAAGGTAAATGGTATAGAAGGTGTAGTAGGGGCCATGACTTGCTTGCATCAATAAGCAAACCAGCAAAAAAGCAATCACGCTGGGTCTTTTTAATAAGGTTCTTAACGACGTTGTTTGGTGATGAGCGGTCTTTGCTGATTCCGGTACTGTAAGGCTAAATAACCAGATACCAATGATACTGAAGAACAGCGCTGTAGGAACAATGTCAGGTTCAAAATGCTCTAGTAAATTGCCTAAAATCACGACAATGGTGATAAAGCCAATTGACCCCCATAAACGCACTTTACTGTAATAATGACTATCTTCACCGAGATGTTGCAGTGTAGTGACTTCAACTTGGGGTAATGATGCATTCCAGAAGAAGCTGAATAGCATCAAAATTATGGCTACGGCAAGGTATGATTGCTCGATGAATATAGCCGAAAATACGATGATGGTGGCAAAGCTAGCGAGTCTTACAATACGCATTCGGCGATCGTAATGGTCTGCTATCCATCCCCAAATATTGGGAGCGATAATTCTTGAGCCCATCAAGATCGCAGTCAGCTCACCAATTTGACTCGGACTAAATCCTTCCCATTTTAGATATAGACTCCAGTAGGGGACTAAGATCCCCAGACAGGCAAAATAGAAGAAGTAAAAGCCGGACAGGCGCCAGTATGGCAATTGGGATAAAGGCACCTGAACGATTTATGCTTGACTTGGAATGATCGGCGTATCAGTTACGACATCCATATTTTGTGCACGATGACGTAAAACGTGATCCATCAGAACTAGTGCCAACATTGCTTCTGCAATAGGCGTGGCTCGAATACCGACGCAAGGATCATGGCGACCTTTAGTCACAACTTCAATCGCATTTCCTTGAGTATCAATACTACGACCAGGCAAACGTAAACTAGAAGTTGGCTTTAAAGCAATACTGACAAGTAAATCCTGACCACTAGTGATGCCACCTAAGGTGCCACCTGCATGATTACTGAGAAACCCATCAGCTGTGATTTCATCCCGATGTTCAGTCCCTTTTTGAGTAACGGAATCAAAGCCAGCGCCGATCTCAACACCCTTGACTGCATTGATACTCATCATCGCATGGGCGATGTCGGCATCAATACGATCAAATATGGGTTCGCCCAAACCAACAGGAACATGACGAGCCACAACATTAATTCTGGCTCCAACTGAGTTGCCTTCTTTACGTAAGGCATCCATATAGTTTTCGAGTTCAGATTCTTTATCTGGATCAGGTGAAAAAAGGCACTTTTTTCAACATGTGACCAGTCTAATGTATCGACTTTTATCGGTCCCAGTTGTGATAAATACGCCTGTATTTCAATGCCATAACGTTCTCGAAGGTATTTTTTGGCAATACCGCCGGCAGCGACACGCATGGCAGTTTCTCGTGCCGATGAACGTCCACCGCCACGATAATCACGCACGCCGTATTTTTGGTGATAAGTGTAATCCGCATGCGCTGGTCTGAACTGATGCATGATGTTGCCGTAATCTTTGGATCGTTGATCAACGTTTTCAATCAACATTCCAATAGGTGTACCTGTTGTTTTGCCTTCAAATACACCAGATAGAATCTTAACTTGGTCAGGCTCACGGCGTTGTGTTTCATGGCGCGATTTACCTGGGCGCCGACGGTCTAAATCTCTTTGGAGATCCGCTTCTGTGAGTTCAAGTCCTGGAGGACAACCATCTACGATACATCCTAAAGCTTGTCCATGACTCTCACCAAAAGTGGTCACAGTGAAGAGTTTTCCAAAGGTATTACCTGACATATCTCATTCCGATTGGCATTAAGGTTAAACAATAAATAATTTGGCAAAGCCTAAAAAGGCGACAAAGCCAACAACGTCTGTAACGGTCGTTAGCAAAACACTGCCAGACAGGGCCGGATCGATACCAATTCGCTTCAGCCCCAGTGGTATGGTGACCCCAGCTAGTGCGGCTGCGACTAAATTAATAACGATGGCGCTCCCTATAAGCAGGCCCAAAGACAGGCTATTAAACCAGATCACAGTCACTACTGCGATAGCCGTCGCCCATATCAAACCATTGGTGGCGCCTACTAACATTTCTTTGCGCAACAGCCAGCGCTCATTTTTGCTGTTCAACTGACCTAATGCCATCGAGCGAATAACGAGTGTTAATGTTTGACTACCGGCTATCCCCCCATGCTGGCAACGATTGGCATAAGAACAGCCAGCGCGACTTGTTTTTGGATAGTTGTTTCAAACAGACCAATTACCCATGAGGCAAGAAAAGCTGTAATTAAGTTAACAGCGAGCCAGATGGAGCGGCGATTGACGCTTTTTTCACTGTTGCGAAAGTATCTTCATCTTCGCCTAAGCCCGCCATGCTTAACATGGAGTGCTCTGCTTCATCACGAATAACGTCTACAACGTCATCAATCGTGATACGACCAAGTAGACGGTTATCTTTATCTACCACTGGTGCAGAAATCAGGTCATGTTTTTCAAATCGTCTTGCCACATCACGATCAGTCATATTTGCTGGAATAGGATCCACTTGATGTGACATGACTTCACTGACCAATAATGAGCGACTTCGACTGACAACCTGAGAGAGCCTTAACGTGCCAAGGTAGTGATCATTGTGGTCAACCACGTATAAGCTGTCGGTATTTTCCGGTAACTCACCGAGCATACGTAAATAACGTAAAACGACTTCTAAGGTGATATCCGTCCTGACGGTGGTGACGTCGGTGTTCATCAAACCACCGGCGCTATCCTCGTCATAGGCTAAAACGGCTTCAACACGACGCCTGTGTTGAATGTCCATCGCACGTAATATTTCATGCACAACATGATCGGGGAGATCCTGCAGAATATCGGCGATATCGTCTGTATCAAGGTCTTCGGTGGCATTGATGAGATCGGCCGTGTCCATATCCGTCATCAGATCGGTACGGACTTCTTCACCAATATAGGATAGAACCTCACCACGCAGATCGGGATTAATCAGGGGCCAGCAGATTTTTCTTTCGTTAGGTGGTAAAGATTCAAGTAAATGAGCTGTTTCTGCCGGATGCAGGCCCGCCAGTAAACGACGCATTCTGACAAAACGTCCGCTTTGCAATGCATCGGATAAAGCATTGATTGATTGATTAAGGGCGTGGTCGTGGTCCAGCTCAGACATATCCAGTTCTCAACGGTGGAGGTGTTTAGGATTGTGATTAGGCTTTATTTTAGCTTGCTTAGCCTTTACTGGATAGCGTGAGATAGCTTGTGGCTAATGAAATACTCTGATTTGGTGAGATTTTTTCCTATCAAAATCATTCATTACAGCCTTGCTAATGTTTATTACCTTCTAACTTAGTGACTGGGGCCATTAATATCTTCTAATAACAAATCAAGGGCTAAGGGGTCAGTTGTATTCATGATATCCAATGTGTTGAGTGGTAATTCACTCAAATTGGTTTCATTTATCACCTGTTTCACTTCAAGTATGGCATTGGGATGCATACTGAAGTTTTCCAAGCCCATGGCAAGTAAGAGTCTGGTATAGCGTGGATCACCAGCCATTTCACCACACATAGATACATCGACATTGTGCTGTTTACCCGCTTGCAGCGTCATATAGATTAGTCGTAATACAGCAGGGTGCAGCGGGTCGTAAAGGTAGTTGACGTGATCATCTATACGGTCGATGGCAAGTGTATATTGGATGAGATCATTGGTACCAATCGAGAGAAAGTCGACATGCTGTGCGAAAATTTCGGCACAGACTGCGCTCGCTGGCACTTCAATCATCGCCCCCACCTCAATGTGATGATCGTATTCGAGGTGTTCTTTATCTAATTCTTGCTTGCACTGTTCCAATAGGTTTTTTGCCTGCAATAGTTCATTCACCGTCGATATCATCGGGAACATGATTTTGATTTTGCCATAGGCCGAGGCGCGCAAAATGGCTCTTAATTGTGTACGAAACATGGTTGGTTGAGTCAAACATAGACGAATCGCACGCATGCCCAGTGCCGGATTGGTCACAACCGTCTGGTTCAGGTTGCGTCCACCATCGACTGTTTTATCTGCGCCAAGGTCAAAGGTACGTATGGTGACTGGCTGATTATTCATACCTTCAACCACATCACGGTATGCTGACAATTGCTCTTCCTCCTCAGGAGGGGACAACCGGTTCATGTATAAGAACTCAGTACGGTAAAGCCCTATACCTTGAGCGCCGGCACTACTGATAGTGGTGACATCCTCTGGCAATTCGGCATTAGCTAATAGTGTGACGGATTTGCCATCACGTGTTTTAGTGGGTTGAGATTTATATCGACTGAGTGAGGAGATATGCTCACGGAAAGCAATCAATCTGCCTTCATATTCAAATTGGGTGCGTTCATCTGCCCCCAATAGCATCACACCTGTCTCGCCATCGACAATCAGTGGTTCGTTATCCTGTACATAGCGTCGGACTGACTCAACACCTACGATGGCTGGAATACCTAAACTTCTCGCTAAGATAGTTGTGTGAGATGTCGCGCCACCGTGTTCGGTGACAAAAGCCACAATTCCCTGATGTTGCATCAGTACGGTATCTGCCGGGGTCAGATCTTCGGCGATAATGATGTGGCCCTTGAGCCGGCCATCAGGAATTTCGTGATCAGCGACTTCTTGATCTGCCAGAATACGATGAATACGGTTGACCACATGATCCACATCATCACGGCGTGTACGGAGATAAGGATCGTCCATTTCATTAAAGACATTGATCAAAGCGTCACGCTGTAATTGCAAAGCCCATTCGGCATTACAACGGCGCTGACGGATCATGTCGACCGGAATCTTATTCAGCGAAGAGTCGCTTAACATTAATAGATGTGTATCAATGAAAGAAGTGACATCAGCTGGGGCATTTGCTGGAATATGATTACGAATGGATTTTAATTGTTGTTTTGCTTGATCAATGGCATCAAGAAAACGATCCACTTCCTGTTCAATAGCAAAAGCCGGTATGAGATATTCACGAACATCTGGTTGATTATGAAAAAGAATATGGGCACGGCCCATAGCAATGCCACGAGAGACGCCAATACCTTGCAACTCAAGTGTCATTCACCTTCTCCAAAATAATCATTTATCAGGGTATCCAAGGAGGCTAATGCTTGTTCCGCATCTGCACCTTCTGCAGTGACTGTGATTTCAGAGCCTTTTGCGGCTGCCAGCATCATTACACCCATAATGCTTTTTCCATTCACCGTTCTGTTTTCTCTTGAGACGGTAATGTCTGCTTGGTGAGCTGATGCCGTTGTGACGAATTTAGCTGCAGCTCTGGCATGCAACCCTAGTTTATTAATTATTGTGAATGTTTTTGTCATCATTTTCTTGAGTAGCCTGTGTGATGACAGCGAACCACGCCTTCTTGTCCACCACTTAACGCTTTTATTTCGAGCTCTTCTAAATTAAGGGCTGGGTAATTCAAAACACGTATCAGCATAGGAAGGTTGAGACCCGAGACCACCCGGATATCTGTTCTATCAGATACGGCGCACGCTATATTACTAGGCGTTGAACCGAACATGTCAGTCAGTATGAGGATACCGTGACCTTGATCAAGTTTTTTAAGTCTTCATCCATTTCTAATCGAATGGCTTCCGGATTATCTTTGGTTTCGATAGAAATGACTTTCGTCGGAAGAGGGCAGCAAGATAACATTTGACGAGCGGTATTGATGAGCTCTGTACCGATGTTATTGTGCGAAACGAGTAAAACGCCTACGGTCATATTAGTTCTCTATAAAAACAGCCATGGCTGTAGATAGACAAATTGGCTCTGCCTCTGTCTTTAAACGATAATGAATGTAATAGATATACGACATGTCATCAAGTTAATGTGAAATGCTCATTGCTGAATTTGCTGTTGTTGCCGGTATTTTAGCTGTTCATTCGCATTATTTGTCATTCTTTGCATTTTTAACCAGGTCAGCAACCGTATACTGAGCGAGGATGGATTTGATAATGACAAGTGTAGCATTGGTGTAGCTATGCCCAGAATCTGTTCCTCACTCTGGTTTCCTTCAAGTTGACTCTCTTGCTTTAATGTCTCATGCAGGTTTAGCTGAAAGTGTAATGGGCAGGTATCCAGCACGTGCGCGCTGCCAAAATGTTGCCTGATATTGATTGTGCCGAGCTCTCTTGTATTGAGGAGATCTTTCAGTATGGACGGTGCAGTCGCTATCAATTCATGTTTGTGACGATGAATATCAACCACATCATCAGCAACAAATTGATGACCTTCACTAATCAGTTGAAGAGCCAGACTGCTTTTGCCTATGCCTGGTGGGCCTTTGATGAGAACACCTAAACCATCAACACAGACCATCACTCCATGAAGTGAGAGGTGTTGGCTAGTTTGAGGCACGATTAATCTTCGTCGATGGAGAGCAGTAACTCAAAAATCTGTTCTGCGCTATTTGCATTGCGCAGTTTCTGGCAGATTTCCGGATCGCGAAATAAAGTCACGAGGCGTGACAAATGTTGTAGGTGATGGTCGGTATCTTCTTCAGGCACGAGTAAACCAAAAGCAATATCGATAGGTTGGTTGTCAACGGATTCAAAAGGAACGGGTGTTTCGAGTGTGAGCATAGCGGCGATGGTATGAGTCAGTCCGGGGACTCGGGCGTGAGGTATAGCCACGCCTTTGCCCAGACCTGTACTGCCTAGTCTTTCTCGTTCTAATAACACCTGAAATATTTTTTCTGCTGTTGTCGCATTCGTATTACTGGCTAACTTCTGACTTAAGTTTTCCAGTACTTTCTTTTTGCTCGTAGCATTGTCATGAAAGCTGATACTGTCAGCGTTAACCAATAATGCGGCAATTAGCATAAAAAAGAATCTCTTATTAGTTGACGTTGTGCTTCATTTCAGCACCGACTGACTGATGATGATCGGTGATTTTATCTTTGTGTTTAATGATTTGACGGTCCAGCTTGGCAACCAGATTCTCAATAGCAGAATACATGTTTTCATTTTCATCTGAGGCGAACAAGTCTGCGCCGCTGACATGAACAGTCGCTTCCGCTTTCTGACGTTGTTTTTCTACTGATAACACAACATGAACATTGGTCATGTGATCAAAATGGCGAGTCAGTTTTTCGAATTTTTTGTTGACGTGATCGCGTAAGCTGTCAGTGATTTCGATATGTTGTCCGCTTAAATTTAACTGCATAATGTTGGACTCCTTTTGAGTGATGATAACTGGTTTTACACCAGTCGTTTACGCTCATTCGATGGCGCAATTGCCAACGTTTCACGATATTTTGCAATTGTTCGTCTGGCGACATTGATACCTTGTTCTCCGAGGATATCGGCAATTTTACTGTCGCTCAATGGTTTTCGTGGATTTTCAGCTGCAACCAGTTTTTTGATGATAGCGCGAATCGCTGTAGCTGAACATTCTCCGCCGGCCTCAGTACTGACATGGCTGGAGAAAAAGTATTTCAGTTCAAAAATTCCGCGAGGTGTATGTAAGTATTTGCGCGTTGTGACCCTGGAAATCGTTGATTCGTGCATTTCCACAGCTTCAGCAATATCTGCCAATACCAGCGGTTTCATCGCTTCTTCACCAAAATCGAGAAAGTCTTTTTGTCTGTCAATAATCGCTTCGGTGACTTTTAATAAGGTTTCGTTGCGGCTTTGTAAGCTTTTCAGAAACCAGCGTGCTTCCTGCAGATTGTTTTTCAGATAGGTATTTTCGGCGCTGTTATCAGCCCGATTGATCAGTTGCGCGTAGTGTTCAGCTATTTGCAAGCGTGGGGCATTATCAGGATTAAGAGATAAGACCCACTGACCTTTTGATTTTCTGGCGTACACGTCTGGAACGATATATTCCGTTGTATCTGTCTGGATTTGACTGCCGGGACGCGGGTTTAAAAGCTGGATAGAGCGAACCAATTCGGTCAATTCATCATCCGACACTTTCAAAGCACGCTTAATTTGGGCGTAGTCGCGTTTAGCCAATGTATCCAGATGTTTATCAATTAACTCTCTCATCAGATCAATATGAGGTAGACCTGAGGCTTCATACACCCGAAGTTGAATCAGTAAACACTCGCGTAAGTCTCTGGCTGCTACGCCTACGGGATCAAAATGTTGAATACGGTGAAGCACAGTCTCGATTTCATCTAACTCTATTTCAGCAAATTCTTCACCTAAGCTTGCTTGGATATCGTCGAGAGAAGTTTTCAGGTAGCCATCATCTTCAATTGAATCAATAATGATAGTCGCGATAGCTTCTTCGATTTCAGTGAAATGAGTCAGTCGCATTTGCCAAAGCAGGTGTTGCTGTAGCGAGTCAGTGCTCTCGTCCTGATTCTCGCGTTCCATATCACCGTCATGAATAACATTGCTGTTACTGGTACTGACGGGTTGATAATCGTAGGTATCTTCCCACTGACTATCTACAGGAAGATCTTCGGGAATATTCTGATTGTCGAGCTCACTGATTTCGCGACTGGTCTGATCTTCGGTGTTTGATTTGCGTGCGTTCTCGTCAACTTCAAAGTCTTCTTCAACTTCGAGCAAAGGGTTGGTTTCGAGTGCTTCCTGAATTTCTGTTTGTAACTCAAGCGAAGACAATTGCAGCAAACGAATGGCTTGCTGTAATTGCGGAGTCATTGACAGACTCTGGCCTACACGCAGCTGTAATGAGGGTTTCACGAGAATTCTTTATGTGTTTTGACGACCATGTAAATATGTTACCGCAAGTCTTATGCCATTGCCTACAGCTACATACAAAATCTTAACTGTAGATTTATTTAATCAGGCCTAAACGATCACAAATGGTGAGTGTCGGGTCAACCTTATTCATGGTGTAGAAATGTATACCAGGTACACCCAAATCGATTAATTGCTGAGTAAAGTCAGTTAAAAAATCAACGGTGAACGCAGTCATTGATGCCGTATCATCGTAAAAAGCTTCCAGTTTCTTGCGAAGCCATCGAGGGATTTCGGCACCACAACCTGCTGAAAATCGAGCCAGCTGGGCATAGTTATTGATGGGCATAATGCCCGGAATGATAGGAATATCAATGCCTTGTTGTTCACAGGCATCAACAAAATAACGATATGCATCCATATTATAGAAATATTGTGTAATCGCACTATTCGCACCTGCATCCACTTTACGTTTGAAGTTGATAAGGTCATGTTCAGCAGATTGTGCTTGCGGGTGTACTTCAGGGTAGGCGGCTACTTCGATGGTAAAGAAGTCACCTGTTTCTTTGCGAATAAACTCAACAAGCTCACTGGCATAACGAAAGTCACCTGGTGCTTGCATACCTGATGGCAGATCACCACGAAGTGCGACAATGCGGTGAATATTATTATTGCGATAGGTATCCAATAATGCACGGATACGTTCCGCGGATGAGCCTACACAAGAAAGGTGGGGGCGGCATCAATGTTGGTCACTGCATGCTGCTTTTGAATGTCTATCACCGCATCCATCGTGTTGTCTTGTGTTGAACCGCCTGCGCCAAAGGTCACTGAGAAAAACTCAGGTTTAAGAGGGGCAAGCTGTTCTCGGACACTACTTAAATTGGCAATGCCTTTTTCCGTTTTTGGGGGAAAGAATTCGCAGCTTAAAGTGAGATTTTTGGCCATATCCATTAACTTTGATTAGAAAAATGGGCTGAAAACTCAGCCCATTTTTAGATTGATTAAAGATTAATATCTGTAGTGTTCAGGTTTGAATGGGCCTGTTTTTTCCAGCCCCAGATATTTTGATTGCTCGTCTGTCAGCGTAGTCAGGTTGGCACCAATCCGACCCAAGTGCAGTTGTGCGACTTTTTCATCCAGTTTTTTCGGCAATACGTAGACTTTATTTTCATAATTGTCAGTATTTTGCCATAACTCGATTTGTGCCATGACTTGGTTAGTGAACGAGGCTGACATCACAAAGCTTGGATGACCGGTTGCACAGCCAAGATTCACCAGACGACCTTCAGCTAACAGAATGATGCGTTTACCATCAGGGAAGATAACGTGATCAACTTGCGGCTTGATGTTCTCCCATTCATATTTACGCAGGGAAGCGACATCAATTTCTGAATCAAAGTGACCAATATTGCAAACGATGGCTTCATTTTTCATCTTCAGCATATGGTCATGGTTGATAACATCGATGTTACCTGTTGTGGTGACGAAGATATCGCCCATTGCTGCCACATCATCCATAGAAACAATGCGGTAGCCTTCCATGCTGGCTTGAAGCGCACAGATTGGATCAATTTCAGTTACCATAACGGTGGCGCCCATGCCACGGAATGCCTGTGCACAGCCTTTACCCACATCACCGTAACCTAAAACAACGCAGATTTTGCCGGCGATCATCACGTCCGTGGCGCGTTTAATACCGTCGAGTAGTGATTCACGGCAACCATAGAGGTTATCAAACTTGGATTTAGTGACAGAGTCATTGACGTTAATGGCTGGCACTTTCAATGTGCCTGCTTTCATCATTTCATACAGACGATGAACACCGGTGGTTGTTTCTTCTGACAGGCCTTTCACGTCATTTAATAACTCAGGATACTTGTCATGCATTATCTGAGTTAAATCGCCACCATCGTCCAGAATCATGTTCGGACGCCAGTTGTCTGGACCCATAATCGTTTGTTCGATACACCAAACCGCTTCTTCTTCTGTTTCACCTTTCCAGGCGAATACTGGAATACCTTGATCAGCAATTGCGGCTGCGGCATGGTCTTGTGTCGAGAAAATATTGCATGATGACCAGCGGACTTCAGCACCGAGTTCGACTAAGGTTTCAATCAGTACGGCTGTCTGAATCGTCATATGTAAGCAGCCGGCGATACGAGCACCTTTCAGTGGCGCTTGGCCAGCATACTCTTCACGTAAGGCCATTAGACCTGGCATTTCGCTTTCAGCAATTTTAATTTCTTGATGGCCCCATTTAGCCAAGCTGATGTCAGCAACTTTATAATCAGGGGTTAAATTTTCGATTGGTGATTCCATTGTTCGTTTCCTCAAATTCTTTTATAAACCGGCAGCGTCGCGTAATACATCTGCCATATCTGTTCTTTCCCAGCTAAAATCAACATCTTCACGGCCAAAGTGACCATAAGCCGCTGTTGGTTGGTAGATAGGTTTGATTAAATCGAGCATCTTAATTAAGCCAACTGGTCGTAAATCAAAGTGTTCACGAACCAGGGCGACCAGTTTTTCTTGAGAAATTTTTCCGGTACCAAATGTCTCTACACTGATAGAGGTCGGATCAGCCACACCAATGGCATAAGACACCTGGATTTCACAGCGATCGGCTAAGCCTGCGGCAACAATGTTCTTCGCTACATAACGACCTGCATAAGCCGCACTGCGATCGACTTTTGATGGGTCTTTACCAGAGAAAGCACCACCACCATGACGAGCCATACCACCATAGGTATCAACGATGATTTTTCTGCCTGTCAGACCACAGTCGCCGACAGGACCACCGATAATAAATTGTCCGGTAGGGTTGATATGGATTTTTGTATCTTTAGTTAGCCATTCAGCGGGCAGTGTGGGTTTGATAATGCTTTCCATCACCGCTTCATGAAGACTGGCTTGTGAAATATCCGGGCTGTGCTGTGTGGATAATACAACGGCATCAATACCAACAGGTTTTCCATCTTCATAGATGAATGTCACCTGACTTTTGGCATCTGGACGTAGCCAGCTTAACTCGCCATTTTTACGAACCTCTGATTGGCGTTTTACCAGACGGTGTGCGTAAGTAATCGGTGCTGGCATGAGAACATCAGTTTCGTTACTGGCATAACCAAACATTAAACCCTGGTCACCCGCGCCCTGATTTTCTTCTGTGTCTCTATCAACGCCCATGGCGATGTCAGAGGATTGTTTACCAATCAGAGACATAACCGCACAGGTTTGACCATCAAAACCCACATCTGAGCTGTTATAACCGATATCGGTGATGGTTTTACGAACAACATCTTCGAGATCGACCCATGCTGAAGTACTGATTTCACCAGCAACGATGGCGGTGCCTGTCTTTACTAATGTTTCACAAGCCACGCGAGCATGGGGATCTTGGCGAAGAATTTCATCCAAGATGGCATCTGAAATTTGATCGGCAACTTTGTCTGGGTGGCCTTCCGATACAGATTCAGAAGTGAAAAGATAATTGCTACTCATAGTCAACTTCCTCATTACAATGAGATTGTGGTAATGATAGTTGTGCTATTTGAGGGGGAATAAATCTCGCTCATTACTATCAGTTACCTGTTAATAATGAACGCAGTTAAATAATGGAGTATTGAATAAGCCTAGCAGGTTAACCACCTGTTGCAGCGTTCCTTATTCGAAATGACATATTAATCTATATAGAGAATTTTTCAAGCTTAATTATCTTCACAAAGTCGTCACACAGCGTGGTCTAAAGCGTTAATCGGTCTCCATTTTGTTTCAGCCATAGCTTGTGTTCTTTGTATGTAGGACAGATGTCCGCTACCAACTGCCAGAAAGCCTTTGAGTGGTTATGATGCCTGAGGTGACAAAGCTCATGAAGGATGACGTAATCAATGACTTTGTCAGTGGCCATGATAAGTTTCCAATTGAGCTGAATATCGCCCGAGCGATAACAGCTTCCCCAGCGAGCTTTATAGGTTTTTATGGTAAGACTTTTAGGAAAGAACTGATACGCTTCCGCCAATTGAAAAAATCGTGATGTCAGAATTTCATTAGCCTGTTGCCGGTACCACTTTTCCAGTTGACGTTTAATACCTTCTGCCGATATATCTTTTTTCTTGGTATAGAGCTGTATGCGATTGTCGATGTGTTTAATGGTATTTTCAGCGCTGCTGGTATGAATATCTAATTGATACGTGTTCCCTAGAAATAAAAAAGACTCCCCATCTGCGTAAACGGTTTCTCTGGTGACTGGCAGTTGTTCAAGTTTTTGTTTTATCCACGCCCTTTTTTTATCCACAAAGTCTTGTGCTGTTTTGACTGCAAGTGTCGTTGGTATCCGCACAATGACTTCACCTTGCTTAATAACCAACGCCATACTTTTACGGCGTGAACTGCGAATAATGGTGTAATCAAAGCCTTCAGGGTGTGTATGTGTCATAAATAATCGTTATAAGCAGATTTTTGTCAGCTGATTTGAGAAAATGTCCCATTAATCTACGTCAATTGAATCATGTCATCATCATTATCTTTTATAGAATCCAGAAAAATATCCGTTGCACCCATGTTGGACTGGACCGACCGTGATTTTCGTTATTTGTTACGGCTTATTTCGAAACATGCTTTGCTCTACACAGAAATGGTGACCACAGGGGCGTTGATTCATGGTGATAGACAGCGCTTTTTAGCACATGATGCCGCTGAATATCCGTTGGCACTTCAACTGGGCGGATCTGACCCCGCTGCTTTAGCCGAGTGTGCCAGGATGGGCGAAGATGCCGGTTATAGTGAGATTAATCTGAATGTAGGCTGCCCAAGTGACAGAGTGCAATCGGGCAGTTTTGGCGCTTGCTTGATGGCTGAACCGAATTTAGTCGCTGAAGGCGTAGAGGCGATGACAAACGCGGTGACTATACCCGTGACAGTAAAAACACGTTTGGGCATAGATGAGCACGACAGTTATGAGTTTCTGACTCATTCTGTTGATGCTGTATCAGCTGCAGGCTGTAATATTTTCATTCTACATGCCCGTAAGGCCTGGCTTAAAGGCTTAAGTCCAAAAGAAAACCGTGATGTCCCCCCTCGATTATGAGCGTGTTTATCAAATCAAAAAGGACTATCCACACCTACACATCGATATTAATGGCGGTATTAATAGTTTGGTTGAAGCCCAGCAACATCTGCAATATGTGGATGGCGCCATGCTGGGTAGAGCGATTTATCATGACCCGTACCTGCTTATCGATGCGGATGAACGTATTTTTCTGCAAGCGGCTTCTGACAAGCCCAGTCGACATGATGTCATTGAAGCTATGTTGCCGTATATCGAGCAAAGAATGAAACAAGGACGACCGCTGAAATCTATCACACGACATTTACTAGGTTTATTTCAAGGCCAACCAGGTGCTAGACGCTGGCGGCGGCATTTAAGTGAGAATGCCCACTTAGGAGATGCAGGCATTCTCACAGTTCAACAAGCCTTAAGTCTGGTCGACAAGGTTTAGTTTCTGAGGCCAGTGCCTTTTTTCAACAGATATAAGGCATATACGGTGAGTGCTACGATGAACAGCATGATGATGCCAAAGGCTGCCATGATAGGGATATCTGAAATACCCAGCATACCGTAACGAAAAGCATTGACCATATACAAAATAGGGTTCAATAGTGAAACGTTTTGCCAGAAGTCTGGCAATAAATCGATAGAGTAAAACACCCCACCCAGATAGGTTAATGGGGTTAAAATGAAGGTCGGGATGATGGCAATTTCATCAAAACTGCGTGCATAAATCGCATTAATGAACCCACCTAATGCAAATAAAACCGCACTGAGAAATACCATGCTGATGGTAATAAAAATATGTTCCACCGGCAGGTGAGTAAAGAACAGTGATACCAGTGTCACGATAATCCCCACACACAGTCCCCGAGCCGTACCTCCTGCGACATAACCTGCCAAAATCAAGTAATTCGGAATGGGTGCCACAATCAGCTCTTCAATGTGGTTTTGGAACTTGGCACTGAAGAACGAGGAGGCCACATTTGAATAGGCATTATTGATCACTGCCATCATAATAATCCCGGGAACGATATATTCCATGTAACTGAAACCACCCATTTCACCAATACGGCTACCTATGAGATTACCGAAAATGATGAAATATAAAGTCATCGTAATGGCTGGCGGTAAGATGGTCTGCGGCCATATTCTGAAGAAACGACGGATTTCACGATATAGCAATGTGGAAAAGGCGACCCAGTGTCTTTGGCGACGAGTTGGTGTCATATGTATTACTCCGACTTCTCAACAAGTTTGAGAAATAATTCTTCCAAACGATTTACTTTATTTTTCATGCTGGTGACTTCAATACCTGTATGACTCAGTTGTTCAAAAACACTGTTTAACGATTCACCACGGTGAATTTCAACCTCTAAAGTGGTGTTATCGATTTGTTGATAATCGAAGCCTTTGAGCTGGAATGTATCGTTTAGTGGTTCTTTGAGGTCTAAAACAAAGGTTTCTTTATCAAGGCGATTGAGTAGGGACTTCATATCGGTATTTTCAGTTATCTGCCCTTTATCGATAATCGCGATATTGCGACATAGACTCTCGGCTTCTTCCAGATAATGTGTCGTCAATATAATGGTGGTGCCTTCGGCATTAATTTTTCTCAAAAATGTCCACATGGAACGACGAAGCTCAATGTCAACGCCAGCAGTTGGTTCATCTAAAATCAATAATCTTGGATTGTGAACCAACGCTCGGGCAATCATCAGTCGACGTTTCATGCCACCTGAGAGGGAGCGAGAAGGGGTGTCTCTTTTTTCCCATAAACCCAACTGTTTGAGTAACTCATCTGCTCTTGGCTCAGCTTGGCTTGCGGGCATACCATAATAACCGGCTTGAGCGACAAGAATATGCTTAACCTGCTCAAAACCGTTAAAGTTAAACTCTTGTGGGACCAGTCCGATATAGCTTTTAGCTTGTTCAGCATCGATGTCCAGGTCCGTATCAAAAACCTGGATAGATCCTGTACTTTTAGTCACCAGTGAGGTGATAACACCGATAGTCGTTGATTTTCCCGCACCATTAGGCCCGAGCAAAGCAAAAAAATCGCCTTGCTCTACATCCAGGTTAATTTCTTTTAAGGCTTGCATGCCATTGCGGTAAGTTTTGCTTAGATTCTTGATAGATAATGCTTTCACTGTCTCTCTCAAGCGTGATAAAGGTGGCTAGGTTATCATGCCAACAGCGAGATGAGAATTTTGAAAAATATGTTTAGACAATCCCCTCCCAAAACAATAGATGAATTAATGCAGCGCTGTCAGCAAATCGCTGGAAAAAGCTTAGGTCAGATTGCACAGGAGTTGAGTTGCGCTGTACCTGCAGATCTCATGAGGAATAAAGGATGGGTTGGTCAGCTATTAGAGGCCTGTCTTGGTGCTGATGCCGGTAACCAGGCTGAACCAGATTTTATCTCCTTAGGCATTGAATTAAAAACCTTACCATTAAACGCCAATGGTGAACCGAAAGAGTCGACTTATGTTTGCACTGTTTCAACAGGCGAATACGAAGCCTTAAGTTGGGACAATAGTTGGGTAAAAAGAAAACTCTCACATGTATTGTGGATACCCATTGAGGCTGACTCATCTATTCCGCTTGCAGAGCGTTACATTGGGAGTGGCTGGTTATGGCAACCTGACTCGTCAGAAGAAAATCTATTAAAAGCTGATTGGGAAGAACTGATGGATCGTTTAACGATGGGAGAGCAGTCTGAACTGACAGCCAGAGAGGGACAATATTTACAAGTCAGACCTAAAGCAGCACACAGTCGAATTCTGGCAAAAAGTTCGGATAGTCAAGGCGAAACGGTTTTTATGAATCCTCGCGGTTTTTATCTAAGAACCGTTTTTACCAAGCAGTTACTCGCGAAGGCGTTAAATTGATGGTAACGTTGCAAAATTAATGGACTAATTTTGTTTTACTCGGAAAAGTAGAGAGACATGCTAAACGCACTAGTTATCGATAGCTCACCAGATTTTTGTGAGCATATGTTCAATTTATTAGAGTCGGCTGGTTTCAACGTAGATACCGCCAAAACAGGTGGCGAAGGCTTGGTAAAAGCCGCGGCAGGAAAGTATCGTTTAGTGTGCTGTTCTGACAATCTGTCTGACTATGCCAGTAGTGAGTTTTGTAGTCAGCTCAGAGCTTTGAAGGGCTACGATTTTGCCACATTGTTAGTGCTAACAGAGCATGATAATTCAAAGATTCTTAAACAGGCACTGTTGGCTGGTGCGACTGATATCTTCAGCAAAAGTGATATGTCAGAAATGGATACCTATCTTTGTCGAATCAGCCAGCGTGAGACACGACAATTAAGTGGGCGAGTTCTATTTATCGAAGACTCCCGGGTACTGCAAACCATTATTATCGATTTGTTGACAGATATGGGGCTGGATGTTGACGCCTACAACTATGCCGAAAGTGCATGGGAGGCCTTTAAAGGTGGTGACTACGATCTGGTCATTACAGATATCATGCTTGAAGGCAGTATGAGTGGCATTACGCTGGTACGAAAAATTCGGCGTATGCAAAGTGAATATAGCAATGTGCCCATTATTGCTACGTCTGGTTTTGACAATATGTCTCGTAAGATTGAACTATTCCATCTTGGCGTTAATGACTATGTGTCAAAACCGATTGTGCGTGAAGAGTTGAGACAGCGTGTATTTAATCATGTCACCAGCTACCAAACGACACAGGAACTGCGTACCCAGCAAAAGTCTTTACACAGTCTGGCTATGCTGGATGATACGACGGGCTTATTTAATCGTCATGCACTTCGTGAATTCGCAGGTAAATACTTCAGTGAGGCTTACCGCTTTAGCCGTTGTTTATCTCTGGCTGTGATTGATATCGATCACCTCAAAGATATTAATGAACATCATGGGTTTGAACGTGGTAATCAGATGTTAGCTGAGCTTGGTTCATGGTTGAAACGTCATGTGCGTGACGTGGATCTTGTTGCTCGCTGGGCTGGTGATGAGTTGGTTTTACTTTTGCCTGAGTGCGACCTAGCTTCAGCAAAAAATATGATGGATCGCATGGTGCAACGTTTGAGAAAACTCAAACCAGCTGACTTAGATGTGATCGTCAGTGTCGGTATTGCTCAATTGCGGCAAACAGATAACGATAATCTCAACAGTTTGTTTGAGTTAGCAGATAAAGCAATGTATCAGGCTAAAATGGCGGGACGTAATTGCGTTAAAGTGTATACAGAGCCTGAATCCATTCCCGAGTTGAGTGGTAACGATTAGCCGTAAAGCTGTTTAAAGAGTTCACACTGGTCTTTGTCCAGCATGAAGATACCGTGGCCACCGTTTTCTAACTCTAGCCAGGTAAACGCAATCTCCGGCCATTTATCATCCACAGCGAGATCGGTGTTACCTACTTCAATAAATATCAGACCATTTTCTGTCAAATGATCGGCCGCACCGGAAAGAATTTTTGTGACTAAGGCTAAACCATTATCATCTGCTTCAAGTGCTGAGTTTGGCTCATGTCGATACTCTTCAGGCAAAGAAGCCATTTCCTCTGCTCCCACATAGGGCGGATTACTGATAATCAGATCATATTTTTCATCGGTAGATATCTTTTGCCATATATCCGACTCAAGCAACGTCAGTTGATCCTCTAATCCATATTTCTGACGATTTACTCTAGCGACATCTAAGGCATCAGAACTGATATCACTGGCTGTGACTTCAGCTTGCTCAAAGGCCATTGCCAATGCGATAGCAATACAACCACTACCAGTACACATATCTATAATTCGTGTGATGGAGTCAGGTTCAGCGACCCATGGTTGGAACTGTGTTTCTATTAATTCAGCAAAAGGGGAGCGGGGAATAAGAACACGTTCATCCACAAAAAAAGGTAAACCAGCAAACCAGGCTTCATTGGTGAGATAAGGTAGTGGAATACGTTTCTCAATCCGCTTTTCAATAGCGATGAGTAGGGTCCGCTTCTCATCCTGCGTGAGTCTGGCGTCGAGAAATACATCCGGAAACGTATCGACAGGAAGATGCAAACTACTTAGTAACAATTGTGATGCTTCATTAAATGCATCCTCATTACCATGACCAAAAAATAATCCCGCTTCATTGAAGCGGGATGTAGACCATCGTAAAAAATCACGAAAAGTATTTAATTCAGATTGAACAGCTAGGTAATCAATCATACGTTTTGTGTGATATCAACAAAGTGACCAGCTATCGCAGCTGCTGCAGCCATGGCGGGGCTAACTAAATGTGTTCTTCCACCTTGCCCCTGACGGCCTTCAAAGTTGCGGTTTGACGTCGATGCACAATGCTCACCTGCTTCGAGACGGTCCGCGTTCATGGCCAGACACATTGAGCAGCCCGGGTCACGCCATTCAAAACCGGCTTCGATAAAGATTTTATCCAAACCTTCTTGCTCTGCTTGTTGTTTAACTAAACCAGAGCCAGGCACAACCATGGCCTGTTTCACACTGTCAGCGACTTTACCGCCCTGAATGGCTTCTGCAGCTTCACGCAGATCTTCAATGCGAGAGTTTGTGCAGGATCCAATGAATACTCGGTCTAAATAGATGTCTGTAATCGGCTGATTAGCTTGTAATCCCATATATTTGAGCGCTTTTTCCATACCGTTGCGTTTAACGGCATCTGATTCTTTGGCAGGATCGGGAATAGACAAATCAACTGAAACAACCATCTCAGGAGACGTGCCCCAAGTGACTTGAGGTTTAATTTCTTCTGCTTTGAGTACCACGACTTTATCAAAATGGGCGCCGTCATCTGAGTGAAGTTCACGCCAAGCGTTGACGGCTTTATCCCAGTTTTCACCAGAGGGCGAAAAAGGACGGTCTTTCAGATAGTTAATCGTGGTTTCGTCAACCGCAATCATCCCCGCACGTGCGCCAGCTTCTATGGTCATATTACAGACTGTCATGCGACCTTCCATACTCAAAGCCTGAATCGCTTCACCGGCAAATTCGATTGCATAGCCTGTACCACCTGCAGTACCGATTTCACCAATGATAGCCAGAACGATATCTTTCGCTGTGATGCCGGGTTTAACCTGACCCTCGACACGCACTTGCATGTTTTTGGACTTACGTTGAATCAGGCATTGAGTCGCCATGACATGTTCGACTTCGGAAGTACCAATACCAAACGCTAGCGCACCGAAAGCACCATGAGTTGATGTGTGAGAGTCACCACAAACTACCGTCATACCAGGCAGTGTCGCGCCTTGCTCGGGTCCAACAACATGCACAATACCTTGCCGTAAATCATTTAATCCAAATTCAGTGATACCAAATTCGACGCAGTTGCTATCGAGCGTATCTACTTGCAAACGTGAAATAGGGTCAGCAATCCCTTGTTCGCGATGTGAAGTGGGGACGTTATGATCTGGCGTCGCTAAAATTGAATTTAGGCGATAAGGTTTACGTTCAGCTAAACGGAGCCCTTCGAATGCTTGGGGGAAGTCACTTCATGAACCAGGTGACGATCAATGTAGAGTAAAGCTGTCGTGCCATCTGACTCAGAACGAACGACATGTTGTTCCCAAAGCTTATCGTAAAGTGTTTTTGCTGACATATCTCTATTAAAACCGATTAGTGAGTTATAAGTATCCTGGCATTATACAGCGTCAGAGATGTAAGCTCTATCTGAACTGATGGCAAAAAAACGGGTAACCCGAAAGTTACCCGTTTCATTTTTACTGCTAAGGAAAAGTGATTATTCCATATTAGCGTGTCTGTATCGCATTTCTTCTTCTGGAATACCTTTCTCATGGATAAGATGAGAAACGATGGCTTCCAAGAAAATCAATGTCGATAATTCAAACATAGTACCCATAGGCATGCCCTTTGTAGGAGCAAAGCTATCATCGTTACCAATTTGAATTGTCTTGTCCGCTATATCACCAATCGTTGAACTTGCTTTAGAGCAGATTAATACTACTTTAGCTTTCTCCGATTTAGCTTTGTTCGCGAATGAAACCAACTGAGTTGTTTCACCTGAACCTGAGATAACGATTAATAAATCGCCTTCACGGATGCTAGGTGTGCTGATTTCACCTTGAACGTATACGGTGTAACCACTATGCATCAACCTCATACCCAAGAAGTTACCAACAAGACGTGAACGTCCGGCACCTGTAATGAAGATGCGTTTAGCACCATCACACATGGCAACGAATTCAGCTTCAAGAGAACTGTCAGTAGCCCCTAAAATATCAGTGATTTTGTTTACAACTAGATCACGATGCATTGTCATTTTTCTAATCCTTATGCTGCGTCAACTAATGCACGCAGTTCTTTTGCAGATTCAGCTGGAGATGGAGCGCCGTAGATAGCCGCACCAACAACAACGATGTCAGCACCAGCTTGAACTGTGCTTTGGATTGTATCTTTGTTGATACCACCAGCAACAGAAACTTTAACGTTCAGACCTAAACCAGCGATAGTTTTCAGATCTTCAAAAGGTGTTTGACCAGCAGCTTGTGCGTCAAGACCAGTGTGAACACCAATGATGTGTGCACCGTTAGAAGCCGCTTCTTTAGCAACAGCCGCTTTATCTTCAACACCGATTAAATCGATTTGAGCTTCAGCGTTATTTGCGTTAGCAGCTTTGATAACGCCTTTCATTGTAGCCATGTCAGAAGCACCTAAAACTGTAGTGATGTCACCACCAGCTTCAAAGAAAGGAGTCGCTTCGTATTCACCAGCGTCCATTGTTTTCAGGTCAACCAGGATTTTTTTGTCTGGGTGAGCTGCTTTCAATGCCTTAACCAGTTTCAGACCGTTGTATTTGATACAAGGTGTACCGATTTCAAGGATATCGACATATGGCGCTACTTGTTCAGCCAGAGCCATTGTTGCGTCAAAGTCCAATGAGTCAAGAGCCATTTGGATTTCAGCCATGTTACATACTCCTAATTTATAGTAAAAATTATTGTTATCACGCTTGCTTATGTGAAGCGGGACTATATGCAGAAATCAGTGACAAGTCAATTTCACTGACCCTGCTGCATTCGGGCCCACTCACCAATGGAGTGGGCTGAATACGGGGAAATTTAATTCTGATGAATTAGCTTTCCAGTTCTGCAAGACGGTTAGCCAGTAACTCTTCAAGTGTTTCAAGAGCTTTAGCAAAACCATCAATACCTTCTTGTAATTTTTCAGTCGCCATGCGGTCTTCAGCATGCATAGCTTTGAAGGTTTCTTCTGTCATGTTGATACGTTCAACATCCGATGCTTTCGCATCTTCAACATTTAACTTACGTGGTAAGTCACCTTCTGTTGAATGTAATTCATCCAGTAGGGCTGGAGAAATAGTGAGAAGGTCAACACCTGCTAACTCAGTGATTTCACCGACATTACGGAAGCTCGCGCCCATTACTTCGGTTTCTAAACCAAACTTCTTGAAGTAGTTATAGATTTGAGTAACAGAAACAACACCTGGATCTTCAGCTGGCTCGTAAGAATCACGGCCTGTGTCTTTTTTGTACCAGTCGAGAATACGGCCAACGAAAGGTGAAATCAGTTGGATACCATTTTCGCCACAAGCTACCGCTTGGTGCAGACCAAAGACTAGAGTCAAGTTGGTGTGAATACCTTCTTCTTCCAGAACTTTAGCAGCCATTACACCTTCCCAGGTTGCTGCGATTTTGATAAGGATACGCTCACGTGAAACGCCTGCTGCTTCGTATTGAGCAATCAGGTCACGACCTTTAGCGATAGTTGCTTCAGTATCAAATGACAAACGCGCATCAACTTCTGTAGATACACGACCTGGAACGATATCCAGAATTTTCAGACCAAATGAAACAGCTAAACGGTCAAAAGCCAGAGAAACTACTTCTGACGCGGGTGCATCTGCACCTAATGTTTCACGAGCCGCTTTCAATGTGTCATCAACAATACCTTGGTATTGTGGCATTTGAGCTGCAGCAGTAATCAGTGAAGGGTTAGTTGTAGCATCACGAGGTGTAAATTTTTCGATAGCTTGAATATCACCAGTATCGGCGACAACAACGGTCATTTCCTTAAGCTGATCAAGTAAAGTAGCCATGTTTCGTACCTTTAATTTTTAAGTTAAAAATTAACAGTCAACGTGATATCACGCAGACTGTATGGTTGATTTTTTTGATTATTATGTCGGCAAAGCCGGACTACTGCCCGGCTTTATTCCGTAAATCTTGGGTGCAAGCTGAAGGTTAACTTAACCTTTGCTTTGAATGTAACGTTCAACACCTGTCATTGGTTTAGCTTGTGCTTTGTTACGAATATATTGTTCAACGCTAGTGATAACGGTGACGGTTGTTGCTTTATTTCTGATGTATTTTTCAACACCAGTTAGTTGTGAGCCACTATTCGATTGGTTTCTGATATAACGCTCAACACCTGTCAAACCATCATTCGTTTTTGCTGCTGCTGGGCTGCTTGGCTTAGCACTGCTGGTTGGAGCAGAACTAGGACTTGATGAAAACAGGCTTTTAAAAAATCCACAAACTGATGCTAAGAAACCTTTATCACTCATAATATTATACCCCTGTTACATTTTAACCCCATCTGCCCAACAAAACGAGGTTGGTGCAACGGGTAAATTACTATTTTAGATTAATCGTGGCAAGTCGGAAGAACCTTAGCATATGCCTAAAAGTCGACTTGATTTGTGACTAACCCATCCTGAATTATTGATATTGGTCAATTAAAATCGTAATTATTATCAATACACATTGACCGATATCTTACCTCATTATTTAAATTAATAAATCAACCAGGTAAGCATGAAAAAAAACGAGCGGTCATTGACCACTCGTTTTATTTTCTTCTTTAAGCAATATTTGCTTATGCTGCGTCAACTAAAGCACGTAATTCTTTAGCTGCTTCAGCTGGAGAATCCGCACCGTAGATTGCTGCACCAACAACAACGATTGTTGCGCCAGCACGAACAGTGTCTTGAATAGTGTTTTTGTTCAGACCACCAGCTACTGAAATACGCACGCCTAAGTTTAAGCTAGCGATATCTTTCAGATCAGCGAAAGGTGTTTGACCAGCAGCTTGTGCGTCAAGACCAGTGTGAACACCGATGATTTGAGCACCGTTACGAGCTGCTTCAGTTGCAACTGCTTTTTTGTCTTTAACACTGATTAAGTCGATTTGAGCTTCAGCGTTGTTAGCGTTAGCTGCTTTGATTACGCCGCCCATTGTCGCTTTGTCAGAAACACCTAATACTGTACAGATGTCAGCACCTGCTTCATAGAATGGAGTCGCTTCGTATTCACCAGCGTCCATTGTTTTCAGGTCAACCAGGATCAGGTTGTTAGGGAATTTGCTTTTCAGTGCAGTAACCAGTTCAAGACCGTTATATTTAATGCAAGGTGTACCGATTTCTAAGATATCGACATAAGGAGCAACTTGCTCTGCAAGCGCGATTGTTTGATCGAAATCCAGAGAATCCAGTGCCATTTGAATAAGTGCTTTTGCCATGCTGACATGCTCCTAATTAATTTAATTTATGAGTTATTACGTTGAAAATACGCTCGCAGACTATAAAGCAGATTTGCAGATGCTGTCAATTTTTGACTTGATCTCAACATTTAGCTTCTTTTTTATTACTGGACACAATGATTTGCATTATGCGACTCTTTTTGACCAAATTACATAGTTGCGAGGATCTATTTTGAATACAGAATCTGCGGTCTGTTTGGATAATGTAGCTGGTCTGATTATTGACATGGATGGGGTGCTTTGGCATGGCAATAAACCCATGAAAGGAGTGGAAGCGTTTTTTCAACTATTGAGAAAAAAACACATACCTTTTGTTTTGGCGACAAATAACGCCAGTTTGACTCAGCAGCAATATATAGAAAAATTAGCCTCAATGAATATTGATGTCGCTGCGAACGAAATTCTCACTTCCAGTATGGCCACAGTTAGCTATTTGTGTGAACACTTATCAGCAGATAAAAAACGCGTTTTTGTAATCGGGGAGGATGGTCTAAAACAGCCCCTGAGTGATAATGGATTTGTGCTGACAGAGTTATACGAAGTAGATCAGCCTGAAAAAGGTATCACAGGGCGAACAGCAGATATTGTTGTGTCAGGACTCGATCGCCACTTAAGTTGGGATAAATTGGCAACGGCAACCCTAAATATCAATGCGGGTGCTGCCTTTTATGCAACAAACTCAGATGCCACATTACCTACTGAGCTCGGTGAAGTTATGGGTAATGGGGGCGTACTTGCTGCACTCGAATCTGTGACCGGTGTCAAGCCGATATCAATTGGAAAACCAGCGCCTATATTGTACGAACAGGCTTTGAAAATTTTAGGTACAACAAAAGAGACAACCGTTGCGATAGGTGACCGTCTTAATACGGATATTTTGGGTGCTGTTAATGCGGGTATCCGCAGTGTCTTAGTATTAACCGGTGTGTCTTCTGCTGAGGATGTTGAGCAGGTTGATTATCAACCCACATGGATTCTGGATGATTTGGCGGCACTCACCAAGGCCTTGAAAGACTAGCTAGATATAAAAAGGAAGCGAGAGATGAAAAAATTAATCAATGCTGTGGACAGTGTGCTTGAGGAGAGTTTGAGTGGGTTTGCTAGAGCACACAGCGATATTATTCAATTCAATCAACAACCCCACTTTGTTAGTCGAAAAAATAAGTCTGAAAATAAAGTCGCTCTGATTTCTGGTGGTGGTGCTGGTCATGAACCATTACATACTGGATTGGTGGGAAAAGGCATGCTAGATGCGGCTTGTCCTGGACAGGTGTTTACATCACCTACTCCTGACCAAATGATGATGGCTGCTCAGACTGTTGAAGCGGGTGCTGGCGTGTTGTTTATTGTTAAAAATTATGCCGGTGATGTGATGAATTTTGAAATTGCGGCCGAAATGTTGGATTGCCCACATGAAACTGTACTGGTGAATGATGACGTATCCTTACCCAAAGATCACAGTACTGGCCGTCGAGGTGTCGCAGGGACATTAATTGTAGAAAAAATCGTCGGTGCGGCTGCAGAAGCAGGCGCTGATCTAGCCACTTGTAAAAAGCTGGGTGACAAAGTCGTCAATGCCACAGCGTCGATGGGATTGGCTTTAACGAGTTGTACGGTACCTGCCTTGGGTCAACCCACTTTTGATATTACAGATAATGAAGTCGAAATGGGGGTTGGGATTCATGGTGAGCGCGGTCGTGAAATCATGAACTTAACGACTGCTGATGAGTTAGTTCAGATACTGGCTAAAGCGATTGATGAGGATTTGCAGCCGGCGAAAGGACAGCGCGTGTTACTACATGTGAATGGCTTTGGGGCGACACCATTAATGGAGCTGTACCTAGTCTATGATATCGCTGCTCATTTTTTTGAGGAGCGTGGTATAGAAATTGTGCGTTCACTGGTAGGCAACTACACCACTTCACTAGATATGGCGGGTTGCTCAATTACGCTAACATTGATGGATGACGAAATGCTGCAGTATTGGGATGCACCTGTACATACGGCGGCATTACGTTGGGGGATTTAGTTTTTACTTAACTCATCAGCAATGACGCAAAGAATAAGTTGTGATGTACGAGCGCCTGCATCGATGTGACCGCGGGCGCGTTCACCCAAAAATGAGGCTCTTCCTTTTGTGGCCAGCATGTCTTTAGTTGATTGCATACCTTGTGTAGCGGCTGTTTTCATATTACTTAGAACCGTCGCTTTGTCTGCATTTTGTTCAGCATCACTTTGCAATGATTGCATCACTGGAATCAGGGTATCCAGCATGGTTTTTTCACCGATATCGGCCTTTCCTCGCGCTTTTATTGACTCAACACCCGCTGAGTAAATAGTGGAAACGGCTGTCAGATCCATATCTGGATCTTTAGCGGCTTTCCCCATACTCACAAACATGGAACCCAGCAATGAGCCTGATGCGCCACCCATAGTAGACATTAGAGTCATACCCATTTTCATGAATGCTGCTGACCAATCAAGTTGAATCAGTTCATCATTTTGCTTAGTCAAGGCCTCAAGTCCACGTAATAGGTTGGTGACATGGTCACCATCACCAATGGCTCGATCCAACGCAGAAATCTCCGCTTCATTGTTAATTATTTCAGATTGAATTGCAGCGAGAAGAGTGGGGAGAAAAGTGGTATCAGTCATGTTTAGGCCAGTGAGTTTATCGCAGATCATAAAACTACTGAATCCATAGCATCAGGTCAACTGACAACCATCGTTTTATGTTTGCTTCGGAGGTAACGGGTGGATGGGGGGAATGATATCGGCGTTCAATAATAAGCGCCCATACACCACACCTCGCAGTGTAATCATTTTGTCGGCGATCATGTTCAGGCGATTAGCTGGGCCTTGAACCAGAATGACTGACAGTGTGTTGGTATGGGTTAAATTGACATTGAGGTTACTGATGACCTCATCAATGTATTCATATTGCAGATCATGAAGACGTTTTTGCAGGCCGGGTACGGAATGATTGTAAACCAGATTAACGGTGCCGGTCATGACAGTATCACCCTGCTGGGCGCGATGTTCATTGATTTGTAAATTTATCATGTCACAAATAGCCTGAGAGCGACTTTCAAACCCCCGTTTACTGACCATTTCATCTAAACCTTCCAGCAGACTTTCAGGTAATGAGATACTGATACGACTGACTTTTTCTTTGCTCATGCGAACTCCTGAAGTTTGTCATCATTATTGTCTGAATGGACAAGACTATCACCCAGGCTAAAACCGGGGTGATGTCACCTGATTTTTAGAACAAGTGGCTATAGCGCTCCACTTCCCATGCACTAACCACAGTGTGGTATTCATTCCACTCAGCTTGTTTGTAACGAATAAATTCGTTTCTCAGCTCACTACCCAGGACTTCTTCCATAAACGGATCAGCAGCAAATGCCTGAATGGCTTCGTCCAGCGTTCTGGGTAAGAATTGAATGCCTAATTCCTCACGTTCTGCTTCAGTTAATTCATACAGATTACGTTCCTGAGGTTTACCAGGATCTAGGCCTTCTTTGATACCTTCTAGACCAGCTGCGAGCACCAGAGCGGCTGCAAGGTATGGATTGACAGCGCCATCGGCATTGCGTGATTCACAGCGACCACCACCCATCGGCACCCGAACTGAGTTGGTACGGTTATTCGAGCCAAACGAGTTAAATACCGGTGCCCAAGTGAAGTAAGGCATATCACCCTGGCGAACCAGTCGTTTGTATGAGTTTACGGTTGGCGCAAACACCGCACATAAAGCGGGCCCGTGTTTTAATACACCGGCAATGAACTGATAGCCTAATTTGGTTAAGCCGAGGCCATGCTCATCTTCTTCAGGTTTGCACTGGAAAAGGTTAGCTCCAGTCTCCAAATCATAAAGCGACATATTAAAGTGAGCGCCTGTTCCAGTTTTATTTGAGAAGGGTTTAGGCATGAATGTCGCTAACAAATCTTCTTGTTTCGCATATTCTTTTGCCATCATCTTCAAGAAAGTAAAGCGATCGCAGCTGGTAATGGCATCAGCGTAGTTAAAGTCGAACTCGAACTGTGCATTGGCATCTTCATGATCGAAGGAGTAAAGCCCCCAACCCAGATCATCAATGCTAGTGGCCATTTTGTCTAACCAGCTAAAATTACTTAAAAAAGCGCGAGTGTCATAACATGGTTTTTTCAATTTATCATCTGGATCAGGCACAGACAGGGTGCCATCTTCATTTTTTTCACCAGGTAAACTTCTGCTTCAATACCCAGATTCATGCCATAACCGAGCTCTTTTGCTTGTTCCAGTACAGATTTGAGTAAAACACGAGTACTGAGCATATACGGTTTTTTGTATAGGGTATTATCGGCTGGCATCCAGGCAATTTCTGGTTGCCATGGTAGTTGAATAATATGATCTAAATCTGGCACAGAGGCGATTTCATCATCATTTGGCTGCTGTCCCAAACCATCGACAGCATAACCGGTATAAAGCTCAGAGCCATGTGCCATATGATGTAAATGCGAGAGCGGGACAACTTTACCTTTCGGTACGCCATGGATATCCACATACGTACCCATGCAGTATTTCACGCCTTTGCTTTTTAATTCTTCTTGTATTTTTCTGATTTCATCATCAGTTTTGATGTTAATCATGAGATTACCCTTCTTTGGTTAATGATTTATAAGAGAGACTGGTGGTAGCTTTGATCAAGCGGCGGTTGTTCCTTAATTGCTCTCATCACCAGTTGAGATAAGTCTTCACACATCCATGAAAAAAGTGCTTCACCCTCAGCTTTTGTTGCAGTGGAGGGGTTACCTGTCACGCCATTTAAACTGGTGCGATTGACAGGATGGCTGAACACACAGCCATCAGTTCGGTCCGGATCATCTGCGTCAACTAATTTATCTTCACGCACTAACTCCGGGTGTAAGGCCATCATCAAAGCGGTTTCGGCTTGATTGGCATGCCAGTCTTCAGCATCGTCATGATGGGCTTTGCGAACACGTTCCGAAATTTGAGCGGTGTGAACCAAGCCGATCATCAAATCATCATGACGTGCTCTGAGCATTTCCAAGGCGCAACGAAGTGGAGCGGCATTGGTCACATGGCCATTGATCAGTAACAGGCGTTTAATACCGGAAGAGGCTACCCAGTCACCGATATCGGAAATCATATCAATCAATGTTTTAGGATTGAGTGCCATCGTGCCTGGCCATCTTTTAGAATGACCGATAGAACAACCATAGGGCTGGGTGGGTAATAAAATAACCGGTGTCTGCTTTGCTACTTCTTTGCATAAGGTGTCAGCAATAGCGGAATCCATACCACAGCCCATATGTGGTCCATGCTGTTCGGTGGCGCCTACAGGCAGTAAAGCGGTATCAACACCGTTTTTTACAGCCTCAGCTACTTCTTCCCATGTCATTTGTGCTAATTCATACATTAGAAAACGCTCCCAACTTCATCATTTACTGGCACCATGCGGACAAGGTTCAGGTGATCTTCATCATCATCCTGCTTGGGAGGGTGAATCAGTTCTTCCAGTCGTTTTTTAGTGGCGATAAATTCTGGCGATAAAAATTGATCTGGATTTCTAGGTTGAGGTACCGGTACTTCAATCACTTCTTGTACTTCGCCGGGATTGGCTTTTAGCACCAGAATGCGATCAGCTAGATAAATGGCTTCATCCAGATCGTGGGTAATGAAAAACACTGTCACATCAATGTTTTTCCATATCTCCATCAGATAAGCCTGCATTTTGCTGCGAGTTTGAGCATCAAGGGCCCCAAATGGCTCATCCATCAACAGCACTTTAGGTTTATTGGCTAAAGCTCTGGCAATGGCAACACGTTGCTTCATACCTCCTGAGAGTTGATGGGGGTAGCTGTTTTCAAAACGTGCTAAACCAATTAAGTCTATCCACTGTCTAGCTTCAGCTTCTGCTGTGCCTTTGTCATAGCCAGATTCACGTAGACCAAACATCACGTTCTGCTTGACGGTTAGCCATGGAAATAAGGTATAACCTTGGAATACCATGCCGCGTTCTGGTCCCGGTTTATTGACGACTTTGCCATCCAGTTTGACTTCACCTTCGGTGGCTTGCTCAAGGCCAGCCAGAATGCGAATCAGGGTGGATTTACCACAGCCTGATGGCCCAATCACGCAAACAAACTCACGTTTATGAATGCTCAGATTGATATCTTTTAACGCGGTCACCGTGCCATGTCGGCTTTGGAAGGTTTTACTTAACCCTGTCACTTCCATGGTGACTGGACGTTTTTTGATGCGGGCAAAACGGTCTCGAACAGCATCTGACTGAACGCGATAATCGGGTAAGGTTGGTTCACTCATCTCGTGCTCCTAATTCGCTTTCTGCCAAGGGAAAAGACGACGTCCAAACCAGGCGAGTAATAAATCAATGGTCAGGCCTAAAATGCCGATCATCATGATGGCGGCGAAGACGTTGTCGAAGTTTTTGTAGCGTGCTTGTTGGGTGATAAACCAGGTAATGCCTGAGCTGGTGCCAATCAATTCCGCCACAATCAAATAGGTCCAGGCCCAGCCAAGCAGGATGCGGGTGTCGCGGTATAAATCCGGCAAAATGCCAGGTAATACGATGCGAAATAGCATGGAGCGATTATTTGCGCCCAATGTTTGACCCGCTTCCAGTAAGGCTGGGTCCAGTTTTCGGGTGGTATTGGCGACGATCAAAACCTGCTGGAAAAAGGTACCGATAAAAATAATCGCAATTTTTGGCGCTTGATAAATCCCAAGAATCGCCACCGCCAATGCACCAAATGCTGGCGCAGGTAGGTAGCGGAAGAACTCGATAAAGGGTTCAAATAATCGAGAGAAAAAGTCATAGGTCCCAGCCAAGACGCCAAGGGGAATGCCTATGATGGATGACAAAAGGAATCCATAAAAAATAACCTGAATACTGCTCCATAGACTTTCGTGTAACCACAGCTCACTGCTACGTTTGGGTTCGGTGGTAAACGACGTATAGAAAGCGGTGACAACTTCATGTGGCGCGGGCAAATAAATAGGGTTGGCCGGTATGCCTTCTGGTATGGCCTTGCCTGCTGCGGAAGCTTTGTCGAGTTCAGCATTAAAAACCTCTTTATCAACTAGCATTCCTTCACGAAAGTAACTCACAGAGCCGGGTAAAGTGACTTCTACTTCCGGGTGCCAAATAAATGGGACATAGCTGACCAGACACCAAAGAAGAATGGGTAATACAAAACTGCTGATAGTCACTAATTGTCGACTACGCGGCTCAAGCGGTTTATTAACTGAAAAGAGTGACATAAACAGTACCTTTGCTATTTTCAGACAACACGATCCCCTGCCTGGTCATGACATAAAATTTCAGGAAGAGGGGAAGGCACCGGTTGATGACCGGTGCCTATTAGTCTTTTACTCGCCTAATAAAAGAGAAGGATCGATGTAATTATCGACAGTCTGTTTATCGGCATAGACCTTATTGTCGACATTGAATTGATCCGCAATTTCTGTTGAACCATAAAGCGAACCAAAGCCGTCTGCTTTTTTCATAAAGCCTTGAGCTTCTTCTTTAGTCAAAATCTTAGTACCATCGATAAAGGCTTTATACGCCTCGGGTTCAATACCAACGCGAGCAGCCATGATGCTGATGGCATCATCACGTGTTTTTGGATCATTGAGGTAATCAACCGCCATATACCAAGCATCGATAACTTTTTTCCATTCATCGCGGTGAGTTGCCAAGCTTGATGGAGAAACAGCTAACACATCATAAATAAGACCAGGTTCATCGGCACTGGTGTAAATAGGTTTCGATGCTGGCACTAAATCTAATGCCTGACCTGAGTTTGGTTGCCAAGCCCCAATAGCTTCGACCTGGCCTGATGCCAAGACTTGTGGTGTTTCATTTGTGGGCACATTCACTAGTTCAACATCACTTTCAGTCATACCGGCTTTTTCTAAACCGTTCAGCAATAATAAATGATCGACAAAGCCGAGTTCGACGCCAACTTTTTTGCCTTTCAGATCGGTAATGGAGTTAATGCTGGGCGCACCCACAATCATATCGTTACCGTTACTGTAGTCATTAATCAGGATCATGACATTTTGGGCACCTGTGGCACCTGTGACTAGAGCGTCACCATTAGTCATCGTCACCGCATCTAACTGACCCGCAGCGAAGGCGTCCATGCTAGCGACGTAATCAAACCATTCAAACTGCACGTCCACACCAACTTTATCGAACATTTTCTTTTCGATGGCGATTTCCCAAGCCACCCAACCTGGCCAATCGCTATAGCCAATTTTTAGTGGTTCTGCACTGGCATTAGCTGAAAGTAATAAACCTGCGAAAGCAGAAAGAAATAGTCTTTTTTTCATTTTAGATACCCCGGTTAGTATTACGATTTACCAATTTGGTAATACTCAGTTTTGCAGTAACTGTGCCAGACCATGGGGTGTTGTATGGTTAGGAGAGAAAAACTGGTATAAATGGATGAGGCAATATTGAAGTAAAACCAACAAAAATAAGACTTTCAGCGGGTTATAGAGAATAGTAAGTGAAATGGTAATAAGAGAAGAGCTGATCTTATTGCAGAGTTTTACCTCGGCTAATTCCAGATGCTTATGCACTAAAAAGACACGTGAATTGATAAAAAGCCCCAAAAGTGCGCGCTATTGTAGAAGCTAAATTGGAAATGATGTGTATTAAATAAAAGAGGAGATTGAGATCGTGAGAAGAAGGGTATAAAAAAAGCCCCAACCCGAAGGTTGAGGCTTTTCAATAAGCTTTGAACCAATTCAAATGAATTGTTTCAGATTAGCTTACCAGCTGATAAAACCACCAACAGATAATACATCAACTTCATCATCAGATGATTGAAGGTGATATTCAGTTTCCATTTGTGAGTATTCAGCAACCAATTTCAGGTTAGCTGTTACATCATGATAGATACCGATAGTAGCCATTGCGTTGCTGTCTAAGTCAGCTGCACCACCACCTACTGCATTTGTGCGGTCTCTATCTAGTGTTGATTCACCATAAGATGCAGCAACAAAAGTTTGACCACCGAAACGGTAACCTAACTGTGCGTAGTAACCATCACCGTCACGTGCACTACCATTTGTGTTGAAAGCGCCAGTGCCTAGACCGTTAACGCCTTGACCTTTGCTGTCATAGTAAGTAGCAACTGCTTCAAAACCACCCAGGATTAATTGACCACCGACAGTGTATGCATCAGAAGTTTCGCTACCTGTAGCATTGCTGTAACGAACATCTTGAGTCATACCATCTAACCACAGTTTCATAGAACCGCCGTCAAATGCTGTAGCGTAGCTTAAAGATGCTTCATAACGAGCGTCTTTTTCAAAGCCAGTACCAGTCGCTTGTAAAAAGTCATCAGAATCCGCAACAGCAATCGCTGCTTTGAAACCATTCATATCAGGAGTGGTGTAACGGATTTGTGAGCGCCAGTTAGCGTACTCATAACCCCAACCGATACGACCTAAAGAAGTTGTTCCAGTGTTTTGATCGCCAGCTGCTGTGACGCCAGTCGCACCTACACCGTATAAAGTTTGGTCTAACAGGATGTTGTTAGCTGCATAAAGGCCTAGACCTTTACCTAACATGATTTGACCAAATGAACCGTCAACAGTTGCAAATGCTTCACGTTGTTCCATAGCGTCGTTACCGCCTTGGTTTTCGTTGAAGTAGCTGCCATTGTTAGTTGATGGTGAGATAGAAACACGTGCTGCCACTTTAAGGCCATTGATTTCAGGCATTGCCACGTTAAAACCAAAGAATGTAGGTAACAGACCGTTAGCTACTTGTTGGTTGTTTTGATCGAAACCACCGTTAGCGCTGTCTTGGTCGCTAGCGATGAAGAACTGGTTGATGTTACCGTCAACGCTGAATTCGTAGCCGTTTTCACCACCGACAACGATTGTCGCGTTAGCTGCACCAGCAGCTGTTAATGCTGCTGCACCGACTAAAGAAGCCAGTGTTGATTTTTTTAATAATTTCATTCTGTTTCACCTTCTAATTGTTAACAGATTACTTTAAGTCTCTCTCGTAACCGGATATGTCTCGGTTGTTAGCTATTTTGCATATAAAAAAATCTAATGCAACACTTTTACAACAATTTTTTTAATTTTGACGAGAAAATCACATTTCTGTGTTTTTTTTACCACAATGCTTTCGTTCTCTGCTATGCCAAATAGCGGAATAATGCGTGATAGGTGTTGCTGTGGGGATAAGAATTTATTGTGGAAATTATGCAACAAAAGTGACAGGCAATAAAAAACCCAGTTTCTTTTCAGAAGTCTGGGTTTTTTATAATCCGTGGTGGCTCGACCTGGAATCGAACCAGGGACACAGGGATTTTCAATCCCTTGCTCTACCAACTGAGCTATCGAGCCGATAAGGGTGCGTATTAAACCTTCTGACAGGTGTGATGTCAAGGGGAAATCATCATTAATTCTATTCCATACTTGTCCGCTTCAGTGGGGCATGCTCTAATGACCAGCTATTTTTATTGATTATTCAATGGATAACTGAATGTCGGCATCAAATAAGAAGTGGTTATGGGCATTGATCATTCTAGCTGCTCTCGCGGTTATTTTCGTCGGGTCGTTTTGGGATAAATCGTGGAACGAGCGACTCGAAGAATTGGTTTCCAGTCATCAGCAGTTTGAGGATGATGATGACAATGAAGAGGAAGTGAATACTAACCAGCCGCTCATCGTCACACTAGCGGATGAAACGATTCCCTACGCGGGCATTGACACGCTCACACTCCAAAAAACGCTGTTGTTTCCTGAGTTTAAGGCTTATGCAGAAGTCGTGGATATACGCGAACTGATTCAATGGCGTGCGCGATTAAATCAGCTAAGATCGGCCGTCACGGTTGCAAGCGTGACTGAAAATGCAGACCGACTGGAGTGGGAAAGACTGAAGAAGCTGGCAAAGGGAACCGGCAGTGTGGCCAGTAAGAATGTAATCTATGCGGAAACCAGCTGGCGTGAAGCCAAGGCAAACCTTAACTCTGCGGCATTTCAGCTTGAAGACGCAAAAACAGAGTTGATTCAAAGCTGGGGTGAATCCATTGCAAACTGGGTTATGGATAAATCTTCGAAAGAGCTGGAAAGATTAATTAATCGTCATGACACATTATTAATGGTGACACTTCCTATCGAGTCATCGTTGCCAGCAGATGTGAATGTGATTCGAGTCTCTCGTGCGGGGGGCCGCGCTTCTGCAAGAAAAGCTTATTTCGTTTCCCCAGCCTATGTCAGTGCAAAACAAATTCAGGGTGAAACGTATTATTTCCGAATTGCGACCGGCAAGCTTCGTTTAGGTATGCGTTTGGATGCCTGGATTCCAGAAAATAGTGATCCTGATTCAGGCTTTCATATTCCAGACGAGGCTATTGTCTGGTATTCGGGACAGCCTTGGGCTTACATCCAATTGAATGAAGCAAGCTACAAACGTATACCTTTAAGTGAGGGCAAGTTGGTCGCTGGCGGTATATTTACACAAAGCGAATTTGAGGAAGGTAATGAGGTCGTGATTTCAGGGGCTCAAATGTTGTTATCAGAAGAGTTCCGCTGGCAGATTCATGATGAGGACGATGATGATTAAATGCCACTTCTGTTTTAGTCAGCTGATTAAGGTGAGTCTGCATGCTATCTAAAGTCGTTGCTTTTTCGGTACGCTTTCGTGGCGTGGTGGTCGCTCTGGCTTCGATGTTACTTATTTATGGTGTCTATAAGTTATCTAACTCCAGCTTAGATATTTTTCCAGAGTTCGCCCCTAAACAGGTCATCATTCAAACAGAAGCCCAAGGCCTAACGGCTGAGCAAGTAGAAGTCTTGGTGACGCAGCCTTTAGAAAACGCGCTGGGTGGTCTAGTGGGGATGAAATCAATCCGTTCTCAGTCTATACCCAGTCTTTCGGTGTTGACGCTAACCTTTTACGACAATACGGATATTTATCTGGACAGGCAGTTAGTATCTGAGCGCTTATTGGGGTTAAAAGAAGTCTTACCGGCTGGCGTGGGCGCTCCATTGATGGTGCCATTAGAATCCTCATCCGGCACGATTATGACCATAGGACTGACGTCTGATTCGCAAGACTTGATGACATTGCGCTCGCTTGTAGACTGGACATTGGCTCCCAGGTTGCTGAGCGTCGATGGTGTTGCAGATATTAATGTGTTTGGCGGTCATGAGCGTCAATTACAAATTCAGATAAAACCAGACAAATTAGCGAAATATGGTATTTCGATCGATGAAGTGACGACAGTCGCGCAGCAAGCTACCGGCATTATGGGCACCGGTTTTGTTGAAAACCAGAATCAACGGATGACCATTCAAGTCAGCGGACAACCGCTCAATGCCACACAGCTAGCCAAAGTTGTTGTTCGAAAAGAAGGCAATACTGTTCTGCGACTGGGTGATATTGCGTCTGTAAAAGAAGCACCTGCACCAACGATTGGTGGTGCAGCTATTGGTGGTAAACCTGCCGTTGTGTTGATGGTAATTGGTCAATACAAAGCGAATACACTGGCAGTAACCGAAGGCATTGAGGCTGCTTTAGATGAGTTCAAAGATGGTTTCGGTGCTGAAGGCATTACCTTGCATGATGATTTATTCCGACCTGCAAACTATATCCAGACATCACTCGTCAATATCCAAGAACATTTGATGGTCGGTGGTGGACTGGTCATGCTGGTGCTGATTTTATTTTTATTTAATATCCGTACCGCTGTGATCTCCATGACAGCTATCCCTCTCTCTTTGTTTGCAGCCATGATCGTCTTGCTGGAATTTGGCATCAATATAAACATTATGGTCCTGGGTGGTCTGGCCATCGCACTCGGGGAAGTGGTCGATGATGCCATCATTGATACCGAAAATATTTTTCGTCGATTAAGGCAAAATGCCCTGCTAGCAGCACCTAAGCCCACCATGGAAGTGGTGTATGAAGCGTCAATGGAAGTAAGAAGTTCAGTGGTTTATGCCAGCTTTATTGTGATGCTGGTCTTTGTGCCATTATTGACATTAAGTGGGGTTGCCGGTCGTATGTTTGAGCCATTGGGTGAAGCTTATATTCTGGCCATTTTTGCCTCACTAGCCGTGGCATTGACGGTCACGCCAGCGCTTTGTCATATCTTGCTGACCCGAGCAGGAGATGTCAGTCATGACGAGCCACCCCTGATTCGAATGATTAAACCTATTTATGGTCGTGTGCTATCTGCGATAAGCCACTTTCCAAGACTAACCTTGCTTGGTGTACTGGGTTTCTGCGTAGCGGGCTTGTCGATATTACCGTTCTTAGGAGGCAGCTTTTTACCGGAACTTCGTGAAGGTCATTACATTATTCATACCGCGAGCGTACCGGGTACATCTATAGAAGAGTCGTTGCGAATAGGTGGTCGTATAGAGCAGCGGGTGGCAGAAATACCCGGTGTACGTTCAACCTCACAATGGGCGGGTAGAGCAGAACGTGGTGCTGATACGTTTGGCACACACTATAGTGAATATGAAGTGGATCTTGAGCCGATGGATGGGCCCTCTCAGCAGCGGGTACTGGATGAAATTCGTGAAATATTAGAAGCCTTTCCCGGCGTGAACTCGGAAGTGAATACGTTTTTAACAGAACGTATTGATGAAACTATTTCCGGTTATACCTCACCTATTGTCGTCAATATCTATGGCAAGAACCTGGATGCGTTGGACAAGACTGCACAAGAAGTGGCAGAAGTTATGAGGGATATTGATGGCGCCGCTGATGTTCAGCTTCGAGCCCCTCCCGGCGAACCACAGCTTGAAGTGCGGCTGGATTTAGACAAGCTGGCTTATTGGGGCTTGCGTCCTGCAGAAGTGATGCAGGCAGTGAGAACGGGGTTTGATGGGGCTGTTGTAGGCCAAGTCTATGAAGGCAATCAGGTGTTTGATGTGGTGGTTGTGTTACCTGAAGAACTGCGTAAACAACCTCAGCAGTTAAGAGCCTTACCCATACAGACGCCAGAAGGTGTGATGTTACGCTTACAGGACATTGCGGTGATTCAGCAGGTCTCGGGACGCCATATGATTCAGCATCGTGGGTCACAGCGTTTGCAAACGGTCACGGCTAATGTCACTGACCGTGATCTGAGTTCTTTTTTGCTGAGCTGAAACAACGTGTACATGATGAAGTCGCTTTCACCGCAGATATCTATCCTGAGTTTACTGGTGCGGCAGTGGCACAAGCGCAGTCTCGTGAGGATTTGATTGTGCATTCCACCTTGGCAGGCTTAGCTGTTTTGTTATTGCTTTACGTGGCCTTACAAAGCTTTCGCAATATGATATTGGTATTGATTAATTTACCGTTTTCTCTAGTCGGCGGTGTGCTGGCCGTGGTTTTAACCAACGGCGTGTTGTCGATTGGTTCATTAGTCGGTTTCGTGACGCTATTTGGTATCACATTGCGTAATGCCATTATGCTGGTGTCACATTACCAATACATGGTGACAGAAGAGGGCGCGGCCTGGAATCTGGATACTGCCATCCGAGGGGCACAAGAACGCTTACCATCAATACTCATTACGGCTTTGGTCACAGCGCTCGCCATGTTACCCATAGCGATAAACTCGGATAGCCCTGGCCGTGAGATTATGGGGCCGATGGCCAGTATTATTATCGGTGGTTTGATTTCTTCCACGGTGTTAAATCTATTGGTGTTGCCAAGTGTCATGCTTCGCTACGGACGATTCAAAACCATTAGAGAAGCGCAGCTCTGAGCACCGATTAATCAAATGGAATTAAAAAGGCGATACCAATAATCAGTAACACCACGACAAAAAAGGCAATTTCTATAATCATCAGTGAATAGCAAAGGTTTGTGCTTGCTCATTGCGTTGATCGGCAAAGAACTGATAAATGTCTTTTAGCTCCTTGGTGGAGAAATGAATCAATATCAGTTGCTGTCCTGGGTAGATTAAATCTGGATTATGTCCCATCGTACTGGTGGTGTAGTTATAGATATAGCTAGACTCCACTTTATTGTTTAACACCTTGCCAAGAAATGAGCTCAATCCGGTAGGTAGCGGTTCATCGGCATCAGCAGGAATGGTAACTCTGACTAAATCTTTATTGATACCTTCAAGTGCCAGACCCTGACGAAAACGTTGAATCAAGCCAGACTGAATAATTCCCCATAAACCTTGACGATCGGCCTCAGTCACACGATGCAGATAGAATAGAGCACTGTCCTCTAAACCACCCGATTTGACGATGTCGTTCACTGACAATTCGATAGAGCCTTTATCTATTTCCGCCTCAAGCAGGCGATCTTCAGGTAAATCTGATTGTGATAATTGGCCAATGGTCGTTTTCTTCTGTACATCTTGCTCAGTAATCACCGTAATAGGTGCACTTTTGTCGACATTATCAGCGTTGAGCAAATCAATAAGCGGCCGCTGTTGTCGACTGCCATCGGCTTGTTCAATGGTGACAAAGGTATTTTTATCTTCGGTACTGTCATCAAGCGCTTGTAATGTCGTTTGTTGTTTTTCAGTTTCTGTGTATTTTATGGTGACTGGGGTGTCTGCGCTCAGATTTTTATCAGCAAGTAACTGACCGATGGTCGTCTCGCGTTTTTCTATTTTGGGGATCACAATAGTGCCATCTTTCCGCACGAACTCACCTTGTTTGTCATTTAACGTCACGGCTTTACTACCCAGATGATCCACAAATTGTTCTGCTTCTTTTTCTATGATGGCTTGCTGATCTTCGGTAGGTGCGACAGGTTCAATGGTGACTTCTTCTATTTCTGGATCTTCGATTTCTATCGGTGGCGAAACCGTGTGTTCCGTGCGAGAGGGTTGTAAGTCTGCAAAGAGTAAATAGGCCAGACCCAGCAGTACCATTAAGGCCAGAATAGCAGGGACAAGGGATGGAACTGATCGTGCAGACTTAGCCATAAAATTTCTCTCTGGATTAGTGTCATTATTATTTAAGACGAGAATAAGCCAGTCAGTAAGGCGGGATCAAGTTTCTGATAGCAGCCTGTTTTATCGATTTTATTATTTAACACGCATTCGATAATAGATTTCGCCTGTTCAGGACTATGAACCGGGTTATCTGGTAATAACTGCATTAATGCATCTGTTATTAATGAGGCATGATCACTGTTTTTAGTTTCAAGTACAGTGGCTAAACGATGAACCAACTCTGGAAGGCCAACTTGTGATAACAGAAAGGGGATACGTTTAATGGTCAGAGTCTCATTGTCCGTTTCAAACTCAATACCGAACGCAGATAAATCTGTTTTATAGCGTTGAAATTGGCCGATTTGAGCAGTAGAAAGAGGCAAGCGTACAGGCACTAAAATCGGCCTGGAGGTCAGGTTATTCTGATCAATCGCTTGTTTAAATTGTTGCTGGCGAATCTTTTTGTCTGCTCGTTGAAGATCAATCAATGCTGGCTCTGGCGTATTCAGAACCATAAACCGGCCATGTAATATCGAGGCTGATGACCAGTTAACGGTCTCAGATAATGACTTAACAGCTTTAGCCTCGTCTATAGGTGTGCTTTCTGCCTGATAAGTTGACGCCTGCTCATTCACCTGTTCGGAGTCTGGCAAGCTTAACTCTGTCTGGAGCTGATCTGGTGCCGGTGTTTCTGCTATAGCCTCCTGAATGGCTTTGTTTATCAGGCCGTGGATCAAACGTGCATCTCTAAAACGGACTTCATGTTTAGTCGGGTGTACATTGACATCCACTCGGTCCAGAGGCATGTTCAAATAAAGCACGTATGCCGCCTGACGTCCGGGTGGAAGCCAATCTCCATAGGCCTGGCGTATGGCATGATTAATCACCCGATCTTTGATGACACGACCATTAATAAAAAAGTATTGCACATCGGTTTGAGCGCGATGGGCGGAGGCTTTGCTCACCCAGCCTGATAAATGAATATCTTCAAAGGATTGTTCTAGATAGTTGGCCTGACGAACAAAAGCCTGACCACAGATTTTTGCCAGTCGTTGAGGATATAAATCGGCTGATTTGAGTGCGGGTAGTTTGATGTAACTTTGCTCATCAAAGCGTGCACTGAACCCAATATCAAATCGACTCAAAGCGAGTCGATAGAAAGTTGTCATTAGATGATGAAGCTCTGTTTTATCACTTCGCAGAAAGCGGCGACGCGCGGGTAAATTAAAAAAGAGCTCTGCTACGCTCACGGTTGTCCCATCAGGATGAGCAGCAGGTTCCGGCTCTAGCTTATCGGATCGCACTTGCCAGGCACATGGCTGTTCTGCTTGTTTTGAGGTGAGACTCAAGCGTGTGACAGAGGCAATACTGGGCAAGGCCTCACCGCGAAACCCCAAGCTGCCAATCACACTGAGTTGTTCGCTACTATGTAATTTACTGGTGGCATGCCGGCTTAAGGCAAGTGCTAAATCATCAGGATGAATGCCAGCGCCGTTATCAGTGACTTTTATAAGCTGACTGCCCGCACCCTCGATCACGATATCTACTTGAGTTGCACCTGCATCAATACTGTTTTCAACGAGCTCCTTAAGTACTGAAGCTGGACGCTCAACTACTTCGCCAGCAGCAATTTGGTTGGCTAGGTGAAGGGGTAGGGCGTGAATTCTGGTCGCGTTCATACGTTAAAGTTTAACGTATGAACGGCAAGAGGTTTAGGGGATTTTTAAGACATCGCCAACGTGAATTTCGGAAGAGGCCAGATTATTCACCGATTTGATATCGGCCATCTTCACGCGATAACGCTGAGCAATCATACTCAGAGTATCACCGCGACTGACAATATGTTGTTGTGGCAGGCTTGTGCCGGGAATCGGGTTTTGTTGGAAATAATTACGAATGCCGACCATCATGGCGTGAGCCAATTTATTCTGATGGCTAGCATTTTTGAGTTTCCTTTCCTCTTCTGGATTAGAAATAAAGGCTGTTTCGACTAGAATAGAGGGGATATCAGGCGATTTGAGCACCACAAAAGCAGCGGATTCGACGTGTTTTTTGTGAACATGACCAACACGTTTAAGACCTGACAAGACAGTCTGACCGACTTCCAAACTGCCTTCCAAGCTGGCTGTTTGAGACAGATCAAGTAAGACCGACGCCAATAAATCATCCTTATCTTCCAGGCTGATGCCTCCGGCTAAATCAGCCGCATTTTCTCTGTCTGCAAGAATCTGCGCTGCTTCACTACTCGCACCTCGACTGGATAAAACATAGACAGACGATCCTCGGGCTTTGCGATTGGTAAAGGCGTCAGCATGGATGGAAATGAACATGTCAGCACCGTTTTCCCGAGCACGACGGATACGCTGTCGCAAACTGATAAATACATCACTGTCTCGGGTTAAATACGAACGCATTCCTGGCTCTTGATCCACCAGTTTGGCCAGACGTTTACCGATAGCGAGCACCACGTCTTTCTCTTTAGTGCCGTGAGCACCTACTGCGCCAGAATCCTGACCACCATGTCCAGGATCAATGGCTACAACAATATCTCTACGCGGTAGAATTTTATTGGTTTTGATGACTTTTTGTTCTTGTACAACCTTATTCTGAGCAGCCTCCGAAGGCGTGTTCAAGGCTTCTTCTTTGACTTCAGCAATAGATTGTTTGAGTTGTTGCTGTGTGTACAGAAGATCAACCACTAAGCGGTTAGGGTAGTTTTTCTGCGGTGGTAGCGTTTGGGTTTGGTATTTCACTTCATGAGCTAAATCCAATACCACTCGTAACGTATTTTGATCATAGGCGGCATAGCGCACAGCTTTTATTGGGGTATTTATCAACGATGGAATCGTCAACTTATCACGTTGTTGAAAGCCTTTTAAGTCAATGACCAGACGATCGGGGTTGGCTAAAGTAAATGCGTTGTAACTGACTTTGTTATCAAGATCAAATACTAAGCGTGCACTCTGATTATCTGAAGACACGCGCAGACCTTGAATGGCATCAGCCCATGTTGGCGCTGTAAAAAATAGCAGAAAAAAACTTAGTAGGAGACGGACCATCTCAACACCCTTATGATCACTTGGCCGTTATTTTCTCTTTGCTTAAAATTAAAATCAAGTTTTCTTTCTAAATAAATGAGATACAAGGGAAAGTTGAACTATTTGTGAAGTTTTCCACAGACTTCTTCACCCAAAGCTGTCATTGCTTGAATCTCTACCTGTCTTCCGGTTGATTGGTACGATAAGTGAATCATCAGATCTGGCGCTGGTAAAAAATCCTGACCGCGTTGCGCCCATTCAATCAATGATATGGCATTGTTATGAAAGTAATCATCGATACCCATAAATTCAAGCTCACCGGGATCGCTGAGACGATATAAATCAAAGTGGTAAATATCCCTGTGATCAAGTTGGTAGTGTTCAACAAGAGTATAGGTGGGACTTTTGACATTACCCTGATGCCCAAACGCTTGCACAAAGCCTCTGGTAAAGGTCGTTTTTCCTGCACCCAGTTCACCTTCAAGATGAATGGTGAAGAGCTTGTCAGGCATCAGCATGGCAAGGTCTCTACCTAGGCTGAGGGTCGCTTTTTCGTTATCAAGATATCTATGCACGTTCTTTTCTTATTTTAAATTCAACAGATGACGAAGATGAGGTAATAAGTCTAATGCCAGTAATCCCCGTTCTCCATGTTCTTTGGCTGCTCTGTCAGCGGCCATGCCATGAAGTATGACACCAAGACTGGCAGCATCAAAGAGTGACATTTTCTGTGCAAGTAAGCCACCGATAATACCGGTCAATGCATCACCCATTCCCCCACTTGCCATACCAGGATTGCCTACCGTTGATACTAGTGTGGTGCTGCCATCACAAATCAATGACCCTGATCCTTTAAGCACAACAACGCCTCCGTATTTCTGCTGAATAAGTTTCACAGCATGAAAGCGGTCTGCTTCTATTTCACTGCTGCTCATACCCAACAATCTGCCTGCTTCACCAGGATGAGGCGTAAGAATCCAGTTTGATTTGTAAGCAGGACGCTGACTGAGTAAGTTCAGGGCATCTGCATCCATGACCATCGGTTTTTCTATTTCGAGAAGCGCATTAAACATAGGGTTAGACCAGGCATCTTGACCTAAGCCCGGGCCAAAACTTATTACTGATGCTTTCTCTAATAACTTTGCTAAATCAGTCGCTGAATCTATTGCGCTCACCATTAACTCAGGACGGTCTATATTCAGCCAGTGAGCATGCTCAGGATGTGTGGCAACACTGATAAGTCCTGCTCCAGTGCGGGCTCCTGCTTCAGCACAAATTCTCGCAGCACCTGACATGCCACGATTGCCACCCACGACCAGTAAATGACCAAAGTCCCCTTTATGGGCTGAACGGGCTCTTGGTTTTAATTGTGGTTTATAGTGCTCGAAGCGGGCGAGTTGGCTTGATGTAGGTAATGTTTTATATAGGCTCTCTGGTGTTTCTAAATCATCAAAATAAATGCGTCCGCTATAGTGTGGACCGTCTCCCGTGAACAAGCCTTGGTTCAATCCCAGAAAGCTAACGGTGATATCCGCTTTCACAGCGATGCCCATGACTTTTCCTGTATCCGCATTCAGGCCTGAGGCGATATCGATCGATAAAATGCGAGCCTGAACCGTGTTATTGATAGCGGCAATGGCTTGAGCATAATGACCTCTTACAGGGCGATCCAAGCCTGTACCGAACAGCGCGTCAACAATGACATCGGTCTCCGCAACTTGACCACTAAAAGCTTGAGGCTTATGACCTGTACTTAAAAAGCCTTGTCTCGCATGGGCGGCTTCATCACTCATTTTATCAGGCTGACCCAGCTCGATAAGGTCGACATGGAAACCTTGATTAATCGCCTGATGAGCAAGGTCATACCCATCTCCACCGTTATTCCCTGCTCCGCAAAATACGGTGATATGTTTTGCTTGTGGCCAAGACCTCATCAAAATATCCAGTGCGGCTTTTGCTGCACGAGACATGAGTTCAGTACCGCTAATGTGATGGTCTTCAATGATGGTGCGATCAATTTCACGTGTTTGCGCGGCAGTATATAAACGATCCGGCAAGATGTGCATAAGTCGATCCCCTCTAATTCAATCCCGACAGCTTATAATAGGTTTATGGACAAACAAAACACTGACATCGAATGGCAGGATTTTATCTTACGTATGCAACGTTGGGCGCGTTCGCTGGGATTTCAGGCGCTGGGTGTCAGTGATCTTGATTTGTCAGAGGCAGATCAGCGATTACAAAACTGGCTGGAAAAAGGCTTTCATGGTGACATGGGCTTTATGGAAAAGCATGGTAGTAAACGGACTCACCCAGCCCAATTAGTTGAAGGCACAGTCAGTGTTATCAGTGTCAGAATGGATTATTGGCCTGGGGAAGCTGCCGAACCCTGGTCCGTGCTTGATGATGATGAGAAAGCCTTTATTTCCCGTTATGCCCTGGGGCGTGATTATCATAAATTGATGCGAAAACGCCTGGCCAAACTTGCCCAGCACATTCAAAAAGAAGTCGGCGAGTTTGGTTATCGTGTTTTTACAGATAGTGCACCGGTGATGGAAAAAGCAATCGCGGAAAAAGCGGGACTTGGGTGGATAGGCAAACACAGCAATGTGCTAAATCGTGATCATGGCTCATACTTTTTCCTGGGTGAAATTTATACCGACCTACCATTGCCACCAACACCGTCAGTAACCGCTCACTGCGGTAGCTGTACCGCCTGTATCGATATTTGCCCAACACAAGCCATTGTAGCGCCCTATGAAGTCGATGCACGTCGATGTATTTCTTACTTAACCATTGAATTGCGCGGTTCGATTCCGGAAGAGTTCAGACCCTTAATGGGGAACCGGATTTATGGCTGTGATGATTGCCAGTTGGTCTGTCCATGGAACAAGTATGCTCAGGCGACCACGGAGTCAGACTATTCACCCCGAGAGGGCTTAGATGCGCCGCAACTCGTTGATTTGTTTATGTGGTCTGAGCAAACCTTTTTGTCACGCCTGGAAGGAAGTCCTATCCGGCGAATTGGCTATGACTGCTGGTTGCGGAATATTGCTGTTGCTCTGGGTAATGCCCAAACCAGTCCGTCAGTCATTGAGGCATTAATGGCTCGTTCAAATCAGGTGTCAGATATGGTCCAAGAGCATATTGATTGGGCGCTACAACGTCATCAGCTGTCATAAACCTGTCATTGATACACTTTACACTCAGCGTGTTTTTGACTGCTGAGAAGTTAAGTGAAGTTATCGTTTGTATCCCGCCTGATTAGTTTTGTTATTGTTTTTGCACTCATGTTATCCGCTGTCGTTGCTGTCTGGGGTTGGTATCAACTCGATAAGCCTTATCAAATCACTCAGGAATTTAAGCAATATCGAAATGTGTTTGATATTGATACACGTATTTTGCTGGAACGTTATTTAGCCTCGGGGCAGGCCAATTTACTTCAGGATGCAGAAAATCAGCTCGATGCAATGAAAACAAAAACGTTTGACTGGCTGAGTGAGTCAGATAATACAGCCATACAGAGTGGTATCGATGCATTGCAGTCAGAAGTTCAACAAGTGCGCTCTGCAGGCAAACTTTCAGCTAATCCTCAAACCTTGTTAATGAATAACGAGCGGGAACGTAACGGTGACTTACTGAGCTTGAATCGTTACGCAGAAAAAGCACAATCTACCCCAGCATGGCAGATTGCGGATTTTCTGCAGAAGCTGGTGGAGCTTGAGCATAGCCTGAATCAAATCTCTTTATATCGACAGCGATATCTTGAGACCCAGGATAAAGCGATTGAGAAAACCTTATTGGACGAAAATCAGTATTTCGCAGAGTTGGTTAAGCAACTGGAAGCCATGCCGCGATTTGGTATCTACACAGAGGTAGATGAAGAGGCATTAATCCCACAAGAGCCCGATGAGATCGGCGATCTCAGTATTGCTTCTTTACATAGCCTGACTCAGCGTTACGAAAAAGAACTCCGCAATACCCAGACTATGCAGCAACAAGTCACGGCAAGTAGGGAAGCTTTGAATCAAGAAATGCTGGCTTTTCAAGCGATGCTGGCTGAATATGAGAGCAAAATTAGCCAGATTAAGGCGGATATTACGCAACGCTTGCAGTGGCTAGTATTGCTGGCTCTTGTCTTTATTATCCCCGCGCTTTCTCTACAGTTTGTGATGCAAAACCGTTTGATGCGCTTTTTGCTCAAACTTGATGGCTTTTTTAAAGCCATGCTTGCTGGTCATTATCAGCAGAGTTTGACTTCTGAACTGGCTTTTAGTGAGACCAACTCCGTCGTCGAGGCAGCACTTCACTTGCAGCAGTATCTCGGCGATTTGATTGATAAATTAGACCATCAGGCGCAAACGTTGATTAACGCCAGTCGAACCTTGCAAGAGGAGTCCGAAGCTACTTCGACACTGACACAACAGCAACAACATACGACTGATCAGGTGGCTACTGCTGTTATGCAGTTGTCATATTCATTTAAGGAGGTCGCGAATAACGCGACAGATGCATCAGAGTTTGCTGGGCAAGCAAACGAAGCCACATATTCTGCTCGGCATAAGCTCAGCCTGGCATCAACGGCAACACAACAACTTGCTATGGATTTACTTGATGCAGAAACGGTTATTCATCGCCTTGAGCAAAATAGTCAAAATATTCAGTCTGTACTGGAAGTCATTCAGGGTGTGGCAGAACAAACCAATTTATTAGCATTAAATGCGGCTATTGAGGCCGCCAGAGCCGGTGAACATGGCAGAGGTTTCGCCGTTGTGGCAGACGAAGTTCGATTGCTGGCATCGAGAACCACTGAATCAACGGAAGAAATTAAAGCGATTATTGAGCAACTCGCTACTTCCGGCGCGGAGGCGACCAGTATTGTTGGTCGCCAAAGTGCTGCCGCAAAACGTTGCGCAGCGCAGACCGATGACGCGAATCTCGCCATGGCACCCGTTGTTTCGGCAATGGATAATATTACGCAAATGAATTCATCGATTGCTACGGCTACCCAACAGCAAACGGCGACCGTTGATGAAATTGCCCGTGCGGCAGAGCAGATTAAATCAAGTTCAATTGATGTGAATCAACATATTGTGGGTATTGGTCAGTCTGGAAGAGGCTTAACGACTATCAGTGAAGAGCTGAAACTATTAGTGCTGGCCTTAAAGCAGTGATCAGGATACAGGCTGAGCAGCCAATGGCAGTTCAAACCAAAAGGTTGAACCAAGCTGTTCTTTACTTTGATAACCAATTCGTCCACCCATTGCTTCAATGAGTTTTTTGGTGATAACCAGGCCTACACCACTGCCTTCTGTTGTCGAATTTTCTTGCCCTAATCGAGAAAAACTAGAAAACAATAATTGCTGATTTTCATGAGAAATACCTGACCCGGTATCGATCACCAGCACACGAAGTGAATCTGTCTGCTTTTTATACTCCAGCATTAAACTGCCTTCCGGTCGGTTATATTTGATGGCATTACTCAACAAATTAATCAGGATTTGTTTTAAGCGCATAGGATCAGCATTGACATAAACCTTGGGATCGTCGGCGATAAAGAGTTTGATTTGTTTCTGCCTGGCTAAGCTATCTACCAGCGACAGGCAATCTGTGACGGTGTTGCCCATATGGGTGGGCTTTAATTTTAAATCCAGATGACCACTTTCCACTTTTGCCAGATCAAGCACCTGATTAACTAATGTTAGTAGGTGCTTACTTGCTTTCATTATGTGGTCAAGGCTCTCGGCCTGTTGCGAATGTGGGGGCGATTTTGGGTCAGTTCTGAGTAATTGTGTAAAACCCAATATGGCATTGAGAGGGGTTCTTAACTCATGGCTCATACTGGATAAAAACTCTGTCTTGGCTCGATTGGCCGTTTCAGCGAGTTCTTTTGCTTGTTGAAGCGCAGAGGTCTGTTGTTGAAGTATTTTGGTTAAATAGAGTGACTGCCAATACTCTGCGTTAGCACGAGATGCTTGTATCAGCAAAAAAATCATATACGAAATCAGTCCAAATAAGATGCTCACTGTACTCAGGTTCCATTTGAGCATGGTCGATACGATGATGGGCAGAAAAATCATGCATAAATACATTCGAGCCAGCTTTTTCCATATAAACAGGCTAGTCAATGCACCTGCACCGATACCAATGGTAAACATCAGTACGACCATATTAGTAAATAAGGTTTGATACAGGTAGAGGCAAACCGCGACGTAAATACCCCAAGTCAGAGCTGAGAAAAAGAACACCACAAAAAGCTGTTTTAGTTTCATGTCTACAGCATGTGGTGTGTTCAGGATGGAGAAGACAACGTACAGACGGCATAAAAAGAGGAGGCCCATCAACCCAAATAAAAAATAGGTAAAAAAGGGGGCATCATTCATGATCGGTGAATAATAGGCGGAAATAAGCAGAGCTAAAAACACGATCAGGCCGCCGGATATAGTGCGTTTGGCCAGATCTTTTGCCGCTTGTTGCTTAACTTGGTTTGAGGCATCTGAGTCCAGCTCTGGCAGAGCGGGATCTACATAACCGTGTGATTCGCCATAGAACATCAGCGAATCATATGTCAATTTCGACGAATTTCAAATACTTAAAATGCATCTCCGCTATCTACTTCAATGAGTCGAATGCCGAGATCGCCTCTTGTCTGGCTTTTTTGTAATCTATGATTGGTTCAGGGTAATCACATTCTTTTCGTTGTGCCGAGCTTGGTGCATGTATCTGTTTTGCAGAAAGAGACTTTAACTCTGGTACAAAGCGTCGAATAAATTCACCGTCAGGATCAAACTTTTCAGATTGCCGCTGAGGATTAAATACTCTGAAATACGGGGCAGCATCACAACCTGTGGAGGCACTCCATTGCCAGCCACCATTATTTGCCGCAAACTCACCATCAATCAGAGTTTGCATGAAATATTTTTCCCCTTTACGCCAGTCGATAAACAAAAGTTTGGTTAAAAAACTGGCCGCAACCATGCGTAAGCGGTTATGCATCCAGCCGGTTTGATTTAATTGGCGCATGGCGGCATCCACAATCGGAAAGCCCGTTTTTCCTTCACACCAGGCCTCAAATGCCGATTCGTTGTCATTCCAGACCAGATTTTCCGTTTCTGGTTTGAAGGGCTTTTCTTTATTAAGATTGGGGAAATGCGTGAGTAATTGTCGGTAAAAGTCACGCCAAGCTAATTCTCTTAGCCAGTCATTATCCTGCCAGTGCAGATTCTGCTCCGCGCAATAATATTGAATAGTATGTAGAAGGCGTCTCGGACCCAAACGACCCATCGCTAGATACGGCGACAGTGTGCTGGTCGCCGGTGTGGCTGGCATGTCTCGTTTATCTGGGTAAGCTTTGAGTTTTTTCTGACAAAACTGCTGTAGCTTTTTCAGGATGTCTGATTCTTCAGCCAGCCAGAGATCTTCGCGATAGTCGCCCGCCCAGTCAGGCTTTATATCGTTGACTTTTATCGCTTTACCTTGCTTTTCTGGTTCATCAAATGGAGGGCGTGCCCGGTCTTCAAGAATCGTACGCCAACGACGATAGTAGGGAGTAAATACCTTATAAGGTTCGTCCTGTTGAGTCAGTACTGGAATCGGTACAAGCAGATCAGACTCAAGGGCATGACATTCAATATGGTTGCCTAATAAAGTCTGTCCAACCTGTTCATCACGTCTGCACTCATCCAAGGCGGTTTCTTGCTGAAACCAGACAGACTCAATCTTATTTTCTTCACAAAACTGACTTAAAGCAGTGGGAACATCAACAAAATAATCCACCTCTAACAGCGTGAATTGAATGCCTTTCTTGGCGAGGCTTTTATTTAAATCATTCAGTGAAGCTGCTTTCAAACCAAGTTTGGCGTCAGATTCATTATGTTGCAGCCATTGTTTGGGTGTCGCAATAAACAAAACCTGAATATCGCCACGCTGCTGTGCTAAAGCGAAGGCAGGATTATCATCTAAACGTAGATCATTTCTTAACCAGACTAAATGTGATGCTGACATTAGGTGTCCTTATGCTTTTTGTCGATATGCTGAAATAACCATGTGGCTCGTTCACGGATGACGTGTTGTTCTGTGTGTGATTTTTTTCCCAGTTTTTTGCTTGCATCGCCAGACGTGGGTTGTGACTAATGAGGTCATTATGCTGATCGATAAAATACCAATACAAGGTAGTAAAAGGGCAAGCTTTATCACCAGAAGCCTGTTTTGGGTCGAATGGACAATGCTGACAGTAGTTTGACATGCGGTTGATATAAGCACCGCTGGCAATATACGGTTTACTGCCGACAATACCGCCATCAGCGTATTGACTCATACCTAGCGTATTCGGCACTTCTACCCAACTGACGGCATCAACGTACATGCCCAGATACCATTGATGAATGTGTTTGGGGTCGACTTGCCACAACAGAGCAAATAAGCCCGTTACCATAAGCCGCTGAATGTGATGCCCGTAACCATAATCAATGACTTGTTTTAAGGCTTGATGCAAACAATGCATATCTGTATCTGCTGTCCAGTAAAACGCAGGTAAATCACGTTTGGCGTTCAGCGCATTAAACTGAAGCCAATCTTTTCGATATGCCCAATATAAGCCCCTGACATATTCTCGCCAGCCCAATATTTGTCGAATAAAACCCTCTACAGCATTGAGAGGTGCTTTGTTTTTTTGATAAGCCTCTTCTGCAGCAGCAATCACTTCCAGCGGATCTAACAGTTTAAGGTTTAAGCTTGACGATAAGCGCGCGTGATATAAAAAAGGCTGGTCCGTCCACATGGCATCTTGGTAATCGCCGAATGAAGGCAGATAGTGGTCGATAAAGTGGCGTAATTGAATCAACGCCTGGCGACGCGTAACTGGCCAGTTAAACGTATCGAGCTTGCCTGGCAGTTGTGAGAAGTGTTTCTCTACGATGTCGATAACATCCTGTGTGATGTCATCGACAGAATAGTTTGGATTCTCTTTGATTGGGTCTGGACCATGTTTCGAAAAGCTTTGCCGATTCGATTTATCAAAATTCCATTGGCCGCCAGCGGGTTTGTCCTGTTCCATCAGAATGTGGCGTGACTCACGTAAATGGCGATACCAGTATTCCATGGTGGGTTTTTTACGTTGTTTTAACCACTGACCGAACTCGCCACGTTTGGCGATGAAATGTTTGTCTTCTAACCAGTCTATCTTTAAACGATGTTGTTTTACGACGTGTTCAATTTCCTGCATAACCAGATAATCGCCAGGTAATACGCAACGTATTTCCGTAATGTCGTGCTGATGAAATGTATGAGTTAAAACCTCGGAAAACGAGTTGAAGCCATCCGTGATGCGATAATAGATGACATCAAACGCTTTTTTCTATCTCTTTAGCAAAGTGCCGCATGGCAGAGAGGAAGATAACGGTTCTGTTTTTATTTGATGCTGGCTGCAGAGAGGCTTGAGCGACTTCTGCCATCCAGAAAATATCAGTGGCTTTATCAACATCCTGCCAGAGAAGGCTATTCCAATTGAGTTGATCGCCTAGAATGATATTCAGCCTCACCCGTGTTACCCCCAACTATTCATGGAAACACTGGCTGAATTTTCCAGAGGATGAATCCTGAGATAGGGAAAGTGACTCAGTTTCGTAGGGGCCAGGAAACGTAATAAAATTTTATAGGTATCAATATCAAAGAAGATCGAATCCTGCGGCTGCTTCAACAACCGGGTGTTTGGCGTGGTATGGCCGTCTACCTGGCCCAGATAACACCATTGATCGATAAGATGAAAATGACTATCGCCGCCGTTGTTCGTTGGAGATTGTTCTTCCACAATAATTGGCGTTGACCATGGCCATTGCTGATTTTTGATGTGGGTCAAGGCCATATCGACACGCAGATTATAAAGCTTTGCTTGCTCTTTACCACAACAGGCACCGAGACATTTTTTTAGCTGATAACTAAAACAAGGGCCGGATGCTTTCTTTTCTATGTGGCAGAGACGTTGGCATAGTTTGTATTGAGAGATGAGGTCTAATAACTTGGTTTGTGCTTGTTTTTTGCTGCGAAACAGCCCGTATTTGCTAGTAATATCAGAAGCATCCGTCATATCAGCCACCATAATATCTAATTCAGCATAACCGTCTTTATTAAGCGTTTTGTTGATTTGATAGAGTTTTTTTATTTTGGTTTGGCGACGGTTGTAACGTGGCGAAGTTTGTTTGATGTAACTGTTTTCCAATAACTGAGCGCCAAAATCAGAGGGTGTTTCAATCCAATCGATATGATGTAACTGCTGGCTGATATCAAGTTCTTTGTGATGCCGGTGATCTGCTGAAAAATGGCTGAGTACACGCTCCTTAATATTGACAGATTTACCGATGTAGAGCAGTGTGCCGCCTTCATCATAGAACTGATAAATACCCGGCTTTTCGGGTAATTTCTGTATAAGCGTATTATCAAGATGGCTCGGTAGGCTGGGTCGTTTTAATATATCGGCAATTGTCTGCTGGATGACTGCTGCATCGATTTGTTGTTGGATGAGAGTGAAATACGTCAGAATAACTTCCGTATCAGCCATTGCTCGATGCCGATCTTTCACGGCAATCTGATGGCGCTGGATGATTTTATCCAGGCTATGCCCTTGATGTTGAGGGAAAAGTCGTCGGCTGAGTTTTACCGAGCACAGTGTTTTGGCTGAATAATCATAGCCTGCGCGTTTAAATTCCTGCTTGAGGAAACTGTAGTCAAAACGGGCATTGTGAGCAACCAGAATAACGTTTTGCAGACGTTGATATAAGGATTCAGCTATATCCTCAAAGGCGGGAGCATCAGCCACCATCTCATCATTAATGCCTGTGATTTTGTGAATCCATGGTGGGATGGGGCGCCCAGGATTAATTAAGCTTTGCCAGCGCGACTGAACTTCACCGTCTTTAATCTCAATCAGTCCTATTTCAGTAATGCGATCCCGACTGGCCCGACCACCGGTGGTTTCACAGTCCAATAAAATCATGTGTTCTGGGAAACAAGTCAGCTTAATCATGATGCGAGACGGATGAACGAGTATGTCGACGACAGCGCTGTGAACAATAGACGACATTATCCCAATCTCGCTGCCATTTTTTACGCCATGTAAACGGCCTTTGACAGATAGGACAAATTTTGACGGGGAGTGTGGCTTTGGAGTGTGTCACAACTATTCACTAAATAATTTCACAGATAGCTTGTCGTGCTATCTGTGAAATCAATGTGAACAGCTTATTCTGCTTCAGGAAGCTTAATAAAGAGCTCGCGGTAATGCTCTAATTCGCGAATAGAGTCTTTGATGTCATCCATAGCAAGATGTGATGAACGTTTTTTAAAACTTTTTTCGACCTTAGGAGCCCAGCGTCGAGCCAGTTCTTTAAGGCTGCTGACATCAAGATTGCGGTAATGAAAATAGGCTTCTAGATCAGGCATGCATCGAGCCAGGAAACGACGATCCTGACAGATGCTGTTTCCGCACATTGGCGAGACACCAGCAGGAACGTATTTTTTCAGAAATTCAATGGTCTGTTGTTCAGCCTCCGCTTCATTAAGTGTGCTGTTACGAACACGCTCAACCAAACCGGATTTGCCATGCTGGCGGGTATTCCACTCATCCATGCCATCAAGAATAGCATCGTCTTGATGAATGGCTAATATCGGGCCTTCTGCTAACACATTGAGATGTGCATCTGTCACAATGGTGGCTATTTCAATGATATAGTCATTATTAGTATCAAGACCGGTCATTTCCAGATCGATCCAGATGAGATTGTTTTTACTTTTGGCCATGGGCTCCGTCTTTTTTTGAGTTGGACTTAGACTGGTTGAACTTACTTGCCTGTGATTGTATCAAAGGCTACTCTGCATGACATTTTATAAAGATTCAAATTGGATAGATATTTATGAACGAATTTAGCTGGATATTTTTAGCGGCTTTGTTTTTGATGACAGCAACTGAACTCTGGTTATCAATGCGTCAAGGCAAACATGTTCAGGCGCATCGTAATAAAGTGCCAAAAGCATTTGAAGAACAGATTAGTCTTAGCGCTCACCAAAAAGCGGCAGATTATACTGTGGCAAAAGGTCGCTTTGGCCGCAAAGAAAATGTCTATGGCGTGATTATCCTGCTGGCATGGACATTTGGCGGTGGTCTGTCCTTACTCTCGACAGCTTGGGATGGACTGGGTCTATCGCCCATGCTGACCGGTATATTATTTCTATTGAGCTTTATTGTCATTGGTTCATTATTAGACTTACCATTTTCTTATTACAGAACATTTGTTTTAGAGGATAAGTTTGGTTTCAACCGTAATACCCCGGCTCTGTTCTTCTCTGACTTTATTAAACAAACATTGTTGACCCTTATCATGGGTGCCTTATTGATTTGGGTCGCCTTGTGGATGATGCAAAGCACAGGTGAATTCTGGTGGCTCTACCTTTGGGCGGCTTGGATTGGCTTTGCCTTGTTTATGATGTGGGCTTATCCTGCCTTTATTGCCCCTTTGTTCAATAAATTTTCGCCACTGGAGGATGCCAATTTACAGCAACGTGTGGAAAATTTATTAGCCCGGTGTGGTTTCAAAAGCCAAGGTATTTTTGTGATGGATGGTTCACGTCGCAGCGGTCATGGCAACGCTTACTTCACAGGACTGGGAAGTAATAAACGCATTGTTTTCTTCGATACTTTACTCAACACCTTAAATGAAGACCAAATTGAAGCTGTATTAGCGCACGAGTTGGGCCATTTCCGTCGCAAGCATGTGGTCAAAAATATGGTGGTGATGGCTGTGATTAGTTTGATTGGTCTGGCATTGCTGGGCTGGGCATCAAATCAGACCTGGTTCTATGAAGGCTTGGGGGTTAGCCAGCAGTCGAATGCTATGGCACTTGCCTTGTTCATGTTAGTCATCCCCGTATTTATGTTCTTTTTACATCCACTGATGACATCCTTGTCTCGTAAATATGAGTATGAAGCGGATGCCTATGCTGCCTCGGTATCCAGTGCTGATGATCTGATCGCGGCATTGGTGGCGTTGTATAAAGAAAATGCCAGTACCTTAACTCCGGATCCACTGGTGTCTGCTGTTTATGATTCGCATCCTCCGGCGGCTATGCGGATTGCTCACTTACAAACGAACTCTGCCTGATATGTTGCAAAAAACAGTGACCTTTTTTGGCGGACTGGTGTTATGCGCTATCGTGCATGCCAATGGTAAACAGTTGCATGATGCTGCTTGCTTGCAGTGTCATGCATCACTGAGCGGTGGTGATGCATACCAGTTATACAGCGGAGATGAGAAAAATATTAAAAGTTTAGCCGCGCTTGAGAAGCGTGTTTCGTATTGTGCTAAAGCAGCTGATGTTAGCTGGAATGAGCAACAAAAACGCGCGGTGGTTGATTATTTAAATTCGACTTTTTATCACCTTAAATAAAATTCACTTGATTACGGCCGTCTGCTTTTGAACGATAAAGCGCCTGATCAGCACGTTCAATCAAACTAATCGGTGTATCGTTGTTTTGATAAGTGCTGATGCCTGCAGACACTGTCACTTGTCCAATAGACTCATGGCTGCCTTTTTTCTTCAGGCGGCTTGCCGCAAATTTCTCACGAATCTTTTCCGTGATCATAAAGGTCTCTTCGAGACGGCAATGAACAAATAGCATAGCCAATTCTTCACCGCCAAAACGAGCCGCAATATGAATGTCATTAGAGTGACTTTTTAATAGTGAGGCAAAAAACTGCAGGACTTTATCACCCAGTAAATGTCCAAAACTGTCATTCAGTCGTTTGAACTTATCGATATCGAATAAAACAAGACTAAACGCATGACCTTTGCTACATAGCTTTTGAAGCTCATTATCAAAAGCTCCCCGATTAAGCAGCCCCGTTAGACTATCTGTTCTTGCCATTTCTTTAACAGCTTCCAACTCTTGTCTGAGTTTCATTATCTCTTCTGTTGAGCGCGTCAATTCAGTCTTTAGCTCACCACTGCTATTGGTAATTTGTTGGGTATTGGTCAAGATCTGGCTGACCAGCGTTTTTAGTTCATCAATATCATTACAGCTTTCTAGTTTTACCTGGCTTTGAGTGAGGCCTTCATTACATTCTGAGGCTGCAGCTTCAACTCTACTGATATTTTCCAGCGTATTATCAACAACCAGCTTCAGCCCATTATTTGTATTACTGAGACGTTCAGGCATGCCCATCAGCACATATTTCTCATAAAGATATTGTGTCACTTCCGGGGTGATGGGGTCATTTTTCTTTAAACGGGTATCAATGCTGTTCACCAAATCCTGATTGTCACCTGACACATATTCGTACCAGACGGCATAGTTCACGGGGGTGACCGGCGTCTGGTAACGATTAGCCAGTAATAAGCTCTGACGAAGATTTTCTGAGGCTTGTAGAAACGCGTGTTGATAAACAGGGGGAACGATAAAGTTTTGCTCACTTGCTATATTCCATGTTGGCAACTCTTTAGAAGAATTCACTAATTTGTTAATTAAATCAAGTATCTCGTGGTCGTTTACTGCACCACCAGACAAGGCACGCCAGTAGAACGGTGATGAAGGGTAAAACAGTTAAGATCGTTTTGCTGGATAACATTAGCTGAGCTGCGATAAACGTCACAATCAGACAAGCTATCATCACGAGATTTTGGATCCAGTTATTACCTGCCAATACAGTGCCGAGTATTCGCTCAGGAGAATGTGACTGTATAAGCGCATTGAGCGGAATAATAAATAGGCCACCAAATAAACCAAAGCAGAAAATTGAGACTGCAAATGCCGAGACGGAACTCAGTGTAGGGATAATAAAAAGAATAATACTCATACCTATCGCACCCAAAGGTATGAGAGAGGTTTTTATCAGGCCATGCTTGCCTGTACCTGCCAATAACGAACCGACGACAATGCCAATGCCTGAGCAAGCCAATAAGCCTTGAATTATCATCGTATTATTTTCAGCCAATACCATTTTTGCAAAGGCAGGAAATACGGCGAGAAATGTTTGCGAAATTCCCCAAAAGAATGACAGCCCCAATACGGAGTACCAAATAACCGGATTGGTATATAAGTTTTTCACATTTGTTTTTAGCAAATAACCTTTGATGTAATCTTTCCAGGGAAACCGTGTGAAATCAGTCGACTTCTTTGTATCAGTCAATCGGCAAGCGAGGCGCCACTCTACAATAGATAGAATCACCAACAACCAACCTGCCGGGGCGATATGACGCAGTAACGAAACCTCATCATGATATGGCTGGTCTATCAACAACCATTCAAACAACACGGTAAAAACAATAATTCCACCCAAGATGGCAACAATCGTCGTCGCTTGAATAAAGCCATTGGCTGCGGATAAATGCTTGTCACCACCAAGTTGCCGTATATAACCATACTTGGCGGGAGAATAGAGCGCACTTTGAATGGCCAGTATTAACGTCATGAAAAAGGCAAATAAAAACCAGCCCTGATAGTAAGCTAGCGTAATCAACAAGGTAATGATGATGGCTGAGAAAGCCGATGCTTTCATGATGAAAGGTTTGGAAAAACGATCAGAAAGATAGCCGGCCGGGCTGAATAAGAAAATAAAGGGTAAGAGAATGAGTCCATTCACAATCGCCGTCAACGCCACCTGCGTTTGATCATCATATATCTTAAAAATCGTGTTCTGAATGATGATTTTATGGCCCAAATCCACCATGGCATTAATAAAAGCGACGGCAATAAAGCTCATAAAGCCCGGTAATTTTACCGTGCTTAATAAGGAAGAATGTTTCAAATGGTTAGTCGTCCTTTAACCTGACGGCAAGGACATCACAATGAGCATGATGTAATACGGCATTAGCTGTTGACCCCAAGAGACGCTTAAAACCATGTCTGCCATGTGAGCCAACAATAATCAGATCAACATTATTCTCATCAGCCACACGGACAATATCATGTCCCGGTGTTCCCAATTCAACCCACTGTTGTGAAGCCGGAATGGATAATTTTTCAGCCAATGTCGCCAGTTGTTTTTTCCTGACTCTAACAAAGCATCACGCATATCAATATCAACACTGATCATCGGTTCATAAGCAAAATCAGTTAAAGGGAAATCTTCGATAATGTGGCAAATACTCAGCTTTGCCTGATGTTGTTCAGCAAGTTCTTGTGCTTTTGCGCTAATCAGATCTTTTTGTTTTGAAAAGTCAGTTGCAATCAAAATATGCTGATATTTCATGTCTATTCCCTCATGAAAAAGGGGCTGGTCAGCCCCCTCATCGTATTATTTAATCATTATCCAAAAAACGTTCGGCATCTAATGCCGCCATACATCCAGCTCCCGCCGAAGTAATCGCTTGACGGTAAATAGGATCGGATACATCACCTGCTGCAAACACGCCTGGCACGCTGGTTTGTGTTCCTTTTTTAAGGATGATGTAGTCATGTTCCATTTCTAACTGGCCTTTGAATATACCGGTGTTAGGCTGATGACCAATCGCAATAAAGACACCAAGTACAGGAACCTCCTGTGTTGAGCCATCTTCCGTGCTTTTCACACGAATACCGGTGACACCAGACTCATTACCAATGACTTCGTCCAACGTGTGATTCCACAAGATTTCTACATTACCTTCTTCTGCTTTTTTCAGCAGTTTATTGGACAAAATCTTTTCAGAACGGAACGAGTCACGGCGGTGAATGACGGTGACTTTCGAAGCAATATTGGACAGGTATAAAGCTTCTTCAACAGCGGTATTACCACCACCGACAACAGCGACGTGTTGACCTTTATAAAAGAAACCATCACAGGTTGCACAGGCAGACACACCACGACCTTTAAAGGCCTCTTCCGATTCCATACCTAAATATTTGGCTGAGGCACCTGTCGCAATAATCAAGGCATCTGCCGTATATTCACCTGCATCACCGATCAAACGGAAAGGACGCTGAGTTAAATCGGTGGTGTGGATATGATCAAAGATAATATCTGTACCAAAACGTTCCGCATGGCGCTGCATACGTTGCATCAATTCTGGGCCCTGTACACCTTCATCATCACCTGGCCAATTGTCGACATCGGTAGTGGTGGTTAGCTGTCCACCTTGTTCGATACCGGTAATTAATACAGGCTCTAATGCTGCTCTAGCAGCATAAACCGCGGCAGTATATCCCGCTGGACCTGAGCCTAAAATCAGTAAACGACAGTGTTTGCTGTCTGCCATAAGTGGAGCCTCCAAGAGAGTTATCAGATATGTATAGTTAGAGTAACCATTGCGATGATTTTGGACAAGCATCTAACTTCAAAAGCTGTGTTAAAATCAAGCGTTAATTTATTGGCAGGGTTGGAAATATCACAGTGGCACAGTCGACACGTGTAAATGACAAGCAGAAACAAGAACTCAACTCTGGCGCAGTCGGCTTCCGTCTGCGTGAGGCAGCACTGATTTTGTCAGTCGCATTAGCGGCATACTTACTCTTGTCTTTATGGTCATATCAGCCTACCGATCCTGGTTGGTCAACGACCGGAACCGATGACATCATTGCCAATAGCGGTGGCATAGTCGGCGCTTGGTTAGCTGATGCTTTGCTCTATGGCTTTGGTTTTCCCGCCTATCTATCACCATTAATGATTGGTTTCAGTGGCTGGTTATTGTTTAGCTGGGGAAAACGCGCTGATACAGAAGATGCTCTGCATTTCTGGGTATTAAAAATGGTCGGCTTATTGATGGCTCTGGCTGCAGCCAGTGGTCTGTCTACTCTTAGTCTGAGCGACTATGCCTCGCTATTGCCTCTCGGCGCTGGTGGTGTGTTAGGCGAAGTGGTAGGGCATGGTTTTGAGTCGGTATTTGGCGCCTCTGGCACTAGTTTGCTATTGCTGGCGGTCCTACTCACTGGGGTCACGCTTTTCACCGGACTATCCTGGTTGATGGTGATTGATAAGTTAGGAGCGATGGCCATGATCGTCGCCATTCATGTGGCCCGCTGGGTGCGTGAAATCAAGGAAGAGTTGGAAGCCAAGCGTACTCGTCAAAAACGGGAAGAGACTTTTCATCAGGAAAAAGAAAAGTTACAGCACAAGGCAAAAGTGCGCATTGAGCCAGTCTTAGAGAAAAAAGAGCCAAGCAAGCGCGAAGAAAAAGAAAAACAAGTGCCATTGTTTGAAACACCAGATGCGCCAGGTATGCCAGCCTTAGCTTTATTAGATATGGCTCAGCCGAGTAAGCAGGCCTATAGCGAAGAAGTCTTGCAAGCCATGTCTCGACAAGTCGAGCTGAAACTAAAAGACTTTGGCGTAGATGTTCAGGTTGTAGAAGTTCAGCCGGGTCCTGTAGTCACGCGGTTTGAATTGCAACCGGCTCCTGGGATTAAAGTCAGTCGTATCAGTGGCCTTGCTAAAGACTTAGCAAGAGCGCTATCCATCAGCAGTGTTCGTATCGTTGAAGTCATTCCGGGTAAACCTGTTGTGGGTCTAGAAATCCCTAATGAGAGTCGTGAAATTGTTCGTCTTCGTGAAATTCTGGCCTGTGATGAATACGAGAATAGCAAATCATTGCTAATGATGGCGCTGGGTAAAGATATTGCTGGCCGTCCAGTGGTCGCTAACTTAGAAAAAATGCCTCACTTACTGGTGGCAGGGACGACTGGCTCAGGTAAATCGGTGGCTGTAAATGCGATGATTCTGAGTTTGCTGTACAAGGCAACACCAGAAGATGTGCGTATGATCATGGTCGATCCAAAAATGCTGGAGCTGTCGGTTTATGAAGATATTCCACATTTATTAGCGCCAGTTGTAACGGATATGAAAGAAGCCGCTAATGCTCTGCGTTGGTGTGTTGCTGAGATGGAGCGTCGTTATCCATTAATGGCTGCTTTAGGCGTGCGTAATATCGCTGGTTATAACAAAAAAGTCAGAGAGGCGATTGAACGCGGTGAGCCAATTAAAGATCCAACAATTGAGGTGGAGCCGGGTGAAGTTGGGCCCACTTTAGAGCCACTCCCTTTTATCGTTGTGATTATCGATGAGCTTGCTGACATGATGATGGTGGTCGGTAAACAAGTTGAAGAGCTGATTGCACGTTTGGCGCAAAAAGCACGGGCATCAGGGATTCATCTTATCTTGGCGACACAACGACCTTCTGTTGACGTTATCACCGGGTTAATTAAAGCCAATATTCCGACACGTATGGCTTTCCAAGTGTCTTCGCGAATTGATTCTCGAACCATTCTTGATCAAATGGGGGCTGAGCAGCTGCTAGGGCAGGGCGATATGCTCTATTTACCTCCGGGGAGTGGACTGCCTGAACGTGTCCATGGTGCATTTGTGGATGACCATGAAGTCCATAATGTTGTTGAGCATTTAAAGAAAAATTCACAGCCTAACTATCTTGAAGAAATTACCCAAGATCAGAGCAGTGATGACGGCGATGGTGGTATCGGTGACCCAAGTGATGCAGAGTCAGATCCGCTCTATGATCAGGCTGTGCAAATCGTCGTCGAAAGTCGCCGGGCATCGGTTTCAGGTATCCAGCGCAGACTGAAAATCGGTTATAACCGGGCTGCACGTATCGTAGAGGCTATGGAAGCAGCTGGCGTTGTTTCTGCCATGCAGGGTAATGGTAGCCGTGAAGTTCTGGCACCACCGCCACGCGATTAAATCAGGAACCAGGCTGGTAAACCGGAGTCAGTAGAACATGCAATTTATCTTTCGGAGTCATTGAATGACCATAAAAAAATTAGCACAAGGCTTTTTGCTATTGTTGCTTCCTATTGTTGCCATGGCAGATATGAGCGGCACGGAAAAGCTCAATCATTTTGTTAAACAGGTAAATACATTCCAGGCCCACTTTGAACAAACCGTTCTGGATCCTGATGGCAATTTAGTTGAACAGGCCCAAGGTCAGTTTCAATTGGCAAGACCTGGCAAGTTTCGTTGGGATTACAACGACCCATACCCTCAGCATATCGTGGCTGATGGTATGAATGTTTGGTTTTATGATGTGGACTTAGAACAAGTTACCGTGAAGGCGCAAAACGAAGCGTTAGAAGATACGCCTGCAACTTTATTATCGGGACAGGCTTTACCTGAAGATAGCTACAATGTTCGTAACTTAACATCTAGTGATGGTTTAACCTGGGTAGAGTTAACACCCAAACAGAGCGGCAGTAACTTTCAGTCTGTGATGCTAGCCTTTAATAAAGATGAATTACAGCAAATGATCATGCGTGATAGCTTTGATCAAAGAACTCGCTTAATGTTCAGCCAGATCAAAATTAACCCGACATTTAAAAAAGATACGTTTAAATTTAGTGCGCCTGAAGGCATAGATATCGTAGGTGAACCGCAGCAGTGAGTTTGTTTGATCAAGTTGATGACCTGGCTGGACGTCCTTTAGCGGATCGTATGCGTCCAAAGACGCTTGACCAGTATATCGGGCAGACACATTTGTTGGGAGCGGGTAAGCCGCTGCGACAAGCTATTGCCTCAGGTCATCCTCATTCCATGATTTTCTGGGGCCCACCCGGAACAGGGAAAACCACTTTAGCCAAACTTATTGCCGGTTACTGCGATGCTGAATTTATTACCATTTCAGCTGTATTAGCCGGGGTGAAAGAAGTAAGAGCTGCTGTTGCACGAGCTCAACAGTTACTGCAGGAACGTGGTCGCAGAACCATGCTGTTTGTGGATGAAGTGCACCGTTTTAATAAATCTCAGCAAGATGCATTTTTACCTTATGTTGAAGATGGTACTTTTACCTTTATTGGCGCTACTACAGAAAATCCTTCCTTTGAATTAAATAATGCCTTGCTCTCACGAGCCAGGGTCTATGTGCTCAAATCCTTAGAGGCTGAAGATTTACGCCAAATCATTGATAGAGCCATGTCAGATGAGGAGTTAGGGTTGGCCGACAGAGGCATTGAGGTGGGCGAGACTTTGCGAGATCAATTAGCACAAACTGCTGATGGTGATGGCCGCAGAGTGTTAAATCTGCTTGAAATAGCCGTCGATTTGGCCGATAGCAAAGGTCAGAAAGCCGTCGACGAGCATGATCTTGCTGAAGTGTTATCCGGTACGATTCGACGCTTTGATAAAGGCGGTGAAGCTTTCTACGATCAAATTTCAGCACTACATAAATCCGTGCGAGGTTCAGCGCCTGATGCTGCACTCTATTGGCTGTGTCGAATGCTGGATGGCGGTTGCGATCCTGTTTACCTGATGCGAAGAGTGGTGAGAATGGCGGCTGAAGATATCGGTAATGCTGATCCCAGAGGTTTACGTATCGCTCTCGATGCTTGGGAAAGCTTTGACAAACTCGGTAGTCCGGAAGGCGAACTGGCGATAGCTCAAGCAGTTGTTTATCTAGCCTGTGCCCCCAAAAGTAATGCGGTGTATACCGCCTTTAAAGCGGCCATGAATGATGCCAAAGCACATGGTTCGGCTGAAGTACCGGTACATCTAAGAAATGCGCCCACCAAATTGATGAAAGAATTAGGGTATGGCAGAGAATACCGTTATGCTCATGATGAACCCGATGCTTATGCCGTGGGTGAAACCTACTTCCCAGAATCAATGCGCGAACGTGAATACTATCAACCAGTAAATCGTGGTCTTGAAATAAAAATAGCTGAAAAACTAGACAGGTTAAGAGCCATGGATAAGCAGGCCCGTCAAAAATAATCTAGCTGTTAACGTAAAGGTCATAGCGAGTATTTTTACTCTGAATACTGGCACTTGGCTTCTGATTACCAACAAACTCAGCACCTTTGGGACGTTTCACTACGACTCGTCGTAGAGCTACGTGTCTGGCCACAGTGAGTAATTCTGCACTATGTGTATCCGGTCCAATTAGTTGGTGTAGTGCCTGCATCTCTTTTTTAACTAATGCCGATTTATCCCGACTGGGATACATAGGATCCATATAAATGACATCCGGCTGCTCCTGCACTGACGATAAAAAATCAATAGCATTGGCATAATGAATGGTCATTCGTTGTGTAATAACTTTTACTTCGGGATCCATTTCCTGCTGTTGTAAGGCATCTTCGATGAGCAAACTTATCACCTGGCTTTGCTCAAGCATAGTGACCGTGCTGCCTAGGGAAGCTAGGACAAAAGCATCTCTGGCAAAGCCTGCGGTAGCATCAATAATGCTTGGGATATGGCCTTGTTTCATGCCAACAGCTTTGGCTAGTGGCTGACCTTTACCACCACCAAATTTACGCCGGTGATCATACTTGCCTGACGTGAAATCGATAAAAACAGGATTACCGATATTAGGCATCTGAAGACTCAAACGGTGCTCTTCAACTAATAATTGTACTAGTGACTTATCAAGAGTCTTGATTGGAACGGAGAGTCTTTTTTCGAGGGACTGTGCTCGTGGCAGTGACTGTGAGTTTACTGCCACGAGACTATCTAATGCGTTATTCAACGGTCGTAATAAATTGTCCAAAGGAGCGAGGGCCTTTGCCTGTTTTGATTGAATTGATAACTTTTTCTGTTTTAGTGTCAATGACAGAAACGGTGTTATCACCCCAGTTGACAGCATAAAGCTGTGAACCATCGGCACTAATATCAATGCCTTCAGGTGTGTCTTCAATGTCGATTGTGTTGCTGACGTCAAAAGAGGTCGTGTCAACGACAGAGATGGTGGCCTCATCTTGGTTAATAACGTAGAGTTTTTTATTATCTTTGCTGACAACAGCGCAGTATGGCCAGTCACCGACTTGAATTGTCTCAATAACTTTTGCTGTGTTGGTATCGATGGCTGTGACATTGCTACTTTTGACATTCACACTATAAACGCGTGAGCCATCTGGTGAAATCGCCAGCCCGAATGGTGATTCTCCAACCTCAATTGTATGCGTCACTTGATCATTGCTCAGGTCAATAAATGACACTGTGTTATCGTCACGATTGGAAACGTAAAGACGCTGGTTTTCTTCATCAATAACCAGGCCGGCAGGGGATTTGCCTACTGCAATCGTATCTATCAACTCGCCAGAATCAGGATTAATGATACGAATATTATTTTCATACCAGTCTGCTACATAAACGCGTGTACCACTTTTAGAGGCGGTTACACCGACTGGCCCAGGTCCGACTTTGATTTGACGTATTTCCGTTAATGACTTTAGGTCAAGCACTGAAATCGTTTGTCCATCGGGATTGGTAACAAAAGCCATATCATGGTGCGGGCTCACACTGATGCCGGCAGGGTGCTCACCTACTGCAATCGTTTTGATAACGGTCTGAGTACTTAAATCTATGACGCTGACATTACTGGAGAGCTGATTAGTGATGAGAGCATATTCAGCCTTATCATCAGCACAGGCAGATAAAGTGAAAACGGCTGTAAGAAAAAAGGCGACTCTAAGAGCCGCCTTTTGAATATTTTTGAAACACATGATGGAATTATTTTTCCAGCATTGTTTTCAGGTTGTTCAGACCAGATGTGTAAACACCTTTAATAGCGTTAACCGCATCTTCATCACTTTGGCCTTCTGGAACAGGTGGGTTATCCATGAAAGAACGGTAAAACTTACCTTTCCATGTGACTTCTGAACCACCATCTTTTGCTTTAACTGATAACCAAGATTTGTAGTTGTTTACTGGTAGTGTGTAGTAAGGTGTATCTTTACTATTGTATGTAATTGTTTTGATAACGCTCATATCTTCGATCTTGTAGATCATCATCATTTTTTCGTTATCAAGTTTTTGCAACTCTTCAGTGATGGTTGGGTGACCTTCACCTTTTAAAGTCAGCTTACGTTGCTTATCACTTAACATTTCAACGCTCGCAACAGCTGGATGCCACTTGTCAATTGCTGTGAAATCACCCAGAACAGCCCAAACTTTTTCAGGAGAGGCATTAATAAGTACCGTTTCTTTAACTGACTGTCGTGTTGGACCATGAGCGCTGGCTACCATTGGTAACAGTGCAACTGCTATGGCAAAAAACTGCAATAATTTTTTCATTATTTCTATCTCCGTTTTTTAATAAATCCGACAGTGACGTTAACAAAGCCATCCTGAACACAGTCTGAACAAATGTCATCGAACACATATCACCATAAGTTGGACTGCACACTCTAGCGGAAGTATCTAATATTTTCCACATGGATATTTGACTTAGTCATACATATTAATGAAAATTAACCCCCTTTATGTCTAACTCAACAAGCGGAGAAGCCTGTGCCACTGATAAAAATCAGGGACTTGCACTTTTATCGTGGTGATCGAACCATCTTTGATGGCGTGAATATCGATATCGAACGCGGTAAAGTGACTGCGATTATGGGCCCGAGTGGTACCGGCAAGACAACGTTACTTAAGCTGATTGGTGGCCAACTTCGACCAGATAAAGGCACGATAGAAGTCGATGGTCAGAATGTTCACAAGTTGTCACATTCTGAACTCTACGAACTCCGAAAACGAATGGGAATGCTGTTTCAAAGCGGTGCGCTACTAACAGATATCAATGTATTTGATAATGTCGCTTTCCCACTCCGTGAGCACACCAACCTGCCAGAGTCCATGATTCGCGATCTTGTTCTGATGAAGTTGCAAGCTGTAGGGCTTCGTAATGCACGTCATCTTTCGCCTAATGAATTATCAGGCGGTATGGCAAGACGCGTTGCCCTTGCTCGTGCAATCGCTCTCGAGCCGATGATGATTATGTATGACGAACCTTTTACCGGTCAGGACCCTATCTCAATGGGGACGCTGGTGAATTTGATTCATCGTATGAATGACGCTATGAAGTTGACGAGTATTGTCGTCTCTCACGATGTAGCCGAAACGGCTGAAATTGCTGATTACATCTATCTTATGTCGGCAGGCAAAATTATCGAACATGGTTCACCGGCACAACTGGAACACTCAGGTTCAGAATGGGTTAAGCAGTTTATGCAGGGCTTACCAGATGGGCCCGTACCCTTCCATTACGGCGGCCCGGACTTTGCTGAGGACTTACTCAACCCTGAGGACAATGCATGATAAATTATATTCGAGGCCTTGGTCGTTGGGGACTGGGTCTGTTCGAGCGGCTGGGACGTGCCCACATTTTATTGGCTTCAATGATCGCTGGCATTCCTGGTTTGTTCTTGCGGTTTTCCCTTGTTATCCAGCAACTGTTTTCGATTGGCGTACTCTCTGTCATGCTCATCGTCATTTCTGGCTTGTTTGTTGGTATGGTTTTGGGGCTGCAAGGGTATAATACGCTTGTTGATTTCGGTGCCGAAGAGTCACTCGGTGTCATGGTTTCTCTGTCTCTAGTGCGTGAACTCGGTCCTGTGGTGACAGCATTACTTTTTGCCGGACGTGCAGGCTCAGCCTTGACTGCAGAAATAGGCTTAATGAAAAGTACAGAACAGTTATCAGGCATGGAAATGATGGCTGTTGATCCTGTGAAACGAATTATTGCTCCCCGTTTTTTTGCCGGGGTCATTTCAATGCCTTTACTGGCTGCCATCTTCAGTGCCGTCGGTGTACTAGGTGGTTTTCTGGTTGGGCATGGTCTGTTAGGCGTTGATGACGGCGCTTTTTGGTCACAGATGCAGGCAAAAACAGATTTATACGAAGATATTTTTAATGGCGTTATCAAAAGTATTGTTTTTGGTTTCGTTGTGACATGGATTGCCTTATTTGAAGGGTATGATGCTATGCCCACATCAGAAGGTGTGGGGAGAGCGACAACTCGTACAGTAGTACATTCAGCCTTTGCCATTTTGGGGCTGGACTTTGTACTGACTGCGTTGATGTTTGGAGATTAGAGAGAATGATGCAGAGTAAAAGTACTGAAATTACTGTTGGAATGTTTGTCGCGGCGGGTATTGCAGCATTGTTTATGTTGGCAATGAAAGTCAGCAATTTGGGAGATTTAACAGAAGAAAGTGGGTATGAACTCATCGCTGAGTTTGAAAATATTGGTGGTTTGAAAGTGCGTTCCCCTGTCACTATGGCGGGAGTCAGAGTGGGGCGTGTGACCAACATTACGCTTGACCCACAAACGTTTGATGCCAAAGTGACGCTCAATATGTATCCACAGTTTGATAATATTCCACTTGATACCTCTGCCAGTATCTATACGTCTGGACTATTAGGTGAGCAGTATATTGGTCTCGTTGCTGGTGCTGAAGATGAATCTTTAAAAAATGGTGATGTCATAACCCTGACTCAACCGGCACTTGTGTTAGAACAGGTTATCGGCCAATTTTTGTACAGTAAAGCTGAAGGCGAATAAATGAACATTTACAGAATCATGAGCAAATCACTGTTATCTCTGATCACGTGTTTTTTCTTGGCGACAAGTTTGCTTGTTTCAGCGGAGAATATGTCTGAACCTCAAACGCTAGTAAAAAATGCATCTGATAAAATGCTCAAAGCGTTAGAAGATAACCAAGCTGAGCTTGAGAAAAGTCCTGAGAAAATCTATTCATTGGTTGAGGATATTCTCATGCCATATTTTGACTTTGAAAAAATGTCTAAATTAGCTCTAGGAAAAAACTGGCGTCAACTGGATAAAGAACAACGCGTTCAATTTGTTGAAGAGTTTCGCCTGCTATTGATTAGAACTTACTCGACAGCCATGCTTGAATATACAAACGAAGAGATTCGTTTATTACCTTTCCGTGATGATGTATCCAGGAAACGTGTTACTGTTCCTATGGAAGTCATTCAGCCTGCCGGTCCATCCATTCCAATGGCGCTATCACTTTTTCAAAATGATAGTAGTGAGTGGAAAGTTTACGATGTGAAGATTGATGGCATCAGTTTAGTGACCAATTATCGTTCGAGCTTTGCTACAGAGATTCGTAACAAAGGCGTTGACAGCCTTATCAGCGATTTAGCTGAACGTAATGCAAAATTGAAATCATGAGTAAACCGTTCGCTATCAAATATGATGATGCCAGCAAGGCTTTCATGGTCTCTGGTCCAGTCACACTGGACTCAGCAAAAGAAGCCTTAATAAAAACAAAAGGTGTTTTTGATTCGGTGTCAGATATCGAAGTTGACTTGCAGGGAGTCACCGAGTCAGACAGTGCAGGATTGGCCCTTCTTCTTGATTGGATGAGAGCCGCGAAAAATGCCAACAAGCCCATCACATTTAAGCACTTGCCTGAACAGATGGACGCGATTGCCAAGGCCTCAGGCCTGGATGAATTGTTGCCCCTAAAATAAAGTTGAAAGTTATAACTCATGAAAGCATCTGATATTAAAGAAATGATTGAAGCGGGTTTACCTGATGCTGATGTACAGGTATTCGGTGACGATGGACAGCATTTTGATGCGCGCGTTGTGTGCCCGTCATTTGCTGGAAAGACCTTAGTACAACAGCACAAAATGGTGAAAGAAACACTGGGTGATAAATTTACCAGTGGTGAAATTCACGCCTTATCACTAAAAACTTCTGCAGCCTAGCAGTAGACAACACAAAGACTGTTATGGACAAATTGATTATTAGTGGCGGTGTAGCGCTTGATGGTGAAATACGAATATCAGGTGCAAAAAATGCTGCGCTTCCAATTCTAATGGGCGCGTTACTGGCCGATTCTCCGGTACGTATCGGGAATGTGCCACATCTGCATGATATCACCACCACCCTAGAGTTATTAGGTCGCATGGGGGTCACACTTACTGTCGATGAACGCTCAGGTGTCGTGATTGATCCCACGACACTAACCGATACCGAAGCCGCTTATGATCTTGTGAAAACTATGCGTGCTTCCATCCTTGTTTTAGGTCCTTTATTAGCAAAATACGGTAAAGCGGATGTATCACTCCCTGGCGGTTGTGCGATTGGTTCACGTCCGGTTGATTTACATTTGCGTGGCTTACAGCAAATGGGTGCAGATATACGCGTAGAAAATGGTTATATCCGTGCTACCAGTGGTAAGGGGTTGAAGGGCGCTCATATTTTCATGGATCAGGTGACCGTTACCGGTACAGAGAACCTGATGATGGCGGCTACCTTGGCACAAGGTACGACCACGATTGAGAATGCTGCCAGAGAGCCTGAAGTTGTTGATCTAGCAAATTATCTCAATCAGATGGGAGCGAAAATATCTGGTATTGGCACCGCTACACTGGTGATTGAAGGTGTTAAATCGCTTTCAGGTACTAAGTATCAGATATTGCCTGACCGTATTGAAACTGGCACTTATCTCGTGGCTGCGGCCATCACGCGCGGACGTGTCAAATTAAAAGATACAGACGCCAACCAACTGGAATCTGTTCTGTTGAAGCTTGAAGAGGCGGGTGCTTCTGTCAGTGTCGGTGATGATTGGATTTCTCTGGATATGCATGGCAATAGACCTAAAGCAGTCAATATCAGAACTGCTCCATATCCTGCTTTCCCAACAGATATGCAAGCACAATTTACTGCGCTAAACAGTATTGCTGAAGGGCAGGCTACTATCGTTGAAACCGTTTTTGAAAATCGCTTTATGCATGTTCAGGAAATGCAACGGATGGGTGCCAACCTTCAGATCGAGGGTAATACGGTGGTGTGTAAAGGTCGTGATTATCTAACAGCTGCTCCCGTCATGGCGACGGATTTACGTGCTTCAGCCTGTTTAGTCTTGGCAGCTTTAGTGGCTGAAGGCGAAACAGTCGTTGAACGTATCTATCATATTGATCGTGGTTATGAATGTATTGAAGAAAAACTGCAACAATTAGGTGCGAAAATTCGTCGAATTCCGAGCTCAGCGAGGTCTGCTGATGTCTGATACCTTAACGCTAGCTTTGTCCAAGGGGCGTATTTTCAAGGAAACCTTACCTTTGCTCGCCGCTGCCGGAATCGTTCCCGTGGATGATCCGGAAACCAGTCGTAAACTTATCCTGGATACTAACCTGCCAGATGTAAAATTGATTATTGTCAGAGCTTCTGATGTCCCAACCTATGTGGAATATGGTGGTGCTGATATTGGTGTCGCGGGTAAGGATGTATTGATGGAGCACCCTCATGCAGAGTTATATGAACCTGTTGACCTAAACATAGCTTGTTGTAAATTGATGACCGCTGGTAAGCCTGATGATGAAATACGTTCCGGCAGATTACGAGTTGCTACAAAATTTGTTGAGAGTACCCGTCGCTTTTATGCTGAAAAGGGTGAGCAGGTCGAAATCATCAAGCTTTATGGCTCTATGGAGTTAGCTCCATTGGTTGGGCTGGCAGATCGCATCGTTGATGTAGTCGATACCGGTAACACCTTACGTGCGAATGGGCTGATTCCGATGGAACATATTGCGGATATAAGCTCAAGATTAGTGGTCAATAAAGCATCAATGAAAATGAAACATAAACGAATGCAATCTTTTATTGAACACATTAGAGACGCAGTTAGAGAACAAAATAATGATTGAAATAAAACAGCTCAGTGCCTCACAAGCTGATTTTTGGACCGCTTTGGAAGATATCCTCGCCTGGGAAGGTGTGTCAGATGACAAAGTGACGGACATTGTCAAAGAAATTCTTGCTGAAGTGAAGTCTCGTGGTGATGAGGCAGTGCTTGAGTATAGTCGCCGTTTTGACCGCGTCACTGCTGAAACGATGTCTGATCTTGAGATTAGTTTGGATCGTGCTAAAGCCGCATTAGAAAATATTCCGTCAGAACAAAGACAAGCCCTTGAAGCCGCTGCTCAGCGCGTACGTCAGTATCACGATCATCAAAAACAGAGCTCATGGAGCTATACCGAAGAAGATGGCACCTTACTTGGTCAACAAGTGACGCCTTTAGATCGGGCAGGACTCTATGTACCTGGTGGTAAAGCGGCTTATCCATCATCCGTATTGATGAATGCGATTCCAGCAAAAGTGGCTGGCGTCCAAGAGTTGATTATGGTGGTCCCGACGCCTAATGGCGAAGTGAATGAGTTAGTACTTGCCGCGGCGGCAGTTGCCGGCGTTGACCGTATTTTTGCTGTAGGTGGTGCCCAGGCTGTAGCTGCGCTGGCCTATGGTACAGAAACGATTCCACAAGTCGATAAGATAGTCGGCCCAGGTAATATCTTTGTCGCCACAGCAAAAGGCATGGTTTTCGGTACCGTGGGTATTGATATGATTGCTGGACCTTCTGAGATTTTAGTTATTTGTGATGGTAAAACCGATCCAGACTGGATTGCTATGGACCTGTTTTCGCAAGCCGAGCACGATGAAGATGCACAATCGATACTTATCTCACCTGATGCAGATTTCCTGGAAAAAGTGAACGCCTCCATTGCTAAGCTTTTGCCGACAATGGAACGCAAAGATATCATCACGACATCATTGCAGAACCGTGCTGCGATGATTCATGTTGAAGATATGGATACCGCTATCGAAGTCGCCAACTTTATTGCTGCTGAGCATTTAGAGTTGTCTGTTGATGATCCGATGGAGATGGCTAAAAAAATCCGCCATGCTGGTGCTATCTTCTTGGGTCGTTATACGCCTGAAGCTTTGGGAGACTATTGTGCCGGGCCGAACCATGTTCTTCCTACATCAAGAACAGCAAGATTCAGTTCACCATTGGGTGTTTATGACTTTCAGAAACGTTCTAGTCTGATTCAGGTATCGGAGCAGGGTGCACAGAGCTTAGGTAAGGTGGCATCGGTATTAGCTCGCGGTGAAAGTCTCACAGCACATGCTAGATCAGCAGAATATCGTCTTAAGGATTAATCATGAGTCGCTTTTGGAGCGGTTTTGTTAAAGAGTTAGACCCTTATGTGCCAGGTGAACAACCCAAGCTGGCCAATTTAACGAAGCTCAATACCAATGAAAATCCGTACGGCCCATCACCAAAAGTGATTGAGGCCATTCGTATGGCGGCAAGTGATCGCTTGCGTTTATACCCGGACCCGACATCAGCCGAGCTACGGCAAGCAATCGCTGATTTTTATCAGATTGATAGTGCGTATGTGTTTGTCGGAAATGGCTCTGACGAAGTTCTTGGACATGTGTTTAATGCGCTGTTCAGGCATGAAGCGCCTATCTTATTTCCAGACATCAGCTATAGCTTTTATCCGGTCTATTGTCAGCTTTATCAGATAAGCTTTGACAAAGTACCGTTAAATGATGCATTTGAGATTGATGTGGATAACTATAGCAATACCAACGGTGGGATTATTTTTCCTAATCCCAACGCGCCTACAGGCTGTTTATTAGCGCTTTCTGACATCGAAAAATTACTACGAAAGAATACCGATTCAGTTGTAGTGATTGATGAAGCATATATTGATTTTGGTGGTGAGTCTGCCGTCAGTCTGGTCAAAGATTATCCTAATCTTTTGGTTGTACAGACAATGTCAAAGTCGCGGTCCCTAGCTGGTCTCAGGATAGGTTATGCGATTGGTCAACCTGAACTGATTGAAGCATTGGTTCGGGTTAAAGACAGTTTTAATTCTTATCCCGTTGACAGTTTGGCCTCTGCTGCTGGGATTGCAGCGATGAAAGATAAAGCCTATTTCAAAGACACCTGTCAGGCAGTCATTGATGAACGAAATAAAGTGGTAACAGGGCTTCAAGAGTTAGGGTTTGATGTGCTGCCTTCAGCTGCCAATTTTGTTTTTGCTTCGCATAAGCAGGCCAAGGCCGCTGATATTGCGGCTGGACTTAGAAAAGAAGGCATTATCGTTAGACACTTTAACAAACCGCGAATTGAACAGTTTTTACGGATTTCTATTGGCACTGCAACTGAAAACCAGCAATTATTATCGGTTATGGATACGTTAGTTTAACTATTGTTTGTTAGGTTTAAACAGGTATTTCAATCGTTTGAGATCATGATCATATTTACTTTCTAACTGTGTGATCTCGGCTTTCAGATCATTAATAGCTTGCTGTCTTACTTGAATTTCTTCTTTTGCTGCATCTAAGCGTTTTTGCATATTAGCAGTGATTTTGGCGCCACTTAGCTCACGTTGAGCAGCTTCATTTTGTAGTTGATAGAGATACTGTTTGAGATCAGGTAGCTTTTGTTGATGCATCTCAATCTGTTCTTGTCGATAAGCTATATCACTATCACGTGCGCGAATAAGATCAGCTTCCGAGCGGTACGTAATCAGTAATGTTTTATCATAAGCCTGTTGTGCCTGACGGGCTTCCTCTGCCTGTTTGGCTTGTGCTTCGGCTTGCAGACGCGCTTCTTCTTCGACTTTTTGCTGTGCAGCCTGCTCGAGCAATTCTTGCTCTGTTAGGGCCGCTGGTACACGCTCAATAAGACGCATGGTTTCAGCATCAATGATGTCGTAGCCTTTCTGTGCTGCAGCAGATGGCAGCGAGGTACTTAATGTCATCACACCATTCTCGTCAGGGAAGCGGTATAGCTGACCTGCTGAGACGGAAAGGCTGAATAAGCAGAGGAATAAGAACAGGAATAATTTACGTATCATGATAATGTCTGTGTGATTGGAGTCATCTTTGAGTTTTCTCGATCAATTTATCTTGTTTTTGGTTTCATTGGTAGCCAATACTTTTTCTGCCTTCTCAGGTGGTGGTGCCGGGCTTATCCAATTTCCCGTATTAATCTTTCTCGGATTAAGTTTTTCTATTGCATTAGCGACTCATAAAGTCGCGAGTGTGGCTCTAGGAATTGGCGCTGTTTTGCGCTATTTGAAAACAAGCCGATTAGAACGCCAATTTGTTTTATTAATGTTACTAACAGGACTGCCGGGAGTCGTACTGGGTGGAAATATTATTTTGCTGGTCCCTGATCGTTGGGCAGAAATAGCATTGGGCATGTTAACCGGTGGATTGGGTATTTACTCCATTCTCAAACCACAGTTAGGTCAACATTACGTGCCTGTACACAGAGATTGGAGCGGCTGCATCATGGGGGGATTGGTTTTATTTCTGATAGGCTTCTTAAATGGCTCTCTGACCTCAGGTACCGGGCTTTTTGTGACATTATGGCTGGTAGGTTGGTTTGGTATGGATTATCAGCGTGCAGTCGCTTACACGCTGATAATGGTCGGGTTGTTTTGGAATGGTACAGGTGCTATCACTCTGGGGCTGCTAGGTGATATTCGTTGGGATTGGTTGCCAGCATTGCTACTTGGCTCATTACTGGGCGGTTATCTGGGATCTCATCTGGCAATAAAACATGGTAATCGTTGGATTAAACGTGCATTTGAAATCGTGACTTTGTGTATATCTGTGAAATTAATCTACGGCTAATGTTTAAGCCACACCAAATTGTTCTCGATAAGCCGCCACGGCTGGCAAAAACTCACCAAAATCAGGATTGTCTTTCAAATAACCCAGAAGATCGTTGAGAGAAATGATATTCAATACAGGAATATTATGTTCGGCTTGAACTTCTTGTATGGCTGATAATTCACCCTGACCGCGTTCCTGTCTATCTAAAGCGATAATCACGCCGGCGGGTTCTGCACCTGCGGCACGGATGATCTCAACAGACTCTCTTACGGAGGTTCCGGCAGAAATGACATCATCGATGATAAGTACTTTGCCTTTGAGTTCTGCACCAACCAATTGACCACCTTCACCGTGATCTTTGATTTCTTTTCGGTTAAACACATATGGCATATCTTGATTATGCTGATCGGCCAGCGCAACAACGGTGGTAGAGGCGAGAGGTATGCCTTTATAGGCGGGGCCGAATAACACATCAAATTTCAGTTCATAATCAGCAATAGTTTGAGCGTAGAATCGGCCGAGTTTAGCCAGGCTGGCACCACTGTTAAATAAGCCGCTATTGAAAAAATAGGGACTTTGACGGCCTGATTTGAGCGTAAATGAGCCAAATCGTAAAACACCTGTGGCTAAGGCAAACTCGATAAATTCTTTTTGATACTGTTTAATCATGTTGTTTTTGAACTCGGTAAATCGCGACCTGACCAAATAAGTTAGGCAGACAACGTATTCCTAGACTATCTTTATTGTTGTGATTAACAATGCTTCTGTTAAGCACGTTAAGGTGATAGTCATCACAAAGATTTTCAAAATCTTTAATCGTACATAAATGGATATTCGGTGTTTCAAACCAGGCATTCGGCAGTGTCTTTGAGACCGGCATTTTGCCACCCAGCGCTAATTGCATTCGACATTGCCAGTGTCCAAAGTTTGGGAAACCAATAATGCCATTCTTGCCAACACGGACGATTTCCTGCAGTAAGAAGTCTGGGCGTTGAATCGCTTGTAAGGTTTGCGACAAGATAACAAAGTCAAAACTCTGATCGGCAAATTGCGCTAAACCTTGATCCAAGTCTGCCTGGATAACGTTGATGCCGGCCTGAATACATTCTGCAAACTTACTGTTATCGATTTCCAGACCGTAGCCAGTGATATCTCGTTGTTGCAAATGCTTGAGCAGGCTGCCATTACCACACCCTAAGTCCAGAACTTTGGCACCATTAGGAATCCAGTCACTGATAATTTGCTGGTCAACACGTAAGGCCATCACTTCGCCCCCTCAGCAGCAATTTGTTGCATATAGGTACCAAAGATTTCTAAGTAACGAGGTATTGGCATCAAAAACGCATCATGACCCTGGTGAGCCTCGATTTCGGCATAACAGACGGATTTACCGGCAGCCAGCATCGCATTAACAATTTCTTTTGAGCGCTCTGGTGAAAAGCGCCAATCACTTGTGAACGAGATAATGAGCGATTTCGCCTGAATCATATCGACAGTCGCGACAAGATCATCGTTAAAGTCCTGTGCCGGGTCAAAATAATCCAGTGCTTTGGTCATTAATAAATAGGTGTTGGCATCAAAGCGTTCAACGAAACTGGTACTTTGATAACGTAGGTAACTTTCAATTTGAAACTCGACGTCGTAGCCATATTGAATGGCACCATTACGTAATTCGCGACCAAACTTTTCACCCATGGCCTCATCTGACAGATAGGTAATATGGCCTAACATACGTGCCAATCCCAAGCCATGGCGTGGCAGGGTGTTATGTTTGATGTAATAACCATCATGGAAATCAGGATCAGATTTTATCGCCGTTCTAGCCACTTCATTAAACGCAATATTTTGTGCTGAAAGTTTAGGTGCAGCCGCGATGACGATAGCATGACGAACACGTTCTGGCAGGCTGATTGACCACTGCAAAGCCTGCATGCCACCTAAACTGCCACCAATGACAGCTGCCCATTGCTGAATGCCTAAACGATCAGCCAGCATTGCTTGACTGCGAACCCAATCAGGCACGGTCAGAATAGGAAAGTCAGGGCCGAAGAGTTCACCTGTTTCCGGGTTGATGGTGTTGGGGCCTGTGGAACCTTTACAGCCACCCAAATTATTCAGACACACAACATAAAAATGGTTGGTATCGATCGCCTTACCCGGACCAATAGCCGTATCCCACCAACCGGGTTTGCGGTCTTCCATCGTATGGTAACCGGCGGCATGATGATCACCCGAAAGAGCGTGACAAATCAGTACAGCATTGCTGCCATCTTCATTTAATGAGCCATAGGTTTCATAGACTAAGTCATAACTTGACAACGTCTTACCACAGTCCAATTGAAGTGGTATATCGATATGAATTGTCGATGGTTTCACCAGACCAACAGAGTCAGCTGGTATAGATTCCGGCATATATGGTTGATTCCCGTAAAAAGCGTTAAGTCTAATCAGACTGCCGTTGTAGCGCAATCTGGATCATATATAGCGACCTGCTAATAATGGCATGACTAACATTGATAAAACTTGTAACCCCAGTAATACAAACAGCGGAGATAAGTCTACTCCTGCAATAGGAGGGATGGTCCTTCTGACAGGTCTAAGTAATGGAGCATTCATCTTACTGACTAATGGCGCGACAGGGTTGTACGTGCCTGCCGGGGTTACCCAGCTTAAAATCACTTCGATGATGATACTGACAGTAAAAATATTGATGAATAGTTGAAATAATTCTGCCAGGAGAATGGTGAGCCATAAAAGACCTTGAGGCATTATGCCAGCGAGTAAACCCACAGCGATCATTTTTATTAATGTCACACTGATGAGTAATACCAGCGTGGCTGTATCCCAGCGACCTGCAGCAGGGATAAAGCGGCGAAGAAACTTCACCGGTACCTGAGTGAGTTTGATAATAAACTGCACCATCGGGTTGTGATATTCCCAATGTGCCCATTGCATTATCAAACGCAGAGCAACCACCACCATGTATAGATAGATGAGTGTATCAATCAGGAAAATCAGAGGGTTGCTTATATAACCACTAGTCATAGTCTTGTCCTAATTGTTCAGCGAGTTCATCAGCGCGTTGAGCTGCTGCTGTGAGTGCTTTGCTAAATAATCCGCGTAGATCGCCTTCTTCAAACACATCGAGCGCTCGCTCTGTTGTGCCGCCGGGCGATGTCACACGTTGACGAAGTACGCAGGCTGACTCATCACTTTCCAATGCCATTTTGGCTGCACCAAAGCTGGTTTCCAGCGCGAGTAAACGTGCCGTTTCTTCAGGTAGACCTAATTCCATACCTGCTGTTTGCAGCGCTTCCAGTACCAGGAAAAAATAAGCAGGGCCACTGCCAGATAGAGCTGTTACGGCATCCATCTGTTTCTCATCACTAATCCACAAAGCAAGGCCAACCGCTCTTAACATGGATTCCGCTAATTCATGTTGAGCGGATGTCACATAATTATTGGCACAGAGAGCGGTAGCGCCCGCCTGAACCAAAGAGGGTGTATTTGGCATGGCTCTGACAATCGCAGCCTGTTCAAAGTCTAACCAGCGAGTAATATCATCCAATCGAATACCTGCCGCAATAGAAATGAGTAATTTATCTTGTTGCCAAGCCGGTGAGATTTGGCGAATGACGGATTGCAACTGCTGCGGTTTTACCGCCAGAATCACTACATCAGCATCAGCAATCGCAGCCAGATTGTCAGTGAATGTTTTGACACTGTAGCGTGAGGTTAAATTATCCAGTGCTTCAGTGTTTGCATCAGAAACATGAATGTAATCAGCGGCAAAGTCATTACTAATCAGCCCGCCTATCAGGCTGCGCGCCATATTGCCGCCACCAATAAATGCGATTGTGCATTGCTTCATTTGTTCACCTTTGTATCTGTATTCGTTGGAATTTGATGCATTAAATGCTTAACGTTTATCACGCTGTCCAAATAATGCTGTCCCGATGCGTACCATTGTACTGCCACAAGCGATGGCTGTAGACATATCTGCACTCATTCCCATAGATAGAGTATCAACCTGCGGGTATGTCTGACGTAATTGCTGAAACAATTCATAAGCACGTGAGAAGCTGTCTTTTTCTTCGTCGGTGGATTGTTTGGGAGAGGGAATAACCATCAATCCTCTTAGGCAAAGCTTATCGAGAGTGGCGATATAGTCAGCTAATGTCTGTAGCTTTTCCGGACTGGTGCCTGATTTGGTGTCTTCTTCATCAATATTGATTTGTATGCAGACATTGAGAGGCGCAAGTGAATCCGGTCTGTGCTCATCTAAACGGCGGGCAATTTTTTCTCTATCAACGCTCTGAACCCAATCAAAATGCCCGGCGATATCACGGGTTTTATTCGATTGGATAGGACCAATGAAATGCCATTCCAGATCAAGATCAGCCAAAGCATCAATCTTATCCAAGGCTTCCTGCAAATAGTTTTCACCAAACTGGCGCTGACCGAGTAACGCCACTTCACGCAATGCCTCTGCAGGCCATGTTTTGCTGACGGCCAATAATTGTATGCTTTTCGGATCACGTTGTGCGGAAGATGCCGATGTCGATATTTCGTGATGAATTTGTTGGAAACGTTTTTTTACATCTGTCATGTTGCAAGCCTCATAAGGGCGCGATACCTTTATACACATTGCTTAAATTTTCAATTAACTAGACTACACCAAACCGCATAGGAATCGTTGATGGATATTACTGAATTGCTTGCGTTCAGCGCAAAAAACAATGCCTCGGATTTACATGTTTCATCAGGTGAGCCGCCAATGATCCGTGTCGATGGTGATATCAAGCGCATTAACCTGCCAGCGATGGAACATAAAGATGTTCACGCGATGATTTATGACATTATGAATGACAAACAGCGCAAGGACTTTGAAGAGTTCCTGGAAGCTGATTTCTCATTTGAGGTGCCGGGCTTGGCACGTTTTCGTGTCAATGCTTTCAATCAGAACCGCGGTGCGGCGGCTGTTTTTAGAACGATTCCATCCAAAGTATTGAGTCTTGAAGATCTTGGCGCTCCCGATATTTTTAAAACCATAGCGGATAATCATCGCGGAATTGTATTGGTGACTGGGCCAACCGGTTCGGGTAAATCCACGACGCTGGCAGGCATGATTAATTATCGAAATGAAAAAGATAATGAACATATTTTAACCATTGAAGACCCGATCGAATTCGTACATCAAAGTAAAAAATGTTTGATCAATCAGCGTGAAGTGCATCGTGATACTCATGGTTTTAGTGAAGCGCTTAGAAGTGCTTTGCGTGAAGATCCAGATATCATTCTGGTAGGTGAGTTACGTGATCTGGAGACAATTAGATTGGCGTTGACAGCCGCTGAAACCGGGCATTTAGTCTTTGGTACCTTACATACCTCGTCTGCAGCAAAAACCATTGACCGCATCATTGACGTGTTCCCTGCTGCGGAAAAAGATATGGTGCGTTCCATGTTATCTGAATCATTGCGCGCGGTTATTTCGCAAACATTAATGAAAAAAGTCGGCGGTGGTCGAATTGCTGCGCATGAAATCATGATTGGCACGCCTGCCATCAGAAATCTAATACGCGAAGATAAAGTACCGCAGATGTACTCTGCTATTCAGACGGGCGGCGCTATTGGTATGCAAACGTTAGATCAGTGTTTACAAGATTTGGTCAGAAGACAAAAAGTGACAAAACAGGAAGCATTACCACGTGCTGTTAATAAAGACTTATTCCGTTAAAGAGGTGTGATATGGAAATTGTCACAATTTTAAAAGCCGCTGTGAAACATGATGCTTCAGATGTGTTCATCACCGCTGGTCGGCCCGTCACCTTAAAGGTCAATGGACGTATGGCGACACTCTCACAAGATGCACTGCAGGATGATGAGGCCAGAGATTTAGTATTAAGCACGATGTCTGATTCTCAGAAAAAAACATTTGAGCGTGAAAAAGAGTGTAACTACGCACTGGAGACTAAGGGCGCAGGTCGTTTTCGTATTAGTGCTCTTTATCAACGCAATAAAATTGCCATGGTGATGCGTCGAATTAAAGACGAGATTCCTACTATTGAAGACATCCATGTGCCTCAAGTCATCAAAGAATTATCGATGACAAAACGTGGTTTAGTCATTTTTGTCGGTGCAACAGGCAGTGGTAAGTCAACGACATTGGCTGCCATGATCGGTTACCGTAATCAGAATAGTACGGGTCACATTTTGACGATTGAAGATCCTATTGAGTTTGACCATAAACACGCTGGCTGTGTTGTTACACAACGAGAAGTTGGAATAGACACTGACTCGTATGAAATCGCGCTTCGTAACTCTTTGCGGCAGGCGCCGGATGTGATCATGATTGGTGAGATACGTACCCGTGAGACGATGGATTACGGTGTCGCATTTGCCGAAACCGGTCATCTTTGTTTATCCACCTTACATGCAAATAACGCGAACCAGGCTATGGACAGGATTATCAACTTTTTTCCTGAAGAGCGTCATCAACAGTTATTTTTAGATCTTTCCTTAAATCTGAAAGCCGTTATCGCTCAGCGACTAATCCCTAAAAAAGATGGCTCGGGCAGGGCTGTTGCGGTTGAGGTGCTTCTGAATACGCCGCTGATTGCTGATTTGATCGAGAAGGGCAAGGTTTATGAAATTAAAGAAGTGATGAAACGCTCTAAAGAGCTGGGTATGCAGACATTTGATCAGGCCGTCTATGACTTGTACAAAGCCGGTGAAATCAGCTACGAGGAAGCCTTACGTAACGCTGATTCAGCTAATGAAGTACGGCTAATGATTAAATTGGGTATGGAGTCGGGGGAACTGGCTAAAGACAGTGCTGTTTCCAGTTTATCCTTACAAGCTGAACCTGAGGATGTAATAGGGCGTATATAGCTGTTGTTTTTTTGACACAGCATTCACGCAATCACTAATAAGATCTATTAGACGTCAAGCAAATACTGGTTTAATATGTAGCGAAAGTACCACACTCGGTATTGAGCAAATCAAAATTTAAGACGTGTTCATTTATTTTTCTACGGAAAAGGAAGGCAATATGAAATTATCAAAACTCCTGTCAGCAGCGTTTGCAATAGCTTTGCTGGCTGGTTGTGCGGGTAATCCGAAAACAACTAACCAAAACATTATGTGTGCAGTAGGTGGTGCTCTAGTTGGTGGTGCCGCAGGCGCTGCCGCAGGTGATTCTGATGCTGCAGCTGGAAGTGCTGTAGTAGGTTCAATGCTCGCACTATTACTTTGCCCTAACGGTGAAGAAGAACAAGAAGCAGCAGTAGAAAAACCAGTATGTGCTGTAGAGCCACCTCCAGGTGCCTTAGTTGATCAAAATGGTTGTGCATATGACACAGATAAAGATGGTGTGTACGACGGTATCGACATGTGCCAACAAACACCTCCTGGTGTGACTGTTGACCGCGTAGGTTGTGCGCTTGACTCTGATGGTGATGCAGTGCCTGACTACAAAGATCTGTGCCCTAACACACCTAAAGGCGTCATTGTTGACCAAGATGGTTGCCCATTAGCAGGTGAAAAAGTGCTGTCTTTAGAAGGCGTTAATTTCGCATTTGATAAAGCGACGTTGACTGACGATGCGAAACAAATTCTTGAAGAAGCTGTTTCTGTTCTGAAAGATACTGATAGCGTTGTTGAAGTACGTGTTGAAGGTCACACTGATAGCATCGGTAGTGAAGCATACAACCAAAAACTGTCACAAGAACGTGCGCAGTCTGTTGTTGACTACCTGACTTCTCGTGGTATCAATGGTAGCTACCTGATCCCAGTAGGTATGGGTGAAAAATTCCCAGTTGCTACAAATGATACAGACGCTGGAAGAGCGAAAAACCGTCGTGTTGATTTCGTTGTTAACGAATAAAACAAGACAACATCACAAGTGATGATAAAAGGCCCTGCTTGCAGGGCCTTTTTTTATCCTTATCCAGGAGAATGATTAAATCGTTATAGTAGCCATCAGCCACTGCAGAGTAGTTAAGCACTCATGCAGACTTGGTTTGCAATGGGTATGGAGAACACTAGGCGAGTTATATCTGTTTGCTTTGAGCTGTAAGCCCTCTCTCAGTGGTCGATTCTTGACTACAAGTACTCCTCTAAGGTTTGAGTGGAACAATTCTATTATCTAAGAGGAGAGAAAAAACTGACTTGAGCTGAGAGATAAAAGGAGTTTTTCCTATATTAGAATAAGCCGTGTTTATCTATTATTAAATTCAGCTTTACGGCTTTCATTGGTTTTCCCTTCGCCCTCTCAGTTTTCTGATGAGGGCTTTTTTTTGCCTGTAGAAAATCCATTTAAAAAGATTGAGGATTAATAAGGTCACCTCAACGTGCAAGCTGTTTTCTTTGGAAGCAGAGAAAATAAATTGATCCCCGATAAAAAAAGACTCCGATGATATGTCTATCACCGGAGTCTTATGCACTGTGTCAATCTATAGTATTAGAATGATCTTATAGGCTGAACACGCTCAGAACGCCACCTAAAGAAGTCCAGCTTGATAACGATTTGTAGGCACCAACAGCACCTAAGCCATCGGTGTCATTTTCCAGGTTGTTGGTCATGCCGATACCAGCCCAGCCACCAATGCCTGACAAGATAGCAATATATTGTTTGCCATCGTGTTTATAGGTGTTCACATTGCCCACGATGCCTGATGGGGTTTTGAAACGCCATAGCTCACGTCCAGTTTGAGCATCAACTGCTTTTAAATATCCTTCTAAAGTACCGTAGAAGACGACATCACCGGCTGTCGCTAAAGCACCTGACCATACTGAGAATCTTTCTTTATCAGACCAGACGATTTTACCTTCACGTGCATCCCAGGCAATAAAGTTGCCCATATTGTCTTTTTCAGCAGCAAACATATTGACTGAGGCGCCTACATAAGGTTGACCCGCTAAATATTCCACCTCAAATGGTTCCAGGTCCATACAAATATGATTTGTTGGCACATAGAACAGGCCCGTTTTTGGTGAGTATGCAGCAGGTTGTTGATCCTTAGCACCATGTGCTGCCGGGCAGATTCCAGTCGTGTTTGTATCTTCACCATTATGTTCAGGAGAGAACTGTTTATTACGGTCGGGTAAGCCTGTTTTCAGATTAACGCTATTCGCCCAGTTAACCGAAGGATCAAACTTGTTGGCGACTAATAATTCACCTGATGCACGATCCATGGTGTAGCCAAAACCATTACGGTCAAAATGGACTGCTGTTTTGCGCATTTTGCCTTTGACTTTTTGATCGGCAAGAATGACTTCGTTGACACCGTCGTAATCCCATTCATCATGTGGCGTCATTTGATAAATCCATTTCGCCATGCCTGTATCTAAATCACGGGCAAACAATGACATAGTCCATTTGTTATCACCAGGACGTTGCAGTGGATTCCATGTCGATGGGTTACCCGTACCATAGTAAAACAGGTTCAGATCCGGATCGTATGAATACCATCCCCAAGTCGTACCACCACCAATTTTCCATTGATCACCTTTCCAGGTGTTTAATGATGAATTTTCACCAACAGGTTTCAGCATCGATGTTGTTTTTTCAGGATCTACCAACATCTCTGCATCAGGACCTGTGCTGTAGGCTTTATATAAAGACTTACCATTTAAATCGTAAGTCTGAACATAACCACGAACACCAAATTCACCACCAGAGATACCAACGACGATTTTATCTTTAAATACATGAGCAACCCCCGTGTTAGTTGCACCGACTCTGGGATCATCGCGTTTATCAGACCAAACCATTTTGCCGGTTTCCGCGTCTAAAGCTACCAATGTAGTATCGGCCTGGTTTAGGAAGATTTTGCCATCACCATAAGCTAAACCACGATTGATGACGTCACAGCACATAACAGGTACGGTGTCATCATAGTTTTGTTTGGGTTCATATTTCCATTTGATGGCACCGTCATTGTTTAGGTCTAATGCATACACAATGTTTGGAAATGGCGTATGAATGTATAAGGTATCGCCAATAACAAGTGAATTACCTTCATGACCCTTTAATACACCTGTTGAAAATGACCAGGCCATATTCAGATCTTTAACGTTCTCTTTATTGATATCCGTTAATTCACTATAGCGATGATTTTCATAGTTACCTGCTGACATCACCCACTCATTCGGGTCTTTTTGCATAGAAAGCAATTCATCTGCATAACTTGTCATGGGTAGAGCAACTGACATTAAAGCCAGAGATATTGTTGTTTTTTTCATCATTTTTCCCTTCAAACTTAAGATATAGAAGTAAGCGGAAGCTGAAGTCGCCACTTCTTTACCAAACGCTGACGTATAAAAAAACAGAAGGCTTTTCTATAAGTCATCATTTACCAAACACAAAATCATGTTTGATAATCCCCAAGGGGTAGGGAAAGACTAACAGTCAAAAAAAGGAACTAATTGCACTAGTTTCCAAAAATAATGGCCGATTGGAATCTCAGACAAGTAACGATGGTAGGGGGAGTATCTTAGAGCAAACTATTTATAAAGAGAGCGTATGGGGAGTTGCTCCCAGTTAACAATCATTGGACTTGTGGATGTAAAAGGTTGAGTGGCATTGCTTGGGGGCGTAACTAAATAAGCGTCCATTATTTCTATTGTGGATGAGATAAAGACTGCGAGCTGATATTGCTCAGATGTGAATGAAGATAAAGTACAGTTAGGAGACTGGCTCAACCTCCCAGTATCAATAGTATGGAAAGGTGTTTTGAATTGTGTTGATCTCGGCAGAGATTTATAAAACGCTTCTTTTATGCACCAGCATTGGTAAAAATAATCTTGAGATGTGTTTGAGGAGTAAAGTTCATATTCTCTCTCAGACATAAAACTTTTGGCCATGCCAATCATATTGTTACGTGGTTTCTTAATTTCTATATCAACACCACATGGTAAGTCTGCAAACACAATAGCTACCCAGTCATGGCTATGGGACAGGCTACAAAAGAAGGGGCTGGTTAATTGGGGGAGTTTGGGGCAGGTATCCGTGTTGTCATCAATAACCACATCCTCAAAGTGAATACCAAACAGATGATTAACGGCGTATTTAATTAACCATCGGCTTAATAAAAATTGTTGTCGCTTTTTGGGGGAGGATAGTCGGTGATATCTTTGAGTACTCGATTCGTCTAAAAAATCTGAATTAAGAGAATCTGAACTGCCCTCAAGGTTGGCTAACCAGAGTTGAGGGCAGTGTAGGTGTTTATTCAGCAAGTTTAACGACATCACCCTTCAAAGCGACGCCAGCGATAATAGCGCCTGCATGGCACTCATACTCGCTTGTGCTGATAAAAGCGTTCTTTTTGTAATAGCTCTCTATATTTATAACGGCATTACCACCTTCAGATCGGACTCTATCTTGGAATGAGAGTAGTGCACTGAGGAGAACCCATTCACACGCCTCTTTGTCGGTTTTATTAAAGGCGTTCGTTTTTTTATTGCTTACGAAGTTACCTTTGTCTTCAAGGACTTTTGTATCTGCTGGTTGACCAAAAATAAAGCGAATGGTGGGGTCCAGCTTTTCTTTGAAGTCAGCCGATTCCATTGCCTCTTTGATTGAAAAAAGGTGTTTTGTATCTCGAGCAAATGCTTGGCTAGATAACACCATAGTGGCAAGAATCAATATCGAAAAGACTTTTTTCATGAGATAACGTCCATGTGTAAAAAGCGGGCAGTATAGTTCATCGGCTGTTTTACTACAATTTCCATGTTTTTTCTTGCATATATCAATGATGAAAGTAGAATTCTTCCAATACTTGATTACTTTATGACAAACGTTAGACACAAACGCTAACCGAACGGACTCGCATGACATCACAGAGGTTGACTCATTGATTAAGCTGAAGTTGGAGTCATGGTCCGCCTTGGCACCTGGCATGGAAGATACAGACGCATGGATGAAGTGGTTTGATGATATTGATAGCAAACCATCCGAAAATACACCTATCCAGATAAAACAAGTACCGGCTTTGTTGCGTCGTCGTTTTACGACGCTGGGTAAAATTGCTGCGAAAGCCACGTTTAACCTGATGGAGAGTAAACAGGGGATTTCTACGATCTTCGCTTCCCGTCATGGTGATACGCCGCTGACATTATCATTATTAAAAGATATTGGTAACAGTGAGCCTTTATCACCAACCAGTTTCAGTCTGGCTGTGCATAATGCGGTAGGCGGATTGTTGTCGATCGCTCGTCAGGATGTTGCTCCTATTACAGCGATAGCCAGTACTGAAAATTTAGTACTGAGCACATTGCATGAGGCTGCTGCACAGCTAGAAGTCTATGGCAAGGTGTTATGTGTTATCTATGACGTACCATTACCCGATATTTATCAACGGTTTTCTCAAAGTTTACCTTTTCCTGTGGCCGTTGCCTTGATTGTCAGTCATGATGAAACCCTTGATTCAGCCATAGAGTTTGCACGTGAACCCAGATTTGATTCTTCATTCAGTTCTGAGCAAGGACTGTTTGATTTTATTTCGCTGTTAATGAGCTATCAGCAAGAGATTAAGCTCACCACATCAGCAAGTTGTTGGCGTGTTAGAAGGTGAGAACGGTGAGAAATGTGCAGCGACTTTGGCGATTATTAGCAACAGCTGTTAGTTTCTTACTCTTTGGCTTGGGCGGAATTATCATTCCGTTGGTCGTCATTCCTGTTATTTATCTGTTGCCTGGAGATGTACAGCGCAGAGAAAGACGAGGCAAAGCCTTTATTCATCATAGCTTTCGGGTTTATATTCGATTAATGAAAAGCATGGGCATCCTTTCATATGAGCTTGAAGATATTGATCGATTAAAGGAAGCCAAGCTTGTTTTAGCCAATCACCCAACTTTGATAGATGTCGTTTTTCTGATCTCTCTGATCCCACAAGCAAACTGCGTGGTAAAAAGTGCGTTGATGCGTAATCCGTTCACGCGAGGCCCACTGAAAGCCGCTGGCTACATTGTTAATGATGATAGCGTGGACGATGTGATAGCGGCGGCTGAAGCTGCGTTTAAACATGGTGATGTGCTGATTATTTTTCCTGAGGGGACACGTTCAATTCCTGGAAAAGTATTAACCTTAAAGCGTGGTGCAGCCAATGTTGCAGTTAGGACTCAAGTTGACGTCACCCCGGTTTTAATTGATTGTCAGCCTGTCACGTTGACCAAAGGACAACCTTGGTACCAAATCCCTGATAGCAAGCCACATTTCAAGATTACAGTGGCAGAGCCGATAGCTATTACCGATTTTATAAAACAGGATAAACCTTCTGTTGCCGCAAGAAACTTAACCTCTGCGTTAAGTCAGTATTTTAATGAGGAGATAGGATTGCGTGAACGCACTGCATAATGAAATAAAATTAATGATTATCAACAGCCTCGATCTGGAAGATATCGATGTTGAGGATATCGACAGTGACGACCCCTTATTTGTAGATGGACTTGGACTCGACTCGATTGATGCACTGGAGATTGGTTTAGCGCTACAAAAGCAATATGGCATTAAACTTAAGTCAGACTCGGAAGAGACAAGGCAACATTTTGCCAGTGTGAGTGCTTTAGCTGCTCTGGTTGAAGAACATAGAACAAAATAGAACAACATCATGAAAAGTCAGCAAGAAATATATGAAAAAGTAGTGGCGGTTTTTGAAGAGCTGTTTGAAATCGATCCAGCAGATATCAGCCCTGAATCGAATTTATATGAAGACTTGGATATCGATAGTATTGATGCGGTTGATCTTGTTATCGAGTTAAGAAAAATGACCAAGAAAAAATTCAGCCAGACGATTTTAAAATGGTTCGTACCGTTCAGGATATTGTTGAGCAAGTAGATAAGTTATTGAATAACGAGCAATGATGACTGCTATCAGGCTGTTTTCTGTCCTGTTATCTATCGCCTATCCGTTTATTGTCTTTTGGGGCTTACACAGTAATCACTATCAAACATTAATTGTTTTTTTGGGGCTCTTATTAGTGAGTCGGTTCTGGCTCGCCACTTTGTGGCAGGAGCGACTCATGCTTACGCTGATGGTGGCTTTGCTAGTGAGTCTTGTCTTATTCAGTGAAACGAGTACCGCATTAAAACTATATCCGGTCATGATCAACCTGAGCTTATTTACCGTATTTGTGATGAGCTTATATGCCAAGGAGTCAGTGGTTGAAAAACTGGCGAAACTCAGAGAACCTGATTTACCGGCAGAAGGGATAGCCTATACTCGGAAGGTCACTATCGCCTGGAGTGTCTTTTTCTTTTAAATGCGACAATCGCTTTTATCACCGTCTTTTTTATGTCATCGCAAGCCTGGATGTTATATAACGGCGTGATTGCCTATGTGCTTATCGCTGTCATGTTCAGTCTTGAATGGCTTATTCGACAAAGAGTAAGGCGACAATGACGATTCCTTATAGTTTGTTTAGCTGGTGGCAAGGTAATGATGATGTCGTGATCGCTATCGATGGTGACAGAATGCGGGATCGTGCAGATTTAAATCGACGTGTTACCGCCTGGATAGCAAGTATTAAAGAACATGAAGGACAATACTGGGCCGTCTATCATTCAGATGCGTTTGAGTGCCTGGCTATCATGCTAGCGCTATGGCAATTAGAACGGACGGTATGCCTTTCTGCTGACAAGCTTCCTGCAACGGTTGCCAGACTTCAACATCATGTCGATGGCTTTGTTGGGGAGTTTGAGCAAAATACGTTTCCCCAGCCAAGCGATGAGGAGCAGGAGGTATGGCAGTGGCAGAAAGCCAGTACTGACTTGATTGCCTTACAGGTATTTACTTCTGGTTCGCAGGGGCATCCGAAACGTATTGATAAGTCTCTACAGGCGCTGGATAGAGAAATAGCCGCATTGGATTGTCTTTCATGTGAAGACGTTGAAGTGGTGCTTGCTACAGTCACACATCAGCATATGTATGGAGTGATATTTCGTTTATTAAGACCTTTTTGCTATCAGCAGGCATTTAGCGCGAAGTTACATGAGTATCCTGAGGAATTGATCCGTTCTGCTTCGTTGTACGGACGATTCTGTTTGATTTCCAGCCCGGCGCATCTAGCAAGAATGAATGCCGAGCAGGACTGGAATTTAGTAAAAAATAATTGTGTTGAGGTTTATTCATCAGCCGCACCATTAACCCGAACCGAGAGTATGAATGTGTCTGTTTATCTCGATGTGCGAGTTAAGGAGATATATGGCAGTACTGAAACCGGGGCCATCGCTTGGCGCTGTCAACAAGATACTGAGCACGATGCTTTGTGGCATAAACTGTCTCATGTTCAGTTAAAGACAGTGGAGACGGGTGGGCTTGAAGTAAGATTTGTTCAGGGTGGAAATTCATATGTATTAGCTGATCATATTGAATTTGATCCTCAGGGTGATTTTGCTTTGCTAGGCAGGCATGACCCTATCGTGAAAGTCGAGGGAAAACGCCTCTCATTGACTGAATTAGCCAATGCAGTAATAGAGCACCCATGGATTGCTGAAGCAAGAGCCATACTCTTGAGCAGAAAGCGTACAGAAACAGCCGTGGTGGCCGTGTTATCTGAGAGCGGTCAGCAGCAGCTCATCACTCAGGGAAGAAAAGCACTTATAAAAAGCATGAAACACTCATTAGCCGATCAGTTTGAGCCTGTTTTATTGCCGAGACGCTGGCGTTTTATTGAGGCGATGCCAGTGAATACACAAGGAAAATTAACCATGAATGCGCTCACAGCATTGTTTGATAAGCCCGATACAGTTTGGCCTATCATTGAAGCTGAAACTGTGAGTGAACAGGCGGCGGATTTCAGCTGTCGCATACCTGAAGAGCTTCTGTATTTTGATGGGCACTTTCAACAGCAGGCTATTTTACCTGGCGTTGTGCAATTGCACTGGGCAGCCAAGCTCGGACAAAAATATCTTAATATTTCTGGTCATTTCCATCGACTGGAAGCGATTAAGTTTCAACAACTGATCCTGCCCGGAAGTGTAGTCAGCTTATCGTTAAGTTATGACCACTGCAAGCAGAAATTGAGTTTCAGTTTTTCCTCTGAGAAGGGCGTTCACTCAAGCGGAAAGGTTTGTTATGCCTGAAAATATCTTTAATCCTGCCATTGTGATCCCAGTGTATAACCATGAACATGCGATTGGGACGATTGTGGCCCAAGTCATGGCCTCTGGATTGCCTATTCTATTGGTGGATGATGGCAGTGATATACCCTGTCAGCAAACATTGATTGCTCTTGCTGAACAGTTTCCGCATCAGTTAAGTTTGCTTCGCCTAGAAGTGAACGGCGGTAAAGGCGCCGCGGTGAAGGCGGGTCTGCGATGGTTGTTGGATAATGGCTATTCACATGGATTGCAAATCGATGCGGATGGTCAACACGATGTGGCAGATATTACCCGCTTTATTCAAGCAGCAGAAAGTGAGCCAGACTCGCTTATCACTGGCTACCCTCAGTATGATGAATCAGTGCCTAAAATACGTTTATACAGTCGTTATCTGACTCATATATGGATCTGGATTAATACCTTATCCTTTAGCATTAAAGATAGTATGTGTGGGTTTCGGGTTTATCCGCTGCAACAGACTGTAACGCTGCTTTCTCACTGTGGTAACCGTATGGACTTTGATCCGGAAGTCATCGTCAGATGGCTATGGCGTTATCAGAAAGTCACTAATTTACCGACGAAAGTGCATTATCCGCTGGATGGTGTTTCTCACTTTCTTTTATGGAAGGATAATGGTTTGATTACGCTCATGCATACACGGCTGTTTTTTGGCATGTTGTGGCGTATGCCGTGTTTATTATGGCGTAAACGTGATGGTCAATAATTCGCATTGGTCGCGTGTGGCCGAGTCCGGGACGGTCATCGGCATGCAGATTCTATTATTTTGTTATCGGGTCTTTGGTCGATGGGCTTTTCGTCTCTGCTTATTTCCGGTGATGACTTACTATTATTTAACCCGTCGAGAAGCTAGAAAAGCTTCACAACATTATTTATCACGACTAACCGAGACCTATCCTGACTTAGGTAGGTTATCGTCATTTAAACACTTTCTTATGTTTGCTGACATTCTGCTGGATAAATTACTGGCATGGATGGGACGTATTCAACTCAAAGATGTACGCTTTCATAGTGACGGTCAGTTTGATGCGGCTATTGAACAAAAGCAGGGCGGTATTATTGTGGTATCCCATCTGGGTAATACCGAAGTCTGTAATGCATTGGCACATCAACAGCCGAATTTGAAATTGACCTTGCTGGTCTACACCCAACATGCTGAAAAATTTAATGCCTTAATGAAAAAGGTAGGCAATACGACACAGGTTAAGATGTATCAAGTGACTGATATGAGCCCGGCCTTTGCCATGATGATGGCTGAACGTGTTGAAGCTGGAGAGTTTCTTGTTATTGCTGGTGATAGAACACCGGTCACTGGGCAGCAACGAGTCTCTGAAGTCACCTTTTTAGGTGAACAAGCGGCTTTGCCTCAAGGCGCCTTTCTATTAGCGAGTTTATTAAAGTGTCCGGTCTATCTGATGTTTTGCCTTAAGCAAGACAAGATGTATCACATCTACACAGAGTTATTTTCTGAAAAGTTATCTTTCACTCGACAGCAACGGCAGGCTTTATTAACAAATACTGTCCAACAATATGCTGATAGATTGGCTCATTATTGCCATATTGCCCCTCTGCAATGGTTTAATTTTTATCCGTTTTGGCAAAAAATGACACCACAAACTCAGCAAACTGAGGAGAAACAGTGATTCAGGTAGAAACGATTATTGAAGTCCCTTTTCACGATGTTGATGTGATGCGCGTTGCCTGGCACGGTCATTATGTGAAATATTTTGAAATTGCTCGCTGTGCCTTATTGGATAAAATTGAATATAACTATCCGGAAATGGAACAGTCAGGGTATGCCTGGCCTGTGATTGATTTACGTATTCGTTATGCACACCCACTAAAGTTTCAACAAAAAGTGAAGGTGATAGCAACGCTGGTGGAGTGGGAGAATCGTCTGAAAATAAACTATCAGATTGATGACTTGGTTACAGGGCAAAGACTGACCAAAGGCTATACCGTACAAGTCGCCGTGGATATGTCAAATAATGAAATGTTATTTGTCTCACCCGCTATTTTATTTGAAAAAATTGGGGTGACAGCATGATCAGACTCTCTATGCTCATGATGCTGTTCATTAGTTTTTCCGCACAGGCAGAATTATCTTACGACTTACTTGCCAAACTCACAGATTCTCCAGCCTCTCTTCAGGGGCGGTTCGAGCAACAGAAGCAGATTGTCGAGTTTGATACTACCTTAACGTCCCAAGGGAGATTTGAATACCAACGTCATCAGTTCATCCATTGGATGACTGAAACACCGATAGAAAATGAACTGACAATGACACCTGATGATATTGTCAGCCGTCAGGGAAATAATGAAATTTTGCATATCAAAACGGATAAAAATCCCTCAGTTCAGATCCTGAGTAACATCTTTTTTGCTGTGTTAACCGCGCAATGGCACGACTTAGCCGAGTTTTTCTATGCCAATGGTGAACAGCATGGTGAGCAGTGGCATGTCACCTTAACGCCCAAGAAACAGACCTTAAAACAAGTTGTCAGCAGTGTGGAGTTATCAGGAGATAAATGGCTTAGAGAAGTCACATTGAACGAACATAATGGTGATAAAACACATATTACATTTAGTGAATTATCGCAGTCGCACTGATGAACAATTTCTTTAAACTCTTGGCATGGGTTTGGCTACTTGTTGTCCTACTGCTAATAGGTATTACAGCCGTTAATCGGCCAGTATTAGATACCAGTATGATGAGTCTGTTGCCACAATCTGAGCAGCAGCCTCTCGTTAAAGCCGCTTCTGAGCAGATGGGACGGCAGTTTTCTCAGCGACTACTTATTCTGGTGACAGCATCGGATAAAGAAATCAGACAAGCGTCTTCGACAGCTCTGGCGGATTCTCTTCGTGCATTGCCACAAGTCAGTTCTGTGCTGTCACAATTTGAAGCTTCCACGCTCACACAGTATCAACAGACGCTTTACCCTTATCGTTATGGTTTGCTGACAGATGAGTTAGTCACACTTATTGATACTGACAAAAGCGATATCGTTAAACAACGAGCATTGTCACGCATTTTGAATCCCGTGAGTCTTGGTGGACATTCGCTGGTTGATGACCCTTTTGGTCTGATGTCATCGTGGTTAGAGCAGTTGGAATCACCCATTAATGTCACTTCAGAAGATGATTATCTAAAGCTCAGAGGAAAAAATGATACCTATCTCGTGATAGTGAATTTAGCGGATGATGCTTTTTCAATGGCAACGCAGAAAGCGGTTTTAGGTGTTTATCAGCAGCAAAAAGACAAGCTGGAAGATAAAGGTGTCTCGCTGCAGCTCTCTGGCTTATTGGTTCATGCCGATGCTGGTGCCAAGCAAGCACAAAAAGAAATGTCGACGATAGGTATCGGTTCGCTGCTCGGCATTGTGCTGCTGATGTGGTGGGTTTTTAAACGATTTTATAGTGTCACTTTATTATTACTCCCTGTCTTTATTGGCTTAATCGTGGCCTCATCTGTAGCGTTTTTGATGTTTGAACGCGTACATATCGTGACGTTTGCCTTTGGAGCTGGCTTAATCGGTGTGGCGATTGATTATGCCCTGCATTTTTTATGTGAACGACAACAACGGCGAGATGTTATATCGCATATCTTGCCAGGGTTAGCATTAGGTCTACTTTCAAGTGTTTTGGCGTATGCTGCTCAAGCGATTACCCCTTTCCCAGGGCTGCGACAGATGGCACTTTTTTCTATTGTCGGACTAATTTCAGCCTGGTTAACAGTCGTATTATGGTTGCCATTAATGACAAGACGCTTGCCGATCACGACGCCACGATTAAGTGATAGGATTTATCGTTGGCAACAACAGCTACCAAGTGTTGGGCAGAGTCTCTCTGTCCGTATTCTCTTAATTTTCCTTACTATTGCCGCTGCAATCAGTGTGTTTTATGGCGAAACAGAAGATGATATCCGGCTATTACAAACATCTCCCCCTGAGTTGCTAGCTCAAGAGCAATATGTCCAACACGCTTTAGGTCTTAACAGTAGTACACAGTTTTTGTTAAACCCCTGCGAGCAAATAGAACTCTGTCTACAACAAGAAGAGCAACTCAAACCCGTATTAGAAAGGCTACAGCAACAAGGTCAAATTTCTCATTACCGCATGCTTTCGGAATCGGTGCCATCGAAGAAAACACAGACTAATAATAGTCAACGAGTGGCACGCTTATACCAGCAAGAATTGAGTTCGCTATATAAATTGCTGAACGCTTCCGAGCAGATGAGTGGGCAAGCTTGGCATAAACTTGATAATGACAAACTGAACCGCTTAACACCTGACAGAAAAGATGAGCAGGGGGATTACTGTCCTCACCGATTATTGAGTCAGAACAAGCCGGTTTAGCGACAGTTATCAGTCTCGCCTCCTCGAACTCATTATCAGCACAGGCATTAGTGCAGTTACAAGCGACGGTGCCAAAACTGATTTTAGTGGATCAGGTCGATGCCATTTCAAACTTGATGCAGGATTATCGACAACAAATTATGTTGTGGATGTGTTTGGCCTATATTGGTGTTTTTGCCATTTTATTTTGGCGCTATAAAAACGCCACTTGGCGAATTATTTTGCCGCCCATGTTAGCCTCCTTCTTTACGTTAGCGATATTAATGGCTGTGCTACCTGGCGTGAATTTGTTTCATTTTATGGCCTTAATTCTGGTGTTAGGTATTGGCATTGATATGGGAATCTTTTTGACAGAAACCTCAGGGGCGACTCAAACCTGGTTAGCGGTCACATTGTCGGTGCTGACAAGTTTAATGGCTTTTGGTCTATTAGCGTTGAGTCAGACACCAGTATTGATGCATTTTGGTTTGACAGTATTGTTGGGATTGTCATGGGTGTGGATTTTAGCGACCTTTTTTCGTCGTATAACTCAAGGAGAGAGTGTTGAAGGCAACACAAAGTCAGTATGACATTATCGTCATTGGCGCTGGGCCAGCAGGTGCAGTTGTTTCTGCGTTATTAAATCAGCGTGGTTACCGAGTATTAGTATTGGAGAAGACGTATTTCCCGCGATTCTCCATTGGTGAAAGTTTGCTGCCGCAGAGTATGCGTTTTCTTGAGCAGGCCAATATGTTGGATGCCGTTCATGCGGCCGGTTTCCAATTTAAAAATGGCGCCGCCTTCAGCTGTGCAGAACGTTATGAATCATTTGATTTTAACGAGAAGTTCACTGAGGGGTGGGGGACGACATATCAGGTACAACGCGATAAGTTTGACAAAATTCTGGCTGATACTGCTGAGCAGCAAGGTGTTGAGATTTGTTATGGGCAGACCGTCACTGCATTTGAATATCACCAGAAAACGGCGTATGTCACCGTAGCGGATGAAGATGGCGATGTCTATAAACTGAGAAGTCAGTTTGTGTTGGATGCTAGCGGTTATGGGCGTGTATTACCTCGCTTATTAGGCTTGGATAAACCGTCAAACTTTCCATCAAGGACATCGTTGTTTACACACATTGAAGACCGGATACAGGATGAAAACTATGATCGCAATAAAATTCTGATCACGGTACACCCCCAGTTTCAGGATGTCTGGTATTGGCTAATACCTTTCAGTAATGGTCGCTCATCAGTTGGTGTCGTTGCTACGCAGGAGTTTATTCAGCAACTTGATGGTGAGACTGATGACAAGCTCAAACAACTCATTAACGAATCCGGCTGGATGGCGACCTTACTGCAGCAGGCAAACTTTGATACTCGGGTTGGTGAGCTTACCGGTTATGCCTGTGATGTTTCACAGCTTTATGGGGATGGCTACGCCTTATTGGGCAATGCGGGTGAATTTCTGGATCCTGTATTTTCTTCTGGGGTAACGATAGCACTCAAGTCCTCCAGTTTGGCTGCTTCCGTACTTGATAAGCAGTTACAGGGGGAAGAGGTGGACTGGCATAACGCCTTTGTTTTGCCGCTACAGCAGGGGATTCATACTTTTAAAGAGTTTGTTGAAGCCTGGTACGACGGCAGGCTACAGGATGTTATTTTTACCCGAAATAAAAATGCACCTATAAAACGGATGATTAGTTCTATTTTGGCCGGATACGCTTGGGACACGCACAACCCATACGTGAAAGATGTGAAGCGGTTAAGTTCTCTGGCAGAGTTATGCAGAAACAGGTAATGCCGCGCATCCTATTCTTAGGCCTTTTATTTTTTACGCTGACAGCGTGTAGTCTGTTTCGGCCATTACTGATGCCAGAAAATACGCTGTTATTGTTACCACCGTCTGAGGGACCAAAGGCGGGACTGATGAAACAAAAAGTCACCGTGATTCAAGATAAGCAGCCACAGTCGTTTATTGCCTTGAGTCGGTTTACAACGTTGGATTTTCGTGTGGCTGTGATAACACCAACTGGCCAGATTCTGCTGAAAATGAACTATGACGGTAACCATTTTCAAGCGACTAATCTGACGGATATGACATTACCTCTCGAAGAAGTGATGTCTGTTATGCAATTTGCGTTGTGGCCAGAAAAAACGGTGCACAAGTATTATAATGAACGGTTGAATTGGCAAGTTGAACTTACTCCGAATTATCGCCGTTTATATAAAGGTAATACACTTATCCTTGACGTAAGGATGTCTGATGATAACGTTGATATTCACCATAAACAGCATCATTACCGTGTGATGATTTCGCCCTTACAGAGTTGATAACAGTGTGACTGATAAAAAAAATGTTTACCTGAATCAGGTAGGGGTACTGTGTGCTGCCGGACACAATATACTGGAACTTAAGTGTGGACTTGAGGCTGAACCAAACGATCTCATGACCCTGTCTGGTGCCTATGGTACAGAGCCTGTGCCTGTCGCTATGTGTCAACAAGTATTACCTGATATTCCAATGGAAGAGGCATGCTGGCAAAGTCGAAATAACCAACTGGCTTTGGCGGTATATCATCAGATTCAGGAAAGGGTTGATGAGGCCATAAAAAACTATGGTGCTGAGCGAGTCGGTGTGGTGATTGGAACCAGTACATCGGGTATTTCTGATGCTGAGAACGCTATCCAGTCTTATGTCGAAGGAAATGGCTTACCTGAAAACTATCATTACAGGATTCAGGAAATGGCCAATACGGCCGAGTTCATTGCAACACTATCTGGCGCTTTAGGTCCGGTCTATGCTGTTTCTACAGCCTGTTCATCAGGTGCCAAAGCCTTGGCTTCAGCCAAGAGGCTTATTACTGCCGGGCTTTGTGATGTGGTTATTGCGGGTGGTGTCGACACACTGTGTAAGCTCACTCTACAAGGCTTTTCAGCATTGGAAGCGGTCAGCAAATCGATTTGTAACCCATTTAGTCAGAATAGAAATGGCATCAATATTGGGGAGGCTGGTGCGTTGTTTATTGTCTCTGCTAATCCTGAAGGTGTTAAGTTATCAGGCGTTGGTGAAAGTAGTGATGCCCACCATATTTCTGCCCCAGAACCAGAAGGAACTGGAGCCGAACGAGCCATGAGAATGGCATTGGCTGACGCTGGTCTGAAAGCTGATGACATTGATTATGTGAATCTACATGGCACAGCGACGCCGTTGAATGATCAAATGGAGTCGCGAGCTGTTAGTCGTGTTTTTCCTGCATCGGTTTTATGTAGCTCTACCAAGCCCATGACAGGACATACACTAGGTGCTGCGGGTGCAGTAGAAGCGGCTATTTGCTGGCTAACCTTAATGGACAATGCTGTGTTGCCAGTTCATCACTGGGATGGCAATGCTGATCCTGAATTGCCAGAACTGAATTTTGTGACGCGTCAGCACACATCAACACCAGTACGACGCGTATTAAGCAATTCCTTTGCTTTTGGCGGTAATAATGTGGCCTTAGTGATGGAACGAGCAGAATGAGTATTGAGTATTCTGTAGACGACCTTGTACCCCATTCAGGCACCATGTCATTGTTAAGTCGTGTGACAGCCTATGGCGATGACTGGTTGGAAGCGGAGGTCGATATCTCCTCAGCCACGTTATTTGCAGAGGAACAGGGCGTGCCGGCATGGGTTGGTTTGGAATACCTTGCCCAAGCCATCGCGGCTTTTTCAGGTGTGCAGGAAAGAAAACAAAATCAGCCACCCAAGCTTGGGTTTCTACTCGGCACACGGCGTTATGAATCGAACGTGCCATGGTTTGCTACTGGACTGACGTTAACAGTGAGAGTCGAGCGAGACATGGTGGCTGAAAATGGATTACATGTATTTAAAGGCATGTTGACGGCATTCAATGTGGAAGCCACAGCGAATTTAAATGTATTTCAACCAGACGATGCCAGTCAGTTTATTAAGGAAGCAAAACAATGAGCGAAACCATATTAGTAACAGGCTCAAGCCGAGGTATCGGCCGCGCTGTTGCGATTAAGCTAGCGAATGATGGCTATGACATCGTGCTGCATTGCCGTAGCAAGTGGACTGAAGCTGAGGCCGTGGCTGAAGAGGTTAAAGCCCTTGGTCGGCAGGTTCGCATATTACAGTTTGATATAGCTGATAGAGAGCAATGCCAGGCAGTGCTTGAAGCGGATGTTGAAGAATATGGTGCTTATTATGGTGTGGTTTGTAATGCTGGCCTTGCACGAGACAATGCTTTTCCTGCTATGCCTGGTGAAGAATGGGATCTGGTATTAAGAACGAACCTTGATGGTTTTTATAATGTATTACAGCCACTCACCATGCCGATGGTGAGAAGACGTAAACCAGGTCGGATTGTCACTATGTCATCCGTTTCTGGCGTGGCTGGTAATCGTGGACAGGTTAATTATAGTGCTGCCAAAGCCGGTATTATCGGTGCGACCAAAGCCCTCGCTATTGAATTAGCTAAACGTAAAATCACTGTGAACTGTGTCGCGCCGGGGTTAATTGATACAGAGATGACAGAAGATGTTTTCATGGATGAAGCGATGAAACTAATACCGATGCAACGTGTTGGTAAAGTCGAAGAAGTCGCAGCGACTGTGAGTTTTTTAATGTCAGAAGGTGCTGCCTATATTACGCGCCAAGTCATTTCAGTGAATGGTGGAATGGTCTGATGAAACGCGTAGTTGTAACAGGCGTAGCGGGTTTTTCGCCTATAGGAAATGATTGGGCCACTATTCGCCATCACCTGGAAACGATGACAACGGGGATTTGCCGCATTGATGAGTGGGATAAATATGCTGAGCTAAATACGCGTCTTGGTGCACCCGTTCGGGACTTTCAAATGCCGGCGCATTATAAGCGTAAGGATTTACGGAGCATGGGACGGGTTGCTCAGTTAGCCGTGTTGAGTACCGAGTTGGCTTTAGATAAAGCTGGTTTACTCAATGATCCCATTCTTAATAGTGGCGATGTTGGTGTGGCATATGGCTCTTCGGCTGGTGATACCGGTGCTGTCGCTGATTTTGGCAATATGCTATTGAATCACTCATGCGAAGGATTGAATGCAAACTCCTATATTAAAATGATGGCGCATACCTCTCCCGTGAATATCGGTATCTATTTTGGTTTGCGAGGTCGTGTATTAACCACATCAAGTGCCTGTACTTCTGGCAGTCAGGCCATTGGTTATGCTTATGAAGCCATCAAAGCCGGTCAACAAACAATTATGATTGCGGGTGGCTGTGAGGCCTTATGTGCGACTGAAGCCGCAGTGTTCGATACCTTATATGCCACCAGTATTAAGAATGACACACCACATTTATCTCCCAGACCCTTTGATAAAGACAGAGACGGATTGGTTATAGGTGAAGGAGCCTGCACCTTGATCTTGGAAGAGCTGGAACATGCACAAGCCAGAGGTGCAACTATTTATGCTGAGCTGATTGGTTTTGGCACAAATTCGGATGGCAGTCATGTGACTCAACCTTCAGCCGCTACCATGCAAAAGGCCATAGAATTAGCGCTACAAGATGCCGCTATTGAGCCTGAAAATATTGGCTATATCAGTGCTCATGGAACGGCTACCGATCGTGGAGACATTGCTGAAACCACGGCAACCGAAGCCGTGTTTGGTTCCAGTACGCCGATAAGCTCATTTAAAAGTTATACTGGTCATACATTAGGTGCATGTGGTGCATTAGAAGCCTGGGTCGCTATTGAAATGATGAACAGTGATTGGTTTCATGCGACGGCAAATCTGGATGAAGTCGATCCCGATTGTGGCACGCTGGATTACATCATGAATGCTCCCAGGCAAATTCATACCGATTATGTGATGTCGAATAACTTTGCATTTGGCGGTATTAACACGTCACTTATTTTTCAACGATGGAACTAAAAGGATAACTTATGACTTTAGGGAAGAAGCTTATTCCATTACTACTCACCGCACTTTCAATGAATGCTGCGGCTTATCAGAGTAAAGATGAGCAGATTGATGCAGTATTAAATGTGGTGCAAACAGGTTCACAAGAACGCAAAGAGACTGTCTTGGAACGATTACAGTGGTCAGGTATCTCAGATCCTCGCTTATATGATGTATTGGAAGCCGATTTATTGGCGAATTACCAAGAAAAGCTATATGACTCAGATAAGCGAAATTTGATGGCCTATGAGGTAAGAGCGCTAGGATACAGTGGTAACCCAAAATACACATCGACGCTTGAACTGTTAGCAAAAAAAGCAGCGGAGTCAAAAGTTAAACGACATGCCAAAAAGGCCTTGAGCGACTTAAGTACTTATATTTCGGTCCAGCGTCAGTTAAGTCATGTGGTTATCGAACAACCGGAAAAACCGTTTGAAGTTCAGATGTATATGCGGATGATACAAACAGGTGATAGCTACACACAGCGACTGGCCGCGCGAGCTTCTTTTCATGAAAATATTCATGACCCTGAGCTTATGGCTTTATTTACTGAGCAGTTAGAGAGTATGTACATGAACCCTGATTTGGATGCCTTGGGGCAAGATACGGCCGCTTGGATCTGTAAAGTGCTTAAACAAAACTCTGGACATGAAGCTCTGTTGGCGGAAGTAGCTGAGAAGACGCCACATCGAAAAATTCAAAAATATGCTAAGTAACTGGTGTGAGTACTTTTTTCTACATAACTGTTTGCCCAGAGACAACTTCATTTAAAGAGTGCTGAGATGAGTGACAAAGATTCTGAAGAAATGGTTGTGGAGTTCACGCCTCTGGAAAAAATCGAAGAACTCTATAATGAGTTGCTTGGATGGTATGGTGAGGCTGATAGCAAAGAACTTAGAGTGGCAGCCAAGTTATTATTAGTTGCTTTGGAAAAGTTTGCTATTCATGGTGGTAATCAGTGGCATGACTTGGTCAGTGAATATATCGATATTCTTCGTAAAGATCCGGAGAAGTTTCAGAGAATTATTGAGTCCAATCGCGGTGAATTAAAAGAAAAAACGTCTACGACCCGTTATCACTAGCTAATTTTTCAAAAAAGATTGCCTTTTTTGCTCGTCTTTCAGCAATTTGGCAAATTTACGTGTTTGTTTTGGCAAATATACAAAATCGTCGACTAATGATTTCTTACGACGTTTTTTGGTCAGTTCAGCAGGCTCGAAAAAATGTCTGGCATTCTCGTAAGACAACACAAACGGCTGATAGCCTTCATGCATCAATAAATAACTCATGATGAGCGAACCTGTACGATGATTGCCTTCCAGAAACAGCTGAGGCTGACTCAGTATATTGGTGAATAAACCGGCCGTTCGCTTCCAAATATTGGTATGTTGATTGAGTGCCAACCAGTCCATAAGCTGACCAATACCACCATTACGTGCTGCGTAGAAGTGGGCCTTTGTTGCTTCAAATTGATGCTGCGATTCTTCTTCAGATATTGATGAAGTGTGATAAAGCACTATGTGGTTAAGTTCTAACAGTAAATGTGAATTACCCATGGCGAACAGATCAATGCCATTCGCCAGATAAAAATCTATCTTGGCATAGCCAGCAATGATGTTTTCAATCACTTCATTTGAAGGTGGTGTTCTTTGTACTGTGAGAGTTTTATTAATCTTATCAAAGTGTTTTTGCGTATCAAGCAGACGTGATCTGACAGCGCTAATATTGAGTCGAGCAATATTGGCTGTCAGATCATGTTGTGTCGCACTGTGAACAGCATTAAGTGATGATGAACCCATAATAATGGTTTAGATTAACTAAACTCACCTCGCACATACTGTTTGGTTAATAACTGTTGAGGATCTTCAAAAATCTTTTTGGTATCGTCCATTTCAACCAGATAACCAGTACGGCCACCTTGTGAAATATCCACACCCAGAAACGCTGTTGTATCAGCCACACGCATGGCTTGTTGCATATTGTGTGTGACTAAAGCCACGCTGTAGTGTTGTTTCAGTTCTACCATCAACTCTTCGATCTGACGTGTTGCAATCGGGTCTAGAGCTGAACAAGGTTCATCCATTAATAACACATCAGGTTCTGTGGCAATGGCTCTGGCAATACACAAACGTTGTTGCTGACCACCTGATAAAGATAATCCGCTGTTTTTCAATTTATCTTTGACATCATTCCAGATAGCCGCACGTTTTAGTGCTTTAACGACCATCTCTTCCTCATCGCCTTTATAGCCATTCAGTCTCAGACCAAAGGCAACATTATCGTAAATGCTCATAGAAAAAGGATTAGGTAACTGGAACACCATGCCGATATAACGTCTGACAATGACCGCATCGACCTTTTTGCTGTAGATATCATGTTTGTGATATTGAATATGACCTTCAAAGCGGAAGGAGTCGATCAGATCATTCATACGATTCATGCTACGTAGAACGGTACTTTTACCGCAACCTGATGGACCAATAAAGCCGGTGACTTTATTTTTCTCAATAGGAATGGTGGTGTCTCTGACTGCTCTGAAGTCGCCATAGTAGATATTTTTTACATGGCAATCTAAAACCACAGGGCCTTTTGGCACGTACTTTTCAGCAATAAATTCAGCGGTATCGGTTTGCATATTCATAGGTTTTCCTTACGTTATTCTTTAAATTTCGATCTGCCGACAACGCGGGCCAGAATATTGAAAAAGAGGACGAGTATTACAAGTACCAGAGAGGCTGCCCAAGCAAGCTCAATCTGATTCTCAAACGGCATGCCGGAGAAGTTGTAAATCAAAATGGATAAAGAGGCTGTTGGCTCTGCCAGTTCAGCCATGTAGTAATTACTAAACAAGGCAGTAAACAGTAACGGAGCTGACTCACCCGCGGCACCCGCTACAGCCAATATCACACCGGTCAAAATGCCGGGTAATGCCGTAGGTAAAACCACTTTTAATATGACTTGTGTACGCGTACACCCCATGCCAAACGCGGCATCTTTCATTTTTTGTGGTACTTGTTTCATGGCTTCTTCTGCTGCCAAAGTCACCGTAGGCAACATCAGAACAGCTAAGGCCACACCACCTGCCCAGGCAGAGTAAGTTCCTGTTGTGATAACGATAACGGCATAAACAAAAACACCCGCCAGGATTGAAGGAAAGCCCGTCAATACTTTGGCTAAAAAGCGTGAGATGGTTGCTATTTTGCTGGAAGGATTAAGTATCGATAAATACAGTGCTGCCATAATGCCAATTGGAATACTGATGGCCGAGGCAATACCGACCATGGTTAATGTACCGACAATGGCATTACCAAAGCCACCACCCATTTCAAAACCAGCGGGTGGCAGGGCGGTAATCGCTTCCATATCCAGTCTGGCGCCACCTTGTACGAGTAGCATATAAATCACTGAAAATAGAGGGATACTGGCTAGAACAGCTAACAACCAAACTAAGGATGTCAGAAAGTAGTTTTTTAATGCCCTGACTTCAAAAATATTTTTTTCCAGAGCCGGTAACTGAATTCTTGGTGGCAATACCTGCTCTTCTAATTGTATTTGACTCATTTTTTACCCTCAAACTTACGCATGGTGTATTGCTGTACTGCCAAACCGACAACGTTGACCATAAAGGTGATGACCAGTAGAACCAGCGCGGCATACATTAAAGCCTGTATTTCGATTTCACCTGCTTCAGGGAAAGTAGAAGCAAGAAGTGACGCTAAGGTATTGGCCGGAGCAAACAGTGAAACATCGATATTGTTGACGTTACCAATCAACATGGCGAGCGCCATGGTTTCACCAAGAGCGCGACCGAATCCAAGCACTAAACCAGCCAAAATGCCGGAAGAGGCTGTAGGGAGCATTACTTTTAAAATGACTTCCCACTTGGTAGCACCCATACCGTAAGCGGCTTCTTTCACTTTGTAGGGGATACGGCGGAAAGCATCTGCAGAAATCGCTGCTACGGTAGGTAAAATCATAATAGCGAGTACCAATGCCGCAGGAGCAAGACCTGGACCACTCAACTCTGTGCCAAATAGGGGAAACCAGCCTAAGGTGTCATGTAACCACTCAGCGCCAGGTCTTATCAATGGAATCAGTACATAAATGCCCCATAAACCATAAACAACAGAGGGAATAGCTGCTAACAATTCGATGACGGTTCTGAAAATCATTTCGAACTTAGCGTATACAAATCCTTGAGTCAGGAAGATCGCTATTGAAACACCTAATAAACCACCCAGAAGTAAAGCTAAGAGCGAACTATATAATGTGCCCCAAATTTCAGGTAACACACCAAACACCCCTTGGTTGGTATCCCATGTAGTACCAGTAATAAAGCCAAGGCCATGTGTTTTGATGGCCGGTAATGCCTGTGAACCTAATTCAAAAACGATATAGGCAACCAAAAGGACAATGGATAGGGCGCAAAAATAAGCAAAAGAGCGAAATACCGAGTCTTTTAAGTAATCCGTCGATGATGGCGGAGCAGACAGTGTTTTATCACTACTGGCTTCTTTAAATGGATCGTAAACCATGTGCGTTCCTATCAATTATTCATTCGTGTTTTTAAACATGTTTTATGGCGTGTAAAAACAGAGAAAATGCTGCAAGGACTTTCCAGCCTTGCAGCATTTTTTATCTCAGTTTTCAATTGATGTGATTACTTGATCATTTTCGCTGCGTTGCGAACTTTCTCAACCACGTTTTCAGGTAGTGGGATATAACCCATTGCTTCAGATGATTCTTGACCTGTTGTTACCATGTACTCGATTAAGTCACGTAAAGCTTTTGCTTTATCATCTTCTTGATCTTTGTAGACCAACAACCATGTGAACGAGGCGATTGGGTAAGCATCTTCACCAGCAGGGTCAGTAGACCAAGCACGTAAATCAGGTACATCACTACCTGGTAAATTACCTTCTGGGAACGTCGTAGTTGCTAATGCAGCAGCACCTGTTTCACCACCGGCTTCAACGAATTTACCTTTTTGGTTTTCAAGAATAGCGGTTGGCATTTTGGTTAATTTTGCAAAGCCATATTCAATGTAACCAATTGAACCAGGCGTTTGTTTGATAGTCGCTGTCACACCATCATTTTTTGGCGCTTTGACGATTAATGCAGAAGAAGGCCAGTTAGGTGATTTAGCTGCACCGATAGTTTCTTTAAATTCTGCATTGATGGCAGACAAGTGGTTGGTGTAAACATAACTTGTACCACTTGAGTCAGAGCGAACGACTACAGTGATTTTTTCGTCAGGTAATTTAACACCTGGGTTGGCTGCTTGGATTTTTGGGTCATTCCATTGAGTGATTTTGCCCATGAAAATGGCTGGGTAAACATCACGTGGCAGTTTTAATTCTTTAACACCTTCCAGGTTGTAAGACAGAACCACTTCACCGGCTGTCATTGGTAACAGAATCGCACCTTTTTTGACTTGCTCGATTTCGCTGTCTTTCATCGCCGCGTCACTTGCTGCAAAGTCAACTGTTTCATTGATGAAATCACGAATACCTGCGCCACTACCTTTAGATTGGTAATCTACACGCACACCATCAGTTTGCTTGCTGTAATCTTTAAACCATTTGTTATAAAGAGGGGCTGGAAAACTGGCACCAGAACCGTTCAACTTCAGTTCGGCATGTGCAGCAGTTGATGACATCGCACCAACAAGGGCAGTGATAAGAAAAACTGACTTTGCATTTTTTGCAAATAGTTTCATAGAAACTCCTGACTAGTTAATTAAGCAATAAAAATCTTTAACTCGAACAGAGTATCGGTCTTAAGTTAAAGATTTATGACAAAAGCAAATTTAGTCAGAATTTTTTATATCAGTAGAAGGTTGTATCTAATAATTTATATTAAAATCAATTATCTATAGATCTTTTTGCTTATTGATAATGTATCAATGTCAGTTTTTTTAATTCGTCTCTTTTCACAAAATGGATAAATTAAAGTGACATTATGACTAAATAGAGCGTCATTATTAGGGACTCTATAGTCTTAATAGCAGTATTGTTACTTCTACTGAATTGCAAACATAAGTAATCTGAAGGCAATCCAGACAAAGCCAATAGTTGTAATAATAAAGCTCAATGCTGAGAATATTTTCCAGATAGTTTTATTCCAGAAATCGATATCAAAAGCGGCAATCACAAAAATGGTTGGGTTAGTGAATCCGCCAATGGCGACACAAAGACAGGCGAACTTTGATAACTCAATATCGGCCCCAGTCGCAGCACCATAAAAAACCTAAGCTGAATAATGCCATGAGTGCATAATCTACGTGAGCCCTGATCATGGTTTTGTAATCGACTAAAAAGTCGCCGTCTATCCCTTTGATGGGAAACCATCTGGCAAATGTCATTAACCATGCCGATAGAATCAATGCTGCAATCATAGCAACAGCACCTATTAATAAAACATTCATTTCTCTCTCCTTTGTATTGGAGAGCATATTAAAAATGATTACATAGCTGGCAGCAGCTGATAATTACCCCAGATTTTCAGGTAAATAGCCCATTATCTCTACATAGCGGTTAGTCGCATGCGATTGGAGCTTTGTGTCGCTAGAGGAGCGGAGGGGAGTTTAGTAGAAAAAGTAGCACCATTAGCTCTCTCAATTTGAACGTCGAAAATAGTTTTGTTTCGGCTTTTATGATGGTGGGATTCAAACATTCGCTAAGAAACATGACATGACTCGAACAATGCCCATTTTTGCTACTGAGATATAAACGCTGCCATTAAACTTATTGCTCACATTGTGATTTTTTTCATGGAGTTAATATGCGTTTTTCTTATTTTTTTATTCCTTTAGCATTTGCCTTACCTAACTTAGCAAGTGCCAATACTTGTGAAGTAGAAATTACTGCGGGTGATTCATGGTCATACAACACTAAGACAATCACTGTGCCATCTGATTGTGATGAATTTACTGTCAATTTCACGCATACAGGTAAGCTATCTAAAGATGGGCTTGGTCATAACTGGGTATTAGCCAAGACTTCAGATGTGAATGCCATTGCTCAAGCCGGTGCACCAGAAGGGCTCGAAAATGATTTCCTTCCAAAGGATGATGAGCGTGTGCTCGCATTCACACCGATCATCGGTGGCGGTGAAAGTGCCTCAACAACCTTTAAAACGAGTGTGTTAAATAAAAATGAGGACTATAGCTTTTTCTGCTCATTTCCTGGTCACACATTTATGATGCGCGGCACCGTGAAACAAGCAGAATAAAAATACCTTTCAGCTTCCTCTTGTATCCCCTGTTATAAAGGTGTGGTGGTTTGCCGCCCACCTTTATCTTTTTATTTAATCGTCAGCTTTTCTATTTGCCATCCCCACTAAGTCAATTTTCATTGACAGAACTCCTTCGCTACATTCATCAAGACAAGCACCGCAACGAGTACAATCACTTGAAGTAACGGATAAGGCTTGTTTTGACACTACAGGGGCCAGTACATGTGGTTCAGGACAAACAGCAACGCAACGTGAACAGCCACGGGTATCACAGCTTTCTGTTGGTGTGGATGTCACTTTGAGTCGACCATAGCGTCCTAAAATGCCATAGAAAGCACCTACTGGGCACAGATGGCCGCACCAGGCACGACGACTGACAAATAAATCAAACAAAAATAAAGCGCCGAGCAGCATCGCTCCACTTAAAGAAAACCATATTAACTCTCGCTGGAATCGTGTAATAGGGTTCACTATTTCCCACGCCAAGGTCCCGCCTAAAAAAGAAAGCACCAGAGATAAGGCTAAGATCCAGAGTCGTAAATGACGCGATAAATTCATATTGCCTTTAATATTGAGACGTTTACGTAACCAATAGGCTAAATCAGTCAGTAAGTTGATGGGACATACCCAGCTACAGTAAAGACGACCGGCTAAGAAAGCATAAAACCCTCCGACCAGTATCGCCCCCATAAGCGCGGGCAAGGCAATAGGGGAACCTGCAAAAAAAGACTGGAGAAGAATAAAAGGATCGGTCAGTTTGAGTTGTTCAAACCAGAGACTAGACGATAAATTGCCATCAGCAATCTTGCCATAACCCGGTATTGCAACAATAAAGGCAAGTAAAATGGAGATTTGTACGATACGGCGCATTAACAACCAGCGATGCCGATAGAGGCCACGCTTCAGACGATGTAACATACTTAGCTCCTCCCAACGGCATTCCTGCCAGACAGGCCTAAGCCCAGTTCGCGTGGAAGTACGCGAATGGCCGCTTCAGACAAGACACAATGTTTTTCACAGGTGCCGCATCCAGTGCAGATGTCTGAATGCACGGTAGGAATCATCAATTTTCCTGCCTCAGTCTGGATAGGTTCAATGGTGATGGCTTCATCACGAATGGGGCAAACTCGCCAGCAAATACTACAGGTCAAACCTTTGTAATTGAGGCAGGTTTCATGGTCAACAAGTACAGCGACGCCCATATCCGCTTTTTTTATATCGGTCATATGGCGATCAAGTGCACCGGTCGGGCAGGCCTTGGCACAGGGAATATCGGTGCACATCCGGCACGGTTCTTCTCTGGCTACAAAATAGGGCGTGCCTTGTGGAGCAGGATCGGCCCAACTGGCTAACTTCAGAATATCGTAGGGGCAGTCTTCAACACATAAGCCACATCGTATACATGATGAGTCGAAGTCCAGATCCGGCAATGCGCCTGGTGGGCGAAGCGCTTCTGCAGCGCGTGCTGGACGGGATAGAATCATGGATTGTCCAATGATGGTACCCACCAGTACCACTCCAAAACGTTTGAATAGATGACGAAAGGTTTCCCGCTTTCCGGGATCGTCTAATTGATGGTTAGTGTCTCGTTGATTTTCTGCCATTAGTACCTCCAGCAGATAAACAGCAAATATCAGGGAGCTACCGTCATTTCGGCTCTGATAACCGGATGTATCCAGCATTGCAAAAGGTAATCACCGGCTGCTGGAATAGTCAAGCTGACGGTTTCTCCCGGAAGCTGTACGCCTAAGTTCACCACTTTGCCGTCGGGGTAGGTGACATAAATACTGTGTGCAACATCAGATTTGTTGGTGATCGCCAGGGTGTCATTGGCGCTCGGGGTAAACGACCAGTCTTCAAAATCGTGGTGGGTCAGAGACATATTATGAACCACCGGCCCTGAGTCGCCCGCCTGTTCGGCACTGGCAACGGGTAGAATGAGCGTACTCATAATGCAAGCTATAGTCATGAGCCAAAGTGTTACTTGCCTGTTCACGTATGCTACTCCTCGGGTAATTCGGGTGGAGAAAGTGCTAATGGACCACCATTTAAGGTTTTCAAAAAGGCAATCAGATCGGCTTTTTGTTGTTCAGTTAGTTCAAATGGCGACATTTCTTTAGACAGGCTGGGACGTTTGAGACCACCGTCTTCATAATGTTTGATCACTTGCTCCAGATTGGTCATGGAACCATCATGCATAAAAGGTCCGTTTTCTGGCAGATCACGTAAGGTCGGGGTTTTAAAAGCATGCTGCATAATCGTCACCTCGACAGGGATGGTATTGCCACGACCCAGATCCGGGCTATCCAGCCCAATGTCATGGAAACTATCATCAGTAAAACGCCATGACTTATGACAAGCGGCGCACTGGGCTTTATTGTTAAATACTTGAAAACCACGTTGAGCACTGACACTGATAGCTTCATCATCACCTTCTACCCAACGATCAAAGCTTGAAACATTGGAGACCAAGGTACGTTGAAAAGTCGCTAATGCCATCGCAATGCGCTGTGTAGTGATTTCTGCATCACCATAGGCAGACTCAAATAAGGGGCGATAACCTTTAATTTCACCTAGTCGCTGAACTAATTCATCCATGTTGTAGTTCATTTCGTGTGGCGTGGTGATGGGAAGCACTGCCTGCGCTTCCAGTGAGTTGGCTCGGCCATCCCACATTAATGCTTTAAGCCAGGCGCTGTTCATGACAGTGGGCGTTCGTCTCGGCTGCTCAAGTTCTTCCGAACCCAGCGGCACAACGCGGCCATCGCTCCAGCGATGATCCGGTGAGTGGCAGGTCGCACAGGACATACCTTTATCTCGGGACAAACGCGGGTCAAAAAACAGGGCTTTACCCAGCGTTGTTTTTTCTATAGTAAGCGGGTTGGAGTCCGGCGCCGGAATGGCCTCGGGACGTTGATAATCACTCCGCTTGATTGTGTCATCAGCCAAACTGGCATGCACGGAAAATACCGTGCATGCCAACATGACGAGGATTCTGATCTTCATGATGTAAGAATGCCTCAGGCCAACTTAGCTGGCTTTACCAACGACTGGTGAGATGGTGCAGTGATAGGTCATATCATCATTTTCTGCACCGAAGCACCATACGATGTCGTTGGAGAACTCAGGACGGTAAACCGGCAGTTCACCTTCTGTGTTCAGACACGCACATTGACCACAGGTTTGCTTACCACAGCAGTCACGGTAAGCGATCAGGTAAGTCTGACCGTCACCCGGGTTGTAACAGCTGGCCACCCATGAGCTCGGTGACAGGCTGGTGCCCGGAGGACAGGAAGTCAGCGTACCACCACAGCAGTCACAGACGTTCCCGTCGATAGAACAGTGCCGCCAGTAGTCACAGGCTTGTGGATCCTGATCCTGTGGTTGCCAACCTGCTCTGGCCGCATCCAGGTCACTGGCGTCAGCGGCGTGGGCGCTGTTCAGACGACCACGGCGATCAACTGGCAGCAAGGGAAGCAGTGTCGCACCTACCAGGAAGCCACCCAGTTTACCCACGAAGCCACGACGACCGGTTTTGTTTGCGGTACGACGGCTCAGTTTCTCAATAGCAGCGTCAAATCCTAATTTCTTTGTCATTTGCCTTCTCCGTTATGTTTTTTGGTTCTACTCTCAAATCAATGATTAGTGCAGTTGCTCGCCCACTGTCACTTCCTTGGCAGTAGAGCTGTCTTTGAGGTAGCTCTGCAGTGAAGCGTGACCCAGTCGTACGGTTTCAAACAGGCTTTCAACATGCTCACGTGTGTTGCACAGACCTTTGCCTTTTATCACGCCATCGGCATCCAGCAGTACACCGTAAGGGACTTTGGAAACCTGGTAGCGCATGCCAATTTCTGGTGAGTTCACGTAATACTCATTTTTCAGTGGGTGGTTGCTCAGGAACTCACGGTGTTCAGCAGCCGTACCGTCACTGATCAGAATGACATCTGCGCCTTCACTTGCTGCGACATCACGAATAATTGGCAGCAGCTTGGCACAAACAGGGCAGGAAGGACCGGTGAACATCAACAGGCTTGGACGTCCAGGCGTGATAGCGCGACCGACCAGCAAGTCTTTTTCATCGGTGAAGGTTTTCACGTTGAACACAGGTGATTTGTCACCAATATCGGGTCCGTGATCGACCATCATGGCACCCAGTGGTGCTGACCGTTCGTGTAGCAGACCAATTTGGCGAATAACACCTACCATAAGTGCAGCCAGAGCCAGAAAAGCTGCCCAAAGCAACACATTTGAAGCAATAAGAATATCGAAACTCATTGTAAATTTTCCTTACTAAAAAATTAAGTTCTTGATTCACGGGAATTTGGCAATCCCACCATCACATCTGCAGCTATATAAAGCATGGCCAGCAGTGCTGCTGAGGCCATACCAATCAGCCACGATGCGAGGGAGATATTGGCTATTTCCAGTGAACTAAAAGCGATGTAGATGCTGACGCCGGCAAGAAAGAGCGCACGCAGCACATGGAACATGCCGATTCGGCTCCGACTGGTCGGACGTCTTACACAACCGCAGTCAATATGGGTTCGGCCCCTGCCGACATTGATGGCCAATGCCAGCGAGAACATCACGAACAGTCCCACTGCTACCCAGGCAGCTATTTCACGTACAGGCGGCACCATCAAAGCGACGGCACATGCCAGTTCAATCCAAGGCAGAAGCTTGGCTACCGGTTTAACCAGAAAGCCCGGCAACAAACGGTAGTTGTCGACCACACCCTGGAACTCGTCAGGGCTACGCAACTTGGAAATGGCTGCTACCGCCAGTACCAGCCCCACAAAAAGTGTGGCCAGTACTGACAGGGCAGGATCGTTAGTAAGCCAGTTCATGTCTTACTCGCTATCCTGAGGCAGGGTGAGAATGTGCGGATAGCGGCCGAGTCCTGCCGTTTCGCCGATTTTCTTACCTGTCTTAGCATCAAAGGTGTACAGAGTCTGTTCGTTAGCGGATAAGGCGAACAGATACGGTTTGTCGTCCTGGCTGACAGCAATGGAATCGATTTCATGGTTCAGTTCCATCTTGCGCAGGCGTTCACCGGTATCGGCGTCGACTACAAACACGTAACGGCTTGGTGTTTTGTGGGTGAATTCACCACGCTGATCTGCCAGCAGGTACAGTTCATTACTGTCGTTATGAACAGTGACCAGCTGCCAGCCACCTGGACGCCATCTGTCTGCTTTCTCTTCTTCAGTGAAGACTTCGATAGGCTCCTTGAATTCAGCGCCATCAGCAGTCAGGGTTGCCCGATAGATACGGCCTTCGTAATCCGGCCATACCAGACGGTTAGTCACATCCGAGTAGTAAGGCTCATTGACAAGATAACTGTCTTCCGGATGGAACACTTCGCTGTGAGTCTGAGTGGAATTACCCTCATCGTCGTAATTGATTTTCAGCATTGAACCGTCACGGCAGTGCATATACACGTTCTGTTCCGGTGCCGGGAACAGGTGGTAACAGTCCGGGGTATCCATCATTTTGACGAACTTGTTTTGTTCCAGATCAACCAGACCCACTGCCGGTACCGGTGAAAACTGCTGGAACATCATGTGCTTGTCATCAGTGCTCAGCGTTGCCATGTGGGTAAAAACAGCGGTCAGGAAGCGACCTTCAGGGATATCAATGTCTGCTGTCACATCGTGAGTCTGTGTATCAAAGACTTCGATGTAATCATCACGGTTACCCCGGGCGATGCGGTCATACCAGGTGTTAGCAATCGCCATGAAGTTACCCTGGTCACCGAGCAGCACATGAGGCAGCTTACCGGCATCAGACATACCCAGGATCTTGTTGTTGTTACCGTCGATGGTGAACACCTGAGAGGTCATCTGGAAATGGCCAGGGTCAGTGACATAAACACGCTTTGAGTCACTGGCTGGGGCAACTTCAATGGTCTGTTGTTCAACAGCAATATCAGCTAGTGCTGGATAAGTGGTAGCCATCAGCGCTGCCGTAGCAATGCCCCCTGCTAGACTTTTTTGTCGCAGCTTTGATTTAAGGTTAAATAGTGTCATATCTTCTCCAAACTATTTTGGTTTATTATGAGTTAAGGATGAGGTCTCACCTGTGTTTACAGCGATAACATGGTTAATGCGGCTGCACCGATTGACAGCAGAAGAAACCCATCCAGTTCAACAGCACGTTCCTGCCATTTCGCTAGCCAAGCTTGAACGGACTGGTTGGAAATAGGCAGAAAGTTCACCGCAACAGGCAGACAGCGCCCGATGTTGAAGATGGCGATGATAGTGATTGCTGTAGTGACATCAGCACTCAGCAACGCAGCACCGGTCACGATGTAGAGGATCGGTGTCTGTACGTAAGTCAGGTAGTTCATCCCCAGCGCATAGCCATAAAGCAGGCCAATTGTTGAGGAGCGAAAACGAAAACGAGCATCATGTGGAACCTGAGCTCGACGCTGTGGGTAGGGCATTTTTAGAAAACCAAGTTGATGTGCCCCATAACCAATTGCTAGTATCGCCAGTCCCATTATCATATGACTGAAAGCTAACTGTTCGAATAAGAAAGCACCCACTAAACCTAGTGCACCACCCAACATGAGTGCACCGATGGCATAGCCAATCGCATGAGTAATGAAGGTGGGGGTCCAGCGAGCGACTGAACCAAAAGAATATTTCCCGGCTGGTCGCAGCAGGCTCAGGCTTGAGTACCCACATGGAGACCAAGTGGATAACAGGCCACCAACAAAAGTTAAAACGAAAAACATTGCCGTCAGCATCGATGACGCTTGTGTATTCAGTGCAATGCCTGTTGCAACACCTATGGTTATTGCCGATAACATAATGGCAAATCGCTGTCCTGATGATTTTGACTCAGAAAAACTAATCGCATCAGGCACACATGTTGAGCTGTTCTCAACAGTCGATGTCTGGCTATAATCACCAGCGTGTGTATCTGCTCTCACTCTCTACCTCCTCGGACCTGCCGGTCACTTGTTGTTGATGAAATAATTTCGTAACAACTATAGCCAGAGGGAAATCCCTGCCGTATCAAAAACTGGCATTGAAGTATCAGAATGGGGATAACTACTATTGATGTTGCCGATTCTTGCTAGTCAAACGCTATTTCAATTGAAACTTTGTGTTAACGGCATAACACAGTGAGGATGTTATCTAACATGTGAGTGGATGAGTGATGATTGGGCTAACTGTCTGTTTTACCTTCGATAGTCTGTCATCTGCTCAATTCTTCGCTCATGCCATGATGGTTCATCGATGGTCTGAGTGATGATACTGGTCCTCTCCCTACAGCCATGATCAAACTCAGTTCATTATTCAGACTGACATATTGCCGATTTCTACTATTAGCTATCCCAGAAAAGGCCTATTATCGTAAGTGCCAGTTATCAACCTGATAAAAATAATAAGACAGGTAAACCAATATATTCTTAATAAAAATAATAAGTTATGGTTTGTTTGATGGCTTGGTTCCGAGGGAGAGAAATATGAATCAAGAAAAGATATGGGTAGATGACGACCTAGCTAAAATTGAAATAAAAGCAGTACGCTCTAAATTAACTGATGTCTTAGAGCAAGCAGCAGCTTTGCCAATGTGGTCACAAGATTACACGCAACTAGATAAAGGGCAGTTTTCAGGTACGGTGACCAGTGTTGCTTGTCAGGGAGTACAGATCTTTCGTGAAGCGATGAATCGTTCTGTGGATGAGCTTGCCAGTCCACCACCAGGCAGTTATGTGATTGGATTACCAACTATTGTTGAGGGTGAGGCTTTATGGTGTGGCAGTAAGCTAGACAAAAATTCGCTGATTACTCTGGATAAAAATGATGAACTCTTATTCAGGACTTCACATTCGTCTGAAATCAATGTTGCCGTCATTGCTGAGCAAAGGCTAGAGGAATATGCAGAAAGAGTAGAAAAGGTGGATCTTCGCCCCATTATGGATAGGGCAAATCCAGTAGAGGCGCTTCCTCCTGCTATACAAAGCCGTTTGTTGGCAATCTTATACATCGGCACAGAGCATATGGCGAAAAATCTTGATGATGGCACCAGTCATCCAAACAGTTGGCGACACTTTGAAGATACCGTTTTCAGTGTGTGTGTGCAGGCACTGTCAGCGGTCAGCAACAACAACGGCCGACGACATGAGTACAGAGTACATCGCTATATCGTCAAAAGTGTACGTGAGCTCACGCTAGCCCAGCATTGTGATCCCATTACCATTGGTGAAATTTGTACCACTCTGAATATTAGTCGCCGGACATTGAACCATGCTTTTCAGCAAGTGCTTGGCATCACTCCTGTTGCTTATATGCGAAATATTCGTCTTCACAAGATTCGGGCTGAGCTTCAATACAAGTCGGAGCAAATCAGTAATATCGCCTGTGTGGCATCGCATTGGGGGTTTTGGCATATGAGTTTGTTCGCACGTTATTACCGTGAGCTATTCGGGGAGTGTCCGAGTGAGACACTGGAGCGATCACGGCTTTGATTACGTACGCCCAATCATAATTATAGAAACTTAGTATATCCACATCATTTAAGGAGACAGTTAAATGGGGTCTTTTAGTATTTGGCATTGGCTCGTTGTTCTGGCGGTTGTAGCGCTTGTTTTTGGCACCAAAAAATTACGGAATTTAGGTGGAGATTTGGGCGGTGCTGTCAAAGGATTTAAACAAGCGATGAGTGAAGAGCAAGACATCAGTGTTATCGATCATGCTGTCAATCAAACTGACAGTGTGAATAACAAAGCCAGGCATAAACAGTAACACCAGCGTATTTGACTATGTTTAATATCGCCTTCCCCGAGCTTATCGTCATTCTATTGGTATCGCTGGTTGTTATTGGTCCCGATAAACTTCCAAAGGTAGCGCAGACTCTAGGTGTGATGGTGGGGCGTATTCAACGGTTTATGACGGCTGTTAAAGACGATATCGATCAAGAAATGAGATCTGACGATCTTTTACGGTTGCAGGAAGAGCTAAAACAACAAAAAGAAGGCTTGAATGATGAGCTTCGTAAAGGCATGCAGCCGGTTGCCGAAGTGATTCGCCGCTCTGAAACGCCTGCTTCAGAAACAGCCAGGGAAAACCCTAGTGCTACAACAACCAAAGTCGCTGAGCATAAAAAAAGTGTGACCCAACAGAAGGAATCGCTAAGTGAGTAGTAAAGAAGAATTTTTCAGTCACTTGTTAGAACTTCGACAACGATTGCTGAAAATTGTGGCTGGGATTTTCTTCATCATGCTCGCATTATTTCCCTTTGCAAATGATATTTATCAGTTTTTGGCAACCCCTTTACTACAAGCTTTGCCAGCAGGGGGACAAATGATTGCCACTGAAGTGACTACCCCTTTCTTTGTTCCTCTCAAGGTGGTGATGTTAGCCGCCTTTATCATTTCATCTCCCTATACGCTTTACCAGATCTGGGCTTTCATCGCGCCTGGTTTGTATAGCAATGAGCGCCATCTTATTGCACCTTTAGTCATCACCAGTGTTTTTCTATTTATTTGTGGGATGGCTTTTGCTTTTTTCTTGGTCTTTCCTGTCGTGTTCGGTTTTATCACCAGTACAGCTCCCGAAGGAGTCGCGGTGATGACTGATATTGGTAAATATTTAGATTTCATCATTGTGCTTTTTATTGCTTTCAGCCTGGCATTTGAAACACCTATCGCGGTGGTACTGATGGTCGCGGCTGGGATGGTAAGTGTGACGGCATTGAAGCAAGCGCGTTCCTACGTCATTGTTGGTGCGTTTGTTATTGGCGCTATTATTACGCCGCCTGACATTATTTCTCAGTTTATGTTGGCTATTCCCATGTGGGTGTTGTACGAAATTGGCATATTAGTCGCCCATGCCTTACAGCAAAAAAAGCATCATCAGTATGAGCATACATCCTGAAAGTTAATGATTAGCCTACTCTTAAAATGTCTTTCATGTGCTCCTTGCTGAATGGGGTTTAAGAGCAACACCGTTTGATTGAAGCGTATGTGATTCCTTTGGAAAAAAGGGGGGATAATTGCGCTGTAATAGAAAATGTGACAGATTTGTCCACCGTAATCAGAGTGCTCTGAGATAGCTCTGGCATCAGCCAGTGTTCGGTATGTGACATGTCGGGAATAAACAATGCATTTTTCCATTCAACAACGTTTTAGCATCTGGGCTGGACTCGGGCTTCTTAGCGTTGTTTTGATGGCGGTCTTGGTCGGACTATGGCAGTTTGACAAGATAAAACAAACGCTTGCCGCTCAGAGTTATGAGGTGACACGTGGTCAGGTTGAAGACTATCTTCAGGTACTGGCTAGTGATACAGCCGGGGAATTATCTACACCGCTTTTATCTGCAATGCATTCAATACAGGGTGTTGCCTCTGCAATGAATGCTGTTGTGAAGTCCGAAGGCAACCATGATAGACGAGAGTTGGCCATTCGCATGCTTGAGCAAACTTTATCGGACCACCCAAACTTTCTGGCGACCTACGTGGCTTTTGAACCCAATGCACTTGATGGGGCAGATAAACTGGCAAAACAGACAAAGGGAAGTGATGCTGCAGGTCGCTTCATGCCCTATGTGACGAGAGACAATAATGATTTTATGGTGGCTTTGCTGGAAGGGTTGGAGGACAAAAACCTGGATGAGAACGGCAACAGAGTTGGGGAATATTATCTCTGTTCAAAAGAGAGTGGCAAAAGTTGTGTAATTGATCCCTATCTTTACCCTGTAGATGACAAGGAAGTCTTATTGAGTAGTCTTGTCGCTCCGATAAAAGTTCATGAGCAATTTATCGGTATTGCTGGTGTGGATATCTCTGCCAGCTTCTTGCAATCAGTGATCAGTGACGTTGAGTCACGACTATACGATGGCCGGGGAAGGACATTATTGGTCAGTCCCAGAGGTGTGATCTCAGGGCATAGTCAACATCCTTATTTAATTGGTCAGAACTTGAGAGTGTTGGAAGCATCAATACGCGACAATCTCAGAGAAGTGGCGGCCAGTGATGAAACCAGAATTCTACACTCCAAGCAACAATTCATCGTCATGAAACCTTTCCATCTGCCGGGCAATGAGCAACGTTGGATTGCATATATGGAAGTACCCGAAGAAATTGTGATGGCTGATGTAATCAAGCAAAATCAGTTCCTTGAACTCGCACAAGAACGGTTTATAACGACAACAACAATATTAGGCTTATTTCTTTCACTACTTGGGGTGTTTACGATATGGCTAGTGGCTCGCAAAAGTATCCGGCCACTGACAGAAATGACCACACTGGTGACTTCCATAGCTGAAGGAGAAGGCGATCTCACACAGCGATTAAATATTAATTATCGTGATGAAACAGGCAAACTATCTCTTCTATTAAATACCTTTATTGAAAAGCTACAAAATCTGGTTAAGCAGTTGCTTCCAGTTGCCAGTGATGTCAGTGAATTATCTTCGGAAGGCCGACAGATCAGTGTAGAAACGAGCATTCAGATGTTAGAACAAGAAAGCCTGATCGAGGATATGGTACTGACGATGAATGAGATGGCTGCATCAGCACAGCAAATCGCTGCAAGTGCTGAACGAACATCACAATTTGTGCAATATGCTAATGATGCAACAACAGTAGGGACAGAAGTTCTTCAAAAAAGAACTGTAACCATTGATCACATCAGTCAGTCGGTTCGCCAGTCGGAAGTTGCCGTGCAGAGTATGGCAAAAAATGTCGATAATATATTGAAAATTATCTCAGTTTTTGATGATATTGCACTAAAAATCAATCACCTGACGAACCAATCCACAGATAATCCTACGGTCAGCAAGAATAAAGCTGAGCCTGACCTCGTTACAGAGCAGATTAGAAACCTGGCGAGTCAGACTCACCAGGCTGTGGCTGATATGCGTAAGCAACTAACCATCATGCAGCAAAGTAATCAGCTAGCATTAAATACAATAGATCTAAGCGGTCAACACGTATCAGAAACAGTAGAGTTGGCACAACAGGCAGAATCAGCGTTAAATGATATTAATCAGGCTATCGAAGAAGTGACTGAAATGACGCTGGAAATTGCTGCAGCCACAGAACAACAGTCAGCCGCTTGTGATGAAGTTAATCATAATCTTTCCGAGGTTTCGCGACTGGTGCACCTGACCTCAAAAGGAGCGCAACAATTGCGTGGCGTGGGGAATGAACTGGATCTAGCTGCTGGCAGACTGCAAGAGAAACTGGCGTTATTCAAGGTTTAGGTTTTTTCCAGCTCTGATATGCTGGTATGGATTCATAACCAAGCCGGCTTTCTTATGATTGGGAGACGATGTTTGATAAATAAAATGGCGCGCCTGACAGGAATCGAACCTGTGACCCCCAGCTTCGGAAACTGGTACTCTATCCAACTGAGCTACAGGCGCGTGAAGTTGAGCCGAAGATTATACGGACTTTGCCCGTAATCTGCTACGGCTCACAGTGTCTTTTACCAAGAGAGTGATAACACTCTCTTGGCATCAATCAATTAATAGCGTGGGTTAATTTTTTCCAGCTTCCAGATATCGTTGTTGTACTCTTCCATGGTTCTGTCGGTAGAGAACATACCGCTGTTGGCACTGTTCATAATACTCATTGCAATCCAGCGTTCTTTGTCTTGATAAACTTCTGCGGCGCGTTGTTGGGCTTCGACATAGCTATGGAAATCGGCGACGGTCATCCACGGATCATTGGGGCTGGTAAAGGCAGCAATGATGTCATCAAAACAGCCTTCTTCACATTGGTTGAAGTGTCCAGACTCCAATAAGTCGACAACACGTTTCAGGTCAGCATCGTTATCAATAATAAACCGTGGATTATATGTTGGTTTAAGCTCAGTTACTTCATCTTCAGTCAGGCCGAACAGGAAGAAGTTTTCTGCGCCGGCTTCATCACGAATTTCAATATTGGCACCATCGAGCGTACCAATGGTCATTGCACCGTTCATCATAAATTTCATATTGCCTGTACCAGAGGCTTCTTTACCGGCAGTAGAAATTTGCTCAGATAAATCAGCTGCAGGACAAATCACTTCCATGGCTGAGACCTGGTAGTTTGGCAAAAACACGACTTTTAACAGATCACCCACATCCGGATCATTATTTACTGTACTGGCGACATTATTTATCAATTTAATGATACGTTTTGCCATGACATAACCCGGTGCGGCTTTGCCACCGAATAGGACACAACGTGGCGTCATGTTTTTCGTATCGCCACGTTTGATACGGTCATAGAGATGAATAACATGCAGGATGTTAAGTAACTGACGTTTGTATTCGTGAATACGTTTAACCTGAATATCAAACATCGCTTCAGGATTAAACTCGACGCCGCAGCTATCTTTCACTAATTTTGCCAAGCGCTGTTTATTAGCAAGTTTAGCCGCATGCCATTTCTTCTGGAACGTTTTGTCATGGGCATACTCTTCCAGTTTTTTCAGCTCGGTGAGTTGAGTAATCCATTTATCACCAATGGTGTCTGTAATCAGTTCACTTAAGTCCGGATTACACCAGGCTAGCCAGCGACGTTGGGTTACACCGTTGGTTTTATTATTGAATTTATGCGGCCAGAGTTCATAAAAATCATGGAATAAGCCTTTTTTCAGTAACTCAGAGTGCAAGGCGGCGACACCGTTTATCGAGTAACTGCCGATAATGGCAAGATGGGCCATGCGCACTTGCTTTTCATCGCCTTCCTCAATAATCGACATTCTTGCTAATCTGGTTTTATCTCCCGGCCAGCGTCTGGCGACTTCACGCAGGAAGCGGGCATTAATTTCGTAAATAATTTCCAGAATGCGTGGCAGCAGACGCCCAAACATATTGACCGGCCAGCGCTCCAAAGCTTCTGGTAACAGAGTATGGTTAGTATAGGCCATCGTGTTGGAGGTGATGTCCCAGGCTTTATCCCAGCTCAGTCCATGTTCATCCATTAATAAACGCATGAGTTCGGCAACTGCCACAGTAGGGTGAGTATCATTTAGCTGGAAACAATTTTTCTCGGCAAAATTATCGAATGACTCACCATGGGTGGTGACCCAGTAGTCGATAATGTCTTGCAAACTGGCTGAGGCTAAGAAGTACTGCTGGCGTAGACGGAGCTCTTTACCATTCTCGCTGGCATCATTCGGATAGAGCACCATGCTGATATTTTCAGCTTCATTTTTAGCCGCCACGGCTTCTGTGTAGGAGCCGGAGTTGAAGTCTTCCAGGTTGAACTCATCAGTGGCACCGGCTTTCCATAACCGCAGCACATTAACAGTGCCATTTTGATAACCGGGGATGGGCAGATCAAATGGGATAGCTAAGACATCATTGGTGTTTACCCAGTGAACACGCATATCACCACTATCACTTGGATGATACTCGGTATGACCCCCAAATTTAATGCGCTGAGTAAATTCAGGCCGCTCCAATTCCCACGGGTTACCATCTTGCAACCAGTGATCAGGTTTTTCTACCTGAAATCCATTTTCGATGCGTTGTTGGAACATGCCATATTCATAACGCAGACCATAACCTGTTACCGGTAATTGTAACGTGGCACAACTATCTATGAAGCAGGCGGCTAAGCGACCCAGGCCACCATTACCGAGACCGGCGTCATGTTCCATTTCAATCAGGTTTTCAAAATCCAAATTCAGCTCATTCAATGCTTTGGTCGTTTCTTTTTCCAGGCCTAAGTTGAGCACGGCATTACCCATGGCTCGGCCCATCAGAAATTCCATTGATAAGTAATAAGCATGTTTACAGTGCTTTTCTGCATAGGTGTGCTTGGTGTGTTTCATTCGGTTGAACAGGCGATCTCTTAATGTCAGTGCTAATGACGAATAGAGATAATGACCCGAAGCACAGCCTTTATCCTGAGCTAAGTGTGTACCGTAATAACGTTTGAAATCTTTGATGAGAGCATCGCTATTCATTCCCAGTTTTTCAGTGTCGAATAATTCCGGGGCGGGGTTAGCAGTACATGCGTAACGTGGGCTCATAGACAGATCCTTAAATTATTTCAGCGTTTGTTTGGATAGATGGGAGAAAACCCATCCCGATTAGGCATCTTTACCTGAGGTAGTGTGACTTCATTGAGTTCCACATCGTTCTCGAGTATATCATCCTGATTTAAAATATAAGCGCAAAGTGCGTAGATTTCATTACTACTCAAAGAAAAAGGTGCTGAGGGGGGCATGGCTCGCCGAATGTAGTCATAAAGTGTTGTTGCATAAGGCCAATAGCTATTTACGGTTTTCTCTGGGTAGTCATCCGTGAGCGAGCCAACGTCACCGACCAGCGGCATAGCGCTGGCGCCGATGGCACCAAATCCATGACAGCTGGCACAGTGCTGATTAAATAGTTGTTTGCCTTGCTCTGCAGTGCCATGTCCCACAGGTAAATTTTTGCCATCAGGGGTTATAGTAAGGTTCCATGCTGTTTGCTGTGATTGTTGCACAGCATCTTTACCCAATGGCTGGACTAATGGCTCGGCGACAAGTGCTGGAGAAAACAGTAAAAAGAATAGAATGTGTCTATACATAAATATGACTAATCTGACCGTCTTCATTGATTTCCCAGCTGACAATCGCGTTGTAATGAAAAAAACTATTGTCACCGCGCTCTGAAATGAGAGTATTTCGAGATGGTTGCTGATAACCCGTTTCATCGGTAGCTCGGCTTTGTAATATTGCGTATTGACCTTGCCACTGCCACGGCAGACTAAAACGAGTAAAAGCTTTATCTAAAACAGGATCGCTTAGTTCTGCTTGGACCCATGTATCACCGCCATCTGCTGATACCTCGACTTTGCGGATTTTGCCATTACCTGACCAGGCAAGCCCGGTGACCTGATAAATGCCGGGGTTATCCGGCAGTGTCATCCCAACTGAAGGACTGGTAATAAGTGACTTGGCTTGCATAGTGAAGCTGAATTGTCTTGCTTTACCTGTAGGCAGTAAGTCAGTGTACTGGGCCGTTTCATCCCGGGTCATCGCAGGTTGTTCAACTAACTTTAACTGTCTTAACCACTTCACATTGACGATGCCTTCCCAACCCGGGAGTAACAATCGAACCGGATAACCATTTTCAGGTCGCAGGCGTTCGCCGTTCTGGTATAGGGCCAAAATTGCATCATCGAGTAATTTTTCAATGGGAAGGCTCACATTTAATGCGGCACCATCCGCTGCTTCAGCAATGGCCCATTTCGCTTCAGCTTGAATGCCACATTCATTTAAGAGCAGTCTGAGTGGAACACCAGTCCACTCGGCATTAGAGACAAGGCCATGCACATAGCCTGCAGCTGATTGAATGGGAGCGCTACGCCAGCCAGCATTACTATTGCCTCCGCACTCGATAAAGCAGATTTTTCTTATTTGCGGGTAGCGTTTTAAGGCATCAATCGAAAACGTTAGTGGCTTGTCTACTAAACCATCAATCATGATTTCATGTGAGGATGGATTTATATCAGGCACACCATTATGGTGTCGTTCATAATGCAAACCATTAGGCGTAATAGTACCTTGTAACTCTTCTAATGGTGTCCATGACACACCATTACCGGGTACGTTTGGGTTGGCAGATATCCAGCGAATAATATCTTTTTCGTAAATAGAAGGTTGACCATAGTTACTGAAATTCGATCCCGCTTTCAGCATAGAGTCGGGGAGGGTTTGCTGTAATTCTTCTGAGACTGGCTGTGCTTGCACAGGTAAGCTGAAACCGAGAAAAACACTACTCAAAGCCGTACCTTGTAGAAACTGGCGTCGGCTTTTAAGTAGTGATTTATTCATTTAGATATCCTTCAGTCACCTGGGGAAAATTCTATTCCCTGATTCACTTCGAACCAGTCATCAAGCTTTTGAGTGGCTTCCTCTTTGCCCGATTTGTTCAAGGATGAAAATAGCTGTACAGAGGCGTTTAAGGAGAGCTTTTTAAGTTCATTGCGTACAGATAACAGACTTTGTTTACCCGCGCCTTTTTTGAGTTTGTCAGACTTAGTGAGCAGTATATGTACTGGCAAATCAGCTTGGTTAGCCCAGGTTAGCATCTGTATATCGAATGGTTTTAATGGGTGGCGAATATCCATCATTAACATCATTCCCCGCAAACACTGCCTGGTTTCAAGGTATTGAGCCAAAGTATGCTGCCATTTTAGCTTCATTTTCTCAGGGACTTTGGCATAGCCATAACCAGGAAGATCGACTAAGGCTCGCTCATCGTCGAAGCTAAAAAAATTAATCATTTGTGTACGGCCAGGCGTTTTACTTGTCCTGGCGAGCGCGCTGATTTCCGTTATGCAATTGATCGCACTGGATTTTCCGGCATTGGATCTACCAGCAAATGCCACCTCATAACCTTGATCTTCAGGTAACTGGGACAGCTCAGTAGCACTGCCGTTATAATAGGCTTTTCTATATAGTTGTGACATGGAACCATTTTGGGTGAAAAATTATCCTAACAAGAGTAGCATACCCAAAGTTCTCGATGATGATTTAGCTTAGTTTTCAGGTAATAAAATAATGAAAAAATTAGTGAAGATAGCCATGCTCGGTGTGGCGGTTACGATGAGCACTCAAGTGATGGCGGCCGGCGATATCAATGCTGGTAAGAAAAAAGCGGCTGTATGTGCAAGCTGTCATGGCGCAGATGGAAATAGTCCTTCTGATGCTTTTCCCAAATTAGCCGGACAAGGTGCCGGTTACCTCGAAAAACAATTAGCCAACTTCAAGAGTGGTGAGCGCCAGAATGCGTTGATGGCACCGATGGTGGCCAACTTATCAGAACAAGATATGGCTGATTTGGCGGCATATTTTGCGAGTAAAAAAATGGCACCAGGTGCTGTTTCTGAAGAACTAGTCAAACAAGGCGAGCAAATCTACCGCGCCGGCAACAAAGAAACAGGCGTGCCCGCTTGTATGGCTTGTCATGGACCAAATGGTAATGGCGTGCCTGCGGCGAAATGGCCTAAGTTATCATCACAATACAGCACGTATGTGGAAGCACAGCTTCATGCTTTTGCTAAAGGGGAAAGAGCCAATGACCCTAATAGCATGATGCGTGATATTGCCAGCAAAATGAGTGAAGCCGAAATTAAAGCGGTTTCAGCTTATGTCTTTGGTTTGAAATAATCGTCACACTTTCTCTACATAGCTAATCATTCTTAGCTATGTAGAGAGATTAAAATCGAGTAACGAAACTCGTTTTAAGGCTCACTTCATGTCACAAAATCAGGATTCATCAGTTTCTCATCGCAGTTTAGCTTGGCGAGTTTTTCATTTTTTAGGCACGATGGAATTGGCAATTACATTGCTAATTACCTTAGCTATCGCCTCTGTCATAGGTACTGTTCTTCAGCAAAATCAACCTTATCCTGATTATCTAATCAAATTCGGTCCTTATTGGTTTGAAGTATTTGAAAAACTGGGTTTGTATGATGTTTACAGTGCTTTGTGGTTTTTAGCCATATTGGCATTGCTGGTGGTTTCCACAACTGTCTGTGTCATCCGCCACGCGCCTTCCATGTTCAAAGATATGTTTAATCTGAGAACACATGTGCAGCTTAAATCTTTACGTTCCATGCATCACCGTAGTGAGTGGGAAACTCCGACGTCACCAGAGCAGACTGTCGATGCCGTAAACGCAGCGCTCGCCTCTGATGGCTTTAGGACACGAGTCACTGAGAAAAGTGAAGGAAATACCTTAGTCTCAGCAATGCGTGGTGGCATGAATCGCCTTGGCTATATCCTGACACATGTTGCGATTATTGTGATCTGTGTTGGCGGCCTGTTTGATAGTAACCTGCCACTGAAACTTGCCGAATGGCAGGGCAGAATTCAGGTTGAAACCCGAAATTTACCTCTTCCCCAGGTTCCAAAAGAAAGCCGTCTTCCTGTTGGGCCACAAGCCTTTAGAGGCAGTGTCAGTATTCCAGAAGGAAGAGCGGCGAGTGTGGCTTATCTAGCCATGCGCGATGGGTATTTAGTGCAAAATTTACCTTTCACTATTGAAGTAAAGGAATTCCGTATAGAGCACTATCCAACAGGACAGCCGAAATCATTTGAGTCAGACTTAGTGATTCATGATACTGATTTGGAGAAACCGCTTGAATCTACCATCGCGGTGAATCATCCGCTTATATATAAAGGTTATGCCATTTATCAAGCTAGTTTTGGGGATGGTGGCTCTGAACTGACTTTGAAAGCCTGGCCTTTATTTTCTGATAAAGGTGAGCCCGTTAGCTTAGAAACAAAAGTTTTTAACACACAGCAGATGCTCTGGGGTGATAAAGAAATGCAGTTAGAAATCACCGATTTCAGACCTTTCAATATTAACCCTGATCCTACGGATGATAATCCTAACAATGTTCGTAATTTTGGTCCTAGTGTGACTTTTAAGCTGCGTCAACCTACTGGAGAGGCACTTGAATATCAAAACTATATGAATCCGGTTGAGCGGGATGGCCGATATTATTTCTTGAGTGGTGTTCGTGGCTCGCCATCAGAGGAATTTGCTTATTTGTATATACCTGCTGATGAGAATGACAGCATTGAGGGCTTCTATCAGTTTTTGAAACGACTTCATAATAAAAATGTTGTGAAGGATATCGCCGAGGAAATGAAACTCGCTACATTATCTAGCTTGCAAACAACAGACGATGTTGTTTTGGCTGATAGCCTACAAAAAACCTTAGAAACACTCATCGAGATGTTTAATCGTGGCGGTTTTGGTGAGGTCAGTGAGTTCATTGAAAAAACGCTACCGGAAGCTGAACGTGATGCTTTAGCTCCGGCATATCTGGCCATGCTCAGAGAAATGCTTGGACGTATTTATTTTTCAGGTTTAGAGCTCAAGCAGGGGGAAACGGTTGATCAATCCGAGGTTCTGTTTTTACAGGATGCGATTGATGCGATTGGCACATTACCTCGATATGGCTCTCCTGTGTATTTAGAAATGAGTGATTTCACGCAAATCCAATCAACCGGCTTGCAAATAGCACATGCACCAGGCAAAAGCATTGTTTATCTTGGTTGTGCATTTTTAATTGCCGGTGTCTTCTTATTGTTCTATCTGCCTCAGCGGCGTTTCTGGGTCTGGGTAAGAGAAAAAGACGGCAAATCACAGGTTTATTTGGCGGGGATGACGAATAGAAATCCTCGAGAATTTGATAATTACTTTGAGGATATCAAAGCAAAACTACAGTCAAAGTCACGGAACTCTGACGAAGGATGATGTTCTTAGTTTCTGCTATGCGATGAGGCATTAAAATATGACGGCACACCTCTCAACAATGAAATCAACACTACAGACACCTTGGTCTGTTTGGTTCTGGCGAATCTTAATGTTGGTCACAGCTATTGGGCTTATTGGTACGTATTACGATATTCTCGATTATTATGAAATTACTATCATTGTATTAACAGCGATTGGAATGGGATTCCTGGGCCAATACTGGCCAGGTTTCCGCTGGCATAGTCTGGCTGTCGCCGTATTCAGTTTGTTTGCTGTTTCTTTGTATGGTCAAAGTTTAGACGCCGCTGAGTCGAATTTCTGGCTCAACTATATTCTGGCGAGTCAATCTGCCTTTATGTGGATGAGTGCCTTATTTGTGATGGCGACATTGACTTATTTTGCCGGCACCGTTTTCCGCTCCAGTTTCACAGAAAAAGTAGGCACCGGATTAACCTGGGCCGCTGTCACTATGGGCATGATTGGTCTGATGGTGCGCTGGCGTGAAACCTATCTACATGGTGCAGACATTGGATACATTCCTGTCAGTAACTTGTACGAAGTTTTTATATTGTTTTCTGTTGTAACAGCCTTGTTATACCTCTTTTACGAACGTCGCTATCAGACTCGTAGTCTGGGTGGCTTTGTTTTACTGGTGATTAGTGCAGCGGTAGTATTTCAGCTTTGGTACAGCTTTGAACGCAATGCTCATGAAATCCAACCTTTAGTACCTGCGTTACAGAGTTATTGGATGAAAATCCATGTGCCAGCCAACTTTATCGGTTATGGTGCTTTTGCTATGGCTGCCATGATTGGTGTGGCCTACGTGTTGGTCGTCTGGAGACAAGAGGTAAACCCTGATAGCCGTTGGGTCAAAGCCATGCCAGAGTTAAGTCTGATGGATGATTTGATGTACAAGACAATTGCTCTTGGCTTTGCCTTTTTTACCCTGGCAACCATTTTAGGAGCATTGTGGGCCGCAGAAGCTTGGGGTGGTTATTGGTCATGGGATCCTAAAGAAACCTGGGCATTAATCGTTTGGTTGAATTATGCGGCCTGGTTACACATGCGCTTAACCAAAGGCTGGAATGGTAAACCTATGGCCTGGTGGGCAATAGTCGGATTATTTGTGACGCTATTTGCGTTTCTTGGTGTCAATATGTTCCTGAGCGGCCTTCATTCCTATGGTACGTTGTAATAATTAATTGAAAGTAAAGGATACTCAACGATGATGAGATTAGTGAAAACCCTTGCAACAGGACTCTTTCTGGGTCTGATTTCAACGGCAGCATCAGCTGTTCCGATGAACTTCGTTGAAGGAACCCATTATTTTCCAACAGCTGAGAAGTTAGCAACACCTGACGATGGCAAGATCGAAGTCGTAGAAATGTTTTCTTATACCTGCCCACATTGCTTTAAGTTAGAGCCAGAAGTGGAAGCATGGAAAGAAACACTGCCAGAGAATGTGCATTTTGTGAAGGTGCCTGCTATTTTCAGAGACAGTTGGTTAGAGTTAGCAAAAGTCTATTACGCTGCTCAAGCCATGGGTAATTTTGATAAAGTTCATTCAAAATTATTTAACGCTATCCATGTCGAAAAACGTCGTCTTAGTACAGAAGATCAATTACTTGATTTTGTGGCTGAGCAAGGTATTGACCGTGATGAATTCAAAAAAACCATGAATTCTTTCAGCGTAAAAAGCAAAGTGAAAAAAGCGCTGGTTATGAGTCAGACATCAGGCATTACTGGTGTACCATCATTTATTGTGAATGGCGCTTATCGCACCGATGCCAGCACAGCAGGTGGCGTGCCTGAATTGTTTAATGTGATTAACTTTCTTATTGAAGAGTCATCAGACAACTAAATAAAAACGCCGGGTTTAACCGCAATGCTGATCAGTTAAGAAAACTTGACTGATTCAGTAAACAGATAAGACTCCAGTGATAGTCATATCACTGGAGTTTTTTATTTCCATTCATGCCTTCCTATCAGATATAGCAGAGTGATGATGATCTCTTTTCGGTCACTGCCGCTCAGTCGGCATTTTTTACAATGCAGCGGGTAACTTTTCATCAACAGCCGGAATAGATTGTTCTATTGGTGTGATGATATCTTCATGATGCAAAATAATATTTAAATAGCGTCGAGTATTTTGTACATACCTCACGGGTTCATTGCCACGTGCATAACCATGTCGAGTCTTTGAGTACCATTTTTTCTTAGAAAGTAAGGGCAGGTTTTCTCTAACATCTGTCCAGGAATCAGGATTTTTGCCACGAGTCTGGGTGATGACTCGTGCATCTTCAAGATGACCGAGCCCGGTGTTGTATGCAGCCAACGCAAACCAGGTGCGGTCAGGATCTTTAATACGTTTAGGCAGTCGACTATACAATGAGGCTAGGTAAGCCGCACCTGCAAAAATACTTTGCTCAGGATCTTCCCGGTCAGTGACGCCCATCTGCTTGGCTGTGGCGCGGGTAAGCATCATCAATCCCCTCACACCTGTGCTGGATACGGCTTCAGGGTTCCAATGGGATTCTTGATAAGCCATCGCAGCCAGTAAGTGCCAGTCGAAGCCATACTCATCCGCTGCTGCTTGGAATAGGTCTTTATAGAGTGGTAAATGCGTCTGGATACGACGATGGATGGCACGAGTGTCGACATAATCAAAGCGACGGATGTGCCCATAGTATTTCTCAATCAGTTTATCGAGCTCGCCTGATGCTTCCATATCATGAAAGAAGTCCACGACTTCGAGATAGAGTGACTCGTCATTTGTTGGCGACATGGCCCATGCAAGCGGTTGCGGTTCAGATATATCAAAGGCTACACGTAACTCAGGGAACAAAGACTGGTTGGCAGACATCTCATTTGAGTCAACAATCGTGTAATCAATCAGTTCTAGCTGAACCAGTTCAAGTAAACCTCGACTATCTAACTCTTGATTTTCACGCCAGCTGAGTTCGGGTATTTCTTGCTGTAATTCATGTAATTGTTCGACATGACTGCTATCTGCGACCACTTCAAGTGTGCCAGTGATGATGTCAGTGATGTCTTTTGGTTTTTTGCTGCCGTGTTTATAAACAAGCTGCTGTGTGACTTCATGATAAACGGGACCAAAACGTAATAACTCTTTACGCTGCTCTGTAACGGTTAAACCGGCCGCCGCGATATCTGCTCGACCTTGTTCAATCATATGCAGCATCGTGCCAAGGTTATCCGGCACGATAATCTTGAGTTTGACACCGAGGCGATCGGCAAATCGCTCAGCCAGCTCATATTCAAATCCTGCCAGAGCTTCATTGCCCTTAACATAATAGCTGGTGAGACTATAGCGACTCAGTACACGCAACTCGCCACGCTCTTTTATTTGCTCGAGTTGTGGTGGTGTTTCTCGACATGCCGTTAATAGAACGGTTGCTAGTAGAGAAATGATCAATATTCTCAAAGAGCTTCCTTAATGTATTACCTGGCGATGATTATTACCTTATATTGAATTGAATGCATCCATGGGTGAGCTGTATTTGTGATGAGACTACTGTTTTTATTGGTTTTTTGTAGATTTAGATTATAATTACCCACTTTTTTTATATGGGAAATCATGCGATGAATGCGCCGGAATTATTATTACCAGCAGGAAGCTTGCAACATATGCGTTATGCCTATGCATATGGTGCTGATGCCGTTTATGCCGGTCAACCGCGCTATAGTTTACGAGTGCGTAATAATGATTTCCATAAATTACCCGTCTTGCAGCAAGGTATTGAAGAAGCACATGCCTTGGGTAAGCAGTTTTTTGTGGCAAGCAATCTGATGCCACATAATGCAAAAATTAAGACCTATATGGCCGACATGGAACCGGTGATTGAGATGAAGCCTGATGCGCTTATCATGGCGGATCCGGGGTTAATTATGATGGTGCGTGAGCGTTGGCCGGAAATGCCGGTTCACTTATCTGTACAAGCCAATACAGTCAATTACCAGGCAGTAAAATTCTGGCAGTCTATGGGCTTGTCCAGAGTTATCTTGTCTCGTGAATTATCGTTGGATGAAATTGAGGAAATACGCCAGCTTTGTCCAGACATGGAACTGGAAGTGTTTGTCCACGGTGCATTGTGTATTGCGTATTCAGGGCGTTGTTTATTGTCTGGTTACTTCAACCATCGCGATCCGAACCAAGGTACCTGCACCAATGCTTGTCGTTGGGATTATAAAACACACGCCAGCGATAATAATGATGATTCGCCACAAAAAATCGAATTTAAAGCTTTTGATGCCATGAATCAGCATAGTTTCTCTGACTGCGGTCAGCAAGAAAGGCATCCTTTGGCGGATGATGTGTATTTAATAGAGGAAGCCAACCGCCCTGGCGAACTCATGCCGATTTTTGAAGATGAGCATGGCACTTATATCATGAACTCCAAAGATCTCCGTGCTATTCAGCATATTGAAAGACTGGTCAATATCGGTGTAGATTCATTAAAAATAGAAGGGCGAACGAAGTCAGTTTATTATGTCGCCCGCACAGCACAGATATATCGTCAGGCGATAGATGATGCTCTGGCAGGACGACGCTTTAATCCAGCACTTATCGGTCAGCTTGATAACCTGTCCAACCGTGGTTATACCGATGGTTTCTATCAGCGGCATCCCACACAAGAACAGCAAAATTATTTACACGGCTACTCCAGTAATAAACAACATCAATATGTAGGCGAAGTATTAGCTTATGATGAAGATAAGCAGTGTCTGGAGATTGATGTAAAAAACCGGTTTGCCATAGGAGATAAGTTAGAATTGGTAATGCCCGAAGGAAACAAAACCTTAGTGTTGGATAAGTTATTCGATAAGGAGCTTCATGATATTCAACTAGCGCCAGGTAGCGGCCACAAAGTCTATATTCCATATCATGGACACGCACCGGAGAAAGCACTGCTGGCTCGCTATCTTTAACGCCTGGCTTTAAAAAACTGTTTAATCAGTTGGCTGCTTTCTTCTTGTAAAATACCGGTTTTACATTCCACTCGGTGGTTGATATTAGGCAGAGAAAAGGTATCGATACAACTCCCTGCGGCCCCTGTTTTAGGCTCTGGTGTGGCATAAATACAGCGAGCGATACGGGCATGTATCAATGCGCCAGCACACATGAGGCAAGGCTCGAGTGTGATATAAATATCTGCTCCCGGTAGGCGGTAGTTTTGCATTGTTTGGCATGCCTGCCTTAATGCCATTATTTCTGCATGTGCTGTTGCATCCTGACCGGCTATAGGTTGGTTCCAACCTTCACCAATAATACGATCATCTAAAACAATGACAGCCCCAACAGGGACTTCGCCATTTGCTTCTGCATTACGGGCAAGCTCCAAGGCTCTTTGCATCCAATAATGGTCTTTATCAGACATGGATATTGTATTTGATTAAGTTAAGTAAGCGCTGGCTTGCGCCCTGGCTTTGCTTAATCAGTTGTTGTCCGGCTTCACCCATAGAGGTGCGTTTGGGTGGGTTTTTTAATAAATCAGTGACTGTTGTCGCTAGGCTTTCAGCGTTATCTACCTGAATCACTGCATAGGCATCAATAAACTGTTGTGTAATTTCAGCGAAATTAAATACATGCGGACCAACAATAACGGGACGAGCTAATGCGGCTGGTTCAAGGATATTATGTCCACCAGTAGGTACCAAACTCCCACCCACAAAAGCAACATCAGAACAGGCATAGAATATAGGTAGCTCACCCATGCTATCAATCACAAGAATTTGAATATCACTTCGGCATAAGCCATTTTCACTTCGTCTGAGAATTTTAAAGCCAGAGCGTTGGCAAAGCGCTGCCACTTTGTCAAAGCGCTCAGGGTGACGAGGGACAATAATCAGCAAGAGATCGGGTACCTGTGCACGAATCTGGCGAGAGGCATTCAGAATAATCTCATCTTCGCCTTCATGTGTACTGGCGGCAATAAAAACCGGGCGGTTTCCCCACATTGAACGAATCGCCTCAGCCTGTTCGACAATACTTGCCGATAAATTCACTTCGAATTTAAGGTTTCCGACAGCATGCACTTTTTCTCTGTTGGCACCAAGCGCTATAAAACGCTCTTTATCTTGCTGAGCTTGAGCGGCTATCAAGGTAAAGCTTTGCAGAATGTCGCGTGTTAAGTTAGGAATGCGTTGATAGCCTTTTAAAGAACGCTCTGACATTCGAGCGTTGGCCAGCACTAAGGGAATGCTTTTTTTATGACAATGATAGATAAGATTAGGCCAAAGTTCTGTTTCCATAATGACAGCAAATGCAGGCTGAATCGCATCGATAAAACGCCGCATGAGTATCGGCAGATCATACGGCAGATAGCAGTGCAGCACATCATCAGCGTAAAGATCTTTTACTCGAGCACTTCCCGTTGGTGTCATTGTGGTGATGAGTATCTGATGGCCTGGGAATGACGATTGAATAGCGGCCACTAAAGGTCGGCAAGCTTCTACCTCTCCCATGGAAACAGCATGAACCCAGATAAGCGATTTACTTTTCTCAAGCTTGGGCAGGCTGATAGCGAACCGTTCATTCCAACGTTTGAAATAGGCACTGGCTTTTGTTCCTCGCCATATCAACCGCAGCAGGATCAGAGGCACAGCCAAAGTAAAGACGATATTATAAAAAACTCTCAAATCAGACTCATAAAGCAGCGAAAAGTAAGCAGGAATGATAGCATAGGCGCTACTTTGTGAAAGCAACATAGCCTGAATGAATATTTTCCAGAAACAATTTTTACACCCTCGCTATTGGCCGAGCTGGCTTGGACTGTTACTCATGCGCTTATCAGTCTATTTGCCGGCTAAATTACAGTACCGTTTAGGCTTGTTGCTTGGGCAGATGATGCAACCCTTTATGCGTTCCAGAGCAAAAGTGGTGCGAAGAAATTTAGAACTCTGCTTTCCTGAAATGAGTCAGGAAGAAAGAGAAACCCTGGTCAAAAGCATCCTGAATAATACGGGGATGATGATGATCGAAACAGCAGTAAGCTGGTGGGCATCAGACAAACAACTCTTCCCACGCGTGACTTACGATGGGCTGGAACATTTGGAAGCGGCAAAACAAAAAGGCAAAGGTGTTATTTTACTAACCGGACACTTCACCAGTATGGAAATAGGTGGGCGATTAATTATGCTACAAACCCCTGCCTATGTAATGTTCAGACACCTAAAAAATCCACTCTTTAATGCTGTCATGATGCGTTCGCGGATTTATCATAGTGAGGGTATTGTGATGCGAGATGATGTCAGGGCGATGTTACGTGCATTACGAAAAAATAAGGTCGTGTGGTATGCACCCGATCAAGATTTTGGCCCGAGAAATAGTATTTTCGCCAAGTTCTTTGGCGTGACCGCGGCGACTGTTCCGGCGACAGCACGTATGGTCAAAATGACCAGTGCACAGGTTGTCCCTTTTGTACCTAAACGCAACGAAGATGGTAGTTACCATATTCAAATATTCCCCGCGTGGCGGGACTATCCATCAGGTGATGATGTTGCCGATGCTCAACGTATCAATGATTGGCTTGAGTCCCAGATTCGACTCATGCCAGAGCAATATTTCTGGCTTCATCGCCGCTTTAAAACACAACCTGATGGGAAAGGGCGTTTATATAAGAAAGTTCGATAATCAGAAACTGTAACTCAAAATCAATGATTCTGCACCCGGATTATTTTCACCAATATTGCCATTAGATAAATGATACAAGCCTAGACCAAGTCGGCTTTTATCATTGAATTGATACGCTAATTCGGCGCCTGTTCTAAACTCCATATCGTATCCTAAATCAACGCCGCCACCTTGCTCGTAAGCAGCAATAGCGAAGTTAGGAGTGAGTATCCAGTTGGCATTAAGATAAATGTCATATCTCACACCAGCGTAGCCCCAATAACCACCATCAGAAGTTAATGTTGCCCCAAGAGTAGGAATTAAACCAAAAATGGATGACTGCGGTGCAAAACGATACTCTACACCGACTTCAGCAGCGGTATTATCGTCGAATACCTCAAAGGCACCTAGAGATAATGCGATTTGAGATTCTTGTTCTGCAAGAGCAATGGAGGGGAAAAGAAAGGCGAGAGCAATTGAAGCATAACGAAGATTTCTACTCATTGTCAGGTTCCATGACATATAAAATAAAAACGTTTTATATCATGCTGCTTATTTCGCAGGCAATAACTTCAGACATAAAAAAAGGCCACCGAAGTGACCTTTTTTTGATCCTGCAAAGCAGCCAACAATTAACGTTTTGAGAACTGTGGACGTTTACGTGCTTTGTGAAGACCAATTTTCTTACGTTCAACGGCACGAGCATCACGAGTGATGAAGCCAGCTTTACGTAACTCTGCTTTTAATTCGTTGTCGTATTCGACCAATGCACGACTGATGCCGTGACGAATCGCGCCAGCTTGACCATTGTTACCACCGCCACGAACGGTGATTTTAAGGTCAAATTTTTCAAGCATGTCGACTAGCTCTAACGGCTGACGAACCACCATGCGAGAAGTTTCACGACCGAAATAATCTTCAAGTGTGCGAGTATTAATTGAAATGTTGCCGCTGCCTGGTTTCAGGAAAACTCGAGCTGTTGAGCTTTTGCGGCGACCTGTAGCGTAGTATGAATCTGCCATGACAATATCCGATTAGATTTCCAGCACTTTAGGCTGTTGAGCTGTGTGAGGGTGTTCTGCGCCAGCGTAAACTTTCAGTTTGCCGAACATTGCGCGACCCAGCGGGTTTTTAGGAAGCATACCTTTGACAGCCGTCTGGATAACACGCTCAGGTGCTTTATCGAGTTGTTTCTCCAGCGAGATAGACTTGATACCACCGATATGACCTGTGTGGTGATAATAAATTTTATCTTTCATTTTGTTACCAGATACACGCAGTTTTTCAGCGTTGATAACAACAATGTAATCGCCAGTGTCGACATGTGGTGTGTAGATAGCTTTATGCTTTCCACGTAAACGACGTGCGATTTCAGTAGCCATACGGCCTAATGTTTTGCCGTCAGCATCAATAACGAACCAGTCACGACGAACTTCTGCTGGTTTTGCACTTATGGTTTTCATCCGCGAGTTGCTCCTGATAATTACGCAGGCGGGCTAAATAAAGAGGGAGAATATTACGCATTAAGGAAAAAGCTGTCAACCTTATTTAAGTAAACAACCAAAACAATATTGCGCCAAGCACCAAACGATATATGACGAATGGCCACATCCCTATACGATCAAGCATTTTAAGAAATAAGAAAATACACAGATAGGCGCTAACGGCAGAAAATAATGCGCCAGCACATAAAGAAAACCAGTCTATCACAAGTTGTGACTCTATTAGTTCAATAATTTTCAATCCACCCGCTAGAACGATAACGGGGATAGACAATAAAAAGGAGAAACGTGCGGCAGCTTCACGCGTTAAACCAAGCATCAAGCCTGCTGTAATTGTAATTCCAGAGCGTGAAGTACCTGGAATAAGTGCAATCGCTTGAGCAATACCTATAAATAAAACATCAAACCAATTGAGTTTATTTTCACTTCGAATACGCTTTCCTCGCCAATCCGCCCAACCTAACAGTAAACCAAACACAACAGTCGTAGTGGCTATGACAAGAGGACTACGTAAGCTGGTTTCAACCAAATCACCTAAAAGTAAGCCTGCCAAGCCAACAGGAATGGTGCCAAACAATACTGCCCAAGCTAATTTGCTGTCCCCTACGGTTTGTTTTTGCGCAAGGGATTGAAACCAGTCAGCGATCAATGTTTTTATGGTCTGGCGAAAATAAATCATGACAGCCAACAATGTGCCGACATGAACGGCCACATCAAAAGCAAGTCCTTGATCCTGCCAGTTAGCAATAATGGGTAATAAAATAAGGTGAGCTGAGCTGGAGATGGGCAAGAACTCAGTCAGACCTTGTAATAAGGCCAAGGCAATAATATGTAGCAAATCCATAGAGAAACTGTCGTCCAAAAGCGTAATTTAGAAAAGGCTTATTTTATGTGGGTCATATTATAGTCGCGCCCGTGTTAAAATTGCCGCTCTTAAAATCACTCTTATTTAGAAAGAGGCTTATCAGTCAACATGTCTAACCGAATTCGCGAGATTCCGTACAACTATACCTCATTTTCTGATCGTGAAATCGTCATTCGTTTCCTAGGGGAACCAATGTGGGAGGTTTTGCAGCAGCTAAGTGAGCAGCGCAAAACTGGCCGCTCAGCAAAAATGCTGTTTGAAGTATTAGGTGATATGTGGGTCATTCAACGTAACCCATTTATTCAGGATGATTTAGTTGAAAACCAAAAACGCTGGGGCTCACTTCGTCATGCTTTGCATCATCGATTGGACCAAATTCGCAATCGCGCTGAAGAAAATAACAATGAATTGGCTTTACAGCTGGAGAAAAGTGCTCGACAAGCTGTAGAACGCTTCGAACGTAACTTATTAAGCACTGCTGAGCGTAGAAAAATGGTGATGCGTCGTTTATCGAAAACGACAAAAAAACACAATATCCAGTTTGACGGTCTGGCACGTGTTTCCCACGTCACTGATGCGACCGACTGGCGTGTTGAATATCCACTTGCGGTAGTCACGCCCGATTCAGAAGAAGAGATGGCAAAAATTATTGCTGCCTGTATCGACCTAGGTCTGACAGTCATTCCGCGTGGTGGCGGTACTGGTTATACCGGTGGTGCTATTCCATTAACGGCAGAGAGTGTTGTCGTCAACACCGAAAAACTGGAAGGATTAGGTGATGTTGTTTACCGCCATATTCCTGGTCGTGAAGAAAAAGTACCAACCGTCCGCGCTGAAGCGGGCGTGGTCACACGCCGCGTATCTGATTTAGCCGATCGTAATGGATTAGTGTTTGCTGTTGATCCCACCTCGCAAGATGCCTCGACTATCGGTGGTAATGTCGCGATGAATGCAGGCGGTAAAAAAGCGGTTATGTGGGGCACGGCGCTCGACAATCTGCTCTCATGGAGAATGGTGACGCCGGATGCTACCTGGATGGAAGTCGAACGGCTTAATCATAATCTGAGCAAAATTCATGATATCGAGTTCGCTGAGTTCAAAGTAACGCGTTTTCAACCGGACGGTAAAACGGTTATTGGCGAACCCGAGGTGATGAAAATTCCAGCCAAAGAGTTACGAAAAATTGGCTTAGGGAAAGATGTCACCAATAAATTCCTTGGTGGTTTGCCGGGCATACAAAAAGAAGGCTGTGATGGCTTAATCACGTCTTCGGTTTTTGTTCTGCACCGCATGCCGGATTATATCCGTACCGTTTGTCTGGAGTTTTTTGGTAACGATCTGAGTAAAGCTGTGCCAGCAATTGTGGAGACGAAAGACTATCTCGACAATAACAAAAACGTGCTGCTGGCAGGGATGGAGCATCTTGATGAGCGCTATGTCAAAGCGGTTGACTATTCAACTAAAGCCCCACGCTCTGTCGCACCGAAGATGGTCTTGCTGATTGATGTGGTTGGTGATGATGAAGATGCGGTAGCAGAAGCATGCTCTGAAGTGGTTCGACTGGCTAATGCCCGTGATGGTGAAGGTTTTGTGGCTGCCAGTCCTGAAGCTCGCAAGCGTTTTTGGGCTGACCGTTCACGGACTGCAGCGATTGCGCGTCATACTAACGCCTTCAAAATTAACGAAGATGTGGTTATTCCTCTGGACCGCTTGGCTGAATACAACGACGGTATTGAACGTATCAATATTGTTCAGTCCACACGCAATAAGCTGAAAACAGCAAAAGCCGTGAAAACGTATTTGAGTTCTAATCCAAAAGAACTGAAAGACTGTGGCAATAAAGATTTGGGTGATAGCGCTGAAAACGATGCCATCGTGAATTCCAAGAATGAAGCCGCATGTAAACATGTTGATGTGGTCATGGCTCGCTGGCAGAAAATATTAGATAGTCTGGATACACCTGCTGTTGAGCTGGCTGACTTACTATCGGATACAGCAAAAGCAAATATCGTTGATGGCGATACCTTATTTGATGTACTGCAACGTCGTGATTTACGCATTTCATATCGCGAGGAAATGGAAAAACCCTTAAAAGAGTTATTCCAGGGACAAGCGCTGAGTGTATTAAGGAATAAACTGGATAGTATTCACAAAGAAAACCGTTCAGGCCGTTTATTTGTCGCCACGCATATGCATGCTGGTGATGGTAATGTTCACACAAATATTCCGGTTAACTCCAATGACTATGAAATGATGCATGATGCTGAAGGTATTGTGGATGAAGTCATGGAGCTGGCATCACGACTGGGTGGTGTTATTTCTGGTGAGCACGGTATAGGACTGACCAAAATGCAGTATCTGGATAAAGCCACGATCGATGCATTTGCTGGTTATAAACAGAAAGTCGACCCGAACGGTCATTTCAATGCGGGTAAATTATTGGCAGGCTCTGGTCTGGATAATGCCTACACACCGTCATTGCGTTTGTTAGAACAGGAAGCTTTGATTCTTGAAGCCAGTGATCTGGGTGACATCAACAATGATATTAAAGATTGTCTGAGATGCGGTAAATGTAAACCTGAGTGTACAACACACGTGCCTCGAGCCAACTTGCTGTATTCACCACGAAATAAGATTCTTGGTACTGGTTTGATTATTGAAGCCTTCCTGTACGAAGAACAAACACGTCGTGGTATCTCTGTACGTCACTTTGAAGAAATGAATGATGTGGCGGACCACTGTACGGTGTGTCATCGTTGTCTGAACCCTTGTCCGGTCAATATCGACTTTGGTGATGTCAGTATTAAGTTACGCGAAGTGCTGAAGAAACAAGGCAAACGTCGACCCAATATTGGTACCTGGACGTCAATGGCGTATCTGAATGCGACTGATCCACTCACCGTGAAAATCATGCGTAAAACCATGATCGAATGGGGGTATCAGGCTCAGAAAATGGCACATGGTGTTGCCAAAACGCTGGGCTTATTGGGAAGTAAGAAAAAACGACCCATGCCGACGACGGGTAAAACGCCGATTCGTGAGCAAGTCGTTCATTTCATGAAAAAACCGATGCCAACTGGCTTACCAACGCAAACAACACGTGCGATGTTGGGGGTCGAAGATGAGAAGATGATCCCGATTCTCCGTGACCCGAAAAAGGTCAATGATGAATCAGATGCGGTGTTCTATTTCCCTGGTTGTGGTTCTGAGCGCTTGTTCAGTCAGGTAGGCTTGGCTACTTTAGCTATGCTCTACGAAGTGGGCACTGAAACAGTACTTCCACCAGGCTATCTATGCTGTGGTTACCCACAAGCATCAACGGGTGATCAGGAAAAAGCGACATCGATTTCGACATCAAACCAGGTATTATTCCATCGTCTGGCTAATACACTGAATTATATGGATATTAAGACGGTTATTGTGTCTTGTGGTACCTGTATGGATCAATTGCTGAAGTATCAGTTTGAAGCGATCTTCCCTGGCTGTCGTCTGTTGGATATTCACGAATACCTGATGGAAAAAGGTGTGAAACTGGAAGGTGTGGAAGGAGTACAGTATATGTACCATGATCCTTGTCATACACCAATGAAAACCTATCAGCCGACTTCGGTAGCGAGCACATTGATGGGACAAGATGTGGCATTGAATGACCGTTGCTGTGGTGAAGCCGGCTCGTTTGCTGTGGCGCGTCCAGATATTGCGACTCAGGTGCGTTTCCGTAAAGAAGAGGAAATCACTAAAGGGATTCAGGATCTGACTGGTCAGGATAAAGCGAAAAATGGCAATGTAAAAATGCTGACCTCATGTCCTGCCTGTCAACAAGGTCTGAGCCGTTATAGTGAAGATACTGGGATTGATACTGACTACATCGTCGTGGAAATTGCCAAGCACCTGAAAGGGGATAACTGGCATAAAGACTTTATCGACAGTGTGAAACAAGGTGGTATCGAACGCGTCTTACTTTAATGTGTGATGACATAACCAAAAAAAGGGAGCAATTGCTCCCTTTTTTGTTTTTGCCGGGTGAATATTAAAGAGCAGTTAATGGATCGCCTTCAAAGATGACACCATCCCAACCCGTCTTCATAAAATGACGGATATTTTGATGATCATCACCTGTTGGGTTAGCTAATACATCCTCTCGATAATACTTACCAAAGCAAGCCAAAGTGTCGTCAACGCTTAGCGAATGCTTTTTGCCAAATCCAAGAATTTTGCATGAGCCGTTATTTTGTCCGGCTTCATTCGTGGTTCCACCATTTTTAAATGCGGTAGGCGTAAAGACATAATTTGCATCGATGACCGACATTGTGTCTTCAAACTCTATACTTTCTGGTTGAGTTTTTAATTGCGTGATAAAAGACTGCAATTCCATATTATCTCCATTGTTCATTAATAAATCGGGTGAAATTTTCTCTAATTTGGTGCTCTGATCTAACTTAATTAAGGTCGGTATAGTCTCTTTCATAGCCATCTGTCATGGCTTGTATATTTGAATCCGGGCACTGTATCAGAGACGCTGTAAGAGCGTCATACCACTCATGTTTCAATTGGATTCTTTTATACGAGAAAGACAAGCTAACAGAACCAGCCCTATGACAAACAACATGAGCTGTAACCAGACATGACCCCAGACAGCACCGATTGAAATAGCAAAAGACAAAACGACAATTAGATATACTTTCTTTTTTACATCACGACGCATGCTATGCGTGTGTTGCCACTGCTTCAAAGGGGGACCAAACCACTTATGATCGAGCAGCATTTGGTGAAAACGAGGTGAGCTTTCAGCAAAACATCCCAGCGCTAAAATCAGAAAAATCGTGGTTGGCATCAAAGGTAAAATAACGCCAATGATGCCAAGACTGACAAACATCCAACCCAAGCAGATTAAAATGAGATGTTTGATGCGTGTCTTCATATTGCCCGGTTTACGCTCTCGACATAAATTTACCTGTGTCAGTATTGACCCGGATAATTTCACCATTCTCGATATACTCTGGCACTTGAACTTCCAGTCCTGTTGATAATGTGGCTGGTTTAGTTCGCGCCGCAGCAGTAGCACCTTTTATACCCGGTGAAGTTTCAACGATAGTCAATGACACCGCGGCTGGCAACTCAATAGCAACGAGTTGTTGTTCTAATAAAACCGCCACAATATTGTCCAAGCCATCATGAATAAAGCCTAGCGCATCTTCAATATCAGCAGCATTAATCGCATATTGTTCATAGCTTTCGTTATTCATGAAAATATAACTGTCACCATCCTGATAAGAGAACTGCACTAGCAGACGCTCACAGTCGACTTCTTTAAGGAAGTCCTCCCCTTTGAAAGATTCATCACGTTTTTGTTTGGTTTTAAGATGGTTAAAACGAACTTTATAAAGTGTGGATGCGCCGCGTGAAGATGGGTTACGAATATCAATATCCTTAACAACATAAGGCTCATCATGCACTTCGACTACCATTCCACGTTTAAGATCACTGGCCTTGGGCATATTTTTGTTCCGGTTATCATAGAAAAATCCGCATTATACGTTACCCAAGTCACAGCGGAATGCGTCTTCATCTAGAAGTCATTAAAGCAAATCGGCGTTATTGCGGCTTTACGTTAGAATGTTACCTATTGTTTATCGATAATTAAAAAGGAACATGAATGGCAATTCAGTGGTATCCCGGCCATATGCACAAAGCCAGTAAAGAAATAAAAGAGATTCTGCCTCAGGTGGATCTGATTATTGAAGTGCTGGATGCCCGAATTCCTTTCAGTAGCCAGAATCCTATGCTGGCAGAGATTCGCAAGGATAAACCTTGCATCAAATTATTAAATAAATTTGATCTCGCGGATGTTTCTCTCACTGAGCGCTGGCAGCAGTATTTTGAACAACAGAGTCATACCAAGACATTAACCATGGTGGCTCAGCAATATGACGGTATCGCTGATTTGCTTACACTATGTAGAAATATGGTGCCAGCAAAAGCAGAAGCGGGTAGACCAATCAATACGATGATTATGGGGATTCCCAATGTGGGAAAATCAACATTGATTAATAGCCTGGCCGGTAGGCAAATTGCTAAGACAGGAAATGAACCTGCTATCACCAAAATGCAGCAGCGGATTCGCCTGGAGCAAGGTGTCGTTTTGCATGATACCCCTGGCGTGTTATGGCCAAACCTAGAAAATCCTCATGGCGGCTATCGTTTGGCAGTCACAGGTGCAATCAAAGAAACAGCAATTGATAATGATGATATTGCTTTATATGCCGTTGAATATCTAATGAAAGCCTATCCGGCTCAACTCAAAGAACGATTTGGCTTGTCTGAACTTTCAGAGCATGCACTTGAAAACATGGAAACTATCGGCACAAAACGCGGGTGTTTACGATCTGGTGGCCGAGTGGACTTAGATCGCGCAGCGAAAATTATTCTGACAGAGTTAAGAGCCGGTATGTTGGGTAGGATAACGATGGAAACACCTGAGATGATTGAAGCTGAATGGCAACAGGTTTTAGTGGCTCGGGAAGAAAAAGCAGCAAAAAAAGCAGCCAGAAAAAATAATAGAAAGAAGAGATAAGCGACGTCTGTTGAATCACATAGGCATCGCTTACAAATAATAGGAGAACGACCTATGATGCGTTTATTAACAAGCATACTGTCTTTATCTTTATTGGTGGCCTGTAGTTATATGTCACCCTCGATAAAACCACCGGCAGAGGGGGATCTATCACTTCAACAAGTCGCTATGGATATTCAGGCTAATAGCGGTAAACGTGTACGTTGGGGAGGCAAAATTATTGCCGTCGAGAACACCGACCAACAATCAGAAATACTGGTTGTCCAGTTTCCTCTTAATCGTGCTGGACGACCTGATGATAGCCTTAACAGCGATGGTCGGTTTTATGTGCGGAGTGCCAACTTTCTTGATCCGGAAGTTTACAAACCAGATAGTTTTATTACCGTTTTAGGGCAGGTCGTTGACGAGAAAAAAATGACCGTTGATCAAAAGCAACTCACTTTACCTGTGATTCAATTACTCAAAGATCAGCGTTGGCCTGCCAATAATTCCGTTTCAGGTCTGCCATATAACCCTAAACATGACTGGCCATTTGTCGGTTATGGCTACTATGGAACGGGATCCTACTCCCCATAAAAAAACCAAGTGAAATCTATTTAATTAAATAAGAATGATTTGCATTTAGATTTAAATGTATCTATACTCATCTCCACATTGTCAGGACGAGGTGAGTTATGAAAACGGCACAATTTAATACACATGGAAGACACAGCATTCATCTGGCATTTGATGAGACGACACTTGAAACCCTAATCCGCGAAGGTAAGCTCCACGCAGCAGACTTTAATTGCCTGGATAGAAGCTCAAAGAAAACAGTTTGGAATATGTTGCTATCTGCAGCAGCAAGGAAATTACAATCATGAATATGCCACTTAGTCGACTCGAGTGGCAGCGTGATTGTCTGTTAGTCGCCATCAAGGAACTGGTGGCTTACTATCAACTTAGCCCATCAGCATGCTTGGCATTACAAATAAGCCGTAACTACCGTTTGTTGATCACACAAGACGATCGTCTTTCTATCAAAACACTTTGGCAATCTTATGCGAAGAGTTGGTGGGATGTTTACTGTCGTCACCGGAACCTCAAGCAGCGCACAGCATTTTCCTTTTCTTAACATTTTAACGGAGTCATCATGGCCAGTAGAGCGTGTAAACCAGCGACCATCTTCGAATCAAAAACAGTCGATATTCAACATTGTCCTGATTGCAAAATGATTCATCTCACAATGGGGTCGATTACAGTCAGAATGAGTGAACATCATTTTTCTGAGTTTGCTAAAGACCTTAGCCGCGGCTTATTTGAATTCAACACAACGATCAATGAGCAACCAAGTTTGCGCGTGATGATGTAGCAATTTTGCAACAATAAGCAGAAATTTATTAAAAAAACAAGAAGAAATAATGATAATCATTATTAACTAGTGTATGTTTCCCCTCTGTAAAGTTTTGTAAAGATTTAACATTAGGGGAATATAAGTGAAATCAAGACTGACTGTGTTGGCAAGTGGTGTAGCGCTTGCGACTTCTATCGGCCTTTATTCATCATCGTCAATTGCTGAGGGTAAGGCTGCCGAGTTAGATACTGTAACGGTTATTGGTGACGATGAAGCTGCACGTAAATTACCAGGTTCAGCAGCTGTCGTTAGTCATGAGCAATTAAGGACCGAAGCAACAACAGATATTCATCAGGTGTTGAAAACTGTACCAGGCGTTTATATTCAAGAAGAAGATGGGTTTGGGCTTCGTCCTAATATTGGTATCCGTGCAGCCTCGCCAGAACGCAGTCAGAATATTACTTTGATGGAAGATGGTGTGCTGATTGCGCCGGCTCCATACTCAAATCCCGCAGCATATTATTTTCCTACCACATCAAGATTGCACTCTATTGAAGTGCTTAAAGGGGCGCCATTACTGCGTTACGGTCCTCAAACCGTGGGCGGTGTTGTCAATTTAGTATCCACTCCGATTCCTGAAACTAATCAAGGCAGTGCGATGTTTATGATGAACGATCGGGGCTCTGCTGATTTGCATCTCAATTATGGCGGTAAAACTGGTCCATGGGGCTACTCTATTGAAACAGCTCAGCGCCATTATCAAGGGTTTAAAGATATTGACCGTAATGATGATAACAGTGGCTTTCAACTTGAAGATTACGTCGCTAAACTCTCATGGGAAGGTGAACGTAATAAGTTCTTATTTAAAATTCAACGTTCGATGGAAAACTCTGATGAAACTTATGCCGGGTTGACTGATGTAGATTTCCATCGTGATGAAAACCGTCGCTATGGACTGACTCATATCGATGAGATGGATAACCAACACACTGGTATTAACCTGACTCATGTGTTTGACTGGAGCGATAACCTTACCTCTACCGTCACAGCCTATCGTAATGAGTTCAAGCGTAACTGGTTTAAATTCGATGGTGATTACGATAGAGCAAGCCCAACTAGTGATGGTAGCGATATCATCGCTGATGCGAATGCTGGTAATGCGAATGCTATTGGTATACTCCGAGGCACTATCGACGAAGAGAATCTCCTATATAAAAACAATAACCGTACATACGATTCATACGGTGTGCAGGCTAACTTCAACTGGCTGGTAGGTGAGCATGATGTCAACTTTGGTGCCCGCCAGCATTATGATGAGACGGATCGTTTCCAACCAGTAGAAGTGTATGACCAGGTTAATGGTCAGCTTGTCTATCAGGGCACAAATGCAGTTGGCTCCAGTGACAACCGTCTTGAAGAAGCTCAAGCACTCAGTCTCTGGATTACAGATGATTATCAAGTCACTGAGCGTTTGTTATTGAACTTGTCATTGCGAATGGAAGATGTTGAGACTAAAGCGCGCCGGTATGCTGGTGGTGCAGCTCGATCATCAGTGACCGATAGAGTGGATAATGATTACCGTGAATATCTTGCTGGTATCTCCGGGACGTTTGATCTGACCGACAACTGGCAGGTTCTCGCAGGTTTTCACGAAGGGATGATTCCACTTAGTGCTGGTGCAGAAGATGGTACTGAGCCGGGTAAGAGTGACAATTATGAACTTGGTCTGCGCTTCAACCATGGCGTATTCTATGGTGAAGCCATTGCTTTCTATTCAGATTTCAGCAACCTGGTGGAGCAATGTTCAGTCGCCGCACCATGTAGTAATGATGCTGAATCAGGTTCTTTCAGTGTCGGTGGTGCCAAAGTTAAAGGTCTTGAATTTCAAGCCGGGACTTTATTCACTGCGGGCGACTTCTTGATTCCTGTTGATCTGGCTTATACCTATACCGACGCCGAAACGACCTCCGGTGATGAATTTGCCAGTGGTCAGCAATTACAAAATATTCCTGAGAATATTTTCAGTATTCGGGTCGGTTTAGAGCACAATAATGGCTGGAATAACTATGCCGTCCTGAAGTATATCGATGAGACCTGTGTATCGATTGGTTGTAATAAATCTGACAGCCGACTAGATAAAAATGATGCATTGACTACAGTGGATCTGATTAGCCGTTATCAGTTTTCCAGGGGACCTGAAGTGTTTGTAAAAGTGGAAAACTTGTTTGATAGACAGGAAATCATTTCACGTAGCCCGTTTGGTGCTCGTCCGAATATCGAAAGAACGGTTTGGGCAGGATTAATAGTAGACTTCTAGTCTTTCACTTAAACAAAATAAAAAGGCAGTTTCGACTGCCTTTTTCATATCTGCTATCAGCGAAACTACAAATTTAAGTTCAATGCTGGCAAACTAAAAAATATTCTCAATTAAAGACTTCTCTCATGCACGGTAAAAGAAATATTGTCAGTGTCATCGTAATGACTATTTTGGCTATCATCATTTTGCTGAAAGTAATGAGTGGCTCACTTATCAATCATGCTGCACAACTCAAGCTCGACGAAATATACATTAATGAAGACTGGCTAATGTCTCGTTACGGTATGGGGAAAATACAACCTGATGTCTCATTTCTCATTGATAACAAGATGTTTTCTCAGTTTGGTCATCAACTTTTTATTGATGCCAAACCACTAACGCATTTACAACGTCCTCTATTAGGTGGCATCAGCCTGGAAGATATCATTGTTTTGACCACTGATGACGCATTGATTCTTCTGACTCGTGAAGGGGAGTTCATCGAAAAAATGGGCGCTGAAGCAGGCATTCCTGCCCCCATTCAAAATATCGGTCTTTATCATGGTGAGCCTGTTTTACAAACACGCCAAGCAATGTGGCGTAGTAACTTTATGCTGGATAAGTGGGAACCGATTTCATTACAAGGCGTCTCATGGAGTATGCCGCATCCTTTACCACAATCCGTGCATGATGCACTCAAACAATTTTTCTATGGTAAAGGCATCAGTGTTCAGCAACTTCTAATTGATATACATAACGGTCGTATCCTTGGCGATCTGGGTATTTGGTTAATAGATTTACTGGGACTCATGATTGTTTTCTTATCTCTGTCAGGTTTATGGATGTGGGGTAGAAGGGGTAGTTTCTTGTCATGATGCCTTTAACAAAGGAGCTCAACATACGATGAGACAGGCTGATTTTCCCTATTTGCCAAAAGACTTTATTGAGACCGTTGAAGGTCTTATTTTTGCTGTGGTCAGCTATCACCCTCATCAACAAAAGATTGGTTGCTTTCTGCGGTATGTTCAGAATGGAGGTCAATGGCAAAAGATTGATACTGAACAAGCTAACCGTCTTTTGGGTCGTCATTACCCACAGTACTTATTCAAATCCAAGCAGTTTGATGCAGAGTTTCATGCCGTCAAACCCGCTGATGTCACGGTTCATCATCAACCAGAACGCTGTTTAAAAACGCTTCTTGAACGTCCAGCTCACGATAAAATAGAAGAAAAATGTCACCGCCTGATCGAGATATTGACGGGGTATGGAGTTGATACTAGCGCCTTAGGACTGACTGGATCAATGTTGATTGGCCAGCAAAAGAAAGGATCAGATATTGATTTGGTCGTTTATGGGCGTGACGCTTTTTATAAAACTCGTCTCGCAGTAAAGCAAGCCATTGCAGAGCAGCAATTGTCCTCACTAGATATTTCATTGATGAAAGATAATTTTCAGCGCCGGGGGGATCGCTTAATTTCGATGAGTTTGCTTGGCATGAGGCACGTAAATATAACAAGGCAGCCATTGATGGAACCAAGTTTGATATTGGTATGGTCAGTTTGCCTGAAGAAGTAGTGGTCGATCACCATCACTATATGAAACAGGGTATTTCTACCCTCAAAGCGGTGGTGATTGATGATAAGCAAGCATTTGATTTTCCAGCCCGTTACCTTATAGATAATGAAATGACACCAGAGGTTATTTCGTTTACTCACACGTATGTTGGTCAAGCACAAAAAGGTGAAACGATTGAGGTTGCAGGAGCTGTAGAGTGTGATTCGGCATCAGGACAACGACGTTTAGTTGTCGGTTCAACCCGTGAAGCAGTTGGTGAATATATAAAGGTGTGCAAAGAATTATGAGTGAAGTAGATAATCCCGCAATAGCAGATATCGGTGTCGTTGGACTGGCCGTAATGGGTCAGAACCTTGTCCTGAACATGAATGATAAAGGATTCAAAGTCGCCGTATTCAATCGTACCACCAGTAAAGTGGACGAGTTTCTCAATGGGCCAGCCAAAGGTACAAATGTTCTTGGCTGTCATGATTTGAAAAGCTTTGTCAGTAGCTTGAAGCCACCGCGTCGGGTGATGCTTATGGTGAAAGCTGGCCCCGTTATTGATGCTTTTATTGAGCAATTGGTGCCTTACCTTGAAAAGGGAGACATCATCATTGATGGTGGTAACTCGCTCTTTAATGACAGTGATAGAAGAACGCAGGAGCTACGTCAGAAAGGGATTCTATTTATAGGCAGTGGTGTATCAGGAGGAGAGGAAGGAGCAAGGCATGGACCTTCTTTGATGCCGGGAGGAAATAATGCGGCATGGCCCGCCGTTAAGCCTATTTTCCAGAAAATATCAGCACAGGTGGATGGTGAACCCTGCTGTGATTGGGTAGGAAATGATGGGGCTGGTCACTATGTGAAAATGGTACATAACGGAATTGAGTACGGCGATATGCAACTCATCTGTGAAGCTTACCAGATGATGCGTGAAGGTCTCGGTATGAGTGGAGAGGAAATTCATCGCGTCTTTGCCGAATGGAATGAGGGCGTTCTGGACTCTTATTTGATCGAGATTACACGTGATATTTTGGCTAAGCGTGATGAGAATGGTGAGTTACTTCTCGATCATATTCTCGACACGGCCGGACAAAAAGGCACGGGAAAATGGACAGGGATGAATGCACTGGATCTGGGGATTCCTCTGACATTAATCGGTGAAGCTGTGTTTGCGCGTTGTTTGTCCTCTCTAAAAGACGAGCGTGTGACGGCGTCAAAAGTTTTACCTGCCATCACAGCACGTTTCGACGGTGACAAGGCGGAGATGGTTAACGCTATCCGTGATGCTTTATATGCATCAAAAATAATCTCTTATGCTCAAGGGTATATGCTGATGCGTGAAGCGGCTAAAACGTATGGTTGGCAGCTCAATTATGGTGGCATAGCGCTAATGTGGCGAGGTGGTTGTATTATTCGTAGCCAGTTTCTTGGCAAAATTCGTGATGCGTTTGATATTAACCCTGATCTACAGAATTTATTACTGGATGATTTCTTTATTGACGCTATCACCCATGCCCTGCCTGGATGGCGTAAAGCTGTGGCTACAGCGGTCAGCATAGGTGTTCCTGTCCCTACATTTAGCAGCGCCCTGTCATTTTATGATGGGTATCGTAGTGAACGCTTACCTGCCAATTTACTACAGGCACAGCGAGATTATTTCGGTGCTCATACATATGAACGAGTGGATAAGCCGCGTGGCGAATTTTTCCATACTAACTGGACAGGACATGGCGGCGATGTTTCAGCATCTAACTATGATGTATAAACAACGACAGCCATAAATAAAAAAAGCGGTCAAATGACCGCTTTTTTTTATAGGCCCTGATTGAGTTTGCGATGTCTTGTTAAGGTCAATAATTGATTAGGCTCACCCACAATAAATATATTGCCATCATTATCAACGGTGACACCTTCAGGCTGTTTCATAATGGGCCATAGATTAAAGATCCCTTTTTTTAGACTCTGCTTTGAGAGTGTATTGCCATTTAAATTAATTAGATTCAACTCATGCGAAGCTTCACTGAGTACTAACAGGTATGGTGATTGTTCGATATAAAATAAACTGATACCGGCGAAGTCCTTTACCAGCTCAGGTAAAGTTTGATTTAACTTCTCTACATCCACTTGGGTAATATCTCTGTCTGTTTCATCAGTCATATGATTCAGAATCATAGGGGGCTCTTCCTGTAAGATAAAAAATCCATAATGGGGAGACCAGGCTAATCCCTCCATAGCATTGTTATCTAATCTTGCCCAATTCATATGTAAGTGTTTACTGTCTGAATATTTCACTCTTTCTGTTTTCTCATCAATAGTGAAGAAAACCAGTTTTTGTCTTCTCTCCTCGGTGACTACAAACTGGTTCTGACCAAGGTAGGCGACACTCTCTGTATCGATAAACCCATCCAGATCAATTCGACGGACAATATCGCCTTGTTTTGTGAGTTCGATGAGTTGTTCAGGGTTATTGAGAACAGCAAATAAATGATCTGTTTCTGGTTGGTAGCTTAAACCAGACAGATTATCTTTAATGCCATCAATAGTGATCGGTTTACCAACTGAATAATGGGCGTTGAGATCCCATGGATTAGTCTCTTTGATTTGGGCTTCGGTGTTTGTGTAACTCAGCAATAATATGAGACTGAAACAGGCTAATGTTAACGTTAACCAGTGACCGGAAATGCGTTTCAGCTGTTGCATGATTACCTCATTTATTGATGACATTAAGTTGAGCTTAGTCATGCAATCTTAATCAAAGCTGAAAATAGGTCGGCTTATATGTAAAACATGAATGGGTAGAGCAGGGTAGTCAAAAAAAGCGGAACTGTTGCCAGTTCCGCCAAACAAGCTGTTCATCGCGTTATTTATGATCAGCTTTCAACTTTATCCTGTATTAATTGTTTACAGTAATGAATGATGATGATCGATGCTCCTATTAATAGAATAGAAGAAGCGATTCCCAGAATCCGCCATGTATCAATATTTTTCATATCAAGAATCAGATAACGGGCTAAAGCAACAATCGCTATATACAACGGTATCTTGATAGGAAGTTCACCCGACTCGTAATAAACCGCTACCATCGTCAGAACCTCTAGGTATATGAACATAAGTAGCAGATCAGTGAGTGATACATAGCTGTTGGTAATCATTATGTTGACTTCGATACCAATGGCTACCATGGTGGCAATCGCAACAAGAATCAAACCAACATCTTGTGCAAACAGCAGTGATCGACTTACAGAATTCTTTATTCGGTGTTGCATCGTTTTTTCTCCATTAAAAAAACACACCACACAAGAATGACTGTTTTTTAAACATGCTTTTGTAAGTTGTTTAAGAAGCAGAGATCCAAATTTGTGTGGATGGTCATACTAACAGCCATGAAAAAAAATGTTTTGTTTTTGTGTCCAAAAAATGGCAATAAGCAGGACTACGAGACAAGTTCTCAAGACATTTTGAGATAGAAAGAAGGTAAGATTCACGCATCATAAAGTCGTTATGATGCGTGATGATAGTGGTTTAACGGCGACGACGGCCAGTTGGAACTAAGAGTAGCAGTGTGCCCAAACCAATACTGATGGCACCGAGCCATTCAGGTACATGGTAAATTTCTTTTTCATCAACTTGCAGCTCAATGATACCGAGATCCGCTTCATGGGTTTTCTTGGTAAATTGAATGTCATCGATCACTAAGCCCGCTGTACCTGCAGCAATAAATAAAATACCGAGTAATTTAAGCAGCATTATTTATTCCTGTTTATTTGTTATGGCCTGGCGCATTTTCACTATTGCCCGGCCCATTGGGATCATGGCCTGGTGGCATTGTTTTATGTGGGTGGTAGTGATGGCAGGCACTCAGTAATAGGAATGCGCACAAGCTTAGCAACTTTAATACATGAATAAACATAGGTTTCTCCATAGTAAACATATGCGCATACTATCATTACTGCTCATCAAAGGCTTGTGAAAAGGGACTTGATGGCGGATCAATGGCTCACGGCATCGATATATTGATGTGAAGCTGTCTCAGGTGACTGATGATATCGATCGGATTCTATTAAGTATCGGGTTGCGCAGCCAGTCAGGGAAAAAAATACACCAGTAAAAATGATGCAGTTGAGTGTTTTTGAAAAACGAACAAACATATCAGTCAATCCAATCAATCATTGATGATTAGATGCTATATCAATTTAATTGAATTGACTGATTATTTTTAATAATCAAAGCATAAAGTTGAGAAAAAGGCGTTCTAACTCAACTAATCTTTTTGTTTTAGTTCTGTTGATACTTGAATATATTGGTCAAAATTCTGAATATAATCATCCATATTCATTTCTAACATTTGTCGATATTCTTTTACAAAAAATTCGATGGTTTCATCTCTTGAATCAGCCATATGCTGACTTTTAGTCCAGCCTGATGCGCTGAACCAGGCGGTGTATCGGGCCAGAGAATACATAAATGAAGTACTAACTTCGCCGGCTGCTACTCCTTTTTCCATCTGTTCATTAGCCAGTGCGATAAATGCATCCGCACGGTTAAAAAAGGCATTATCTCTCTCACTCATAAGGTTTCGCTTTTATTTTTTATGGTTTGGCGGTATCACCAAGACTAGAAAACTAAGCATAAGCAATGAGTGAAAACTTGGCTAAGGAATCATCCCTGTATATTGATATGAAAGAAGCTTTTTATTGTGCTTCTTTCAACAGATAGGCCGGTAACATGGCTAGAAAACTCATCAAAGCAAAAATCAATAGAACGGTTTGTTCACCATACCAATGCGAAATTAAGCTAAATAATCCCCCTAGCAATAAAAACAGTCCAATGATGGTATTTGAGAGAGCCGTGTATATAGCCCGTTTATCCTGATCCGCGATATCGACTAAGTGAATTGAGCGTCCCATTCGAACACCTTCATAAGCGATCATCAGCGCGAATAATAAAAAGGGCAATATCCAGTTTGTCTCTAGTAGATGATAGTTGGCCGCAATCACCGTGAAAACAAGAGCAGTACCCGCACTAAAGCCTGAAAAGAACAAGACTTTCCGGCTCGAAATATCGGCGAGACGACCCCAGACATAACCGCTGATCAAACTGGCTAATGATGAGGCAAACAATAAGCTGCCTAAACCACCGATAGAGTTATCCATTTGCTCTGCATTCAATGCCAGCATGAACGGTGGTGCAAGTGCCGTGGCTATCAGTAATGCACGAGTCAGGATAAATAGTCCCAACTCATGATCAGTGTATAAATATGAAAGGTTCTTTCTGGCAACGATAAAAAGATTCTTACCCCCTTCTGTCGCACCTTTTCGTTCTTCTAATGTTGAAAATAATGCACAGGCGAGAATCCAGAAGCCTGCAGCAAAGAACAGCCCTATGGTTACCAGCGTTAATTTATCAACGACTTCAAGAGAAATAAGCAGCGCATAGGCAATCACTAATCCGGCTGATAAAGAGGATGCTGCGCCAGTCGCTGTGCCTCGCTTGGCCTTACTGACTGTTTTGCCCAGAACATCTTTATAAGATACAGAACACATGCTTCTTGAAAGTGCCAGCACGCCTAATAGTGAAACTATAACAATACCGAGCAGCGTACTGTCTAGCGTCATCACTGCTATGCCCATGCCTGCCGCGCTCAGACCTTGAATCAAACTCCCCAATACCCAAACATATTTACGTAGAGCCAGAGAACGTACGGTATCAGCAATAAATAATTGTGGTAGAAGCGATCCGGCTTCTCGAATGGGCACGAGTAAACCGATGAAATAAGCCGGTGTCCCTAGTGTAGTAAGAATCCAGCTTAAGATGAGTTTAGGATTTACAAAGGCATCAGCCGACTTTGTTAGTGATAAAGAGAGAACATGCGTTGAAAAGTTTCGTGGTTGTTCGTCACAGGCTTCTTCCGGTATGTCTTTACACGCTCTGCCATCATCTTCTGCAGTTAGGGTATTCCACGCTAGTTCAGCCGCGCTTTCAGTGAAATCATTTTCTTGCTTTGGCACAATGCAAAATACCCTTAATGTTCAGCTATATCCTAATCTTCATCCACATCGTCTGTATCAATTTGCCCAGAGATACGGCGACGGATGTGCGACCATGACATACCGACGGCTAACACCGCTGAGATAAGGAATAGGGCGATGTAGCTGAGAATAGAGAAATCATCAATGCCCAGTAAGCCAAGATCAACCAGCCACCAGATAATAATTGCAAAGAACGCCAGTGCGAGTAATAAGCCAAATCCACCTAGCGAACGAAACGTCGCTCTCAGATAAATCGTCCAGCCGATCATTAATAACACCGTTGTCATCGCAAATGGTGGTGTTTTAAACGTTCCCTGGCCAAAAAACGCATCCTGAGCCCAGTGATAGTAGCTATAACCACTCGGGTTGTAACTGACAAAGACCAGAAGTAAAGCAAACAAAAAACGTACAAAAAAACTCTGGGAGTTGAAGCGTTGGGCCATGTGGTGTCCTTCTTATTTATCGTATGCAGACTGGGAATACATCATAGCGTTTGTTTTATGTTTAGCAATGCTCTCCACTAGATAGTAGACAAGTGAAACATTAATTAGCGAATCTCAAAATCAGTGAATGTTTGGTCTGGTGATTGCTCACTGATGTCAAGTGAAGTGACTTCAGCAAATCGTGGGCCTTGATTAGCCCACTTGAGCATGCATTCCAGTTGCTCGGTTTCACCTTGAATGAGTAGTTCAACTCGACCATCAGTCAGGTTTCTGACCCAGCCTGCTACGCCGAGTTGATGAGCTTGTTGCTGGGCCGAGTAGCGGTAACTGACGCCTTGAACCCGACCACTGATGAAACAATGTTTTTGTTTTATTCCCATTCAATCGTGGCGGGTGGTTTGCCTGAGATATCATAAACAACCCGAGAAATACCGGCTGTTTCATTAATGATACGACGTGAAACCAGATCCAGAAAATCATAAGGCAGATTGGCCCAGCGGGCTGTCATGAAATCAATCGTTTCTACAGCGCGTAGTGATACGACATAGTCGTAACGGCGACCATCACCCATCACACCGACTGATTTCACAGGAAGGAATACAGCAAATGCCTGACTGGTCTTATCGTACAGGTCGTGTTTACGCAACTCTTCGATAAAGATGTTATCGGCTTTACGTAGTAAGTCAGCAAATTCTTTTTTCACTTCGCCAAGAATGCGCACACCTAAGCCAGGGCCTGGGAACGGATGACGATAAACCATATCAGATGGCAGACCGAGTTCTACACCTAACTTGCGCACTTCATCCTTGAATAATTCACGTAGAGGCTCAACCAGTTGCAGTTTCATATGCTCTGGCAAGCCACCGACATTATGGTGAGTCTTAATAACGTGAGCTTTACCGGTTTTGGCTGCTGCAGACTCAATGACATCTGGATAGATAGTGCCTTGAGCCAGCCATTTCACATTTTTTAATTTGGCGGATTCTTCATCAAAGACTTCAACAAAGACACGGCCGATGATTTTACGTTTTTTCTCAGGATCGGCTTCACCCGCTAACTCATTCAGGAAACGATCTTCGGCATCGACACGAATCACTCGAATACCCATGTGTTTAGCAAACATCGCCATAACCTGATCACCTTCGTTTTCACGAAGCAGACCATTATCAACGAAGACACAGGTTAACTGGTCACCAATGGCTTTATGCAGAAGAGCAGCCACAACGGATGAGTCGACGCCACCTGATAATCCAAGCAATACTTCGTCATCACCGACCTGTTCACGGATAGCTTTGATGCTGTCTTCGATGATATTGGCTGAAGTCCACAAACACTCGCAGCCACAGATATCTACAAGAAAACGCTCAATCATGCGCTGGCCTTGTGTGGTATGCGTGACTTCGGGATGGAATTGAACACCATAAAAGTGGCGCTCTTCATCGGCCATGCCAGCAATAGGGGCGCTGTCGGTGCTGGCGATAATTTTAAAACCTTCAGGCAATTCAGCGACGCGATCACCATGGCTCATCCATACATCGAGCATGCCCCAGCCTTCAGCGGTAGTGTGATCTTCAATATCGCGAAGTAATTCAGAATGACCTCGAGCACGAATCTGAGCATAACCGAATTCACGATGATTGGATGATTCTACCGCCCCACCAAGTTGGGCAGCCATGGTTTGCATGCCATAACAAATGCCTAAGACGGGTAAACCCATCTCAAATACCGCTTGTGGTGCGCTAGGTGCCGCTTCTCCAATCGTTGAGTCTGGTCCACCCGATAAAATAATACCTTTGGGATTAAACTCACGGATTTCGGCTTCAGTTATTTCCGGATTGCGCAGTTCGCAATACACGCCGGCTTCACGAATACGTCGTGCGATAAGCTGTGTGTACTGAGAGCCAAAATCAAGAATAAGGATGCGGTGGTCGTGGATGTTGCTGCTCATTGAGGTATCTTCAACTCTGTTAAATAACAACTGCCCCAGAGAGGGGCAGTTGTGAAAGGGTTAATTAACGCGGTAGTTCGGCGCTTCTTTGATGATGGTGACATCATGTACATGACTCTCACTCATCCCGGCAGAAGTGACTTTTACGAATTGCGGTTTGGTGCGCATATCTTCAATAGTCGCTGAGCCGGTGTAACCCATGCTGGCACGGATACCACCAATAAGCTGATGAATCACGGCGCTCAAGCTGCCTTTGAACGGTACACGGCCTTCAATACCTTCTGGAACAAGTTTGTCAGCTTCGCTGGACTCTTGGAAGTAACGGTCACTTGAACCTTGTTTTTGCTGCATGGCACCCATTGAACCCATACCACGGTATGATTTGTACGAACGGCCTTGATAAAGCTCGACTTCACCCGGTGCTTCTTCCGTACCGGCAAACATTCCACCAATCATGATGGTGTGTGCACCAGCAACTAAGGCTTTAGCAATATCACCAGAGAAGCGAATACCTCCGTCAGCAATAACGGGAATACCCGTACCTTCTAAGGCTTTTGCGACGTTACTGATGGCGCTGATTTGAGGAACACCGACACCGGCAACAATACGTGTAGTACAAATTGAGCCAGGACCAATACCTACTTTAACCGCGTCTGCTCCCGCTTCAACTAAGGCTAGTGCGGCTTCAGCTGTGGCGATGTTTCCGCCGATGACTTGTACTTGTGGGAAATTTTGTTTGACCCACTTAACTTGATCTAAAACACCCTGAGAATGGCCATGTGCTGTATCCACAACAATGACATCCACACCTGCAGCAGCTAAGGCTTCAATACGGGCATTACTTTCAGCACCGATACCCACTGCAGCACCCACACGTAAGCGTTCTTGATCGTCTTTAGAAGCCAGTGGGTTATCTGTTTGTTTTTGAATATCCTTTACGGTAATCATGCCCGTAAGATGAAAGTTGTCGTCGATGACGAGCACTTTTTCAATGCGGTTACTGTGTAAAAGTGCCAGGACTTCGTCACGTGATGCGTCTTCTTTGACGGTAACCAGTTTGTCTTTTTTCGTCATAATTTCTGAAACAGGATTGCTGTAATGTGTTTCAAAACGCAGATCACGACTTGTGACGATACCGACCAGATCGTCCCCATCTACCACAGGTACACCAGAGATGTTGTGTGAACGGGTCAGCTCGACCACTTCACCAATGGTGGTATTCGGTGAAACAGTGATGGGGTCACGTACAACACCGCTTTCAAATTTCTTGACCTTACGAACTTCATTGGCTTGTTGTTCGATAGTCATGTTTTTATGCAGAATACCTAAGCCACCTTCCTGAGCCATCGCAATGGCGAGGCGACTTTCGGTGACGGTATCCATCGCTGACGAAAGCAGTGGGATATTGATGGTGATGTCACGTGTTAACTTGGTGGTTAAATCGACATCACGAGGGAGAACGTTTGAGTACGCAGGTAGGAGTAATACGTCATCAAACGTCAGGGCTTCTTGAGCAATTCTCATCGGGCACGTTCCTGAAATTACCTGTAATATGATCCTGCAATTATATCAGGAATATCTAGCGTTATGGCAGTACAATCTACATCTAATCAGAGAAGCGCAGTAGCAAATCGCGCGGTGAAAGATGTGTATCCAGTTTCTCGTTTAGTCAGAGAAGCCCGTGTGTTGCTGGAAGGCTCATTTCCATTACTCTGGGTGGAAGGCGAGATTTCTAACTTGGCCATGCCTGCCTCAGGGCATATTTATTTCACGTTAAAAGACGAAGCCGCGCAAGTTCGCTGTGCGATGTTTCGTAATCGCAATAATCAATTACGTTTCACGCCTGAAAATGGCATGCAGGTTTTATTGCGTGTTCGTGTCAGTTTGTATGAGGGGCGTGGTGAGTTTCAGCTTATTGTTGAGCATATGGAAGAGGCGGGAAGTGGTGCATTACAGCGAGCATACGAAGCCTTAAAACACCGGCTTGGTCAAGAAGGTTTATTTGACCAGGCGCACAAAAAAACACTACCGATATTACCTAAAGCTGTAGGCATTATCTCATCGCCAGATGGCGCAGCTGTGCATGATATTGTGAGTGTGTTGAAACGTCGTTTTCCTGCAGTGGATGTGATTTTATATCCCGTAGCCGTGCAAGGTGAAAGTTCAGCAGGGCAATTAATTGCTGCAGTGAAACTGGCTGATCAAAGACGCGACTGCGATGTCATCATCATTGGTCGTGGTGGAGGCTCTTTGGAGGATTTGTGGAGCTTCAATGATGAGCAATTAGCACGCACTCTGTTTGCCTGCGAACTTCCCATTATCTCAGCCGTCGGGCATGAGATTGATTTCACGATTTGTGATTTTGTCGCTGATGTCAGAGCTCCGACACCATCTGCCGCTGCTGAGTTAGCAGTGCCGGATGCCCAGCAGTATTTGCTCAATTTTCAACGCTATCAGCAGCAAATGACACACATTATTCGTCAGCGTCTGACTTCTGAACAGCGACATTTGCAACATTTACATCGCGCCCTTCCTCGGCCTGAATTGGTTTTACGACAACAAACACAATGGCTTACTCAACAAAAAAGACTATTGGATTCAGCCTGGCATCGACAAATACTGAATTGCCAGCAAAAACTTGATTATTTATCGGTCAGGTTAAAACATCCGAAAGCACAGATCGAAAAGCAACGCGCGATGTTAGAGGGCTTGTCTCATCGTTTGCAAACTGCGTTCAGAACTCAGCAAAAAAGCATGCATCAGCAATTTTTGTCATTACAGTTCAGGTTACAGAGACAGGTGCCACTGTCTCGATTACATGAACAACAAAACCTGGTACATACATTGAATAAACAGCACCACCGTTTAATGCGTCAGCATCTCGATAAAGCAAGACAATTTCTGGCACAACAGGTGCGGACGCTTGCAGCGGTAAGTCCCTTGAATACCCTGGATAGGGGCTACAGCATTACCAGTAGGGCGGATTCAGGTGAAGTAATCACCTCGGCATCAGCCGTTGCTCCAGGTGATAAGGTCTTAGTACGGTTGCATCAAGGGCAGCTAAGTTGTGAGGTGAAAAACGTTGATGAAATTTAATGGCTGGATATTGTCTTTTCTCTTGTTAATTTGTTCAGATGTCTTGGCAAAGCTTCCAGAGCAATCAGCTGTTCCCGGTGGGGTCGTCATTTTGCCTGTTGGTAGTATCGAAGAAACGAAACCTGATGTACGTTTTGAAGACAAACCTGTCATGGTGGTGAAAGCGGATGGTCTTTGGCAGGCAGTTGTTGGGGTTCCATTATCAGCAAAAGCGGGAACGTTGCGTGTCGTTGTTAAACGTGGTGAAGAAAAAAGTACGCAGTTATTTTCGATTAAAGATAAACAGTACCCGACACAGTACATTACGGTAAAAGATAAGCGGAAAGTGAATCCCAACTCGTTGGATATGAAACGAATTAATCAGGAATCAAGCCGTATTCAACAAGCATTAACCGCATGGACTGACACTGATAGTGAAACAGTGAATTTTATCTGGCCTGTGAAAGGACGTGTAAGTGGTTTATTTGGTCGCCGCCGTGTTTTTAATGGTGAGCCAAGAAAGCCGCATAGCGGCATGGATATCGCTGCTAAAACTGGCACGCCTATTCAGGCACCAGCGTCAGGTATTGTCAGAGGGACAGGCAATTACTTTTTTAATGGCAATACGGTCTTTATTGATCATGGTCAAGGTCTGATCACTATGTTTTGTCATTTAAACCGTATAGACGTAAAGGATGGTCAGACAGTCAATCAGGGGGATATTATTGGTACTGTGGGGGCCACAGGCCGGGTGACTGGGCCACACTTACATTTGGGTGTGAGTCTTAATGACGAACGAGTAGAGCCACGCTTATTTTTCCCACCTGAGTCAGAGTTAAAATAACTCAGAGGTAAGGTTTCAGTAATTGTGTTAACTGGCCGAAATCAATCGGTTTAGTTACATAAGCAGTAAATATGCCTGCCGCGGCGTCCTTATTTTCCTGCATTGCCGCTGCGGTTAAAGCTATCACCGGTATGGTCTTCATCTCATCTGAGGCTTTGATCGTTTTGGTCGCTTCTATTCCTGACATGCCGGGAAGGTTGATATCCATAAGTATTAAATCTGGACGTCGTTCCTCAATAAATGCCAGCCCCTCTTCTGCGGTGGCGCAACTATGAAAGCTAACATTCGAGTAGCGTGAAAAGAACACTTCAATTAAACGAATATTTGCCGGATTATCTTCAATATAAAGTACATGGCGTGATGAGGTTTCAATCTGCATGTCTGTTCGACGGGTTGGAGTTGGCTTCTCATTCATTTCTGAAGACGGACGCTGAGCTGAATGCCATGCCGTTTGTTGTGTAGATAGTGGCAGCTCAATCCAGAAGCTGCTGCCTTGACCCTCAGTGCTGGCGAAATCGATTTTACCGCCCATTGCTTCAATCAGGCGTTTACTAATACTCAGCCCTACGCCACTGCCTTCGATATTGGCATACTCTTGTCCCAGTCGCTCAAAAGCAGTAAATACATGGGCTTGTTTATCAGCTGAAATACCATGTCCTGTATCGGTTATGGTCATTTTTAGACAACCGCTTTGCGGCAGCAGGCGTGTTGTAACGATAACTTGACCACCGGCTTTGTTGTATTTGATGGCATTACTGACCAGATTAATAAATACCTGTTTTAGTTTGGTCAGATCAGCAATCACGACCGTATCATTTTGTTCAGGGACAGTAATCTTCACATCATATTTTTTTGCCATGGTTTCCAGCATTGGCAGGCACGCATCAAATATACTTTTGATGGAAATATGTTCAGTTGATAACTGGATATTACCCGATTCAATTTTAGATAATTCCAGCACATCATTTATTAAGTTAAGTAAGTGCTCCCCACTCTCAATGATTTGTTTGATTTGATGTCGTTGTTGCTCTGAAGGACTGGGATCATTATCTGATAGCAAGAGTTGAGAAAAGCCAAGGATGCCGTTTAAAGGTGTGCGAAGTTCGTGGCTCATGGCAGATAGAAACTCAGACTTCGCTTTATTGGCTCGTTCCGCTTCGAGCTTGGCTTGAATCAAGGCCTTTTGTTCTGCCTTTTGTTTAGAAATATCGCGTGCAATACCAGTAAAAAAGTGTTTTTCATCCCATTTAAAATGACTGATGGTCAGCTCGATTGGAAACAGATTCCCACTTTTATGTAAAGCTTCTAGTTGAACAGGTTTGCCGATAATGTGACTATCTTCTGTTGATAGAAAACGAGCCATGCCCAGTTTATGCATATCACGATAACTGGCTGGCATTAATTCAGTGATATTTTTGCCAATTATTTCTTCCGGGGTATAACCATAGAGTTGTGCTGAAGCTTTATTAAAGCTGACTATAACGCCATAGGCATCAATCGTGATGACGCTATCGATCGTGGTGTCTAGTAATGTCTTTAGTCTGAGGCTTTCTTGTTTGGCCTGGGCTTCCAGCGCTGAGCGATTGGCCAACTCTTTTTTTATCGACTCTGTTTTTTCCTGGATTTCCTTGGTCAATATTCGGTTATGGTGACGTTTTACCAGGTAAAAAAAGATAATAGTCAGACTCAATCCGCTTAATATAAGTACTAACCACTTGAACAGGACGATCTCACTATCAGGTGCTGTATAAATGAACTCATCCAGATCTCGGGACTGATCATTGATACCTAACTTATTATAAGTCTCAGCAATTTGTTTCCAACGACTGAGGGTGACATGACCAAATTCTACGGTAGGGTAGAGACTGAGTTTTAATAATTGTTCCGCTTCATAATTGACGTGTGCAGGTGTTTTGCGTTGCGTATTATATTTTTCTAATACGAGATCAATAATTTCGTCGGTATGTTCTGCCGTGTATGTCCATCCTTGATAGGTTGCTTTTCGAAAAGCATCCACCAACTCTGGATTATTTTGAATATAGCTTTGCGTTGTAAAGAGAATGTCACTATAAAAATTGATGCCGTAGTCCCTGGGGGAAATTACTCTGTAAGGCTCATTTTGCTCTTGCATGTAGAAGGGTTCATTCGAAATATAGGCTGTGACGCCATCAATGCGACCACTGATCAAATCATTGAGATAGTTTTTGCTGGGGGAACAAAATTAATCTTTGACGTATCAACATGCTGTTGTAGAAAAATGGCCGTTAAATCATCAGCCTCAGATTGCCGGTTGATTGTCCTACCTACAAAATCTGCTGCAGAATAAATGCCGGAGTCAGCTTTGACCAACCACACATATGGACTGCTTTGAAAGGTAGCGCCTAATGCTACAAAGGGACGACCTTTCATATATTCCATGACTATCCCGGTGCCGGATATGCCAAAATCTACATTTCCATTCTCAACTTCATCATAGGGATGGTTGAAACCGGTCAGAATCTCAACATCTAATCCTGCCTGGCGATAAAACCCTTTTTCTTTGGCGGCATAGATGCCCGCAAACTGAAACTGATGTTGCCAGTGTAGTTTTATGGTTACATGCTTAAGATCGGTATTTTTTGAATTTTCTTCGGCATGCGCTGTGCTGCTGAAAAAAATACAAAAAATATGAAAAACCATTTTACATTCATAGATATAGCCAAATCAGAACAGTGTCTATGTTAACTGAACAGATGACTCTGCCGCCAGTAATGTCACATCCTGAAGTCACGGCCCAGATAGACGCTTAATACATTTTTATCTTTCAGAATATCTTCAGGGGTTCCACGCGCAATCACTTCGCCTTCGTTAAAGATATAAGCACGTTGGCATACCTTCAGGGTTTCTCTGACATTATGATCCGTGATCAATACACCAATACCACGTTGGGCCAGCTCTTGAATAATGCCCTGAATGTCGAGAACAGAGATGGGATCAACACCTGCAAAAGGTTCATCTAACAGAATAAATTGAGGATCCATTGCCAGAGCACGTGCAATCTCCACACGCCTTCTTTCTCCACCTGATAATGCCATGCCTTTCGAATGACGGATGTGTTCAATGTGGAAATCTTTTAGCAGTTGTTCCAGTAATTGTTGTTTGGAAAGATCGTTCAGTTCTGTCCGTGTTTCGATGATGCCGTAAAGGTTATCTTCTACACTGAGTTTGCGAAATACCGAGGCTTCTTGCGGCAAATATCCAATCCCCAGTTTGGCACGATCATGGATTGGGTAATGAGTCAGTTCCTGCTGGTCAAGATAAATATAACCATGATCAACCGGTACCAAACCCACAATCATGTAAAAACTGGTGGTTTTGCCTGCACCATTTGGCCCTAATAGACCAACGATTTCTCCACTGTTTACGTCCAGTGAAATATCTTTAACGACTTGCCTATCACCATATTGCTTAGCAAGCTGATGCGCTGAAAGAATACTCATTACTCGTCGATCGCTTGTAAATAATAGTCGTTAACCCAGCCAATAACTGTCTCGCCGTTAAGCATTCCTCGGATTTGTGCCCAGCCTTGTTGGCGAGTAAGCACAAGCACACGAAGATTTTGATCAAGCGTGCCTAGACGCTGATAACCGGTTCCTGGTCCAGTTCGTACATTTAAACGACTTGTGGTGATGACTTCTGGATACTCTTTTGCAGGTAATGGTGCTTCTGCAGCAGGTTTTGGTGTGGTTGGTGTCGCTGTTTCAGTTTGAGCGGCGGGTTTGGGCTCATTAACTGCCGCTTTTGGCGCGTCAGCTTTCTTAGGTTTGGCTTGACTTGGTTTGTCTTTTTTCTGCTGCGTCATGGGCTGAATAATCATATGAATACGGCCCGAGTCATGCGTTTCACCGCCCACATTGACTGGTGCAGAATTGGCACTGACTACATTTCTGGCTATGTCATATTCAATACGATTACCAATAAACTCATCGCCATTTTGCCAGACATGGCCTTCACCTATCAGATAGATCTTTTGCTTGTCGGCATAATATTCCATGCGAATAGCTTTCGCTTTAACGGGTGGCTCACCGGGTTTGTGCACTTGTTCGTATGTAGCTAATTTACCGACAGAAACAGCTTTGGTGAGCTGTTTATTTTCATCGTAGTGGAAAGTGATGATATCACCTGTGATTTTTAACGTGCCCTGCGTGAGAATCGCATCCCCCTTGTATTGGGTGACGCCTTCCTGATCGTCCATCTGTGCATGGTCAGCTTCAATATTAATCGGTTTTTCACGGTCACTCGGCAAGGCCCAACTAATTGCTGGCAACATCAAACATACCGTTAATAATTTAGTTAGCAGGTGCATCGTATTGTCCTTTCACCCTGGAATGTAGGTTAATGGTTTCATCATTCATATCTGCATGAAGGCCAACTGAGTCAGTATCTCCGTTCGGAGTTTTAATCGTGACAGCATGGTCGGTATATGCAGTGTTATATTGTGTATCAAGCGTGAGCTCATCAGTCAGCATTTTAAATGCCGGGTTATTTTCATTAGTGATAATAACATTTCCTGTCAGCAGGATAGTTGTGTTATCGCCTTGAGTGTGACCGTGATCTGAAGTGATGACCCAGGAATCTCTACCTGGCTTGAGGAATTCTGCAATAGGATCAATGATTTCTGTACTGTCATCAGCTGGGTAGTGGGCCATTTCTTTACCTTTGATGACCCTTGCTGGTGTGCCATTGATATCCATGATTGTCATTGTGAAGTCTGTCATTGCGTAATCACTGCTACGATGAATCTGATTATTTTCAGGTTCAACTGGTTTGCTATCATCAGACAAGAGCAGCCAGATGCTTAAGATAGCTATCAGAGGCAGTAATATACGTAGATATCGAGGGAGATTAAAAATGGCGTTCAATTTGGTCTTGCAGGTTTCCCTGTCCTTCCATAATTAGCTCACAAACTTCACGTGCAGCGCCATGACCGCCATTTGATGTCGTGATGAAGTGAGCATGCTTTTTGACAATAGGATCCGCGTCTTGCACGGCTATGGCTAATCCAACACGGCTCATGATGGATAAGTCTACCCAGTCATCACCGACATAGGCGCATTCTTCTGGTGATAATTTGAGTTCTTTTATTAATTGTTGAAAGACGGGTAGCTTGACTCGCTGACCCTGATAGACATATTTGATACCTAAACTCTGCATGCGATGTTCGACCGTGCGCGAGGTCCGGCCAGTGATAATGGCAATTTCAACTCCGGTAAATTGCAATAACTTCATACCGTGACCATCGCGTGAGTGAAAAGCCTTGTACTCTTCACCATCATCACCAATGATAATTTGACCATTAGTTAAAACGCCGTCAACATCAAATACGACAAGTTTAATTTTCTTTGCTTTTTCTAAAATATCCTGCATGACTCTCTCTTAGACCACTCCGGCACGAAGCAGATCGTGCATGTTGATGGCACCACATAGCTGTTGATGTTCATTTTCTATCAGTAAGGCATTTATTTTGTAGCGTTGCATTAATTCTAATGCTTCAGCCGCCAGCATGTCAGCACGCCCCGTTTTACATTCACGTGTCATAAAGGCTGACAGTTTTTCAGTATGAATGTTAATTTCTTGTGATAACACTCTGCGTAAGTCACCATCAGTAAATACGCCTAAAATGTGATACTGATCATCGACCACCGCAGTCATGCCCAAGCCTTTGTTAGACATTTCTATCAATGCCTGGCTAATCAGGGCCTCTTCATCAATGGTCGGAATGGCATCGCCGGTATGCATAATGTCAGAGACTCGAAGTAAGAGACGGCGACCTAACAGCCCCCTGGATGTGAGCGAGCAAAGTCTTCTACAGTAAAACCGCGTGTTTCGAGTAAGGCGACGGCCAGCGCGTCACCCATGACTAATGCTGCTGTAGTACTTGAAGTGGGGGCGAGACCAAGTGGACAGGCTTCATTAGCGACACTGACATCGATATGTGCAGTTGCACACGTCGCTAATGTCGATTCCGGTCGGCCCGTCATGGCAATAAATGGAATGCCGAGGCGTTTTATCAAAGGTAAGATAGTCAGTATCTCACTGGTCTCGCCTGAGTTGGATAAGGCGAGCACTACATCTTTATCAGTGATCATGCCCAGGTCACCATGGCTGGCTTCTCCGGGATGAACAAAAAAGCCGGTGTTCCTGTACTTGCTAATGTGGCAGCGAGTTTACTGCCAATATGACCTGATTTTCCCATACCAATGACGACAACGCGTCCCTGACAATGCAGCATAAACTCACAGGCCTGCATAAAGTCATCATTAATACGCTCGTGAAGCGCTTTAACGGCTTCGATTTCTGTGTCAATGACAGCGTGGGCGAGCGCGCTGAGTTTGGCTTTATCAATCACAATTAACTGAGTCCAGGCGTATTTTGATAAACAAGTAATCCGTTGTAGGAAACGTAGACAAATAGCATCAATAAACCAGCAACGCGGCCTATGCGTCCATTCGCACTGTAGCGAGCAAATAAGTATAAGCCTACAGACAAACCAATCATGAATGGAAGATCCCTGTACAGTAACATCGGATCAATGTGCGAAGGTGCAATCAGTCCAGGCATGGCTAACACGGCAAGAATATTAAAAATATTCGATCCAAGAATATTACCAACCGCAATATCGTGTTCATTTTTTAATGCAGACATCACAGAAGCAGCAAGTTCAGGGAGGCTGGTACCTATAGCTACAATCGTCAGTCCAATAATCAAGTCACTCACACCAAGCAGATGAGCAATGCCTGTTGCACCCCAAACGAGTGATTTCGATCCAATCAGTAAAGAGACAAGGCCAATGACAAAATAGAACGTTGCCTGTTTGGCGGTCATTTTAGCGCTGCCGTATTCTGCTTCAAATTCCGCTTCCATGGGGTCTTGCTTATTGCTACCTTTGATTGCTAACCAAGCCATCCCAGCTAAGGTCAGCATAAAGCCACTAAACAGAATAATGCCATCGCCCCGGCTGAGATCATTGTCTAGTAATAACAATAGCGACAACACCATGACAAACAGTAATACCGGAAATTCACGTTTTAACGTATCTGAGTGGACGGTGAGTGGGGCAATGAGCAGGGTAATAGCCAGCACCAGACCGATATTAGTGATGTTTGACCCAATAGCATTACCAATCCCCAGTGCTGGCGCACCATCGATTGCTGCTAATGCTGACACCAGCATTTCAGGAGCCGAGGTGCCAAAACCCACAATCGTTAAACCAACGATAAGGGGGATACACCAAAATTGGTGGCAATATTCGCTGCGCCATCAACAAATCGATCTGCTCCCCAGATTAAAATTCCGAAACCCGCGATAATGGCTGATATAAACAGAATAGTTGTCATTAGCTTCCACGTTGATTAAATGTGAGATATGAAAAAGCCGGGATATACCCGGCTCTTCATTATAAGGATTCGTTTGTGAGTTGTCGTTAGATCATTCTTCAAACAAATCGAATTCATCATCGTTACTTGGCGGATTGCCGTCATGAACGAGATATTCACGATGCTGAAGGTAAGCATCACGTACATAACTGTATTCGTCTGTAGCAGCCTCGTTTAACACTTTTTCAGCACGTAATAAGTTAGCACGAGTATCCACTAATCTGACTCCACGGAAAGCATTACGAGCACCGGGTCCCTCAACATAAGTAACGGGGTCGGTGTAATAGTCACCCACTAAACCAAATGAGTCACGCACTGTTCTGGGACCAAAGAAAGGTAGAACAATATAGGCACCAGGCTCTACGCCCCAGGCTCCAAGTGTCTGACCAAAGTCTTCGTTATTTTTGTGGTTCCCACTCAGACTGGCAACATCAAAAATACCGGCAACACCCACGGTGGTATTGAGAACAAACCGACCTGTATCGTTGGCTGCTTGTTTAAATTTGAACTGAAGAAGATCATTGATGATGACAGTGATGTCGTTCAAGTTGCTGAAGAAATTACTGACACCTTGACTGAGGGGGCTGGCATCACTGTGTCATAGCCCTTTGCAACGGGTTTGAGGATAGCTTTATCGACCGTGTCGTTAAATTTGTACATTGCACGGTTGTATCCTTCAAGCGGATCCTTAGGATTATTGCTGGTAGCACAGCCAGTTAACAGCAATACTGCCGCCAAAAAACCGAGTTTGAAAACTGAGCGCAGGGTAGACATCGAATTATGATCCTTTTAATTTTATTCTTATCGACCCGAGAAATAATCGCACGCCGAGTTATGGCAATGCAAGTCATCTGTTGCGTTTATGACATGGTAATGTGAACTAAGTGGCAAAAAAACAACATGGTGATTATTTACAGACACCAAAAAGATTGATTGGTAATGTCTGTGTCTTTTAACTTTTTATTATGTCGGTTGTTAAACATAAAGTCCGAGAAGACTTTGGTGCAGGCTAACCAACTATGATTTTTTGCGTATTCAATACACTTGTCTCCAGACAAGTTAAGCGCTTTTTCTGCTGCTAACGTAAGGTCTTCATCAAGATAGCCTGTAATGCCTTCTTGAACGATATCAGCAGGGCCGGTAACAGGATAGGCAGCAATAGGAACGCCGCAGGCCATCGCTTCTAATAAAACTAGACCAAAGGTATCTGTTTTACTTGGAAACACAAACACATCCGCTGCGGCGAGATAAGAGGCAAGCTCCTTGCCGAATTTGGCTCCGGTAAAAATGACATCAGGATACTTTTGGCGAAGATGTTCAAGATCGGGCCCATCACCGACAACGACTTTATTGCCCTTGATATCTAATTGAAGGAAAGCTTCAATATTTTTCTCAACGGCGACCCGGCCCATATTCATAAATACGGGGCCGGTTAATCCCAGTTGTTGAGGATTTTCAGGAGTGAAAATTTCTGTCTCTACACCACGCCCCCAAACCTCAATGTTCTGGAAACCATGTGAAAGCAAGCGCTGTTTTTGTGAGGCTGTAGGGACCAAAGTGTGTACGGCTTTACCATGGAAGCGTTTAAGCCAGGCATAACTCCAGCTCAAAGGAATAGGCAGCCTGAGTCTGATATATTCAGGGAACTGGGTATGGTAAGACGTCGTGAACTGAATACCATTTCTAAGACACCATCGTCTTGCTGCCATACCCAGAGGTCCCTCAGTGGCGATATGGATGGCGTTGGTTTGATAGCTATCGAGTAACTTTTTGACTTTCCTGCCTGGTAATAAAGAGAGAGGAATACTCGGATAGGTGGGACAAGGGATAGTCTTAAATTGTTGTGGCGTAATCAGATGGACATCATGCCCCAACTCGATTAAATATTGACGAGTCTGTTTCAGGGTACGTACAACCCCGTTGACCTGAGGCTCCCAGGCATCGGTGATGATGACAATCTTCATTAGGCTGCCTGAGCAATAGCGTGAGGCTGCTCGATAATATCGGCCCAGTATAAAATTTCCATTTTACCGTTAGGATGTTCAACAAGTGCGGTGCAGCTTTCTACCCAGTCACCGCAGTTGAAGTAATCGACATTGTTGATGCGGGTAATTTCAGCGCGGTGAATATGACCACAGACGACACCATCGACCCCTTGTTTCGCCGCTTCATGTGCTACGGCCTCTTCAAAATTACTGATGTATTGCACCGCATTTTTCACTTTGTGTTTTAAGAATGCCGCCAGAGACCAGTATGAAAAACCCATCTTACGACGAACATAATTAACAAGTCGGTTTGCTCTGAGTAAGTAGTCATAGAGCCGCCCACCAATTTTGGCAAGTAGTGGGGAAATTTTGACGACACTATCAAATTGATCGCCATGTAAGATTAATAATTTTTTACCTTCAGCGGTGGTATGGACTATCTCGTTCTGAATTTCGATATTACCAAAAACGGCCCCATCGAAGTCACGGAGTAACTCATCATGATTGCCTGGTACATAAATAACCTTGGTGTCGTGTTTAGCTTTACCAAGTAGGGTTCGGATTACATTATTATGTGCCTGAGGCCAAAACATGCGTTTTTTCATTTCCCACACGTCAACAATGTCACCGACAAGATATAAATAATCGCATTCAACCTTATGCAAAAAATCGAGTAAAAAGTCAGCACTGCAGCCTCGAAACCCCAGGTGGATATCAGAAATCCAGACGCTGCGAACTTTTAACTTCTCTTTGTGACTCACTTGTGTTTGCATAATGTGTCGTTTCCTTAGTATTTTGAGGGCACACTAACGAACTTATATTGCAGCATCATGAATATTTTGTTGCAGAATGATGACGATAACTTATTGAATTAATTGTCGTATCATTAAACAATAGCCAAAATGAGACGCCCAATGAGCAATCCATTATTAGAAAATTACCCATTACCGCCTTTCTCTGAAATCAAACCTGAGCATGTAGAGCCTGCTGTAACACAAGCGATAAGTCAGGCTAGACAAGCAGTAGATAAATTACTGACACAGGTGAGCCATCCCACATGGGAAACCTTGGTTGAGCCAATGGAAGACATTGATGTGTCAATCGATCGTGTTTGGTCTCCAGTCAGTCATATGAACTCTGTAGTGAATTCGGATGAATTAAGAAAAGCTTATAACGCTTGTCTGCCGATGTTGAGTGAGTTCGGTACAGAGCTGGGACAAAATGAAGACTTGTACCGTGCTTATAAACAGCTGGCTGAGAGTGCGGTGTACCCGTCGCTGGATACTGCCCAGAAAAAGTCATTGATAATGCCGTCAGAGACTTCCGTTTATCCGGGGTAGAACTTAATCAGGCTGACCGTGATGAGTATAAAAACATCACGCAAAAACTGACCGAACTGAGTGCTAAGTTCGAAGAAAACCTGATGGATGCGACACACGGCTGGAAAAAGCATATTACGGATAAAGACATGTTATCTGGATTACCTGAGTCGACCATTGCCATGGCAGAGCAATTTGCCAAACGTGACAATGTTGAGGGCTGGGTATTTACGCTGGATTTCCCCTCATATATGCCGGTCATGTCTTATGCAGATAATCGTGAATTTCGCGAAGAAATGTACACCGCCTTTGCGACTAAAGCTTCTGATCAGGGACCGAATGCCGGCCAGTGGGACAATACTCAGGTCATGGCCGATATTCTCAAGCTTCGTCATCGTTTAGCTAACTTACTTGGCTTTGCTAACCACGCTGAACGCTCTTTAGCGACAAAAATGGCACAAAGCCCAGAACAGGTGATGGATTTCCTCAATGATCTGGCTGAGCGTAGTAAACCGATAGCCATTAAAGAATTTGAAGAATTAAAAGCCTTCGCAAAAGAAACAGCAGGCATGGATGAATTACAAGCATGGGATGTCACTTATTTTGCCGAGAAACTACGCCAGCAACGCTATAGTATCTCTCAGGAAGAGCTCAAACCATATTTCCCAGAAGATAAAGTCGTTAATGGTTTGTTTGCTGTGGTAAACCGCTTATACGGATTGGTTATCAGTGAACGGACGGATATCGATACCTGGCATAAAGACGTACGTTTTTTGAAATCCGCGAATCAAACGGTAACTTACGTGGCCAGTTTTATCTGGACTTATATGCTCGCCAACACAAACGTGGCGGCGCATGGATGGATGAATGTCTGGTGCGCCGAAAAACAGCCAAAGGTCTGCAAACACCGGTGGCTTTCCTGACTTGTAATTTCTCTGAGCCTGTCGGTGATAAGCCGGCCTTATTCACTCATGATGAAGTCACGACCTTGTTCCATGAGTTTGGTCATGGTCTGCATCATATGCTGACAAAAATTGATTATGCCGGTGTGTCAGGAATTAACGGTGTTGCTTGGGATGCGGTCGAGTTACCCAGTCAGTTTATGGAAAACTGGTGCTGGGAAAGGGAAGCACTAGATCTGATTTCAGGTCATTATGAAACCGGTGAAAAACTACCTGATGACCTTTATGAAAAAATGATCGCGGCGCGTAACTTCCAGTCAGCGATGATGATGGTGCGTCAGTTGGAGTTTTCTATTTTCGATTTCCGTTTGCATTTGGAGTTTGATCCAGAAGGCGGCAATCAAGTGGATAAAATTCTGGCCGAAGTGCGTGATCAGGTAGCTGTCGTTAAACCGCCAAAATTTAATCGTTTCGCTCATAGCTTTGGTCACATCTTCGCTGGCGGTTATGCGGCTGGTTACTATAGTTATAAGTGGGCAGAAGTGTTATCAGCCGATGCGTTTTCTAAATTTGAAGAAAAAGGTATCTTTGATCGTGAAACCGGGCTGGCGTTTTTGAATAATATTCTGGAGCAGGGTGGTTCAAAAGAACCGATGGAATTATTCATAGCCTTCCGTGGACGAGAGCCTGAAATTGATGCTCTGTTAAGACATTCAGGAATAGCCGCATAACAAAAAAGGGCCGAAAGGCCCTTTTTTATTTGTGTGGTGTAGGTGAATCAAGAATTCGCACAGATTTGCACAGCTTGCTGTGCTGATTGAATAATGGTCATGACTTCATCTTTTGAAATTTTGCCGCCATCAATATCTTTTTTGAGTTCTTCATTCAAAGCTTGCGTCGCTTGAGCAACATCACCGCCTTGTGCGACAGGTAAAATGGCTTTTTCACGATACTGTTCTGGAAAAATCGCTAAGCCTTCGAGTTGGCAGCCCGCCATTTTTGCAACATAAGCATCCGCTTCTCTTTTAATGGCACCGGCAGTCAGATCGGGTCTATCCATGCCCAGTTTTTTCATCACCATTGGACGAAGCTGTTCACTGTAATTTTTTTTGTAAGCCTCTACGTCATTAGCGTCGATAGCAAAAGCGAGTTGTGCAAAGAGCGCTAAAGGTAGTAATAAAAACGTTTTTCTCATTATATGTCTCTCTTAGATAACTTAATTTTTTGTTAATAGCTCTATCAGGCTGAACAATAGATGACTATCAGTCAACTTTATCTGTGTAAAGATAAGTAATCCAGAGTTAATAATGAAATTTGTCGCTGTCAGTCTTAGTACATAAAAGCCGCTGTGATTTACATCCTTTAGCTTTACATTCTTATGTTTTGGGGTAATCGAAAAACCTTATTTCTTTGTTTTCTTTTTGTTTTTAGCTTTCTTTTTGTCTTTTTTAGCGGACTTTTCTTCCTTGGACTTTTTGTCTTTCTTGTTGCCCTTGTCAGCTTTGGTTTTTTTACGGTCTTTCTTTTTGACTTCTTTGGGCGTGTCTTCCACAACCGCTTTTTCTAGTGTTGATTTTTGTGAGGTGACTTCACTTGCTGTTTGAGGAAAAGCCTTCATGCCCAATTGACGAAAACGTGCCGCCCAGTATCGTACTTGTCCGATACTTAATCCAGTTTGTGTCGCTGTTTCTTTTTGAGTCACACCATCATGAAGAGCAAGCAAAGCACTGGCGCGGGTACTAAACTCATTGTCAGAAGCGGCGATGGCTTTGCAGAGTTTAACTTGAGCTGGAGTGAGTAATTTCTTGCGAGGGCTGTTTACCTGTTCTTTGCTTGTCATTGTCAACTCCATCAACGGGTATAGAAAGAATGTAATAATAATTACATTAAACCTTTTGATTGTGTATGAGGAGTATGACGGTTTTGTGACACTGGCGTCAGAATAAAAACGGAATTGTACACACACATAAAAAAAGGGCGGTTCGCCCTTTTTTGTTTAATAGTTTAAGCGTGGATTTAGCGAAGCTGACTATCTTTGCTGCCCCGTCGATTAAACATACCAGCTGCTTTGTTTTCATTATCTATCTCTTCCTGACATTTCACACACAGGTAAACACCAGGAATGGCTTTACGTCGGCCTTCGGGAATTTCAGCATCACACTCTTCACAATGCGTCAGGCTTTCACCTTGAGGTAAACGTGAGCGTGCTTGCTGTATCGCGTCATCCACACTGGCGTCTATTTGATCTTGTACCGCCCCGTCACGGGACCATCCTCCAGCCATAACAACCTCCAACTGACTGTTTTAATACTATTTCATTATAGGCTTAAAGTCAGCTTGGACCCAATAGTCATGATTTAAGGTAGCTTTTTACCTAACCGTTGTTTCCAGCGAACAATGGGGTACCAGGTCTGTCCCCAAATCTGTCGTGGTAGACGAACGGTTGTGTCATATTCGGCAGGCCAGTAATTTCCGGGCAGATGATAAGTACCGAAGAGTCGATCAAACAAAACGGTGTGCGCCGAGTAGTTAGTATCAATGGCCGGCTTTTCTGAACTGTGATGCCAGTGATGAAACTGTGGCGTGACAAAAATAGTTTTGAGCGGGCCAAAGGGGATATCGACATTACAGTGAATCAGAATAGCCTGAAGCGCGGCAAAGGTGACATATATATTCAATGCAGACTCATCCGCACCTAATAAATAAAGTGGGATCATCACCATAGCGCGTTCAGAAAATACCTGTACAAAATGGCCACGGGAGCCAGCTAACCAGTCCAAATGTTCAACAGAATGATGAACGGCATGAATAGGCCATAGTGTTTTTACTTCATGATAGGCACGATGCTCCCAATACAACACAAAATCTGCTGCCAGAATAATCAGTATGACTTGTAACCAAACTGGCATGGCTTGAACGGTGGATTGCACAGAGGGACTAACAGCCCAATCAAAATGGCTGGCATGATAATTTGCAAAAATAAGAATGGCGGATATCGCGAGGTGGTTAAAACAAAAGTAGAACATATCCACCGCCCACTCTGGACGAGTGATGACTTGGTCCCGATATTTGGGAAATAGCTTTTCCAGTGTCATGAAGATGACGACTGATCCTAGAAAGGCAAGAATTAACCAATCGACCCCCAACGATAATTCTCTGGGCTCTACCTGACCTATCGGAATGTTGTAACCACCCAGAGCAAACCCAATCAAGGTCAATGAAATAGCGACAAGGCCATAAAGTTTGTACTTGCCTTTATTCAAACCAAACGTCAATGCAGCGAAGAATAATGAAAAATACATGGCATATTTCAATAGCAATTGTAATTGCTCAGCATCATAAACTTGGCGCAGCTCAGCCGTCGTTAAATAGGCTGGGTAAAGGTAAGCTAGCACCGCTAGCAGGCTCAATATGCTGAGTGTAAGAGACAAATAACAACTTATTCTGCCCTCGCCAATACGAAATTCTTTTGCTGGATTCTTTTCAACATGTCGAGGCTGATATTGATAAGGTTCGGTCATGATTGGTATCGATATAGTGAAACTTGGTCGACATAATGTCTGTGTTAAAGGGTTTCTTCAATAATAATATCGACTCGATAAGACGGATGAGCTCAATATTCTTACCATCAGCCTTATGGATTATGGCTTTAGCCTGCCTTGCTTATCCAGTAATATTCAAACCTAAGTGATGACATAACTGAGTGGTTGAATGAAATATACCGATTTACGTGACTTTATCGAAGGTTTGGAAAAGCAGGGTGAATTAAAACGGATTAAAACTGAGGTCGATCCAGCTCTGGAAATGACAGAAATTGCTGATCGCGTGTTACGTGCTGGTGGTCCGGCATTATTGTTTGAAAATCCTAAAGGGTCTGAAGTACCCGCTTTATTGAATTTATTTGGAACGCCAAAACGTGTAGCAATGGGGATGGGCGAAGACTCTGTCGAAGCCTTGCGTGAAGTCGGTAAATTACTGGCTTTTTTGAAAGAGCCTGAGCCACCTAAGGGCATGAAGGATGCGTGGGAGAAGCTTCCCGTGTTTAAAAAAGTCCTGACGATGTCACCCAAGTTAGTTAAAAAAGCAGCCTGCCAAGAAGTGGTGCTGGAAGGCGATGACATTGATTTGAGCAATTATCCAATCCAGCTATGTTGGCCTGAAGATGCTGCCCCTTTAATCACTTGGGGACTGGTCGTCACAAAAGGTCCTCATAAAGAGCGACAAAACTTGGGCATTTATCGTCAGCAAGTCATCGGTAAGAATCGCGTCATCATGCGATGGTTATCGCATCGAGGTGGCGCACTTGATTTTAAGGAATGGCAACAGACTAATCCGGGAACTCCCTTTCCAATCAGTGTTGTACTAGGCTGTGATCCTGCCACGATACTGGGTGCCGTCACACCTGTACCGGATACGCTGTCAGAATATGCGTTTGCAGGCTTGTTGCGCGGTAGTAAAACAGAGCTGGTGAAATGTATAGGCAATGAGCTACAGGTGCCCGCTAACGCAGAAATTGTACTCGAAGGTTTCATCTATCCTGATGATATGGCGTCGGAAGGACCATATGGCGATCATACCGGTTACTATAATGAAGTCGATAGCTTTCCTGTCTTTACTATCGAACGAATTACACAGCGACAGAATCCGATCTACCACAGCACCTATACCGGACGGCCGCCAGATGAACCTGCCATACTCGGTGTTGCCTTGAATGAAGTATTTGTACCGATATTACAAAAGCAATTTCCAGAAATTATCGATTTCTATTTGCCCCCTGAAGGGTGTTCGTATCGGATGGCTGTGGTCAGTATGAAAAAACAGTACCCAGGTCATGCCAAGCGGGTGATGATGGGTGTCTGGTCATTCTTGCGTCAGTTTATGTACACCAAGTTTGTGATTGTGGTGGATGATGATGTCAATGTCAGGGACTGGAAAGATGTGATTTGGGCTATTACCACTCGAATGGATCCCGCACGGGATACCACGCTGGTGGAAAATACGCCGATTGATTATTTAGATTTTGCCTCACCTGTGTCTGGACTCGGTTCCAAGATGGGATTGGATGCAACCAATAAACTCCCAGGTGAAACTGACAGAGAGTGGGGAAGACCCATCGTCCGAGATGCGGATGTAGTTAAGCGTATTGATGCTATTTGGGATGAGCTGGGATTGGAGAGCAGGGAACCTAACTGACAGGCATTAAATATGCTAACGCAAAATAAACGATATTTAATATCGACAAAGCTATAATCAGATAAAGCGTGATTTTCATGCCGAGAACACGCTTTTTCAGATCATGGTTTTTGATACCTATGGCATGGATGAGCCTACCCGTGAGCAGGGTGATACCAGCGAGATGAATCATCCAGTTGTATACAATGATGTTTTCAAGAAGAAACATCAGAATCAAGGTGATAGGAATGTATTCAGTGGCATTACCTTGTGCTCGGATGGCTAACTGTAATTCTTCATTGCCACCATCACCCAATCCGATTTTATGTTGTCGGCGCACAGCAATAACACCCAGTGATAACTTGACGATAAATAAGGCGCAGAGGCTGGCATACAGAGCTGTAATCATAATGACTATCCTCGTTTAATGTCCGTCGGTATTACCGCTTACCCAGTGTTGACCTTGTTCGGTGAATTCTTTTTTCCAAAATGGTGCTTTGTATTTTAATTCTTCAATTAAGCAGTCACAGGCATCGAGTGCGGCACGGCGATGGGCTGACCAGCAGGCGATAACGACTATGGCATCGCCGGGAAGCACTTCCCCCACACGATGAACGATAAGGCAATCTAGTAATCGCCATTGAGCTTTTGCTTTGTCTTCCAGTTTTTGCAGGTAACGTGCAGTCATCGCCGGATAGTGTTCGAGCAGCATCTTGGTAATATCCGGACGATCACTAAAGTCACGCATCGTACCGACAAAACTGGCCGTGGCGCCAAATTGACCTGCTATGTCCTGAGCACGTTGTTGCTTGGCTATGATTTCCCAAGGCTCAATACGCTGTTCACTCACCCAGCTCGACATATTAACCTCCGGTCACCGGTGGGAAAAAGGCCACTTCATCACCATCTTGGACGGGAGTGTCCAGCTTGGCATAGTCCAAGTTGATGGCGACAAGCAGATTATCTGGTACGGGTTTATTTTGAGTCGCTTGATTCCAGGCATCCAGAGCTGTGCTGGCGGCAGCAAGTTCTATATCAGATTGACCTAGCTTTTCACGAAGGCTGGCAAAAAATTTGACTTGAATACTCATCTGGTTGATCGTTTCAGCTAAATTTAAAGCTAGAGGATAACATTTGCGATGTCAGATTTGACCCATTTTAATCAAGCTGGTGAAGCTCATATGGTTGATGTTGGTGGAAAAGCAACCACAGAGCGGCTTGCCATCGCAGAGGGGAAGATTTTGATGCTGCCTGACACATTTAAATTAGTGGAGCAAGGCGGACATAAAAAAGGCGATGTTTTGGGGATTGCTCGCATTGCCGGGATTATGGCGGCGAAAAAAACAGCTGATCTCGTACCGTTGTGTCATCCTCTGGCTTTAACAAAGGTTTCAGTAGAATTTGAACTAGATAATAAAAATGCATCCATTCACTGCCGGGCAACGGTCGGGACCAGTGGTCAGACTGGCGTCGAAATGGAAGCTCTTACTGCAGTTCAGATCGCCTTGTTGACGATTTATGATATGTGTAAAGCAGTGGATAAAGGCATGATCATGACCGACATTGGTTTGCTGGAAAAATCAGGTGGTAAAAGCGGTCATTGGCAACGTCTTTAGGTAAATATTTCGTCAAAACTAACAAGCTCACCTGAGCGTGCGGTATCGTAGCCTTTGAAGTCTCTGACTTTTCGATGGAAAGCATCACTTTTTAATAAGCTGATAATGGCTTGAACCCGAGGGTCATCCACTAATAACTGCGGTACGACCAAGCAGTAGTGTTCCCATACCAAAGGAATGAATTCCAGCTTAAACTTGTCGGCAATGGGAGCGATACCGAAACCGATATCTGCAGCACCACTGGCAACCATGGCTGCAACGGCCATGTGCGTAAACTCTTCATGCGAGTAACCTTTAATCTCGTCACTGGAGATATGATGAGCGGCAAGCAGTTGATCAAACAAGGTTCGAGTAGCAGACCCCATTTGACGGTTGATAAAAGTGACACCATCCATTGTTAGAGAGCGGATATCATTTATCTGTTTTGGGTTATCACGAGACACCATCAAGCCTTGGTTTCGTCTGACAACATAGATTAACTGATGCTGTTTTTCATCCAAAAGTTTGAGGTAGTCGATCATCAAATGACGTTTCAATTCACCGATAGGGAGGTGAAAGCCGGCAATGTGACAATCACCGGCTTTGAGTGCTTTCAGACTTTCCTGACTGCCATGAAAATGTAAATCCAATAAAAAATCAGATTGCTGATCAATTAATTCTTTAAGAGCCCCTACAGCTAAGCCATGACTGGTAAAAATCTTAAACGTATCACGTGGACTATGATCGAGGATGGCTTCAAATTCTCGTTTTAGTTCTGTAGAGAAGTTATCCAGTTCAGGAGAAAAAGAGGCACTGAGGTGTCGGTTCGCATGCATCAGTTTCTCCCCGACAACCGCTAACCGAGCCCCCGGCCTCGCTCAAGAATAACTAATGGCTGGCCCAGTAGTGCTTCCCATTTATTTAATAAACCCCAGGCAAAACGATATGAGACACCAAGTTTTTCGGTCGCTTGTTTTAAAGAACCTTCTTGCTGAATGGCTTCAAGCATCTGAAACAGAATGTCATCAATATGATGCGGTTTTCCATTCTGGGTCAGTTGCCAGTGAAAGTCTATTTTAATTTCCATGATTCACATCGGGTAAGTGTTGTAATAAAACTGTCATGATAAGCGCCTTTTAACCGCTAACTAAGATTACAAGCTGTTTTGCAGCTACGTAGTGTTAAAAATTCAGACAAGGAGAACAACATGACGATAAAGAAAAGCTTGCTGGCTGCCGGTATTCTGACTGCATTATCGGGCCCTGCCTATGCGGGATCTGAAATTGAAACTCTGATTAATATGCTGCATGAAAACGGTATGGTCAATGATGATCAGTATGGCAGTTTGATGGCAGAGTTAAAACAAAATCAGGCTCAAGCACAACAAGAAAAACAACAAGTTGATGCTAAGCTTGCTGAAGCGACAAAACCCTCCGATGTTGAAGTCACTGTCAAAGGTGGGATTGGGGTGAAAACTCGTGATGGCAAGTTTGAGAGTAAGTTAGGTGGTCGTTTACAAGCAGATGCGGCAACATACAGCGGTCAGCCAGAAATGGGTGACGGTTCTGAGTTCAGACGTGCACGGGTTTCTTATGCAGGCACAATGTATAACGTTTGGGACTTTAAGCTCGAATATGACTTTGCCAGTACAGGAGCGAACGGCAAAGGTATCACCGATGCCTATCTGGCCTACACCGGATTTGAGCCATTAGATATCACAGTGGGTAATTTTAAAACACCATTCAGCTTAGATTATCTGACCAGTGCTAATAACACATTGTTTATGGAACGAGCCCTGCCTAATGCTTTTTCATCAGGAAGAAAGATGGGGATCATGGCCAGTAACGCAACCACCCATTGGTCATGGGCGACAGGTATCTTTGGTGATTCCATCAATAATAAAGGTGGTCAGAATGATGAAGGCTGGGGGGCAACGGCTCGTGGTACCTGGGCACCGATTAATGATGGTGTGCATTTTGTTCATTTAGGACTGGGTCTTGACTACCGTGATACCGGTGATAGTGGCGATGTGGGTTTTGATAGTGAAGCCGAGTCACATGTGTCCGGTGTGAGTATTATTGATACAGGCGACATCAGTTCCGTAGCAGACTATTACAATATCGGCGCTGAACTGGCTGCTGGTCACGGGCCATATTCTGTCCAAGGTGAATATATCACCACCCAGGTGAATCGTAATAACGGTAAAGATGCAGATTTTGATGGCTGGTATTTGCAGGCCGGTTATATTTTGACGGGTGAAACTCGCCAGTACAAAAATGGTGTTATGGGTGGTGTGAAACCCAGTTCCATTGTTGGTGACGGTGGTGTTGGCGCATGGGAGCTGGCATTGCGCTATAGCTCACTCGACTTGAGTGATGCCGGAATCGATGGTGGCGAGGCAGATGCCATGACCTACGGAGTAAACTGGTATCCCACACCCACATTACGCTTTTCTGCAAACTATGTGGATGTACTGGACGTTGATGGTGGACCGAATGACAATGATGAGCTATCCGTATTTCAAGTGCGAAGCCAATGGGCTTTTTAAGCTAAGTTAACAATGAGGGCTGCTTGGCAGCCCTCTACTTTTTTATTGAGTATAAAGCTTATTTTTCTGGTTTATTTAGCTTTTTTGGGTTTTTCTTCACCAATTGCGCCATCAGCTCTGGCTTTGAGGTAGTTGTAAATATTTTCCCGACCTTTCATGACTTTCGGGTTCGATGCCCAAGCTGGCATACTACCAATCGTTCCAGTTTTTCCATGTTCAACGGTGTTAAAAAACTCTTCTTTAGAGATCACATTGAGACTTTCAGCTAAGTTAGGTCCGACCATACCTTGCCCGTATGTACCATGGCAGCGAGCACAGAAATTTCTATAAAGTTTGAAACCCGCGTAACTAGCGGAATCAAGCTCATTACCATTGGTTACGGTATAAGGTTTATCATCAGCAAAAGCGGATGTGGCAGACATAAGTAGTAGCGCCGCAGAAAGTGCAACTGGTTTAATTGATTTAAGTTGAAACAACATTGATATCTCCATCAAATCTGAACAGCCAGCCCCAATTAGCGGGGCCGGATAGTTCGATCATAGGATGTTATTTTGCTGTCAGGTTGGGTGATTTGCCTTATTGTGCAGGTTAAATGCCCTGCTTTGAGAGGAGTTTATCCTCGATTCAATAAATCTCTCAAATCAATTAATGCGGCATTGGCCCGTGACACATAAGAAGCCATCACCAATGAGTGATTAGCAAATAGGCCAAAACCACTTCCATTCAGAATGACCGGACTCAATACCGGTTCCTGTGTGGCTTCCAGCTCTCGAATGATCTGGCGTAGACTCACCAGCGCATTTTTCTTTCTTAATACGTCTGAAAAGTCATATTCCACTGCTTTCAGCAGATGGATTAGGGCATAGGTTGTGCCTCGTGCTTCGTAAAACACATCATCAATTTTATTCCAAGGTGTTTTTGTCACCACTTCATCCGCCAGTGGGGTTGACTGTAAGGCTTCTGCATCGCCTGCTAGATCGGTATTGATACGCACCTGTCCTACACTGGCCGTGAGACGCTGTGACAAACTGCCCAAGCGTTTTTCAGCAACAGATAACCAAGAAACCAGGTTGTCTGCTCTGGCATAAAACTGAGCATCATCCTCATTACTACTCAATCTAGACAGATAGGACTTGAGAGATTTGATGCCGGCACGATATTCACGTTCTGTCGGTGGGAAAAGCCATGAGTTGGAATTAAAGTTGAACTGAGGTTCGGCAAGTGCCAGGTCCTCATCTTCTCTGGACTGAGATTGGGAACGGCTGATGTCGTTGCGCAATACGCGAGAAAAATCACGAATCTGTACCAGCACTCCGAACTCCCAACGAGGCATATTGTCCATCCAAACGGAGGGTGGCATGACATCATTTGTGAGGTAGCCGCCGGGTTTATCCAGAAGGTTTTCAGCGAGGGTGATTAGTGTAGCTGTTGATGTATAACCGGTGACGAGATGTTGTTGCTGTTGCGATGCCATGATTCTGGCATTTTCAGTGGGTTCAAACTCACTTGGGGCGAAGTTCCACCATATCATTAAGGTCATCATAAAAATAGCAACAATACTAAGAATGATGCCGGCTGTCTTAATGATACGTTGACGGGTCGTGGTATCAGCGAAACTGTCGCTGACTGACCAACCTAAATCACGGATTTTATCTGTTAAGCGTTTCATTGACATCTCATATCTGATTAAGTGGGAATGTTCTGTGACAGCTTATGCGCTATGAATCTTTAAGACAATGGGGTTAATGAAAGACAATTCAAGCTTGACTTAAATTGCTTCACCTCAGAATAATGACGGGTTTGCAAAAATGATTAGGAAGCGGGGGACGCTTTTGTTATGACATTGAGAATTGAGATCGATGATCTGGCCAAATACTTTGGTGCGATCAAAGCCGTTGATGGTGTGTCTTTTTCTGTCAGTAAAGGCGAAGTGCTCGGGTTTTTAGGCCCAAACGGCGCGGGTAAATCAACGACGATGAAAATGATTACCGGCTTTTTAACACCGACTAAAGGCACGGTAAGAGTTTGTGGTTATGATGTACTTAATGACCCTATTTCGGTAAAAGCGCACTTGGGATATCTTCCTGAGGGTGCACCAGCGTATGCTGATATGACGCCGGATAGTTTCCTGAAGTTCATTGCAGAAATTCGTGGAATCAAAGGGGCAGACAGACGGCGAGCTGTCGATAGTGCAGCAGAACGGGCACGTATCACCAATGTCATGTATCAACCCATCGAAACGCTCTCGAAAGGCTATAAACGTCGTGTAGGACTAGCGCAGTCTATTTTGCATAACCCGCCTGTGTTAATACTCGATGAACCTACCGATGGTTTGGACCCTAACCAGAAACACGAAGTCAGAACATTAATTAATGAAATGGCTGAAGAAAAAGCCATCATTATCTCTACCCACATCCTCGAAGAAGTACATGCGCTGTGTACCCGCAATGTGGTGATTGCCAACGGTAAAGTGAAGTTTGATGGCACACCACAGGAACTCGAGTCGAGATCACGTTATTACAATGCGGTGGTCGTCAATGTAGCGGATGTCGAGCAGAAAGCATTCGAAAGCTTCCTGAATTCATTAGCCTTTGTTGCTCGTGTTGAACCTTTGGAAAGCGCTGGATTTAGAGTGTATCCGAAACAAGGTCAACAAATTACTGCAGAATTATCAGAAAAGATTCGTGAGAATGGGTGGAGTATTGATGCCCTTCATGCGGAATCAGGGCGTTTGGACGAAGTCTTCCGCAGTATCACCATGCCAAATACGGGAGCCAAAAACTGATGAATATTCGTAATATCTGGTTCATTATGAAACGTGAATTCAATGGCTACTTTGCTACACCAGTGGCTTACGTTTTCATCATCATATTCTTGCTGCTTACCGGTTTTTCAACGTTTTATGTCGGTAATTTTTTCCAACGCGGTGAAGCGGATCTTTACCCATTCTTTTCCATGCATCCGTGGCTGTATATTTTACTTATTCCTGCTATTTCCATGCGTTTATGGGCTGAAGAACGTAAGAGCGGGTCAATTGAACTATTAATGACCTTACCTGTTTCTGTGTTTGAAGCTGTTATCGGTAAGTTCCTCGCCGCATGGGCATTTACGGGCTTAGCCTTATTCTTGAATTTCCCTTTATGGATTACGGTGAATTATCTCGGTAACCCGGATAACGGCGTCATTGTGGCAAGCTTCCTGGGAAGTTTGCTCATGGCTGGTGGTTTTTTGGCGATTGGTTCATGCATATCCGCGATTACCAAAAACCAAGTGATTGCCTTTGTCATCAGCTTGATTATCAGCTTGGTATTTGTACTAAGCGGCTATGGCATCGTCATTGACTTTTTCAGCGGCTGGGCACCAAAAACACTGGTAGAAACAGTGAGCTCGTTTAGTTTCTTGACCCATTTTGACGCTATCAGCAAAGGGGTCATCGATATGCGAGACATGATGTATTTCATTTCACTAATCGTTATCTGGCTATTTGCGAATGCCCTTATCGTCAATGCTCGTAAGGCAGACTAGGAGAGAATTGCGACGATGAATAAACAACTTTTATCTGCAACCGGCCTGATTTTGGCCATTATTTTGTTTGTATCTTTCAATGTTGTCGTTAATGGCAATTTCAAATCTGCTCGTGTGGATTTGACAGAAGATAATCTTTATACCTTGTCCGATGGCACCATCAATATCCTGCAGTCAATGGATGAGCCGATCAGTCTGCGTTTCTACTACACTGAAAAAGCAGCTCAGGCATTGCCCAGCTTAAAATCGTATGCCCAGCGTGTACAAGAGTTATTGCTTGAGTATCAGCGTGCCTCAAACGGCAAGATTCGCCTGTTTATTATGAATCCTGAACCTTTTTCATCAGATGAACAGCGTGCCGATCAATATGGCTTACAGTCTGTGCCTATTGATGGTGAGTCTGATCCTTTGTACTTCGGTCTGGCTGGTACCAATGAAATTGATGGTGTTGAAACCATACCTTTCTTTCAACCAGAGAAAGAAGACATACTTGAATACGACCTGACAAAACTGATCTACAAACTTTCAAACAACAACAGAAAAGCCGTAGGTGTTATCAGTTCGCTTGAGGTGGATGGTGAGCAGTATGACCCACTTAAAGGCGAAGTCGCTTCTCCTGATGGAGTCAAACCCTGGGCAGTGATGGCAGAATTGCGTCAGATGTTTAATGTATCAATGTTGCCAACTGATATCCGACGTATTCCATCCAGCATGGATGCGTTAGTGGTGATTCACCCGAAAGAATTATCTGAAAGCACGTTGTATGCGATTGATCAGTATGTTTTAGCTGGAGGTAAATTAATTACCTATGTTGATCCTTATGCAGAAGTGGATAAACCGAAAAAAGATCCGGACAATCCGATGAGCGCCATGCTGGCACCACGTAGCTCAAATATGGAAGAACTGTTTACAGCATGGGGATTCAAACGTTCAAATACGGATGTCGTGGCTGATAGAAAAACAGCAACCAAGGTAGATTTTGGTGCTAAGACAGACTATCAGCCTATTGATTATGTTCTATGGCAAAAGTTAGTAAAAGATAACTTCAACAAAGATGAACGTATCACCTCAGCATTGCGTCAACTCAATGTCGCCACGCCAGGACGTTTTGAAATTCTGGATGAGCATACCACTAATATCACACCGCTTTTCTCTTCAAGCAATGAAGCCATGCTGGTTGATAAAAGGGTTGTTCAGTTTCGTAATGACCCTGTTGCATTATTGACCAAATATCAGGCGGGAACCATTAGTTACCCTATGGCAATACGTGCGCAGGGCGAAGTGAAAACAGCTTTCCCGGATGGAGCAAAAACTGTATCAGGAGACATCAAAAAAATGCCTGGGCATTTAGATAATGCAAAACAAGCTATTGATGTCATTGCGATCGCAGATGTGGACATGCTTGATGACCGTTTCTGGGTGGAAACGCAGGATTTTTACGGTAAACAGTTGGCATTTAATACCTCTAACAATATCGATTTCTTGATTAATGCGATCGAGGATATGACTGGCAGTGAGGGTTTAATCAGCATTCGTTCTCGTGCTGGCTTCTCCAGACCGTTCCATAAAGTCATTGCACTCCAACGTGATGCAGAGAAGCGTTTCCGCACCAAAGAACGGGAATTGCAAAACAAATTAAAAGAAACGCAACAACGCATAGCTCGTATGCAGGTTCAGCGAAGTGGTTCAGGGGAACAGATTTTGTCTCCTGAACAACAAAAAGAAATTGCTGAGTTCCGCCTGACAGCCAATAAAACTCAACAACAATTACGAGATGTGCAAGCTAATTTACGTAAAGATATCGATAAACTGGATGCACAGTTGAAGTTTTTCAATATTGGATTAGTACCGATATTAGTCGGGTTATTAGCGGTTTTCACTGGCTGGATGCGTATCCGTAAACGTAATAAAGCCCGTAGCCAACAATAACGATACTGTTTTAGTCGACTAGAAAATAGGTTTATAAAATGACAAAAAAATTCAACAGTTTGACTATTCTTTTCATCGTCACAGTGTTGATGGTACTGCTGATGCTGGTAACCATTTATCGCACTGATGATAATGATGATGACTATGGTTTATTGTTTCCAGACTTGTTCAGTGAATTAAGTCAGGTTGATACGATTGAGTTTAGTAGTGGTGAAGATCAGTTTGCTTTACAGCGACAAGGCGAAGATTGGTTTATTCCTCAGCACTATAACTATCCTGCTAACTTTGATGAAGTGAAGCGGATGTTAATCGATATGTCAGAAGCGAAACTGATGGAGAAGAAAACCAATAACCCCGAACAGTACCCGATTTTAGGTGTGGATGGCGCTAAACCTGAAACGCCAGATGGTGACTCGATCAAAGTCATATTAAAAGAGGGCGATGAAGCCATTGCCGGTTTACTGCTGGGTAAACAACGAGATGTGACCGTGGCCAGTGCCGGGCCCAAACAGTTTTACGTGAGACGGGTTGGTGATGAGCAGAGCTGGTTAGCAGAAGGTTATTTATTAATCAGTCCGGTCATGCTTAACTGGATCGATAGTCAGGTGATTAATCTTGCACGTGAACGAATTGCTCGTGTGGAAATTATCCAACCTAATGGTGATATGGCCACTTTGGTCAATTTAGGCAAAAAAGATAGATTTGGCACACCCGAATCAGGTGAGAAAACGGTCTTCAAATATCCTCAGCTAGGTTATGACATTGCTGGCTCTTTACATCAATTGCGCATGGAAGATGTTTTGCCTAAGAAAGAGTTTAATCGTGGTGATGCCGATGTGGTTATTGCCCGCTTTATCACTTTTGACGGTTTAGTTGTCACATCAAGAACGTCATTTATTGATGGTTTCTATTACACCACCTTATCAGCAGATTATCAGTCAGACCTTATTTCTGAGGCGCCAGCTGATATTAAAGCGTTAGAGGTGTTGAAGTCTGATGAACAAGTGAAGGCTGAAGTTGAACAGCTAAATGAGAAGCTATCTGATTGGGTCTACCGTGTCAGTGGCTTTACTGGCACCAATCTGATGAGAGCTAAGGCTGATATCGTTACGGAAAAAAATAATGTGATTCCGATGCCCTCTGATTTAAATGGTTTTGGACCTTTAAACTAAATTAAAAAAGGCTCCCTGAGGAGCCTTTTTTATTTCAGCATAGATTGAACCGCTGCTGCCAACTCATCTGCTGAGAACTTAGGTATAAATTTATCTGCACCGACTTTAGATACCAATGCCTGATTAAATGTGCCACTCATTGAGGTGTGCAATAAAATAGGCAAACTTTTCATTGCTGGATCCAGCCGAACTTCTGATGTCAGTGTGTAGCCATCCATTTCAGGCATTTCAATATCCGAGATCATTAATGCAATTTTCTCGTAGATATCTTCGCCCGCCGCTTCCCACGCCTTAAGCATGTCTAGCGCTTCTTTACCATTTTTAGCCAAAGTAATTTCTAGACCGATTTGTTCTAGTGTACGTTTTATCTGGTTTCTAGCCACACTGGAGTCATCTACAACCAATATGTGTTGGCGTATTTCTTGGTTATGCTCAGAGTAGTTATTCACTAACTCTGACGAGACATCTGCCTCAATACCCATGACTTCTGCTAATACTTGTTCGACATCAATAATCTGAACTAGCTTATCCTCGAATTTAGTAATGGCTGTCAGATAGTTACTTGCCCCTGACGCTGCCGGTGGTGGTAATACGTCTGACCAGCTGATATTGATGATGCGTTCTACAGAAGTGACTAAAAAGCCCTGAACAGAGCGATTGTATTCGGTCAGAATAACAAAATTGTCAGCCAGATCCTCGAGAGAGCGTCGCCCTATACTCTGTGATAAATCGACGATGCTAACCGTCTGACCACGAATGGATGCCATACCTTTTATATTAGGATGAGACTGTGGCAATTTCGTTAGATTAGGACAGGCTATCGCTTCACGTACTTTAAAGACATTAATCCCGTAAAGTTGAGCTGTGCCCAAACGAAACAACAATAATTCCAGCCGATTGGTCCCAGCAAGGTTCGTGCGTTGGTCTACACCATCAATAATACTGCTCATATTGACTCCTGTTTACTTAATGAGGCTATCGGCAAGGCTTGTTAAGTCTTGAGTTTTTAAAATCATGTCTAGGCATATAACTTGCAACAAACTATTCAGAAAGTTTTTTGATCTTACTGTTCAGGTGAACTCTCATGATTCGTAGATTACTTTTATCATGTTTAAGTGCCGTTTTATTGACACATTCTGTCTATGCAGATTCTTTACAGTCTTTAGCGGGTATTGAACAAACGGCTTATGTTTTTGCAATGAATGATGCACAAGCTTATTATGACAATCCTCAAATTACTGTTGATGCTATGGATAAACGTTTGCGACTGCAAGCGTGTGATGGCAAGCTGAGTGCATTTTCATCATCCAGTGCTGATACCACTGGAAATAGAACAATTGGAATACGTTGCAGCACACCAACAGAATGGACTGTTTACGTCTCTGTCAAAGTGAAAGTTTTGCGTCCTGTTGTCGTGGCAGCAAGAGCGCTCAGCGCCAACCAAGTTCTGAAAGCATCTGATGTCAAAACAGTGATGCAGGATATCAGCGATTTGCGACAAGGCTTTATCCTTTCGCCGGATAATGTTGTAGGGCAGCAGTTGAGATATTCACTCGCGATGGGAACAGCATTAACTCCACGTAGTCTCAAACAGCAGAAAATTGTACAGCGAGGCGAGCAAGTTATTCTTGTTGCACAAGCTGGCTCAATGGAGGTCAGGATGAATGGTATGGCAATGGAAGATGCAATCTTGGGTGACAAAATTAAAGTGAAAAATAGTTCTTCGAACAGAGTGGTTGAGGGTGTCGTGCAAGCACCAGGGGTTGTTCAAGTAACAATGTAAAAAATTCTCAACTTTCATTATTTGCTGCCGATACAACCAATATAAAGTAAATGGAGACACGTTATATGTCTGAAATTAATAACATTAAGCCACCATCGCAGGCTGAATACAGCTCGTTGCGAAACATTGGTGAGCGTAAAGAGACTGCAGAAACATCGCCGTCAACCACAACATCGAGCCCAAACACGGAAAGCGATAAAGTGAGTTTAAGTGATACGCTGTCGCAAGTGGAAAAAAGCTTAGCTGATGTTCCCACTGTGAATCAGGCAAAAGTTGATTCTATTAAAGCGGCAATTGAGGATGGTAGTTATCAGGTAGACAGCCAGCAGTTGGCACGAAAAATGATTGATTTTGAGGGTAACTTTTAAGAAAGGATAACCCCATGTCTATGAATGCCATGCAACAGCTGAGTACTATTCTCCAATCTGAGATTAGCAGCAGTACAGCAATCGCAACGCTGCTAAAGCAAGAGCGTGAGGCATTGAAGGCTTCAGACGTGGATAAAGTGTCTGAAATAACTAAACAAAAACAGCCTTTTCTGTTAAAACTTGAGCAATTAGCAAGACAGCGTGAACAGTTGCTGACCGCTGTTGGCTTTCCATCAGGCAAGTCAGGTTTAGAAGCATTTATTGCGAATCAGGAAGAAACTGATGCCAGCCGCATGACTGCTCAAGTAGTGCGGCTTCGTGAGGTGGCAAAAACTTGCCGCGAATTTAACCAGATTAATGGCGGCATCATTAATGTAAACCGGCAATATTTGACCAGAGCATTATCTATACTGCGTGGACGCGATCCCGAAACAGGTGCTTATGGTCCTGGTGGCGAATATACAAGCCAAATTGTCAGACAACCTTTAATTGGCCGAGTTTAGTGCTCGCACCAACCAGCTAAAACATTCACCCATGCTGGATGGTCATTCATGCATGGTATCAACGTCAATTTTTCGCCACCCGCTTCTTTAAAGACTTCTTCACCACGAATAGCGATTTCTTCCAGTGTTTCCAAGCAGTCAGTCACAAAAGCTGGACACAAAACCATGACATGTTTTGCGCCTTGTTCAGCTAACTCACGTAACGTGTCTTCTGTGTTAGGCCCAAGCCATTTTGCACGACCCAACCTTGACTGGAAGGCAACAGAATAGCGATCCGTAGCCAAGCCTGCTTGCAGTGCAAAGCATTGTGTTGTTCTCATTACCTGATGGCGATAGCAAGTTTGGTGAGCGGGATGACTGCCCTGACAGCAATTGTCTTGTTTCAGACAATGAGTACCTGATGGATCCAGTTTCGTAATGTGGGACTCAGGTAAACCATGATAGCTGAATATGATGTGGTCATACTCTTGCTCTAAATAAGGTTGTGCGCTGGTCACCAATGCTTTTATATACTCGGGCTGATCATAAAAAGGTGGAATAATCCTGAGCTTGATATCCAATTGATGCTTGCTAATCACGCGTCTGGCTTCTTCGATAGATGTAGTGACTGTGCTGTCAGCATAGTGGGGATATAGAGGTATGTAGAGAACTTCTTCAATCGATTTATCAGCCGTGATTTTTAATAGTTGTTGTTCTATGCTCGGATTGCCATACCGCATGGCCATTTCAACAGGATGCGTTACTTGTGTCTTAAGCGCATCTTTTAATTTTTCAGATAAAGCGATAAGTGGTGAGCCTTCTGCTGTCCACACGCTTTGATATGCCTCGGCAGAAGCTTTCGGCCTTGATGGCAACACAAACAGACTGACAATCATGCGTCGAAGTAACCACGGTAGTTGAATCACATAGGGATCCATTAAAAACTGGTTAAGGTATCGACGTACAGCGGGTGTGGTTGGGGCATCGGGAGAGCCCAGGTTGGCTAATAAAATGGCACGTTTTGTCATAAAAGTTACGATTTATTCAGAAGATTGTTAAAAGCATCATCGAGGTCAGTATATTGGAATTGATATCCAATTGCTGTGGCTTTTTCAGGGTATGCACGCTGTCCACCCAATAAAAGCTGAGACATTTCACCTAACACGCATTTTAATAACCATTCGGGTGCTTTGAAAATGGCTGGGCGATGCAGATGTTTTGCCAGTGTTGTTGTAAATGTGGCATTGGTCACAGGGTGAGGAGCTGTGCCATTAAAGACGCCTTTTGCTGAAGGTGTCTGACTGAGGTAAATAATGAGATTGACGATATCCGATATATGAATCCAAGGCATGTACTGATCCCCTTTTCCAAGTGTGCACCCACCACCAAGTTTGAAAGGTAGAAGCATACGTTGTAAAACGCCACCCTCGGTGCTTAGAACAAGGCCGGTGCGGATAATACACACTCTTACTTCATCGGCTGCTTCAAGAGCCGCTTTTTCCCATTTTTCACACAGTTCGTGGGCGTAATCATGCTGATAATCACTTAATTCCGTCAGCGGCTGCTGTTTTTGGTCGCCATACCATCCGACGGCAGAGCCACTGATGAGTGCATGAGGTTTGGCTTGCCGCATTTTTATCCAGTTGACTAGTGCTGCAGTTAGACCAATTCGACTTTGTTCCAATATGTTTTTTTGTTGCTTGCTCCATTTCTTATCAGCGATAGGTTCTCCGGCAAGATTGATAACAATATCGATTTTTTGATCGTCACTGATCTCATCCAATGATTGTATGGCTTTAACATTTCGGCCGCATTGCTTGTAGACCTTTGTCTTATCTCGACTGAGTACGGTAATGTCGTGTCCTGCTGTCAGCAGCGTTTGACACAAGGAGCGGCCAATAAGCCCAGTACCACCAGTAATTAAGTAATGCATATTGATATCCTCAATAAACTTCACCGACCTTCACATTTTTTAGTCAGTCAATTGTTAAGATAATAATTACAGCATGAGGCGGATGTGAAGATATGAAAATAAAAGTGGGTATAAGTAGTTGTTTATTAGGGCACGAAGTACGTTACGATGGCACGCATAAACATTTACGACTGGCAACGGAGAGCTTATCTCGCTATTTTGACTTTGTAGCTGAGTGTCCTGAAGTGGGCATCGGAATGAGTATTCCAAGAAAACCTATCCGCTTAATCGGTAATCCTGAAAAACCCGAGGCCGTTGCTGTGCACGATGAAAGTATCAACTACAGCAAAGCACTAACAGAGTATGGTGAAAACAAGGCAAAACAGTTTCACGACTTATCTGGTTATATTTTTATGAAAAATTCGCCAAGTTGTGGATTATTTCGGGTAAAGGTTTATCAGGAAAATGGTTATCCATCCCATACCCCGGGGCGAGGCTTGTACGCCAAAGCATTAACAGATGCACATCCTTTGCTACCTGTTGAAGAATCAGGACGCTTGTGTGAACCTCTTTTGAGGGAAAATTTTGTTACTCGAGTTTTTGCCTATGCCAATTGGCAAGATATGCTGAAACAAGGGCTGAATACGAAAGCTATTTTAGACTTTCATGTCCGCTATAAATATACCTTGATGGCACATTCTCCATCAAAATATGCTGAACTTGGGCGAATGCTAGCCGATGCGGGTAATCATGATGTTGATGCGCTGGCTGAGCGTTATTTCACGGAGTTAATGACTACACTGAAATCATTAGCATCCAGAAAAACGCACACGAATGTATTAATGCATCTACAGGGATATCTGAAGAAAAAAATTTCCAGCCAAGAGAAACAAGAGTTAGCCGGCATTATTGATCAATACAGAACAGCACAAATCCCACTTATTGTGCCTATCACTTTGCTGCGACACCATTTTAATAACCATCCAGACCCCTATATCCATAAGCAGGCTTATTTGCAGCCTTACCCCGATGACTTGAGTCTTAGAAATGCCATTTGAATGACATACCTTCCATGCTGGGGATTAACAGACAGCTCTTCTGATTGAGTGTGTAGGTTGTTGCTTATTATTGGAAAACTGACATACATAGGTGATATTCTCATCCAATTGTGAACTTATAGACAGATTAAGATGAACATGGATGATCAAGAGATATTAAGAAAACAAGCGGATCGCTTATTTGAGGAGGCCTTGTTTTCAAACCTGACGGTCATCGGTGTTGCGATATTAATCGTGACGGTTCTATTTGATTATCTGCAATCACAATCGCTTCTGTTGGTCGGATGGAGTTCAGCCATCTGTTTATTATCAATCTGTCGTTTAGCCGTTTTATTCCTGTATAAAAAACACAATGCTCTTTTTGGTCTGAGCGCTAAGGGCTGGATGATGCTTTATACCTTTTTGACGGGTTGTGTAGGCACTGTTTGGGGGCTTGCGAGCATTTTCTACATCGTGATTGATGATATTCAAATCAACACGCTTTTCTATATATTGATCAGTACCGTTGTTGCTGCGGCGGTACCTGTATTGAGTGCATGGTTTCCGACGTTTCTGGCTTATACCATTCCACAGTTAGTGTTATTAACAAGTATGTCTTTGTATCAAATTCAGACGGTAAATGTGGATAAATTAGCTTACATACTCACCGTGGGCTTTATTGCTTATTATTTATTAATGTTCTCTATGGCCAGACGAGCAAATCAGAATCTGATCAAGAGCTTGAAGTTGCAAGAGAGTAATCAATACCTGCTAACAAAGCTAAATGATGAAATGTTGCAACGTGAAGAGATGATTAAAGAACGAACAAAAGAGCTAAGCTTGAGTAATGACAAGCTAAAAGCCAGTCAGGAACACATGCTCAAATTATCACGTGCAGTGGAGTCCAGTCCTAATCCTATTCTGATAACGGATGCAAATGGAACAATTGAGTACGTCAATAAACGTTGTGAAAAACTCTCTGGCTACACCGCTGTGGAAATGCACGGCCAAAGGCTGGAAACCTACAAATCTAATAAGATGCCATCGGCATTTTTTGATGAAATATGGCATCAGACGGCTTCTGAAGGACAGTGGTCCGGGGAAATTGAGAATTGTCGTAAGGATGGTAGTCACTATTGGGTCAAGCTCTATCTTGCTGCAGTATATGATGATCAAAAAAATATTAATCACTATGTGGCTATCTATGAAGATATTACCGAGTCGAGAAAACTCGCTAAGAAACTCTCATTTCAGGCAACGCATGATAATTTGACGGGATTGATTAATCGTACTGAGTTCGAGCGACGCTTATCAATGTTGGTGAATGATGCACAGCGAATAGGGACTGAGCATGCCTTATGCTTCCTCGATTTAGATCAGTTTAAGGTAATCAACGATACCTGCGGCCATATTGCTGGTGATGAGTTGCTTAGACAGTTAGGTAGTTTGCTTGGAGGTTCGACACGCAAGAGCGACACACTGGCCCGACTAGGAGGAGATGAGTTTGCCATATTAGTCGAAGACTGTGAGCTGGAAAAAGCGGAGTTTATTGCTAATGAGATAAAAGAGTTAGTTTCCCAGTTCCAATTTATCTGGGAGACGCAGGTCTTTACAGTGGGTGTCAGTATTGGGGTGACAACCATTACTTCTGCTACCAGAAATCGAACTGAGGCACTTAAACAAGCCGATAGCGCTTGTTATGCCGCCAAAAATTCTGGTCGAAATCGAGTTTATGTCTACCAGGAACAAGATCAGCAATTGACAGCTCAGAAAGGTGAATTTAAATGGGTCAACGAAATTAAAGAGGCCTTGATTGAAGACCGCTTTGAGCTATACGCACAGCCTATTGTCAGTACAGAGACTGAACATCTGGCAATGTATGAAGTTTTAGTCAGGCTTAGAAGCAAAGCAGGGCAATTATTTCCACCAGGCGTATTTTTATCCTCTGCAGAGCGCTACAATTTATCAGACAGGATTGATAAATGGGTTGTCAGCCATGTCTTTGAATGGCTGGAGCAGCACTATCATTCTTTACCTCATTTAAACTATTTAGCTATCAACCTCTCTGGAGCAAGTATAGGGGATGAAAGCATGCTGGCTTATATCAGAACAAAGTTATCTGCAGCTTCCTTTAATCAGGAAATGATCAAGTTTGAAGTCACCGAAACAGCAGCGATTGCTAATCTGAAGCAAGCACATCATTTCATCAATAGTGTGTTAGCTCTGGGTTGTCAGTTTTCTCTGGATGATTTTGGTAGTGGTTTGTCTTCATTTGCCTATCTCAAAAACTTGCCTGTTCAAAGTATCAAAATTGATGGCATGTTCGTGAAAGATATGCACGTCGACCCACTCGATTATGAAATGGTTAAATCGATTAACGATATTGGGCATGTCATGGGGTTGGAGACCATCGCTGAGTTTGTCGAGAATGAAGAGATATGGCAAAAACTCAAAGCGATAGGTGTGAACTATGGACAGGGATATCATCTGGGTAAACCGGCGCCTATAGATCAAATCCTGCAGTATTCAGAGAATAGAGCGGCCAACGCAGAGTAAAAGGTGATTTTCAGTGGTTTACTCGAGTCAACAGAGTCAGATAATTGACATCCTATTTTGATTGCTGATAGAGACTGAATTCATTCATCTTGTTGATTTAAAACAAATAAAAGTTTTTCTTGTTTTTCCGTATTTGGGCATATTTCCTGCAAAGACTTAGATATCAAGGTTAGTTTACTTTTTTGATGATTAAGTCTGTATAGGAGATGATTTATGAATGCCCTGGCAAAAATGGATGATGCCGCTCGTTTACAACACGAGCAAAAGCAATTTTCACAACTATCAACCCACTACGACAGAAAATACCGTACAGGCTGGTTTCGTATGCATGGTGAACCGAGACCCTGTTTCACGCCAACATTGTTAAGTGAGATTGCGAGTTATTTTTCAAGTGTGAAACAAGACATGCGTCTGACTCAAGGACAGAAATATGACTACCTTGTATTAGCATCTGATGTTGAGGGTATCTTCAATTTAGGTGGAGACCTAGGTCTATTTTCTCAGCTTATAGAGCAACAAGATGCTGATGGTTTATTGGAATATGCTGTCAGTTGCATCAATGTTCTGCATGCCAATATGTCGCATCTTGATAGTGATTTGACGACTATTGCTTTAGTAAAAGGTGATGCGTTAGGAGGCGGGTTTGAATCTGCTTTATCAAGCAACGTGTTAATTGCTGAAAAGGGCGCGAAACTTGGTCTTCCAGAAGTGTTGTTTAATTTGTTTCCAGGTATGGGCGCTTTTTCATTGTTATCCAGAAAAATTGGCGCATCAAAAGCAGAAAAGATGATTCTGGAAGGAAAACTCTATTCTGCTGAAGAGCTTTATGAGATAGGCGTTGTCGATATTCTTGCTGAAAAAGGTCAAGGTGAGTTGGAGGTCTATCGCTATATTGATAAAGCCAACAAAAATGCCAATAGTCGCCGAGCCATGAGACAAGTTAAGGATGCCTGTAATGCGGTGAGCTATGACGAATTATTGACGATCACTAAAATCTGGGTAGACGCCGCATTGAAATTAGAGCCTCGCGATTTACGAATGATGCAGCGTCTGGTGCAGCGTCAAACAAGTAAAGTGGATCTTGGCGCTTCAGTTAATGCTTAGTCTCATAGTGATGATCTGATAGGGTTTGTTTGAGTGCCGTTAATGCCTCATCAAATGCCTGTTTGATATCGCGCGCGACTTGCTTGATTTCAGGACTGTTGACGTGTTCTGGTTTGAGTTGTTCTGCCTGACGAGCTAATTCAGCTAGTTTGATAGCACCGATTTCTGTTGAAGAACCTTTTAATGCGTGGAGGCTTTCACGAAATTGATAATAGTCATCAAAAACGGCATTGTTGATGATGTCAACATGTTTACGACCATCATATTCAAAGCCACTGACCAGACTTTTGATGAAGTCTTCTCCGCCCCCTAACTGTTCTAATTCATGAATGAGTTGGCGATCAAGTACTGGGTCCTCGTTAGTCTCGGCCTGAGAAACTGATTGTTGTAAATTGGTTGATGCACTATCTGAAGAGTATTTCTCAATTTTAGCTACCTCGGACAGCAGCATTTTTGAATCGATGGGTTTAGTCAGAAAAACATCGGCCCCAGCATCAATACAGTTTTGTCGAGTTTCTGGAGTGGCATCTGCAGTGAGAATCATTGACGGTATTTTTCTTGATGTATCGATAAATTGCGCTGCTTTAATGATTTCAATGCCTGAGTAGCCAGGCATGTTCATATCCAACACCATTAAGTCTATGTCATCAAAGCGAGTACTAATCATATTCATCGCCTCTTCGCCTGTGTTGGCAATAATGAGTTTATGTCCTAACTGCCCAAGCAGACCGGCTAATACACGCTGATTAACATTATTATCTTCCGCTATCAAAATGGTCAGTTTTGTCTCGCCACTGGCTTCAGCCTGATAAAAATCATTAAGCTTGACGACTTTATCAGCGTTATAAACGACTGACTCAGCAGAGTGGATAGCGTTAAATAAGGTGCGTTTATCATTGATATCACTGACCGCAGAGCGATAAAACTGATTCAAGTCATCATCTTGTAATACATTGGCTTGATGATTGATGAGCACAAGAGACAGGTGTTGAAGGCGTTCCTCCTGGCCTAACAATTTTGCATATTGGACAGGACTGATTCCGGCCAGGCATTCATTATCAATGATTAATGTTGAATAAGGGGTTTCTTGCTCGGCTGCGTTCATCAAGACCGACATTGCTTGTGCAGATGATTGGACGAAGTGATAATCAAGTTTCCATGTGTCAAGGCTTTGACGTAACGATGATGTCGTGGCCTCCGTGGCCAGAATGAGTACTTTATGTTGGTTTAATTCCAAGTCATATTCAGAGTGGGTGTCAAAAGGCAATTCAAACCAGAATGTTGTTCCTCTGCCTAATTCACTTCTTACACCTATCTCTCCTCCCATGAGTTCTACTAGTTGTTTTGAAATGGTTGTTCCAAGCCCTGTGCCCTGATACTTCGAGGTGTTCGACATATTGGCCTGAGTGAAGTTTTCAAAGATCTTATCGAGATATTCTTCTGCGATGCCAATGCCTGTGTCACGAACTTCAAAACGAATTCTTGTTTTTTTGCTTATTGTATCAGTGGTTTTTTGTTCTAACAGTAATTTTACAGAACCGGAATCAGTAAATTTAATGGCATTACCCAACAGATTAATCAGGACTTGTTGCAAATGCTGAGGATCGCCAATTAGGTGATAGTCGATACGTGAATCTATGTGATAACTCACTCGAAGCGCTTTTGACTCCCCCATAATAGCCTGCAGTTCAATGACATTGTTTATCAGCGAATGTAAATCAAAGCTCTCTCTGGCGATATGAATCTTACCCGCTTCAATTTTTGAAATATCCAGCACATTTTCAATCAGACCAGACAAAGTTTGTGCTGAGTTTCTCATGATGTTGACGAACTCATATTGCTGTGGACTGAGTTTGGTTTCTCCAAGTAGATCAGCAATGCCGATAACACCATTTAGTGGTGTACGGAGTTCATGAGACATATTTGCCAAAAAGCGGCTTTTTGCCTCATTCGCCAACTTTGCTGTTTTGATAGCAACGTGCAGTTTGTTGATTAAAAATGCAGAGTATAAGGGGATAACGATCAGTAAGAGTAATAAGCTGTAACCGATAAGTTGATGTTGAGGTAGTTGCCAATAAGGGCCATAAACAACGGCAACGCTAAAACCAATCAGACCGACGGATAACGAGAGATAAAGATATTGTGTGCCGTAGCGAAACCCATTTCCGAGAATCACCCACAAATAGAGAATAAAAAGAAATACACTCTCATCCCCTGAATAGAACATGAGTATCGACAATGAGCCTAAATCCAACAAGATGCCGGCAAACCGTCTGATAGGAGAGGGGCGTGGGTTACGTATGAGTGCTATGGCAATGGCCATGGCACCAGCATAATAGGCAAGCGTTACCAGTGTTGGATGAGACAGTAAGGTGTCTTGAAGGCGCTCACCATCACTCCATGGCAAGGCAAAATAAAAAAGGATACCCAAGCCGATTGTTAAGCGAACTTTAATAGCTTGTTCAGGCTCACTATCACCTGTTTTGCTCAATAGTATGCGCAAGCGTTCTAGGGTGGCTGAAAAGAACGTTTTATTTTGCAGTGTTGCCTTAGGTGATTCGTTCATAGGGGTCATCTGCATATTCAGCCTGAATCGTTTTTATCTTATCAAGGCTTTTGATAAATGCATCAACGCAGTCGGGGTCAAAATGACTGCCAGCTTGGTTTTGTATGTAATCAATAGCCTCTTCAGTACTCCATGGAGCCTTATACGGCCGGGCAGAAACTAATGCATCGAATACATCAGCTACGGCTACCACGCGTGCAATGAGGGGGATATCCTGTCCTTTCAGACCATTTGGGTAGCCTTTTCCATCAAAACGTTCATGGTGATTCAAGGCGATAACGGCACCTGTTTGCATATACCGGGATTGACTGTCAGAAAGGATGGCATGACCAATAGTTGTGTGAGTTTGCATGATCTCCCATTCAAACTCATTCAGTGGCCCTGCTTTGAGTAAGATACCGTCTGGAATCCCAATTTTGCCAATATCATGCATCGGAGCCGTGTATTCTAATTCCTCACACTCTTGTTGTGTAAACACATTCAATGCTGCGGCAATTTCACGTGCGTACTTTGCCATACGAATGACATGGTTGCCTGTTCCTTCATCGCGGTATTCACCGGCACGGGCTAATCTTAATAATGTTTCTTTTTCACGGTCGACGACTTTCTTCGTAGCGATTTCTACCTGTCTGGCCAACCAATCAGCACGATCCTGAATGATCAGATGCTGTTCTTGCATTTGTAACAGGTTACGGCAGGTTGTTCGACACTCGATTTGGTCAATGGGTCTGGTGAGAAATGCGGTTGTACCGGCTTCAAGCGCCTCATAACGCACCGACTTCTCACTCACGACTGTAATCATGACAATGGGAACGGTCTGGCAGTGAGCTAAAGCACGAACCTTTTTGATAAACTCCACACCATTCATGTTTGGCATGCGGTAATCAGTAATAATCAGATCTGGTTCATGCTCGTTAAGCCAGCGCAGCCCCTCTTCTGGGCTACTCAATGACGTGATATCGATATTTTCTGCCACCTGCTGAATAACGCGCTCTAGAATGGTACGACCGGTTGATTGATCATCAATGATCAATATCTGCTTTGATTTTTTCAGAATGCTTTGCCTCCTTGCGTTTGCATATGAACTTTGAATGATGGATTTATCTTGCTGAATCAAGGTAACGGACCTGATTGTCTTTGCTTTTTTATAGTGCATCCTGCAGTAAAGCCACTAAAAAAATAGCTCACGGAACCTGTAAGCTGACAGTTGGATAGCTATGGCTCATTGAAAACGTCAGTTTGATACATAGCCTAGCCCATTATGCGTATAAGCCTATTGTTAGTCTAGTCGATAATGTTACCTGTATCACGAAACGTCAGGTTATATCGCGTTTGTCCAGTTTGTGGATGATGACCAAGTTTCAGTGGTTGTATACCATGAAATCGTAAGCGGTCAATTCCACCCCAGATAACCACATCGCCATGTTCGAGTAGATGATAGTTCACTTGGTCACTGCGTTTAAAACCACCAAACTGGAAAATTGCAGGCACGCCCAGTGATAATGAGACGATAGGTTGTGACAAGTCATGCTCATCCTTGTCCTGATGTAAGCCCATTCCGACTTTGGGTATGTATTGGTTAATCAGACACACATCTGGTTGAAAATGATCAAACCCAACGGATGAAGCCAGCTCCATTGCCAGAGCTTTAAACATCGTCGGCATTGCTGGCCAAGCTTGATTGGTTAATGGATCAAGACGGCTGTATCGATAACCTTTCTTATCACTTACCCAGCCCCATTCACCACAGTTGGTCATTTTAGCGCCGACATAGTGACCTCGTTTTGTCTGCATTTGTCTTAACGGAGATGAGCTGATGATGCGGTCGATTTCTGTTAATAGCTCGTCGGCTTGTGTTTTGATTGCTCCTTTCACAAGGTAGCTTTGATCAGAAATTTTAATCATAGAGAGATAATGGATTGTGTCGAGCTGTCAGCCTCGGGCATTTCACACCAATAATCAAACGGATGCGTTTATTTTACTTAATGAATCGGTAAGAAACCTAGTTAAATCATTCTATAAAAGATAGAATATGACAATCGTCTTGGGGGAGTAGTCTACTCACCTACCGGTGTTTGAAGCTGTCAACATAATTGAACCCTCAAGGTTCATGGCAGTTTCGTACCAGCTTGCTGGTATTGACAAGACCTAAGACAAATAATGATCGCTCAGGCGGGAGGTCGTTGTTTGTCTTGGTATTGTTATCCCGCCGGAGTTATATCATGGATGCTTTTCTTACCTCTACTTTGACTGTTTCACTTGCTGAAATAGGCGATAAAACCCAGCTTTTATCCTTAATGTTAGCTGCACGGTTTAGTCATAAATCAGCGATCGTTGCTGGTATTCTAGTAGCTACATTATTGAACCATGCTGCATCAGCCTGGCTTGGCACGTGGCTGGGACAGTATATTCTTGGCCCTACAGGGCAGTGGATACTAGGCTTAAGTTTTATTGTGATGGCTGGTTGGTTACTGATTCCAGACAAAGAAGATGATGATGCCATCAAATATCAGAAATATGGCGCTTTTCTTGTTACGACTGGTTTATTTTTTATTGCTGAGATTGGTGACAAAACACAGGTGGCAACCATTGCTTTAGCGGCAAATTATCAAGATATTGTCATGGTAACGCTGGGAACCACCATCGGGATGCTACTGGCAAATATACCCGTCGTTTATGCTGGCGAAGCGATGTTGAAGATTATCCCTCTCAAAGTGGGAAGGTGGGTAGCCAGTTTGGTGTTTATGATTATCGGCTTAAGTATCATGCCGTGGTAAAAGCCTGAGATCGTATCAGCGAAATAAAGAGCCACATTAATGAATGTGGCTCTGATCATTGAGCTGTAATTAGCGAAGATTTGAGAAGTTTTCTACCATTTCAACCACTCTCTGAGCACCACTTCTAATCTGACTTATCGTATTCCCAGCATTGTTAGCTAGCTCTACACCAGACTCTACGCCGGACATACTACCTGACATGCTTTTAATCACTGAATCACTCTTGGATTGAATTTTATTAATCATTGTTGCGATTTCAGCTGTCGACTGAGATGTTCTTGTAGCCAGTGAACGAACTTCATCTGCAACAACAGCAAATCCACGTCCACTGTCACCAGCTCTGGCTGCTTCAATGGCGGCATTCAGAGCAAGTAAATTTGTTTGTTCAGTGATATCACTGATCGTTTTGACGATAAATGATATTTGAGCTGTTTCAACACCTAATTGCTCCAATTCTGTTGAGGAGTGACTGAACTGTTGTTTCAGTTGCTCAAGCTTATCTATGGTTTTGAAAATAATTTCTTCACCTGTGGATGACAGTTTCTCTGTTTCCTGCGAAACCGTATAAGCCGTGTTAGCTGCAGCTTTTTCTTGCTCAGAACGCCGAACTTTTTCCGTAATGTCAGTTGCAAACTTTATGACACGGTACGGCTTGCCATTACTGTCAAAGATGGAGTTGTAGGTCGCTTCAAGCCACACCTCTGATTGGTATTTGGTTATCCGTTTAAAGTTATCAGCAACAAAACGACCCTCATTTAAGCTTTCCCAGAATTTCGTGTATTCGGCGCTTTTGACATAGTCTGATTCGCAAAAAATCTTATGGTGTTGTCCTTTCACTTCATCAAGTGTATATCCCATAAGATTAAGAAAATTCTGATTCGCATGGGTGATGCGGCCTTTCATGTCAAACTCAATGATAGCCATTGACCGATCGATTGCGGACAGCAAACTATCATTACTACGAGCATGCTCTACACGCGCGGTGACATCATTCGCTATCTTAAAAATTTTAACGACGCGATCCTCACTGTCTTTTATTGGGAAATAATTCGCTTCCAGCCAAATATCATGACCATTTTTATGCTTGCGTAATACTTCTCCAGAAAAAGATTCACCATTGTTGAGATGTTTCCAAAAGTCTCTATATCTGGAAGATTCAACTTCGGATTTATCACATAGAAGTTGATGGTGCTGTCCTATCAACTCTGCTGAGGAATAACCTGTCACGCGTGAGAAATTATCGTTCACTTTGGTTATTACTCCCTCAGGAGTAAATTCAATGAATGCCAATGAAGATTGCATAGCTGTGAACATTTCTAGCAATGGCTGTAACTGTTTTTCCAATGCTGCGTTTTGATCTGCTAATTGTTTTGACTTACCAAACATGATGATATCTCTTGTGTGTTGTTCGCAATGTTGTTGCAAACATCATATGTCGGCGGTGATGAAGAAAAGATGAATTCGTTACTCGATAAATATGAGCTGCATCACCTTTCTAAGGAATCAAATAAGTAAAAAGGGAAAATTTGCGAATGAGTCAAAATAATGGGGTGACATTGAAAAAATGCTAGATGCTTCATGGTAGAAAAAGATACAGATAGAGGTGAAGCAAATTCGGCGCGCTTGAGCAGGTTATTTCAGCAGCTATTGATACCGTATGAGTAGCGCTGCTGAAGCTATTGATACCGTATGAGTAGCGCTGCTGAGATAGTTCTGTGTTATGTGCAAAGTCTCAAATATTGATATGCCGAGCCAATGAGCCCATTGCTTAATAAACTTGTATCTTCATCTACTTTTTGGATGAGTCTGAGGACGCTATCTGCGATGCTTTGATGGATTCGATTTTAATAGCGTTTCTGTTTATCTAATTCACTCCTAGAGCACGCCTAACAGTGCCCACATAGTAGCAACAGTCAAGATAGCACTAACTTTGACTGGCTTACTACGCTCAGTAATCCCTTTGAACAAAATCATACTTTTGGACGATATCTTTATTAATTCCAGTCCAGTAATCTGTAAATAACAGCTTTTTATGAATATACATCTGTTTTGAGTGACCAGAAGCTAACTTCATTTATCGAATTTTTATTCAATACATTAACGCCAAACCTGATGTGAGTCAGGGACGGAAAACCGACAGCTGTACATTATTGGTATCAGGGCTGGGCTGCATAACATGGACATTTCTTATGAAAAAAATAGTGTGGATACTATTCAGTCTGCTTTTATTGACGCTATCACATAGCACATGGGCTGCGACTGTCGTTAAAGCTGAGTTTGTTGCTGGATGGCCAGAGTATGATGGTGGAGAGTTTCAGTTTTCTGGAAATTTTGTAGGTGAAGATCTGAATAATGACGGTCTCTTGTCTTTCGGAGAGTTTTCCGTATTTAATTGGCGCTCAACATACGAGTCTTTCACCATAGCAGACTTGTTTGATACAGGTGATATCATGATTAGTACGCAAGAATGGTTGAATAATGGCATAAGTTGGATTGGGGCCTCCGACTTGGCTTACATCACATGGGATGACAGAGGGCAATCAATAAATACTATTCTTAAGGGTGAATATCGCTTTACCTCTTTTGAGGTGTCGGCGGTGCCATTGCCACCAGCAGCCTTGCTATTTGCTCCTGCGCTACTTGGTTTCATGGGCTTACGTCGCAAAGTAAAGCTCGCTGTTTAACGAGGTAATATTATTTGGAATAATAAAGCCACCATCGCATGGTGGCTTTATTGTTTATTTAGTGTTTGATAGTGGTTTTGGTGGCTATTGCTCAACAAAAAAACAGTTTAGTCTACGAGCTTCAGGCTTAGCTGTTGTGCTAATGTTTAACTATTGTCGTAATGGCTTGTCTGAATAGAGCGCCCCTCTCTTATAAGTCTCTTTCATAGCACCGCCTATCATGATACTTAGCTTATACAGAGTGATTTTATCAATCATTTCCACCTATTCGAAGCCGATGCTCAGTGTCAATGCTGTTACAAATATAAAGATGACAACAGCTTTGACAGGGTTATTAATCTCATTAATCTTTTTGAATAGGCGTTTAATCGCTTTTCGCCCGAACTTACGTTTCATACTCACTTTGAAGTCATATAGATAAAACGGAACTTTATAGGTGAAAGTGAAGTTTTTACTTTTTCGCATACCGCTCAGATAAATCTCCACAAATCTGTCCCTGCCTTCCGGATGCAGCTTGTATGTAATTCGCGTTAAGTCTGATAGACGTTTAGGCATGCTAACTGGGTGGTTGTAGAAGCGTGCTCTATTGATATCAATTAATGTGAACGTCAAGTCAGGCTCTCTTTTCTTAACGAGTATATTGCCGCCAGCTAAATCTCGGAAAAATACGCCTCGAGCATGCATTTGTTGAAGAAATTCTGACAATGCACGATAGATTGTGTCCTCCGCTACCCCCTGATAACTGTTTGCTCCTTCACGAAGCGCATTGAACATGTCCCGAATATTGAAATCATGATCAACTTTTTCACAAATAAACACATTTTCCAACATGCTTTTGTCACCACTTTTTTCAAAGTAAGCAATAGCTCGTGCCGTTGATATATTTCTTCGCGATAATTCAGCTGCTGCATTCCAACTTCTACGGGCTTTACTTGGTTTGAAACGATCAACGATAAGCTTTTGAATTGCTACCTTAAGTGGTTTCTTTGCTACAACTTCTTCGTCATTAACGCCGGGAACTCTCCAAATGATATTTCGGGCTTTTCTGAAGGTATTTTCTTTTGTATAAGTGGGAAGTCGATCGGGGTGAAGTTCTTTGATTATGGCCTCTGCATGTGTTTCATCATGGGCTGCTAGCATGCCAACCCAGCCATTTTCATTGATGGGGAAGTATTGCCCATAACCAGTGTGAGCGAACAGAGAAGTTGTCGTTAAATTGTGGTCTACAGAAAGTGTCACTTCATCTACGCCTTCCCAGAGGAGGAACATCGGTGACTCGTTAACGAAATGTGCTGAGGTTCCTAAATCATGACCATCACGATTTTTAAACTCAGCTTTTTGCAAGTCTGACTCATCATAAAGGTTAGCCAGATCACAAGCTTTACCGTTAATGGTCCATGCGATGTGCACCACGGAGTCGTCTTTTTTAAAGGCATGTATTTCAATATTTTTTGTCGTTGCCAGTGCGCCTTTGTATTCAGCACTGGAAATAGCGGTAATGACTTGTTTTAATGCATAGAAAGATGGACGAGCACGGAAGCTTTCTAATGGACCAATCACGCTGGCGTAATGGGTGATACGTTCAAGCTTAGGATATTGTTCGCTACCATCATCAATTAGTCCCTCTCTTGCGCAGAGTAAAGGTCCCCAAAATGCTTTCTCTAGCGAACCTGATGCAGCCAGTAAAACAAAATATCGACTCAGATAATCAGCTTGTTTTTGTTCTTTCTCAACTAAAACTCGCTCGATTCTGGGTAGTGTCCAGAAGGCGGCGGGTGACACAAATCTTGACACGCCATTTTCATCTCCCGCCTTTCTCATTAAACGAGCTTTTTTAACTAAATTATATTTAAGTAATTTTGCCCACTTGAAGCCCAATACACGATGATCATAGCGCTCCGGCTCACTAACACGTTCTGTAAATAGGTTATTAGTATGAATGTCAGGCAACATTGACATGCTACCTAATTCATCGAGGAGTCCAAATGAATAAAAGGGCTCAAAATCAGAAATATTAGGTCCGGCTATTGTGATACCTCTTGCTTTGAGTTCAGTGTAAGCGATTTTCCAGGCGGCAAAAAAGCCTGGCTTACTGTAGCCAGCCCATCTTCTACGGTTGATCGTCGTACCGATCTCTATTGCTGATACATCTGAACCAAAATGCTCACAGACTTCAATAAGAAATTGATGCCATGTGTCCTGTGCGTCCTTGGTCTCCATCTGATGCGCTTGATCAAATGGTTGAACGAGATGAAGAAGCACATCAAAATCTTCAGTGATGAGTTTTCTGAGTAATCTACCTGCATTACCAGTCACATCGCCGTAACTGAGATCAATACGTACTGACTTGATATTAAGTTCGTGTAGATGATTGATGATGTAATCATCGACGCGAGCATCATCAGATGCAGCGACACCAACGCCAAGAAAGTTTTCAGGCACGACATGACCCGCTTGAGGGATGTGACCTTTGCGAAGCAAAAGACCGCCTTTTAAAGTGTGCTTAATTGTTTTTAATAAGAACCTTCCATCCACCATAGAAGGTATGTTTGCCGCTTCGCTTTTTCTCGGTAAGCCAGTCATTTTCGCTCAATCTTGTTATAAATGTGACAGGAATGTTACACCAGATGGATGAGTGATAACTATGATGAATGAGGATGACGTTAAGCTATGCTAAATGGTCAACTACACTAACTGATTGAATTCATAAGAACTTAGACGAGGAGGTTGATTTCGTTATGCAGGGTTAAGGTTGACTAAATAGTTGTGACAGATTGGCGAATTTTTTAGATTTTATTGTCAACAGCTTTAATTTTGGGTTGACTAAAAACACATATTACAGACTCACGCTACCAGTTGTGGAACGCATACTACCAACTGTTGCTTTGCTATCTTCTGCTGCATGACGTGGCTTCATGGGCTTAGCTAGCTGAACTAACAAGAAGCTAATTGACAAACAAGGTTTAAATATTAAAGCCGAGATAATACGGCAGCTTTTTATTTGTATTGCAGATACTTCGTTACAGATTAGCAACCAAACAACATACAGTGTTCGAGCTTCAAACTTATCACTGTTATAATGCCCGACCATTGTCCTCCATAGCTCAGCTGGATAGAGCATTGAATATTTATCTGTCCACAATGAGAAAGATAGGACGGGGAATCCATTATTGGCTCTGATAATCAATATCAAAATTTATTATTAGTACCAAAGTACAATAGTTCTTAATAGAAATTTAGTGTGAAAATAAGTAGGTGATTAAATCACTCTCTTTTATTATGCCAAACTTGGCGTGAGCCTTGGACGGAAAACCACAGCTGTGCTTATAAGGACAGGTATCAGGGCTGGGTTGCATACCTTTAAGGAGTTCACCGATGAATAAGATGATCGCTACAATAATATTCTCATTTTTTTCTTTACCTATCTTTGCCGCTCCCGTCGACATTGATTTGAGTGGGACTACCTCTGCAAGCCTAATTGATGCTGATGGGGCAAGTTTTTCACAAACTTTTACAGGTCAGACTGCATCTGGGTCAGGCATTTCAGGTTCCCCTACAGGTTCATTGTCACTAGCACCAAGTGGAACAATAAGTGTAGCCTCTTATAATTCTGCCAATTCACTTCTTTCACCCTCTAACAACCAAGGCCCATTGTCGATTTTGTTTGACTTTAATGCCGATAGTTTTTCTTGGGTGATGGGAAGCTCTAATGCAGGATACAACGTTACTGTAGATTTGTTTTCAAATAATGGCAGTTTAATCAACACAGTATTAATCAGCATGCTGGAAGGGTATAACAAATACTCTATTTCCGGCTTGGGTGCTTTTGCCGGACTTACTTTTAGAGACAATAATGACCCATATGGTGTTCGTTACATGGACATGTCTTATAATAGCGTGTCTGAAGTTCCAATCCCTGCCGCCGCTTTTATGTTTGCACCTGCACTACTAGGGTTTATGGGCTTGCGTCGAAGAGCCAAGCCAGTTGTTTAGCTCATTCCACAGCATTTAAAAATTAAAGCCGTCACTCTTTGTCTTTGGCGGCTTTTTTTATTTGTATTGCTCACACTTCGTTGCAGATTCGGTGGGAATTAAAAGCAAACAATATTCAGTTTTCGTGCTTAAGGCTAATCGCCGTTATAATACCAGCCCGATGTCTTCGTAGCTCAGCTAGCTAGCGCGTTGATATAAAAAAGCCCCAACATTTTGGGGCTTTTTTATTGAAAATATATGGTTAAGTTAAAACACATATTCCAGACTAAAACTGCCGGCGGCATAATTCTCATCACGGTCACCGCCAAACTCAATATCGGCCACCAGGCTAAGGTTGTTGTTATCCGCTACGCGTAATGTGGCACCGGCAAACCCGCCTGTGACACTTTCATCACCGGCAGTCGTAAACTTGAACTGACTACCGGCGATGCTGACTTTGGTATCGTCATCATCGGTATGACGTGAGTTCAGGCCTACTCGGAATTCAAATTCACTAGCCTCATCAAACTGATAAGCAGCCGCTAATTGTGCTCTTGCAGTTAATGCCTTGGCTTTGCGGTCATCTACACTCAGATTAGAATTGGTGGTGCCCGATTCACGGTAACCATCCAGCCAGGCCATGCTGTAATTCACACTGACAGAAGGGCGCAGCTCAAGACGGTCATTAACGCTAAAGGCTGAACCAAGAGTGATGCCGGGGCTGATAAACCAGCTATCAAAATCAGACTTGGCTGTTTCAAAACCATTCAGGTTATCGACAACAAGCCTGTCATTTTCATGGTCGCCGTAACCGGCAATCAGTGAGCCTGTGATATTAAGACCATGGGTTTTACGGTTGGCATAAACGCCGATGTAATAATTATCTGCTTCTGTTTCAAACGACGCGGTCTGGGTATCTGTCTTACTTCGCACAACACCACCCATCAAGCCTGAACGGTGACCACTTATATCCCACTCATAACCGAAGTTCACGCCGACATGGTTATGGTCATAGCCAAGGGCGCTGCCTTCGGCATCACGATCAAAGCGACCGCCAAAGACTTGCGCCCAAGCCACCGGTTTATGCTCTTCAAAGTACATACCGGGAGATAACTCAAGGGACGCCAGCTGTACCGGTTTCAGTAGTGTGGTCTGCGCCATACGCTGCCCAATCACATAGTGGATGGATGAGGTCATGCCGGCTAACTCCACCCCGCGGGTGGATTCAACTGTCGGGTCAACGGTGATAACGGTATTGCCTGATACCACACCGGTGCCAAACAGGTTAATATTCTCGGTGTTTTCAAATGTCAGGTTGGTCGAGCCAATATCATAGACATTGACGGTATCATTATCACCACCAGCATCACCCAAATCAATCTCGCCAATAATTTGCGAGCCGGACAACAGGTTGAGGGTAATGTCATTGGAGTCACCCAAAATGGCATGTGAATTGGTTCCAGTTGCCGAAATCAGACCGCTATTATTGATGATGGCATCACTACCGCTAGACCAAATACCGTGTGCATAATCATCAGTAGTGATGATACTGCCGCTATTATTGATGGTGGTGTCACTGTCTCGAGACCAAATGCCGCGTGAAGCAAAGCCGCTGGTCGTAATAACCCCAGTATTCTCGATAGTGCTGCCTGCGGCATATGAATAAATGCCGTGAGAATATTCATTGTTGGTGCTGATATTGCCGCCATTGGTAACCTGAGCGTTGTCCCCCACTGATGCAATACCGTGGCTATTGCCACCATAAGTCTCAATATTGCCGGTATTGTTGATGACCGCATTGGCACCAGTTGATTGGATACCCACTCCAGAAGTGCCACTGGTGGTTATCATGCCACTGTTGTTGATGATGGCGTTGCTGGCTATTGAGTAAATGCCATTTGCATTATTACCGCTGGTGATTAGACCGTCGATGTTGTTGATATTAGCATTACTGCCAACTGAATAAATGCCATGTGCATTATAGCCGCTGGTGGTTATCATGCCGCTGTTGCTGATGGAGGCATTACTGCCTTGTGAGTTAATGCCACGCGCATAATTACCACTGGTTGTTATGCTGCCGCTATTATGGATAGTGGTATTTTCACTTGATGAATATGAATAAATGGCCTCTTCATAATCACCACTAGTTGTGATGCTGCCATTGTTCTCGATAATAACATTGTTGCCGGGGACCAGAATAGGGATGATGCCCGATGTGTTGAGCTCACCACCAGTTTCAATAGTACCGGTTTCATTGTCGCTGAGGGTTTGCTGGGTTGTGACCTTCTCACCATCCTGAATCGTAAAACTGGCTCCAAAACTTGTGGATGACAAGGCCAATAAGATAACAGCAGATAACGGGCGTAAAGCCATTGATGAGCAGGCCGACATGTTCAAAGTCCTTATAAAAAGCGCAGTATTGGGATATATACAAGGATGTTACAAAGTTAGGCTGCAAGCCGATATACACTAATTAGAGACTAGACATTTCTGAAAAAAAGAAAGCCCCATGGTATGGGGCTTTAGGTGTGCTTTATAGGTGCGATGTTTTTTTGAAATTAAAACGCATACTGCAAGGTGAGACTCCTTGCTGCATAATCCTCATCACTATATACCGTCGAACTCGACATCGGCAATCAATGCGAAATTGTTGTCATTCATCACCCGTAAGGCTGAGATAAATACCAAAAAAGCTATCTTTAACGAATCAAAATGATGTGCTGATGGTATTTGTCTGTTTTGAGTTATTGAAATGAGCGTTTTAGCGTCAGAGCATTGATAACTTGGTAAAGGTGTTTGTGTAGTGGTTTACTGATCCCGGACACCATTTTAGGAGGTACTATGACCTCCACAGAGGTGTTCAATGACAAAACAAAGAAGAAGTTTTACTCCTGAGTTCAAGCTGGAGGCAGCGAGTTTGGTGGTGGACCAGAACTACAGTGTTCCAGAAGCCTGCCAAGCCCTCGGTGTGGGTGAGTCAGCCTTACGTCGCTGGGTTAAACAGTTACAAGCTGAACGAGGTGGGCATACACCTGCTTCCAAGGCGCTGACGCAGGAACAGCAGCGTATTCAGGAACTAGAAGCGCGGGTGAAGCGCCTGGAGCAGGAAAAAACCATATTAAAAAAGGCTACCGCTCTCTTGATGTCGGACGAGCTCGGCTCTACACGCTGATAGAGCAATTGAGAGAGCACGGTAAGCTGAGCCTGCTTTGCCCACTGTTTGGTGTTGGCCTGAGTAGCTTTTATGACAGGCAGAAATGCCGGACACAGCCTGATGTGAAGCGCCTGCAACTACGTTCCAAGGTGAATGAATTATTTACAAAAAGCCGGGGCAGCGCCGGTAGTCGCACCATTGTCGGCATGCTACGGGACGAAGCGATAGAGATTGGCCGCTTCAAGGTCAGACGACTGATGTCTGAGCTGGGACTGATTTGCAAACAGCCCGGCCCCCATGCCTATAAGCAGGCGACCGTTGAGCGGCCTGATATACCCAATGTGCTTAATCGGGAATTTGAGCCTGACCGAGCGAATCAAGTCTGGTGTGGAGACATTACCTATATATGGACAGGTAATCGTTGGCATTACCTGGCTGCGGTACTGGATTTATATACCCGCCGTGTGGTTGGATGGGCTATGTCGGCCAGGCCGGATGCTGACTTGGCCGTAAAAGCACTGGATATGGCTTATGAGTCGCGGGGTAAACCACAGAATGTGTTATTCCACAGTGATCAGGGTAGCCAATACAGCTCTCGAAAATACCGACAACGGTTATGGCGCTACCGCATAACTCAAAGCATGAGCCGCCGTGGTAACTGTTGGGATAATGCGCCAATGGAGCGGTTGTTTCGGAGCTTTAAGGCTGAATGGTTGCCAAGACTGGGCTACAGCAACTTAAGTGAAGCAATGCGTGATGTGAGCTATTACCTGATGGATTATTACAACTGGCAACGGCCACATCAATTTAACGATGGATGTCCTCCTGCAAAGGCGGAAGATCTGTCTAAATCCGTGTCCGGAATTAGTTGACCACTACATTTGTGGACAAAGATTGAGCAGTTTTTTTCCACTTAACTTTGATTTTAAGGTTGAGTTGATGCCGTTCAGTTGCCGGTCGCTCCGCTGGCTAGCTATAAGAGCATCCTGTTATAATGCCAGCCCGATGTCCCCGTAGCTCAGCTGGATAGAGCGTCCCCCTCCTAAATACTCCGGCACGAAATCGAAGGATGTCTGCACCGCAAGGCAATCCCTTGAATCTACTGGTTTTTTGGTTAAGTTTCCGGCTATCTTCCGGTTAATATTAAGCTACAAATTAACCTCGGATAAGATGAAGTGCGGTTACCATCAAAAAATAAGCAACAACGGTGAGCGCTATCGAAATACCCAGACTGAGGTAAAAGCCAAACTCGTGCTTGAGTAATATCGGTAAGGCGATAAACAGCACGAGTGAGGGTAAAACCAACCAGACAATATCTGATGCCAGTGAGATGACTTTGGCTGTATCACCACTTTCTTGATACAGCCAAATCATAGCGATAACAGAGACCAGTGGGACTGAAGCCAAAACCGCGCCCATTAAGGAGCTTCGCTTTGCTATTTCTGAAATAGCGACGATGAGCAAAGCGTTAACAGTGATTTTAGTGATGAAGTACCACATTGTTGTCTCCTTAGCTCTTGCGTTTTTCGCTTCGGCGATGAAGCAGCAGATACAGGGCTGGCAATACAACCAGCGTCAGTAATGTTGATGACACGATGCCACCAACCACAACTGTTGCCAGCGGTCTTTGGACTTCTGCGCCAGTGCCAGTATTCAGAGCCATAGGTATAAAGCCCAAACTGGCCACTAGCGCTGTCATCAATACTGGACGTAATCGCTGCATTGCTCCATTTCTGACCGCTATCAGTAATGTTTCATCTTTTTCGCGTAACTGTTTTATAAATGTAAGCATTACAATGCCATTAAGCACTGCTATACCAGACAATGCGATAAAGCCAACTGCGGCTGATATAGATAAAGGCATATCTCTAAATAGCAGTGCTAATAATCCTCCGGTCAATGCCAAAGGTATGCCTGTAAAAATAAGTAAGGCATCTTTGATGGATCGGAATGCACTAATCAACAATGCCAAAATCAGGACTAATGTTGCTGGTACTACAATTGATAGCCTTTTAGTTGCAGATTGAAGTTGTTCGAATGTACCACCATACTCAACCCAGTATCCTGATGGCATGAGCAAACGTTGATTGACCGTATTTTGAATATCCGTGATAAAGGAACCTAAGTCTCGTCCTGTCACGTTTGCTGATACTAGTACATGACGTTTACCACTTTCCCGGTTGATCTGATTGGGTCCCACATACTTTTTGATTTCAGCAATTTCACCAAGTGGCACATACGAGAGGTCAGGATCTTCACTCTTAGTGAGAGCGACAGGTAATCTCGACAGATAATCAATGTTCTGTCTTTTTTCTTCCCCCAGTCTAACGACAAGTCTAAACCGTCTGTCACCTTCGTATATGAGACCCACAGTCTCACCACCAATGGCTGTTTGAATGGTTTGCTGCATATCACTGACGCTCAAGCCTAATAGAGCAAGATGGACGCGATCCGGCTCAATAGATAGCATAGGAAGCCCTGTGATTTCTTCCATTCGAACATCAGCCGCACCATCAACAGCAGAAATCAGTTCTATCGCTGACTGGCCCACTGAATTGAGAGTTTCGAGATCATCCCCATATATCCTCACAGCAACGTCTGCCCTGACACCGGCGATCAATTCATTGAATCGCATCTCAATGGGTTGTGTAAATTCATATTTATTGCCCGGAACAGCTTCGACCGCTTTTCTAAGTTCAGCTAAAAAGTCGTCTTTGCTCTGTGTGGGATCTGACCATTCTGTGCGTGGTTTTAGAATCAAAAAGGTATCAGCCACACTTGGTGGCATGGGATCAGTGGCAATATCAGGTGTACCAATTTTGGCAAAAACACGCTCAACTTGGTCAAACTCTCTGATGATAGCCTCCAGTTGATTCTGCATACCAACTGCTTGTTCAAGCCCTGTTCCACTGATTCTCAGCGCGTGCAAGGCAACATCACCTTCATCTAACTTGGGCAGGAATTCTGTGCCCATGCGAGTTGATAAGCTAGCGATTACCATGACAAAGAACAATGCAGTAATACTGATCAATACCGGTGTTTTGATCGCAATATTAAGAAGTGGACTATAAAGCTTTCTGGCACCGCGCATAAGGATGTTTTCTTTATGTTCAATATTACCTCGAACAAAGATAGCAATAGCTGCAGGCACAAAAGTCATCGCCAGTATCAATGCACCTGTCAGAGCAGCAACAACTGTAAAGGCCATCGGTTCAAACATCTTGGCTTCTACACCCCCAAGCGCAAATAAGGGAAGATACACAAGCATGATAATGAGTACACCAAATACAGCAGGGTTGAATACTTCACGCGTACTATTAGCTACCTCAGCTAATCTTTCTTCTAATGTTAGTAAACGTCCCAGTCTGTCTTGAGCCATCCCAAGCCGGCGGAGTGCATTCTCGACAACGATGACAGCTCCATCGACAATTAAACCAAAATCTATTGCCCCTAAACTCATCAGGTTGCCCGATACACGGTTGCTGACCATTCCAGTCACCGCAAATAACATGCTCAATGGGATAATTAGTGCTGTGATGAACGCTGCTCGGAAATTACCGAGTAAGGCAAACAGAACAACGATAACCAGAATTGCACCTTCTAGTAGGTTTTTCTGAACAGTTGCAATAGTATCTTCGACGAGTGTTGTCCGTGTATAAACAGCTTCTGCCTTGATACCTTTTGGCAGGCTTCGGTTCACCACAGTCAGTTTTTCTGCGACAGCTTTGGCTACGATCCGACTGTTTTCACCCATCAACATAAAGGCCGTACCCAGTACCGTTTCTTTTCCGTTTTGGGTGGCAGCACCGGTGCGTAACTGTTTACCAAGAAAGACCTCAGCAATGTCACCTATTGTGATGGGCATGTCATCACGTTTGCTTATAACGACATTTTCTATATCTTCGAGCGTTTGTAACTGGCCCGGAGAGCGCACCAGCCATTGCTCACCGTTGGGTTCGATATAACCTGCTCCGACATTTTGATTGTTATTTTTTAGGGCGTCAGCCACATCAGCCAATGTCAGCTTATAAGCAAGCAATTTTGCAGGATCAGGAGCGACCTGATACTCGCGTTCAAAACCGCCCACACTATTTATTTCAGTCACTCCCGGCACTTTGACTAACTGTGGACGGATAATCCAGTCTTGTATCGTTCTGAGATCTTCTGCTGTGTAGGGTTGACCATCTTCTTTAACGGCATCTTCTTCAGCGCTGATGGCGTAGGTGAATATTTCACCCAAACCACTAGCGACAGGACCAAGCTGAGGTTCAGCACCCAGAGGTAACTCAGTCCGTATAGATAACAAACGTTCACTGATTTGCTGACGAGCAAGGTAAATGTCCTTGTCATCTTCAAATACGACGGTGACTTGAGATAGACCATAACGCGAAATTGACCGTGTGTATTTCAATTCCGGCAAGCCAGCCATAGCCGTTTCAACCAAGTAAGTGACTCGCTGTTCAGACTCAAGTGGTGAATATCCTGGGACTTCGGTATTGATTTGTACCTGCTTGTTGGTGATGTCAGGCACGGCATCAATAGGTAATTTGTAGGCGTTATATACTCCAAGCCCAGCAATAATCAGCGTCAGGAACATGACCAGCCAGCGCTGGTTTATTGCAAAGCGGATAATGCTATCAATCATGCTCTGCTCCTAGTGTTCGTGACTTGCGCCATCTTTTAAGACTTCCGCCTTGAGAAGATAGCTATTGTTAATGACGTAGTCCGTACCGGCTTCAAGTCCACCAGTCACTTCAACATAATTTTTGTCCTGACGACCTAATTGAACCATTCTGACTTCAAAGACATTCCCAAATCGGCCGAATACTACAGGCATGTCTCGGAATGTCTGTAAAGCCGAGCGATTGACTGCCAGCGGGACCTCAACTCGTTCCACGATAACGTCAGCCATCACATGCATGCCGGGACGCCATTTTCCATCAGGGTTTGTAATGTTAGCTCTGGCTCTCGCTATGTGGCCACCGGTCATCTGTGGTGAGAGGTAATCGAGTTTACTTTTGGCTGTGTGTTCACCATGCAGATCGCTAACGATAACAGTCATACCTTTAGTGATTGCTTCAATGTCCTTGGGGAACATCGACATTTCAACCCAGACAGAAGACAAGTCACTGACTTCTACAAGCGTCCCAATATCTGTGTGATCGCCACGCTTAACTGGACGCAATGTCACTTCACCAGAGGCAGGACTAGTTACTGCATAGGTTTGCAAGGTTTGTTGATTACGAACGGTCAGTAGACGTTGGCCTTTTTTTACTTTGTCACCCGTTTGCACATCCACTTCTTGAACAATACCGGAGTATGGGGCATGAACATGGAAAACTTTATCTTCAGCTTTGCTGACAATCCCATACACGGTGTGAGTGACCGTAATCGTTTTTGCGCCTGCAGTTTCGGTTTCTACCTCAGACAATTCAAGTAAACGAGGTGGAATCTCGGCACGCCCCTCATAACTTTCAAAGTGCCAGTGATAATCATCACCTTTAAATCTAGCATTGACTTCAACCTCGAAAGAATGAGGTTCAACGATTTCAGCGTCACCCAGTAAATAATCGGACTCTGGACTGAAATCAATCAGATCTTGTTGTCCACCAGTACGATTAAGATGAACCGTTAGATTTACATCTTCTGGGTTAACCGTATCACCATTTTTCCAGTATGGATAAATTCGCATTTCTGGTGGAATGCCAGACTCGAAAATAGTGATTTCCAGATTAAGTCCATTACTTTCTAACAGTCTGCCTCCATGAGGTCCTTCAGGAGGTGATTCATGCGCATCGTCATCATGACCATGGCCGTGACCACCGGCAGCAAAAACAGATGAGTTAAAAAACAACGCCAGTATAAATAGATACAATTTCATAAGTTATTCCTTAATATGCCGAAAGTGAGGCTAGATCAGTCCCACTCAGACGTTCTAATTCAAGATATTGGAGATGAAGGGCATGCTGAGCCTCGATACGCTCACGTTCAATATTGAATAGTTCATCTTGAGCATCGACCCACTGAAGTACGTTATAGAGACCGTGTTGATAGCCTCGCTCGACTTCATCAAGTAAAGAATTCGCCACTGGACGTATCTTATTTTCAACGAGTTCAAGTTGTTGAATATTATTCTCCATAGCGGAGGTGATGCGTTTCATCACAACTTCAAGCTGGGTTTTTAAGAGATCCTGATTAGCAAGTCTTGCTTGATGTGTTGAGTATGCGGCTGCAATGTTTCCTTGGTTTTGATTATTCCATTGTAATGGCATGGAAAAGTTGAAAATAAAAGCATTGTCATTATTTGTTTCTAATCGTCTTATGCCTGCGCCCACAGTGATATTCGCCTGACTTTCAGCTTGCGCCAGAGCCAAGTGAGCTTCGCTGACACGCGTTTGTGCTTCAAGTAACAAGTAATCTGGGGTAGTTTGAACGGCAGTGAGTAATGCAGCCATGTTTGGAGCTAATGGGGTTTGACTTAAATCACCGTCAACGTTTTCAAAGTCAGCGGTTCCAGACCAGTTAGAGGCCAGCATATTGAGTGCATTTGAGTGCTGGAATTCCAACTCAGATTTTTTTGCTTCTGACTTGGCTAGTCGTAATTGCATACGAATAACGTCAGCTTTACCAACGACGCCTGCATTAGCTCTACGCTTAATAACGTCTAAGGCCGCTTCTTCTATTTCTATTCTATGATTGTTCCAAATCAGCAAATGTTGAAGACGAAGAGCTTGATAGTAATCACGAAGCACATTTGCAGTGACGTCCAAGCGTTTGACTTTGTATTCTCGCTGAAGAGTAAGGCTGTTTCCTTTTGCAACGTTGATCCGTTTCTCACGTTTCTTACCAAGCTCGATAACTTGGCTCAATGATAGAGTTAATTCATAACCAGATAAAAAGCGGGTGTGACCTGTACCAAACGCATTTTCAAGATCGACGTGTAAAGTCGGGTTGGGTTTTAGCCCTGCTTGGAGTTCGTTCCCTTCAAGAGCTCTAACATGGTAAGGGTAGAGTTGCAGTGTAGGGTTCGTAGCAAGTGTTTTACTCACCGCTGTTGATAAGTCAATAGCAGTAGCCAGACTTGGCGCAACCAATATCAATAGTGCCGAAAAATATCGTGCACGATAATTTAGTAATAATTTCATAATCCATTCCCATAACGAAACTTACGCTAGCGCGTAATAACGATAATTAGTAGAGATGGATTAAGCGTCGGGTGGCGGGATAGGGGAGAGTATTTTCTAGAAATTAGCTGAGATGAGTCATCGCCGCTAGCTATGCTGACAGACTTAATGAGTGAGACTGCCTTGTGTTCGACTAAATCACCAATCACGTGGAGGTTGTAGTGATGTGTATGCTCTGTTTCGGAGTCGTGGTCGTCGTGATGATGTTCATCAATATCATGCTGATGAACAGTGTGAGTAAACCCATTGCTGTGTTCATCAATGTGCAGAAATGCCGATGCACTGGTCGAGAAGACCATGCAGATAACTAGCATTAATGACCATAGGTGATGACGATTCAATATTCTACACTCGCTGTTTGAATATTGAATGCTAGTCGGCTGTAGCAAAATAATCAACTCTTGGATGAAGAATATGAGCGATTCATGACTATCTTTTGCCGATAATTGTGACCCTATTAGCGTTTGGCTGCGCAGTGATAGTGCATGGCATTGCTCTCGTATTGGCATCGGAAATATCTGGCCCTTTTAGAGATGTGACTAGCTTTGTCTCTGGCGCAGGGTATTGTCTTTGCCTTGGCTCTCTATCTAGAGGTCGGAGTGGTATCTGCAATTGCATGGGAAATATATTATCTTGTCACTTGATTGATCGCCGTTCAGTCGCCGTCTGAAAAGTCAGACAACTCGAACCATCTATCACTGCCTGTTATAATGCCAGCCCGATGTCCCCGTAGCTCAGATGGATAGAGCGTCCCCCTCCTAAATCCTCCAGAGCAATATCGAAGATGCCTTCTACCGTAAGGCAATCCCATGATTATTGGGAGTTTTTATTTTAACTGCCGGTTATCTTCCGGCTGCTAGGCGCGGACGCCGTGCAACCGTCAGTCTAATTTCGATGTTGACTGTGACCGATTGTAAACATCATCCAGCAGGGCGGCGATAATGAGGTTCCTCATATCACCATTCGCCATAAATTCATTGACGATCTTCTCGTTACGTCCCTGCCTATCCACGAATGCCTCAATGACTCTGGGTTCAAACACCACCTTGAATTTCTCTTTTGAACCCGCTCGTGCTTGCTCAGCCAGTTTGTCGTTGTTAAGCATATCGCCAGAGATTTGATCGAATAGCAGTTTATCTTCGTCAGTGAAGTCAGTCCCGAATCGTTCGTTGATAACCGTGATGACGGCAGACAGCGGCGATTTAGGATCTTCGTGTTTACCGCCAGTGCCTACTTCCGTTGCGCCATACACCGGCCGAGTCTCGTTCACTTGTAGTGATCCGCTGCCTTCAAATGTCTTCTCGTTACGATAGGCTGACAGCTCAACTTCTTCATCAAGGTCGATAGTGCCACCGCCATCTCGTCTTGGCAGTTTCGTCAGCAAATAACGGCCATATGCATATAATTTTTCGAGTTCAACATCCTGCCAGTCAATGATCTGACTGAGGAAGCTATATAGCCGCACAAAGCCTTGTAGACTGCTTTTAAACTCTTCCCCATCTTCTGTGTATCGCTCATCATAAACGCCTGCTGAAGACTCTCTGAACTCATCCTTGTAGCGTTGTACTGCTGGATCGATCCATTTGTTAAGCTGACCGTGATCTCGCTTAGTTTGGTCCGCCATCGGTTTGAAATACACCGCTGAAAACTCATCCACTTCTTGCGGGCGAATGATATGAAAGCTGTCGATTTTTTGCTGAAGCGTGTAAAGCTGATTGGGGTCAGTCGGCTCATCGATTTCGGTTTCTTGGAAGTAGGGACGAAAGCTCTCCTTGATCTCTTCCATTTCATTGGCGAAATCGAGTACGAATGTGTCGGTCTTGCCGCTGGTCGAACGATTGAGTCGTGATAGTGTTTGTACCGCCTTCAAATCCTTCAGTGGCTTGTCCACAAACATCGTATGCAGCAGTGGCTGATCGAAGCCAGTTTGATACTTCTCGGCGACAATCAGGATATGGTACTCACGGCTGGCAAACTTCTCTGGAAGCTCTTTCTCACCAAAGCCATTCATGCCTGCTTCTGTATATGCCACGGTATCGTCATTTGGATCATTGACTGTGCCTGAGAAGGCCACCAGCGTCTTCACATCGTTGTAGCCATTTTCTTTGATGTATTTATCGAATGCCTGCTTGTATCGAACGGCGTGAAGACGTGAGCGGGTCACGACCATCGCTTTGGCTTTACCGGCGATTTTCTTCGAGGTGAAGCGGCGATAGTGCTCGACCATGATTTCGGTCTTCTGGGCGAGGTTGTGCGGGTGCAAGCTCATGAAGCGAGCAATGGCGCGCTTGGCTTTCTTCTCGTCCACTTCCGGATCGTCATCGACCTTTTTTGATAGCTCGTAGTAGGTCTTGTAGGTGGTGTAGTGCTTGAGCACGTCCAGAATGAAGCGTTCCTCTATCGCTTGTCGCATGCTGTAGAGATGGAAGGGACGCGGTATGCCGCTGCCATCATCGACACCGAACATCTCCAGCGTCTTGGCCTTGGGCGTCGCTGTGAAAGCATAGAAGCTCAGGTTGGATTGCTTACCTTTCTTTTTGATTTCTTCCAGCACCAGGTCTTCGGTAGACTTCTCTTCCGGTAGTTTGTCGTCTTCCGCTTCTGCTGCGGCTAGCGCCTCTTCATCATCATGCTTGCCGAGCACAACACGAAGATTGGAGGCACTGCGGCCACCCTGACTGCTGTGCGCCTCATCGATGATGACGGCAAAGCGACGGTCAGCGAAGTTCTCGACCTTGTCTAAGATGAAGGAGAACTTTTGCAGGGTGGTGATAATGATTTTCGTACCGGCGTTGAGTGCATTTGCTAAGTCGCTAGATGACTTGTCCTCATCTATTTTCTCAACGACGCCCAGCTTGTGGTCAATTTGGTAGATGCTGTCCTGTAGCTGCTTGTCGAGGTTACGACGGTCGGAAATGACGACAACTGTGTTGAACACCGGCTTGTTGTCATCACCATGCAGGCTGGCAAGCTGATGGGCTGTCCATGAAATCGTGTTGGTTTTACCCGAACCGGCACTGTGTTGAATAAGGTAGTTCTGGCCGACGCTGTCCAGCTTGGTTTGTCGTAACAATGCACGTGTAGCCGACAACTGGTGGTAGCGAGGGAAAATGAGTGTTTCCTTGCTGGTCTTTTTGCCCGTGTCCGGGTCGCGTTTCTCTTCCACCTGCAAGTGAATGAAACGGTGGAGGATGTCCAACCAACTATCACGCTGCCAGACTTCTTCCCACAGGTAGCCCGTTTTGTAGCCCGTGACGTGGTTGTGTTGGTCAGGGTTACCCTTGCCGCCGTTGTTACCCTTGTTGAAGGGAAGGAAGAACGTGTGCTCGCCCGCAAGGCGCGTGGTCATAAAGACTTCATCGGTATCCACGGCAAAGTGAACGAGCGCCCTCTTCTTGAACTGAATCAACGGCGTTTTGGCTGTCGGCTTGCGGTCTTTGATGTATTGCTTGATGGCATTGATGGACTTCTGCCCTGTGAAGGCATTCTTAAGCTCGACTGTGGCAATTGGCAGGCCGTTGAGTGACAGCAGCATATCGATGGAGTTGTTGCTGGCAAGGTCATAGTGCACCTGCCGCATCACCGTCAGTTTGTTTTGCTGATAGCGCTTCTCGGTTTCGGGATTCAATGTGGAAGCGGGGCGAAAGAACGCAAGGCGAATCAACTGGCCGCGGTCTTTCACGCCGTTTCGAAGCACGTCCAACAGCCCTCGCTGGTCGCATTCGCTGGCGATACGTTTGACCAGTGCAGTGTCGATTTGGGCACCGTAGGAAGCTTTCAGGGCGTTGTAGACGTCTTCTTGAGTGCTTTTAATGAAGTCGAGCAGGGTGGTGGCGTCCAACGCCAGTTCGGCATCAAACTGCGTGTTCGGGGCGATGTCATAACCAGCGTTGCCAACAAGGTAAGCTTCAATCGCTTCTTCGAAGTCCAGTTCGGATGTAGTTTTACCGGTGACTGCCATTGTTCAATCCTTTCAACGCTGTTGGCTATGAGGCGACTGCTTCGTCGACATCCTGCGGAACTTGGTCACGCACGTCAATTTTGCCTGTGACGGCGGCTGAGATCAGTGTTATCCGACGTTCCATAAGCAAATTAATACACTTTCTTGCCTTGGACTTAATTTCATCTATTTTATTGAGCTTATTCTGCGTATCCGAGATCACAGCTTGTTGCTGCTTTTCTGGCATGACTCTGAAGGGAAAATTCTTAATTTGCTCAGGGCTGATATGTGGAACACTTACACCAGTCAAGTCTGCTTCTATGTACGATTTAAACTCATTACTAGATAAGATGAGGTAAAGATAGGCTTGGCAAAGGCCTCCGAGTGCTCGTAATCGCGCGACTCGCTGAACAAGTAGAGATGGGAGGTCATGTTTACTGACCATGGCCACTCTTGCCCCTGATGAAATCCAAGGTCTATCCATGCCAAATACAATGTCACCCGTTTGTAATATGTATTCACTAAATTCTCGTAGGCAGTCATGGGGCCAGTAAACAGTATCACGCCATTTAACATTCCCAACTCCAACATTTACTCCTCGAAGTAGACGTATGTCATCTTCATTATGGCTAAACTCGGAACTTGGGAAAGCAAAGCCAGTAGTCAAATTGACATAATGGCTCAATCGTGAACTTTGAGAGTCACTACTCAGCTTCACAGCATGTGAAATGACAGCCTGACGCTTCTCTTCCAGTAGCTCAATCAGTCGCTGTTGCTTTTCAATCAGGCGGTCGATTTTGGCAGTTTCACGGTCGAGGAAGACGGCGATTTGGGTTTGTTCGTATCGAGGGGGAAAACAAAACTTCTCAGACAGGTATGCCTCTGAGTCGATATTCTGTATGCCCGTGTTTTGCTTAATCGAACAGGTGTTCAGCTTGGAGTCATAAATGCAAGCAAACATGTAGTTCAAGAACTTCGAGTTATGGCTTTCAAGCGGGGTCATCTTTGCGACGAAGTTAGATGTCACCGCATCAAAATTCTTGTCGAAGAGTACAACTTGTCCGACAGGTGTCTTTTCACCACCACCAGACTTTTCCAGCAGGAGATCGCCATTTTTCAACAGACGATGCTCCCTATCTTTTTGCTCAATCTTTCTCAAAGTGTAACCGGATGACTTGATCGTTAGCTTGGCACGATCAAAATCGGCCACTCTCACTACAACAATGTCATTGTCGTCCATATCTGGGTCAGAACCCCAAAGTCCGTTCTTACAACCGTCAACCGCTCGTTTCAGTTGCATGAAGGTCCAGTGTGAAGGAGCAACTTCCCAGTTGGTATCGATACTCTTCAGGTCACTATATGCTCTGTACTTGCTCACACATGCACCTCTTGCAGTAGCTCCAGAATCTCTGCCGTCACTTGGTCAAGCTCAGCATCAATCTCTTCCAGTGGACGAGGCGGCACATACTTGTAGAAATGGCGGTTGAAGGGAATCTCGTAACCGACCTTGGTCTTGTCATAATCAATCCACGCACCCGGCACGTGCGGGATTACCTCACGCTGGAAGTAGGTGTCGATGTCTTCTTTCAGCGGCACGTTCTCGTAATCGCGTAGCTCGCTGTCTGGCTCTGGATTGCCTTTGTTATCTGTACAAACTTCGGCATTTTCATCGCGTTCGCTGAAGGCCGATAGAATAGCTTTCTTGAGCGGTGCGCCTCCCTTAACCTGCGCCTGTTTGAGCGCTTTTTCCATGTCCTTGATGAATGTGTCGCGGTTTAGGTATAAACCACGCTCAGACAGCGGTTCAAGCGCTCTGGTGATTGCTTGTTGTTCTGTCTCTTTAAGCTTGGTAAATGCCTTGTTATCAGACAGCCTTTCAAGACGCTCCTCATCAACTAGGAAGTTGAGTTTGAGCGGGCGCTCGACGGTGATTCGCTGATAGCCAAAGTCGCTGTTGTCGAAGATTTTGCTTTGCTCGTTTGCTTCGAAGTTGCCGAACAGTTCGGTGATGGTTTTGATTTGCTCTGGAGCAATCTGCTTACGTTTGCTGCCGAGGCTTTTGCGCATGGGGCTGTGGAACTCGGTGGCATTGATGAGTTGCACCTTGCCTTTGCGCTGAGGCTTCTTCTGGTTAGTGATGATCCAGATGTAGGTGGCGATGCCTGTGTTGTAAAACATGTCGGTCGGCAAAGCCACAATCGCTTCCAGCCAGTCGTTTTCAATGATCCAACGACGGATTTCAGACTCACCACTCCCAGCACTGCCTGTGAACAGCGGAGAGCCGTTGAGTACGACAGCCAGCCGAGAGGGGTCACCATTTCGGTTGAACTTGCTAATCATGTGTTGCACAAACAGCAGCGAACCATCACTGACACGTGGCAGGCCAGCACCGAAGCGACCGTTGTAACCAAGCGAGTTAGCTTCTTCCTTGATGGCTTTCTCGACCTTCTTCCACTCCACACCGAAGGGCGGATTGGACAGCATATAGTCGAACTGCTCGTCTTCCAGACCGTCCTGGCTGAAGCTGTTGCCGGGATGGATATTCTTTGCGTTCTGGCCTTTGATAATCATGTCCGACTTACAAATGCCGTAGGACTCGTCGTTAAGCTCCTGACCGTACACTTCAAGGTGGGCGTCTGGGTTGAGTTCTCGCAGATATTCTTCGGCGATACTGAGCATGCCGCCAGTACCACAGGCAGGGTCATACAGCTTGCGGATAACGCCACGCTTGGACAGTACGTCAGCGTCCTCATAGAACAGCAGGTCGACCATCAAGCGAATAACCTCACGCGGGGTGAAGTGCTCACCGGCCGTCTCGTTGCTTTGCTCAGAGAAGCGGCGGATGAGCTCCTCAAACATGTAACCCATTTGCAGGTTGCTGACAGCTTCTGGATGCAGGTCAGCTTGAGCGAACTTGCTCACGACCAGATAGAGCAGGTTGTCTTTGTCGAGCCGCGTGATTTGCTCTGGCAGCTTGAAGCGGTCGATGAAAATTTCGCGGGCATCATCACTGAAACTGTTGATGAATAGATTTAGATTGGCGGCAATATTGTCAGGGTCGTCCAGCAGTTTCTTGAATGTATATGAGCTGGTATTGTGGAAGTTTTGCTTCGCCGCCATGTTCAGCATGGTCTCGCGCATCGTATGGTCGATGTTCTCAGGCAAAGACGCTTGTTTGGCTAGTACATCGTCTTTGGTGGCCTCCAATACACAGTCAAGGCGACGTAGAACCGTGAAGGGTAGAATAACACGGCCGTATTCCGACTGTTTGAAGTTACCCCGTAAAATGTCGGCAATTGACCAAATGAAGCTGACGCTGGTACTGAAATTTTCCAAGATGTTGTCCCTGATGGTGTTTCTCTAAGCACGTCAGGATAGCTGAACTATCGTGAGCTTGACTAGCAGTGATCCGTTTATCGATAGTAAAATTGCTATTTGAAATAACCATTCACGTCAGCAAGGACTTATTTGGTGTTGGAACAACAAGCCTTGTTCGTGATTGATGTAGATATTTACAGGTAGATCGAAAAACTGCTTTTCTATTGATCTCACGTTGACCTCACGTTGATGTCAAAACGAAGTTCTTCTTTGATGTGGGTAGCAAGTCAGCTCATGTTAGAGACATGAAAATTGTCTTAAAGTCAGTTCTGCTAACACTTTCATGAGTTGTCCAAAGGTAATATTGACCGAAGTTCTGTTGAAACACTGCCCTCTATAAGGCTGTTTTTTTGGGAGGCGGTTTTTATTGAAGGTATGGTCTTCAGCTATTTACATTATTTCTAGGACTCTGTTGTTTGTTGGGAGAATAATAGATTTTTGTGGGTTGTTTTTTTTCAACCATTTTCCTTGTTGTTACAAGTGCATATGAACACTTCAAAGCAATGGATTACTTATCTTTACTTCTCTCATAGAAGTATTTAACAAAGAGTCAGTACCAAGTTTATTTTTAATGGTACTTGGTAGTTGTCTGGATCTAACTTCGCTGATAGATTAATTTCTAAACCTCAATGTTTTATCGGTAGCTTGAACGTTCGGACATTGTTGTAAGTAATCAGCAGTATTTACTGTTGATAGTGCCTCAGAAGGGACCAGCAATAGGGCACACAGACGGAGTTGTCTCGAAAGAGATCATCACAGTCGGGCTGGTGAGTTGATTCAGATACCTCATGACTAATCTGTTTCAGCAAGACTAAATGTGGTGAGGTCACGTCCCCTAACTGAACGGATGTCTGTCCGGTAGGGGTATGACTCAACTAACTCTGTATTGGATTATGGGGTTAGGGGAGTTATGCCTACTAACTACCGGATGTATTAATTAAACACTAAAATATACTTTAAGAACCATAGAACCATAGAACCATAGAACCATAGAACCATAGAACCATAGAACCATAGAACCATAGAACCATAGAACCATAGAACCATAGAACCATAGAACCATAGAACCATAGAACCATAGAACCATACCTTCGAACTTATCTTGTGAAGTTACTTAATTAAGTACTGCAACGGCCTCAGATAGATGGGCTGGAGCAAGGTGGGCATAGCGGAGTGTCATCTTAATATCGGTATGACCCAACAGCTCACGGACGCTATTCAAATCGATGCCAGCTGATACAAGCCGGCTTGCAAAGTGGTGACGTAAATCGTGGAGACGGAAGTCTTGGATTTGAGCATCACGGAGAAGCACCTTCCATGCTTTGTCGATGTTAGTGAAGCGTTCACCGTTTTTGCCGACGAATACACAACCGGATGACCGTTTGGTTTGTTTGTGCCAAACATCTAAAACGCGAAATGCTTCTTTGTTTAGAGGTATGTAACGTGTTTGACCCGTTTTAGACGTGTTGCCAACTACAGTAATGCGTTTGTTGATGAAGTCGACATCTTGCCAGCGAAGGTTGAACATTTCGCCTCGACGCATACCGGTATTTATCAGCAATAACACCATAGGATGAACGTGATCCGGAAAACCGCCTAAGATCGCTTCTAAGCGTGTAAAACGACCGCCAGTATAGAATGGGTTAGATTCGGTCAAACGACGATCACGTGATCGCAGGGTGGCTCTCAGACGCTGTTCTTCATCACTTGTAAGGTATCGAATGATGGCACGGCTATCTGACTTTTGTTTCTTCACTTTGCTGATGGGATTTTGTTGAATAATCTCCCACTCAACAGCCCGATTGAACATGGCTTTAATCGTACCTATGTATCGGTTAGAAGTTGAAGCGCTTAGACCTTCTTTGTGACGCTTTGAACGCCAGCTTTCTATGTCCCATGCAGTCACTTTGTCTAGTTGTTTACCAAAGAGATGTTTGAACTGATTGAACGGTAGTTTAGCTTTTGGGGCTTTGTGGTGAGCAGTGAACCAAGGAAGGTATGTGTCGCAGATAAAATCACCGAGCTTTGGCACGGGTTTTATTTCTCGTGCAGCTTGTTTTTCGCGCTGGATGTCACGACCAAGTTTCACTTGTGCGTAGAGCTGCTCTGCTAGTTTACGAGCAGCTGGAACGGAGAGAGCAGGGTAACTACCCATCGTATAACGCAAACGACGGCCATCTGGGGCGGTGTACATCAAACTGAAAGTCATTGTGCCGGAGATGTAGCGCTTCAATTTGAAGCCGGCAATAATGGTGTCTGTGACTTCAAAATGCTTGTCGGTTTGTTGTTGGCTTAGCTTGGTAGCAATGGCGGGTGTGAGTTTGTGTTTGTAGTCCATATAACGGCTCTGTGGCTTGTTTTAAGCCAGTTTAGCAAGCCGAGGTAGGTTGCCAAGGATAGGTAATGTGAAGGATACTTCGGAACATTAAAAAAAAGAGTCAATACAAGCTACTTAATATGGATATTGTAAAACTTAAGCTCAATGAGGCTAACATAAAAAACAGTCATTTCTACTTATCCTCTGTAATGGAATTGATCCCTGATGAGGCTATAGGAGGTTCTAATAAAAAAGCTTTAGCCGAGCGGCTTTTGGAAATTCATTATGGAGCAAAAGGTTCTCCAGTAAAGACTGACGTTGCGGGTGACAAAAAGATTTTCAGAAGTCGTGGATGGGGTCGCACTTTCTTCAGGGCGCATCGACTTAATCCTGGAGACTACATTGTGATAGAGAAAACAGATGATTTTATTCTGCATGTCTATCCCCAAAGAGACTAATACTCAGAAGCCAAAGCGCCAAAAGCGTATGGTTATCTCACAGAACTGTATAGAAATATGACGATACCTACATTTGAACAAATCATGCCCGTTATTCTCGACTTGGCGATAGAAGCTGACAGCATAGCTATTCGTAAGTGCATGGATGTGATTGCCGATCGTTTTCATCTGACTGAAGAAGAACGCGAACAAACGTTACCCAGCGGTAAGCAAAAGGTACTTTACAACCGTACTTACTGGGCATCTTTTGATTTGCTAAAAGCCGGACTCTTGAACAAGAGTCAGCGTGGCATATACGTAATTACTGAGCGTGGTCGGCAGGTTCATGCAACTGATAGAAACAAGCTCGGCAGACAGTACTTAAGTCGCTTCCCAGAATACGCCGAGTACATCTCTCCTAACAAGTCGAACGATTCTGAAAGTCAATCAAGCGATATAGCTGAAACAGTGACGCTCACACCTCAAGAACGTATCGAAAAAGCCCATCGGGAATTGAATCAGATTCTCAAAGCTAACCTCATGGAACGTATTTTGTCTTGCTCACCAGAGTTCTTCGAGAAGTTGATTATCGATCTGATGATCGGTATGGGATATGGCGGCAGTTTGAAAGAAGCTGCTGAGCATGTTGGGAAGGCAAATGACGGTGGTATTGATGGTGTTATCAACGAAGACCAACTTGGACTAGACCGTATCTACCTCCAAGCCAAACGCTATGCAAAAGGCAACACAGTAGGCCGTCAGGCGCTTCAGGGCTTTGCTGGTAGCCTTCTTGGGCGAGGGGCAAATAAAGGTGTATTTGTCATAACATCAAGCTTCACGCAGGGCGCTGTCGACTACGTTGAGAACTTGCCGCAACGGATTGTATTGATTGATGGTGAGCAATTAACAAGTTTGATGGTTAAGTATGGTGTTGGGGTTCGAATGGAGCAGCGTTTTGAGCTGATGAAGGCTGATGAAGACTACTACATTGAGGACTAAGCTTGTGACAGTAAGGAAATTCATACTTGAGGATCGTGTTCACAAGTGGAAGCGTTAATATCAACTATAGTTGACTCTATATCTGACTTGTTCGGCTATTTTTCTAGCTGGCAATGGAGTGTTATAACTCAAAGCATTACAAGTATTGGAATGCTCTACATAGCATACAGAGCCCTCAACTCATGGAAACATCAGCAGAGTACACATCGAGTTATAGATTTTTTGGATCAACTTACGGATACAGTGCATGACTTTGTAAATTCAGTTTCGTTACCAGTTACGAGATTAAAATTCATAAAAATAGGAATTGAGTAGACTAAGTGGGATATAAGTATTGATAAGAAGCTAAAGTATCCTGAGTTAGTGAAATATGTCGAAAAAAATGGTGTTGTGCAGGCAGAAAAACTAATTTCTGCTCTCGACAACTGCAATGCTTCAATCCATCGAATAAGATCATTACTGGTTAAGGGACAAGTCTTAGGAATAAGCAATTATGAGCAGTGTGTCACAGCTTGTGAAAAAGTTATTTGGCAGTTTGAAAGGTTACAGGTTGTTTATGCTGTTTTAAGTAGTCCAAATCTTAATCCGAACCATCCAGAAGTCGAGAAAATGATGGAAGTCATGCTTGAAATTACTCCAGAAAGTATCAATGACTACCTTGCGGAGAATCAACGCCAGTTTCTGACGTTTGTAAAAAATGTCTATGAAGAACAGTTCAAACTATAGTCACTGAATTAAAAGCTACTGTTCAACTACTGAGTTACTGAGTCAATGCTCCCTTAGCTCTCTCAAGCTGGGGTGTTAGCTTGTGATTATAGTCCATATACGGCTATGTGGCTTGTTTTTAAGCTAGTTTATCAAGCCGACGTAGGTTGCCAAGGATGGATGGTCTGGGCCCATATTCGTTGCACTTTTTTGGGAGCTTTGTAGTTTTCACTGAACTACTTGAGAGTATTGAAAATGAAAAAAAGAGTCACTGTTACCATCAAGAAGGCCGGATTCAGAGCAACTAAAACAGAAGTAGGTGTCACAAAAAAAGGAAACAAAATAACTTCTGAAAGAAGTGCTGATATATCTCTCTCAGATGATAAATCTTCAGAAGCTGCAAATACTCAAGCTCATCTAGATCTATCAACAGTATCAAAAGAACAAAGATGTCCAATGTGCGGCGAGACTATAACGAAAAAGTACAGGAAACACACGAAAAGCTGTCAGCAAAGAATTGAGAAAGAGAGAAAAGAGAAACGAGCGATGTTCAATGCTCAGCTAAAAAAGCTGAGGAAAAGTCAGATAAGTTCGACAGGATACAAACCTAAAACCAAGAGCATTACCAGCAAGAAAAAAAGCATGGAGACATTGTCCTCTATTCTCAAGTGGGAGTAAGGAATGATGAGGTGCTTTTTTGTTCATTATGCAAGAAAAAATCATCTACAACATGGCGTTACACTAAGAGCAATAAAGGCCCGGTTGACTTGTGTATAAATTGCAAAGCAGTGGCGCCCAGAATGAAACAGAAATCAAGACGGGAAGGTTTTTTGATAAGACTTCCTGGTTCGTTTGAGAATGGTAAATCTAGTAAATAGATATTGGAGTCGGTTAACTTTGATATGGATGGTATCTCTCATTTTGCCTTAGCTTTTTGCCAAGGCGGCATTAGACTTGATTTATAGTCCACATAGTTAGTTTCTGATAGTTTGGCAAGCCAAGTGAATACGCACAGTACAACGGCTGGACACATGTAATGTACTTGTGTAGTTTTCTCGGTTCTTAAAGTAATACGAAAAGGACTTCATGATGGGAAAGTTGAAAAAAACAGCTGAACTTGGTGTGGGTGCGGGTGGAGCAATCTCAACTGTTTGTGGTCTGGTTGCTGATTTTTTTATGCCAGTTGCTCCGTATGGTATCTATTTAGGCTTCGCTGGCCTTCTACTACTCCTAATTTCGATAGTGTTATTTTTTACTCCGTTCACTAATAAAAGGCTGGCTGTAGCTATGAACGATAGCTGGTATCTGCCTTCTTTTGTCTTATTATTAGTCTTTACTACTTCAATGTTCGGTTTTTACTACTTTGGTAAAAGTGTACAAGGTGGTAGCGGTTATTTAGCTGGTAGTTTTGAAGAACTGAGCCATTTACAATCTCAAATTCTTGCAACTAATCTTCAGATAGAAGCAAACACAAGAGAGACTGCTTCGAATACAAAGCGTACTTCTGAAAATACTGATGCTTTGACTCGATTGGTCAAACGAGAAACTAGTGGCGATCCCCGTAAGGAGCTTGGAAATTTGGGATGGAGTTGGTCTCAGAACTCTTTTTACGATGCCGTATTAACCAATAACGATGTTGTAGTAGACCTCTTTTTGCAGGGTGGAATGAGTCTTAATTCAACAGACTATTACAGCAACAATTTAGTAGCTCTCATATCATCTCCAAGGTCACATACTCAGCTTATAAAGTTGCTCAGAGCAAACAGTATAGAAAAAAATACAATTAATTCCTTGTCTTCATCTGTAGCTGTAATCGAGAACACAGTCCTCAGCCGGCAGCTCGAATCTTACTATCCTTCAATGGATTATAACAACTTAAACAAACCTTTCGCGAATCAAATGCAGATGACCCCATTGATAACTGCTATTTTCATGAATAATAGTGAATTAGCAGAACTGCTGATTCGAAAAGGAGCATCCACAGAGACTTATTGCAGTGCGTACGACGTAAATAATCCTAATTCATGTTTACTTCATACAAACCCTGTGCAGGAAGCTCGTAAAAAGGGGATTTTATTAAATTAAGTATATTCAATGAAAGCTTCTATTCTATAACCTCTTCTCCGTGTGTTTTATAAGCAGCACTATTGCAATTTGTTCCAATAGTGCATGTTTCTTGGGCTTATGCTGCAATGTAAAACATAAAGTCTAAATAACTGTATTTCAGAATAATAGACCCATGTAGTAGTCAAGACTTCGACTCTGTCAGTGACTTCAAAGTGCTTGTCGGAGTGTCCTTGACTTAGCTTGGTAGTAATTGTGGGTATGAGTTTGTGTTTGTAGTCCATATAACAGCTCTGTGGCTTGTTTTAAGCCAGTTTAGCAAGCCGAGGTAATAAGCCAATATTTCTCACTTTAAGCTCATAATTTGATCAGCGATTACGCAAAGATTTAGCCCACCAAACTTATTTTCCTTCTTCGCTACGATCCCAACTACATCGTAGTTAATATCGAAAACAGGACCACCACTGTTTCCACCTTGGAGAGGTTTGTCTACCTCGAAATAATTTACCAAGCTCTTAGTTATGAGGTTGGAAATGCCGCATAAATAGGTCGAGTGAGGGTTTCCAGTGTCGTATGATGGAAAGCCCTTGATAACGAGGCTTTGCATTAATTTGGGGGGTGGGCCGCTAGTTTAACTGAGGATTCCAACTCAGTTACCGGCACATCTTCAATTTGGCAAATCGCTAAGTCTCGATGCCAACATGTCTTTAATGGGGTGAGAGTGTATTTTGTGAAAGGACTACCCTGTCTGAATATTACTAACTTGGAGTAGTGCTGCTTAGAATCTAAATCGCCAATCACATGGGCTGAAGTAACTATTCCTATACCATCCAAATTGAAGCCTGTTCCTTGAGCTTCAATCATTCCATCTCTTGAAAACGCTTCAATTACCCAGAGAGATTTATTCGCGTTTTCTTCTGGAGCTGTAGTTTCAAAAAAAGCGAGTTTTAATTCTGGCTCAACAAGCTTGTTAAATCGCTTGGTTAATTTTGTGTAGATGGGATTCATTACTCCTCGAACTTGGCTCAGAAAAAGTAACTTACCTCGTACGACATGCATAAATGAGACAGGGCTCAATGATGGTCTCTGCTTCGTTCTGAATTTCTCATTGTATTTTTGCTCAGCAGATTCGTATCCAAACTTTTCCCAAGCATAGAGCATGGAGGCAATTTGCTTAACATAGCTACGCTTAACATTAGGAGTGTTATTTACCGTAAGCCCCGTTACCTCCATACGGACTCCAGGGTGAGATAGTCGTGTTTTTGAAGAGTTGAGCTTGAACCCACTGTCCTCGATAATTTCTAGAAGTTTTCTGCCTACTGTGTGTTTGCCGTCAGAGGTTTCAGTGACGATAGAGCTAGGTAACCTTGAGAGTTTGCAAGTAAAAGAGAATGTTATGTCGTCAGCATACCGCGTATAGCGACAGTTATGTTCAGCAGCTAATACCTGAAGCTTGGCGTCCATCTTTCTTGCAATCATGTTAGAAATAATTGGTGATGTCGGAGCGCCCTGAGGGAGCTTGCTCTGACACACACATATCTGGGCCAGGATGGTTGCTACTGAGTGATTAAAGTTGAATGGATCTGCCTGAAAGAGGTTCCGAATTCTGACAAAATGAATTGAGCCGTAAAAGTCTTCCAGATCTATGTTGAAAATAAACTTTCTGTCGAGATGTGCCTGGGCATTCGTGACAATACTCCTGTTATGAATAAAGCCATGAACTGAGGGTTTTGGAATGTATATTTCGTACAAAATATCTTTGAGTTTGCGCTGGATGCTTTTCAAATTTTTTGATGGTGACTTTATTATTCGTTTCCCACCGTTTTTTTTATTTAACTCAAAGGTTGTGTACTGAAAATCATGGTGACGGTACAGAATTCTGGCGAGTGATTTGTAGCTCATCCCAAAAAGACTTGCTACATCTTCTGCTGTCCTTAATTTAAGGAATGCCTCTTTTGTCATAAGTTGGAAGGGAACCTAGTTATTTCTCTTATACAACAACAGCGACCAAGGGACACCCATAGACGCCAGTAAGACCAGAAGAATAACCTTGTGATTTACTACCGCAGATAGACAGCAGAGATTAATACCTCTAGATTCCCTTCCACTAACAGATGATGATTGAAGCCAGTCTATTGTGTCAAGCGTAGTAAGTGGAAAGAAATTAATCGTTATCCGCTCAGCCGCCGGTTGCAAATTCAGGCAGCTCGAACCATCTATCACTGCCTGTTATAATGCCAGCCCGATGTCTCCGTAGCTCAGCTGGATAGAGCGTCCCCCTCCTAAGGGGAAGGCCGCAGGTTCGACTCCTGCCGGGGACGCCATTTAATCTTCATTTTTTCAATGAGTTACATTGCTCTGGTTTCAGCGTCGTATCCTCAAAATACTCATTTGGGACAATTTTGGGACACTCAAAATGCGTATTAGCCAGTGACCATTTATCTGTGGTTCGCTTTCAACCTATCGGCTTACTCTTTTATCCATACTAACTGGTATTCATTTTCCCTTTTTACAGATGATGAATGCACTCTCTGTTTTTCTGCAAGACACAGCAAGAGATCAGTCCCTCTATCAGCATAGATTGATAAATATAGTGATCAGTGGCATCTAAAGTTTAATCAAACTTTGGCGATACGCTCTTTATCACTAACTCATATTAAATTATTCATTAAAAAAGGCTACCCGTGGATAGCCCTTTTTTGCTTATATGACTAAGAAAAATATAAAGCCAATCAGTTTAGTCAGTATCGCCAGCAAATACGCGTTTTTCAATAACGCCATGAACTCCCCAGTTACCGTCAACAACTTGCGTTATACCGAAGTCAGCAGATACCGACATCAGTGAAATGGCTTCATCTTCACTGAGCCCTTTAGCTGTCATCAAAAAGTGACGCATTTTTCTAAAAGCATCACGCATGGCGTTATCAATAGACGATTTTGAGTAAATTTCACTCTGCGCTTTTTCTCCAAGTGCTTCGAGATAGTTAGGATAACTAAAGCCGTGAACAACCCATTCGGTGTCTGTTTCCAGAAGAGGATAATCCAGACCTGCCAAAACCGTCTCTTGCAGCTCATTTTGTTTATGGAGGATTACTTGAACGACGCCTGTCATTGAGGTTTCAATGGCAGTACCAGCAAGTTCAGAGTCACCTTGTGCAGCATGAGGATCGCCTGCACTGAGTAAAGCACCTTCAACAGCAACTGGGTAGTACATGGTGCCACCTTTACCAATACGCCAGTCATCAATGTTGCCACCAAAGTAACCGGGTGGAATAGAGTCGACATAATCTGTTTCGACCGGAGCTACACCCATTGTTCCAAAATGCAATCTGACTGGGACACGAATATTCTCAAGTACTTTTGTATTTTTGGTGATTTTGCTGTGATCAACGGGAACACCGGGGTAGTCAATTTTTTCATGGACAACACCATTGGGATCAGTCTGTGGAACCCATTGATAGTTATAGACGGCTTTTGCCCAGTCTTTCTCGCCTGTTGCATCAAGCTCAAAAATAGTGATGACTTCACGCGGTTTGGGGTCTTCGATCATATCGTTGTAGTGATACCCCCACCATGCTGCAGCATTAACGCCATATGTTTTGCCAGCATACTTAGGATTACCAGAAGGGCGTGGGTACATATCCAGAATACGTACTTCAAGGACATCACCAGGTTCTGCACCACAGACATAGACTGGGCCTGTTAAGACATGGACACCAAACCCTTCTCCGGCTCCACGACCATAGATTGACGCATCCATGGGGCCAGCACCTCGCCTGTCCACACCTTTATCATTTTTTTCCCATTTGAAAACGCTCTCAGCGCCAGGATCACCCTTTATCATTCTTTCTGCATCGTCATTAGCATGATGAGTCAGCGTTTCCAGGGTGACAAAATCACCAGAGTGGACAATGGCTTGTGGCGTTTTATTTTTACTAAAGTAGCCCCAATGAACGGTTTTATTGTTAGCCGGAATATAGTGATGTTTCGCTTCAGTTGATTCTGACTCGCAGCTTATTTCAGCAAATGCAGGGCTACCTAGTAGCGTGGCAAAAATAGAACTGGCAATGAAACCAGTATGTTTGAAAGGACTGACTTTGTTCATTAATAACTGCTCCGTATTTTTTAAAATTAAAAATCATTTTAAAAACAAGCAGATAAGGTGCCATCTTTCGAGATTGAAGAAAAAAGAAGGTTAGTTATTGTTTTTTCTGAATTTTATGTGGATGTAGATGTAGTTCTACGCTATCTTTGCCGGTACTGTGATGGATCATCTTAGAGCAAATGCGCGATATTGATGCGGGTAGATATCTGGTGGCGTGATCGCATGAGCTGGAATTAAGCCTTCTCAAGTACAAAATGATATTTATCATCGACTTCAGATGTGTCTATCAACTGATTACCCGTCATTTTACAAAATGCTGGAATATCTTTATTGGCGCCTTTATCGGTAGCAATTAATAACAGTTTCTGGCCGGATGTCATGTCCGCCAATGCTTTTCGAGCTTTTAATACTGGAAGAGGGCAATTAAGGCCGGATGTATCAATTTCTTTGTAAAATTCTGACATACTAGTTGTCCAATCTATTCTTAAAAATGACGCAATGATAAACGGATTTGTATTCACTGTCTTGCTGGAACCGTGTGCCCACATGATGAGTCTATTTGGCTTATGAGAACACTATATTACATCGTAAGTTTACTTTTTTTAGCCATCTAAGCACAAGCTGGGCGCTGGATATTGCCCTACCAGAGATGGGGGATAGCGCAGGTGAATTAATCTCTCCCCGAGAAGAACAGGAGATTGGTCAGGCTTTTTTCTGGCGCTTACAACAAAGCACGGACTTGGTCGAAGATCCTGAAGTGAATAGCTACATCCAGTCTTTAGGTTACCGCTTGGCCTCGAATAGTAACGAACCTAATTTGAACTACACCTTTTTTGTCGTGCCCGATGGTACGGTCAATGCCTTTGCCACTCCAGGTGGCTATGTGGGGGTTAACTCCGGATTGATTCTTACAGCCGCCAATGAAGATGAGCTGGCTTCTGTCATGTCGCATGAGATTGCCCACATCACCCAGCGTCACATCTTAAGAAGTTTTGAAAATTCGAAACGTATGACCATACCCCGCACAGCTGCCATGATTGCTGCTGCGCTGTTGGGGGCTGCGGATCCCAAAGCCGGTTCGGCCGCTATCATGGCAGTTCAGGCCGGAAGTATTCAGAGCCAGATTGACTATACCAGAGCGAATGAAGCGGAAGCGGACAATATAGGTATGCAGACATTGGTTCGATCAGGCTTCAATCCTGAAGCGATGCCAAGCTTTTTCGAGAAGTTACAGCAAGCCAGTCGGTTTTATGGGGGCGATGCGGTTCCTGAGTTTTTACGAACTCACCCTGTCACGACTTCGCGTATAGCCGATGCCAGAGGGCGAGCTTCTCAATTAAGTGTAAAGCCGAGGTTGTCTGATCATGAGCAGTTTTATCTGATTAAAGAAAAGCTGCGAGTGATGACGGCTCAAGATAGTGGGGAATTGATTAAGTATTATCAACATCAATTGACCAGAGATGATCTAGTCAATAAAGACCCTGTGAATTACGGTTATGTGCTGGCTTTGATTAAAAATGCACAGTACACAGCGGCTCGCCAGCGTTTGATGCCATTAATTGACAAAGAACCTGATCGCTTAACCTATCAACTCGCTTTAGCGGATATCGAATTATCTGTGGGCAGAGTAAAAGCAGCACTCGATATTTACGAAGATAATCAGCGATTGTACCCTGATGATCGTGCGCTGACTTTGAATCAGGTCCATGCTCTGTTAAGAACGGCTAGACCTGCAGAAGCGGCGAAGTTATTACAAACACAAATAGAGCTAGGTGAGGGCGGGCGCCAGATATACAGACTGATGGCGCAAGCGAAAGGGGACATGGGGCAAAAAAGTGAGTCACATGCCTGGCTTGCAGAGTACTATTATGAGTCTGGTTTACTCAAAGCGGCTGCAGACCAGTTGCATTTAGCTGCAGAGGCGGCAGGCAGAAATGAGTATCAACTATCAAAAATTGCTTCAAGGTTGAGAGAAGTTGAGAATGCCATGAGCGAAATGGAAAATTAAACGTGATGGAGAATTCAGACAAAAGCCGGCGAGATTTTTTGAAGAGTGCTATCTCAGCCTCGACATTGGCATTGGTGGCGAGTTCAGGTTTATTAGCTCCCAAGCGTGTTTTAGCACATTGGCCTGCGGATGCTTTTACGGCAGACACGGTTGAGGATGCGTTATTAGCATTGCTAGGTCAGGCCCAAGATATTCCACAAGATAAAGTCAGCTTTAAAGTCGGCTCGCCTCCAAGTTATGCTGTGAATGGTGCTTCGGTACCTTTTGAAGTGCATTCTTCGCTGGAAGATATTGAACGCATAGCTATTTTAGTTGATAAAAATCCTAATCCACTGGCTATGAGTATTGAATTGACGGCCGATGTGAAACTGCCATTCAAGAGCATGATTAAAGTCGCTGAAGATTCAAAAATAATCGCCGTTATCAGAGCGGATGGTAAGTTATATAAAACCTCACGTGATATTTCAGTGGATATTGGAGGCTGTGCTTAATGGCCATTACTGCTAGAGATCGAATTCGTGCGAAGTTGAAAGATGGTGATACCACTGTTCGTTTATTGCTTGCTCACCCAATGCATACGGGAAGAGCTAAAGATGAAAACGGTGAACTGATTCCCGCGGAGTTTATTCAAGATATTCGCTGTTGGCGAAATGGAAATGAAGTCATGGCTTTAAAATGTGGAACCGCTACTGCACGTAACCCGTATTTTTCTTTTCAGTTAGCTGGCGGAGCCGTGGGTGACAAGATCATGATTCGTTGGGTGGATAACCTTGGCGCCAAAGGCGTAACTGAAACTGAGTTACGATGAGTCTTAAATTAAAAGTTAATCTGTTTTTTACCGCATTATTATTGCTTTCATTACTGGCAAGTACAGGTGTATTGATATCCAATGCACGCCAATCAGTGCAAGTTGAAGTCGAAGATACAATGAATGCTGCAGCACGATTGATCACCTTGACTTTGGCTGATAAGCCTCTCAATCGCGAACATGGTATTAACGAACAAATTCATGAAATGGTCAAAGCGTTAAGCCAAATCAGAAGTTTACATATTCTGATGTTCGACACACAGGGCTTGTTATTTGAAGGCGAGCCTGATGAAACGCTTAAAGTTGAGCCACCAGAATGGTTTGTGAAAGTACTGTTTCCTGAAATTACACCATTGTCGAAACGTTTTGGCACTGGACATATGGTCATTTATGCAGCGCCAATGCAGGAAATCAGTGACCGTTGGATGGATATTCGAGGCATCCTGGCTCTAGGATTAGTCGTTTTTGTGTTTGTCAGTATTTTTCTCTATTGGGGGGTAGACTGGTTTCTACGACCATTGCAGAGATTATTACAGGTACTATCGGCGTTTGAAAAAGGTGATCTGCATCTACGTTTACCTGATTTTAGCTTGGGAGAGATGAATCAGATCAGTCAGACATTCAACCGGATGGGACAAGCGCTTGAATTAAGTATGGCTGAAAATCAACGCTTAGCAATGCTGGTAAGACAATCTGGTGATGCTATTTTGTCTTTAGATCACGCAGGCAATATCACCTTTTGTAATTCCACAGCTGAACGTTTATTCGCAAAGCAAACCTCAGTACTGAAAGGTGAGGCACTTGCCAACTTGGGTTTCGAAGAGTCACATCAGCAAATAGCTACCATTCTAGAAAACTGTGAAACCACTGAAAATATGGAAACAACACTGTTGAGACCGGATGGTGAGAAAGTATCACTACTGATGTCAACGGTGCCTTTGTTTGATAAAGAACAGCAGGTGATTGGTCTTATTTGTACGTTACGTGATATTACCGAACTAAAACAAGCCGAAGCCGCCAGAACGCAACTCAGAGAAACGCGTTTACTGACACAGCATATGGATGAAGTTCAGGAAGCGGAGCGACGCCACTTGGCCAGAGAACTTCATGACGAGTTAGGGCAGTGTCTGACGGCGATTAAGACCGATGCCGTATTAATCAGAAACCGTACAGAGCAGACTGAGCCACGTGTATTTAACAGTGCTCAAGCCATTATTGATACAGCCAGTCATATTTATGATGTGGTGCATAATATGATTACGCGCTTGAGGCCGAGTCCTCTTGATGATTTGGGGTTGGTGCCGACGTTGCAGCAGGCCATCACCAGCTGGCAAGAGCGAGAACCTGGCATTCACTTTGATATTCAAGTCTCTGGGCGTCTGGATAATTTGAATGAAATGATGAATATGACGGTATTCCGCGTTGTACAGGAAGCTATAACTAATGCAGTCAGACATGCGGATGCCACTCAGATTCATGTGCTGGTTAAAACACAGAAAAGCAGTGATAGCGAATTAGACAATCTTATTATTGAGATTAGAGATGATGGCAAGGGTATGGTAGTCAAAGACTTGCATTCTGATGTCGATTTTGGATTGTTAGGTATGCGTGAACGTGCGCAGAGTCTTGGTGGTGAGTTTCAACTTATCAGTGAGCCAGGTCATGGCGTCAAGATTAGCGTGATTATTCCTCTTAGAACGGACAGATTATTATGAGTCTGGATAAAAAAACAATATTGTTGGTTGATGATCACGAATTGGTCAGAGCGGGTTTCCGCCGTCTTTTAGAAGATGGTGATAAATTTACTGTTATCGCTGAAGCAGGAAGTGGGGAACAAGCCGTTCAAGATTTTAGCAAGTATCATCCGGATGTGGTGGTCATGGATATTTCTATGCCAGGAATCGGTGGTGTGGGGGCTATTGAAAGAATTATTGCAAGAGAGTCTTCTGCAAAAATACTTGTGCTTAGCGTGCATGAAGATAGCGTGTTTACTACCAGAGCCATGCAAGCAGGTGCTTTAGGATTTATACCTAAACGCAGCGCACCTGAAGAAATGTTGAGAGCTGTAGACATGGTTGCTCAAGGAAAAACCTGTATCGCCCCTGAAATTGCTCAGCAGCTTGCCATGCAGAAGTTAACCGGGTCAGAAAATCCGGTGGATGTCTTAAGCCAGCGGGAGTTTGAAGTGTTTCGACTACTGGCTGAGGGGAAAACCGTAAACGACATTGCGGACATCTTAAACTTAAGCCCTAAAACCGTAGGAACACATCATACGAATATTAAACAAAAATTGAATGTATCTAACTCGGCTGAGCTTGCCAGATTAGCGATTCGCTGTGGTTTGGTCGATGCTTAAGCGTTTATATTGCACAAAGCTGTTATTCAGAAAAATCCTGAGTGTTAACGAGTAAACCTCTCTGCGAATTATTCATTTGTCTGCGTAAACTTATCACCATGGAACTCAACCAATAGTGGCTGAGAGAATTAAGAGGTATTTACTATGTGGACTAAACCAGAATATTCAGACATGCGTTTCGGTTTCGAAGTAACAATGTACATTTGTAACCGCTAAACACCTTTCTCATACAGAGAATACAAAAAAGCCCCGACAACGGGGCTTTTTTTTGTCCCTTACTTTTGTAAAAGGGAATTTCTCCTATCTCCAAGACATCTCGGCAATACTAGAATGATTGTTTTTTTCACATAGTCTTGGTGCATGAATCTCAGATACAGACTCAATCTAATTGTCACAGCTGTTCTATTAATTATATTAGTGATTGGCGCCGTGAAGGCAATCCACAATGCTCGTGAAGATGTAAGAGCTGAAGTTGCCTCTACTATGGACTTTGCATTACATATGCTCGATGCCGAGTTAAGCCATTTCAGATTCAGGGATAAAGTACTTTCTGATGAGTCCCAGTCACCTTTTATGCTCAGTAAATTAGCCGGAGTTCGGCATCTGAGAATAGAGTTCTACGGGCCAACGAATCAGCTTATTGAAAGTAATGAAGATGAAAACAGCAATGAACATCAGCCTTATCCAGACTGGTTTGGCCAGGAGATGTATTCCGCACTTGATGATTTGAAACCTGAAAGACTGCCTGTTTACGTCAATACAAAGAAAATTGGCGAACTGGTTATCAAGCCAAAACCGGACAACGAAATCGCTGAGGCATGGGGGGAAACAAAAACCTTGTTGACCATGATTTCGCTGTTTTTTGTTTTTGTGAATATTCTGGTTTATATGGTCGTGGCCCGTGCGTTGAAGCCCATTGATCAAATTATCGCTGCTCTAACAGATATTGAAACTGGCAATCTGGACAGCCGCTTGCCTATTTTTGAATTACCAGAGATGGCCAGTATTAGTCACAAATTTAATATGATGGCATCTACTCTACAAAGCAGCATTCGTAATAATCACCGTCTAACTCAGCAAATCATCCGTTTGCAGGAAGCAGAGCGGAAAAGTCTCGCTCATGAATTGCATGATGAAATTGGTCAGCATCTGACCGCGATTCATGTCGATGCTTCAGTGATCAAGTCAACCAATGAGCTGGAAGCAGCTAAAAAGAGTGCTTCAGCTATAGATGAAGTGGTGGGGTTGATGATGGACATCCTCCGTACCATGCTTCAACGACTCAGGCCGGGCGGCTTGGATGAGCTAGGGTTTATAGCGGCTATGCAAGAACTGGTCGATAGTTGGCGTGAAAGACACCCCAATATTGAAATGGAATATCATTTTGATGGTGAGTTTTCATCGCTGGAAGAAAATGCGCAACTGACACTTTATCGTGTCATACAGGAATGTCTGACTAATATCAGTCGTCACTCCAAAGCCAATCAAGCTTGGATTGTCTTAAAAGAAGAAAAACAAATGATTCATTTGACCGTCAGCGATAACGGTAAAGGCTTTGACCCCAAACAACATACTCAACGTTTTGGTCTCGCAGGTATGAAAGAGCGATTAGACAGCGTGGGTGGCACTTTTGAAATTTCATCTAATTTAAATCAAGGCGTCACGATAGATGTGACGGTTCCTAAACAAGGAGATAATGCGTGAGCCAGTTAATTAAAGTTATGCTGACTGATGATCATGCCGTCGTCAGATCAGGTTTATGTCGTTTACTCGAACAAAATGCTGAAATCAAAGTGATTGCGGAAGCGGAAAGTGGGGAGCAAGCGTATCAAACTTATCCGGACAATAAGCCCGATGTACTCGTTATGGATATGTCGATGCCGGGTATGGGTGGGCTGGAAGCATTACGTCGAATTCTTCATCGCTGGCCAGATGCACGAGTCATTATGTTTTCGATGCATGAAAATGCGACCTATGCCATTCAGTCGTTAACAGCTGGTGCTATGGGGTACGTGGCAAAATCCGGTAATGCTGAAGATCTGGTCAAAGCCGTAAAAGAGGTAGCATCTGGAAAAAGCTTTTTAAGTGCTGATATGGCCCAAAAGGTGGCATTACAGAGTTTAACCGGAGATGATAATCCCACTCAGAGGCTAACTTCCCGAGAGTTTGAGGTCTTTCGACTATTAGCTGAAGGTAAATTAGTCGAAGAAATTGCCGGTCGTCTGAATATTGGTCAGAAAACGGTGGCTAACTATCAAACCAGCTTAAAACAGAAGCTAGATATTCATTCTCCGGTTGAATTGGTGAGATTGGCAATGAAATATGGGGTAATTACCGAGCAATGAGAATTGCTTAAATAATAGTTATTTCATGTGTTTAGGTTTTAATTCCTTGGTGCCTGTTATTTTGTTCCCGTGAAAATCGGGAATATTTGGTAATGATTCTTGGGCATAACGAGCATAAAGTGTGGGAACCATGTCGTTGTTATTCCTCTCGACATGTTCTGTAATCAAAAACTAGGGATTAAAAATGAAGCTGAAAACTTTGTCATTAGCAATGATGACATTGGCAGTGCCAGGCTTGGCTGCTGCTGATGAGTTGCTAGAAATGCAAAAAGATCCAAATAACTGGGTAATGCCAGCAGGTAACTACAATAACCAACGTTACTCTGAATTAACAGAAATCAATAAAGACAATGTCAAAGATGTGACTATGGCATGGTCTTTCTCAACGGGTGTTTTACGTGGTCATGAAGGTAACTCTCTGGTTATCGGCGATACCATGTATGTTCACACTCCATTCCCAAACATTGTTTACGCGTTGGATTTAAACAACGACGGTGCAATGAAATGGAAATTTGAGCCAAAACAAAACTACGATGAAACAGTACCTGTTATGTGCTGTGACACAGTTAACCGTGGTTTAAGCTATGCAGACGGTAAAATCTTCCTGAACCAAGCAGATACAACACTTGTTGCCTTAAACGCTGAAGACGGCAAAGTGGTTTGGTCTGATAAGCGTGATGATGCTAAACGCGGTGCGACCAGCACAGCAGCAGCTCACGTATTCAAAGATAAAGTCATCGTCGGTATCTCAGGTGGTGAGTTTGGTGTACGTGGTTACGTTCAAGCGTATGACTTTGATGGTAACGTGAAATACAAAGCGTATAGCACCGGTCCTGATGATGAAATGTTAGTTGACCCAGAAAAAACCACCTCTATGCTGAAACCGGTTGGTAAAGATTCATCTTTGAAAACCTGGCAAGGTGACCAATGGAAAATTGGTGGTGGTACCACTTGGGGTTGGTATTCATACGATCCTGATTTAAACCTGTTTTACTACGGCAGTGGTAACCCATCAACCTGGAACCCGGTTCAACGTCCTGGTGATAACAAATGGTCAATGTCTCTATGGGGTCGTGACTTAGACACCGGTATGGCCAAATGGGTTTACCAAATGACACCGCATGATGAGTGGGATTACGATGGTGTAAACGAAGTCATTTTGGCTGATCAAAAACTAAATGGCAAAATGCGTAAAACTGCCGTTCACTTTGACCGTAATGGTTTTGGTTACACCATGGACCGCGTAACTGGCGAACTGCTAGTCGCTGAGAAATATGATCCGGCCGTTAACTGGGCGACAGGTGTCAACATGAAGACTGGTCTGCCAGAGCGTGCGGTAAAATACTCTACTGCTGCAAACGGCGAAGACGTTAACACAACAGGTATCTGTCCTGCGGCGTTAGGGTCTAAAGACCAACAACCAGCGGCATTCTCACCCCGCACGGGTCTGTACTATGTACCAACCAACCATGTGTGCATGGACTATGAACCATTTGAAGTGGAATACGTAGCGGGTCAACCATACGTCGGTGCTACTTTGAATATGTTCCCAGCGCCAGGTGGTACTCATATGGGTAACTTCATTGCTTGGGATGCCCGTGAAGGTAAGATCGTCTGGTCTAACCCAGAGCGTTTCTCAGTCTGGTCAGGTGCATTAGCGACAGCTTCTGATGTTGTGTTCTACGGCACACTGGAAGGTTACCTGAAAGCGGTTGATGCGCAAACTGGTCGTGAACTGTGGCGCTTCAAAACAGCGTCAGGCATCATCGGTAACGTCAACACATACACACATGACGGTAAACAATATCTGTCTATCTTGTCAGGTGTAGGTGGTTGGGCTGGTATCGGTATGGCGATTCCTGACTTAGAAAACAGCTCTGATGGTCTTGGCGCAGTCGGTGCATACCGTGCATTGTCTAGCTGGACTAACCTGGGTGGTATTCTGAGTGTATTCAGCCTGTAAGACCCAGATGATATAGATTACGCTGTAATCTTAATCTGAATAAAAGGCCCGGCATCTTTGTGATGCCGGGCTTTTTTATTCAGCCGAGGTTCACTCGTCACATGCGAAGATACTCAGGCTGGTTAAATCGGGAAGATTTGCCGGTGATTCATTCGTTTATAAAGCATAGAGTTAGTGCTTAACCTGTTTAAAACAAAACACTTTTGTAATGAATAAATTGAGTAATATGACTTTTCTAAGATTTTTAATTGCTTCTGCAATCGGAATTCATGCTGGCACCAGCCAAGCTGATGAATTACAAAAACTTCAAGATGATCCTGCCAACTGGGTGATGCCAGCCGGAAATTATAATAACCAACGATACTCAGCACTCAAGCAAATCAATAAAAAGAATATTCAACATCTGAACATGGCCTGGTCTTTTTCGACAGGTGTTTTACGTGGTCATGAAGGCAATTCTCTAGTCATTGACGATACTCTATATATTCATACCCCTTTTCCTAATATTGTTTATGCACTCGATCTAAATAACGATGGTGCAATGAAATGGAAATATGAACCTAAACAAAGTTACGACGAAACTGTTCCTGTGATGTGCTGTGATACGGTTAATCGTGGACTGGCATATGCAGATGGAAAAATACTTCTTAATCAAGCGGATACGACCTTGGTTGCGTTAGATATGGATACAGGGAAAGAGGTTTGGTCAGACAAGCGTGATGATCCGACTACAGGTGCAACGAGTACTGGAGCAGCTTTTGTGTTTGACGATACTGTCTTAGTTGGGATCTCCGGCAGTGAATTTGGTATTCGTGGTTATGTTCAGGCCTATGATTTACAGGGGAATGTGAAGTATAAAGCCTATACCACAGGACCCGATGATGAGATGTTGGTAGATCCAGTAAAAACCACCTCAATGTTGAAACCGGTAGGTAAAGATTCATCTCTGAAAACATGGCAAGGTGATCAATGGAAAATCGGTGGTGGTGTCACATGGGGTTGGTTTTCATACGATCCTGACTTAAATCTGTTTTATTACGGGACTGCAAACCCTTCTACATGGAATCCTGTGCAACGACCTGGTGATAATAAGTGGACCATGTCACTGTTTGCCAGAGATTTGAATAGTGGAATGGCGAAATGGATTTACCAAATGACTCCACACGATGAGTGGGATTATGACGGTGTTAATGAAGTCATTCTCAGTGATCAGAAAATCAAAAATAAATTGCGTAAAACTGCGGTGCACTTCGATCGTAATGGCTTTGCCTATACGCTAGATCGTAAGACGGGGGAGTTATTAGTGGCGAAGACATTTGATCCCTCTGTAAACTGGTCTAACGGCGTTGATTTGGCAACCGGCAGACATGATCGTGTTCAACAATACTCGCCGGACTATCATGGTGAAGACGAAAATACCACTGGCATTTGTCCTGCTGCACTAGGAACAAAAAATCAGCAACCAGCCGCGTTTTCACCGCGTACAGGTTTGTTTTATGTACCAACAAACCATGTCTGTATGGACTATGAACCATTTGAAGTGGAATACGTTGCTGGCCAGCCATATGTTGGCGCGAGTTTGTCGATGTATGCTGTTGGTGATGATCCCAATCTCGGTAATTTCATTGCCTGGGATGCACGTGAAGGTAAGATTATTTGGTCCAATCCGGAACGGTTTTCAGTTTGGTCTGGTGCATTAGCGACCGCTTCAGACATCGTTTTTTATGGTACGTTGGAAGGATATTTAAAAGCTGTCGATGCTAAGACAGGGAGAGAGCTTTGGCGCTTCAAGACAGCCTCTGGCATTATTGGTAACGTAAACAGCTATGAGCATAATCACAAACAATACATTTCCGTTTTATCTGGCTTAGGCGGCTGGGCTGGTATAGGCATGGCCATGGGCCTAAAAAATGATGCTGATGGTGATGGCGCTGTTGGATTGTATAGATCTGTCTCCAGATGGACTAATCTGGGTGGTGTTTTGAGTGTTTTCAGCCTTTAAACATCTAGTTACAGATAGTGGCGTGTTATTAAAATCACGCTCATGAGAGCGTTTTTGGGCTGCTCACATTGATTGGAGGCATGACACATCTGTATACGTCTCAAGTAGCTTCTATGCCTATTTAAATAAACAACCATACAGTTGCTGATAAGCTTTAATTGTATTTTGGTTGAGTGAACGTGCATTAGACTTTAAAAAAGGAAAATGTATAAATCAAAAAAATATTTCTTTCTCCTGTTTAGTCAATCCCGAGTTTACTGTGATTAACTCCTGTTTATATAGGGAGTTAGTCCTAGTGTGTTGGGGGAAAAATAAGAATAAAGTATTCAGCAGTGGTTATTTATAGATGAGCCACCTATAAAAACAAACCTTCAATACTAGAGGTATATAAAATGAAGCTGAAAACTTTATCAATCGCAATGATGTCATTAGCCGCGCCGGGTCTGGCCGTAGCTGATGAGTTATTGGAAATGCAAAAAGATCCAAACAATTGGGTAATGCCAGCAGGTAATTATGCTAACCAGCGTTACTCACAATTAAGTCAAATCAACAAAGACAATGTTAAAGATTTAAACATGGCATGGTCTTTCTCAACAGGTGTTTTACGTGGTCACGAAGGTAATGCTTTAATTATCGATGGCACTATGTATGTTCACACACCATTTCCGAATATCGTGTTTGCGTTGGATTTAAACAACGATGGCGCGATCAAATGGAAATATGAACCAAAACAAAACTACGATGAAACAGTGCCAGTCATGTGCTGTGACACAGTTAACCGTGGTTTAAGCTATGCAGACGGTAAAATCTTCCTGAACCAAGCGGATACAACACTTGTTGCCTTAAACGCTGAAGACGGCAAAGTGGTTTGGTCTGACAAACGTGATGATGCCAAACGCGGTGCGACCAGCACAGCAGCGGCTCACGTATTTAAAGATAAAATCATCGTCGGTATCTCAGGTGGTGAGTTTGGTGTACGTGGTTACGTTCAAGCGTATGACTTTGATGGTAACGTGAAATACAAAGCGTACAGCACTGGTCCTGATGATGAAATGTTAGTTGATCCAGAAAAAACTACTTCTATGCTGAAACCCATCGGCAAAGATTCTTCTTTGAAAACCTGGCAGGGTGACCAATGGAAAATTGGTGGTGGTACGACTTGGGGTTGGTATTCATACGATCCTGACTTGAACATGTTCTACTACGGTAACGGTAACCCATCAACCTGGAATCCAGTGCAACGTCCTGGTGATAACAAATGGACTATGTCAATGTGGGGCCGTGACTTAGACACCGGTATGGCGAAATGGGTTTACCAAATGACACCGCATGATGAGTGGGATTACGATGGTGTCAATGAAATGATCCTCGCAGAACAAAAAGTGAAAGGCAAAATGCACAAAACTGCCGTTCACTTTGACCGTAACGGTTTTGCTTACACTATGAATCGTGAAACGGGTGAGCTGTTAGTCGCTGAAAAATACGATCCAGTGGTTAACTGGTCAAACGGTGTCAATCTGAAAACAGGTTTACATGATCGTGTAGCGAAATACTCTACTGCACGTAACGGTGAAGACGTGAACACAACAGGTATCTGTCCTGCGGCGTTAGGTTCTAAAGACCAACAACCAGCGGCATTCTCACCACGCACGGGTCTGTACTATGTGCCAACCAACCATGTGTGCATGGACTATGAACCATTTGAAGTGGAATACGTAGCAGGTCAACCATACGTTGGTGCTACATTAAGTATGTACCCACCTGAAGGTGAAACGCACTTGGGTAACTTCATTGCTTGGGATGCCCGTGAAGGTAAGATCGTATGGTCTAACCCAGAGCGTTTCTCAGTCTGGTCAGGTGCATTAGCGACGGCTACGGATGTTGTGTTCTACGGCACACTGGAAGGTTATCTGAAAGCGGTTGATGCGCAAACTGGCCGTGAACTGTGGAGATTCAAAACGCCATCAGGTGTTATCGGTAACGTCAACACTTACAAACATGACGGTAAGCAGTACATCTCAATCCTGTCAGGTGTAGGTGGTTGGGCTGGTATCGGTATGGCGATCCCAAGCTTAGAAAACGAAACAGATGGTCTAGGCGCAGTCGGTGCATACCGTGCATTGTCTAGCTGGACTAACTTGGGTGGTGTTCTGAGTGTATTCAGCCTGTAAGAGCCAAATGATATAGATTACGCTGTAATCTTAATCTGAATAAAAGGCCCGGCATCTTTTGATGTCGGGTCTTTTTTTGAGCAAAAAAACCAGGCACAAGGCCTGGTTAAAATGAAATATAGGTAATGCAATCATGTGGTAAACCACAAAATCATTAAAGAAGCTGAAAAATTCTCTAATGCATATATTGTATAAAGACAGCCAAGGATAGTCGTGAGCATAAATGCATTTTTAACTGGGTGTTTTTTACCTGACACAGGTAAGAAGATCTTCCCGAGCATTGAGCTAATTTTGACGGTTTTTAATACAGCCATTTTTGTGGATTATAGGCAGGTAAAGCTTTTCCCGGCGATCCTTGAATCAGGAAAATCCTGAATGGCAAGGCGGGGAATCCTGACGAAACAAGTTTATTCGCTGTGTACTATCTAATCGTCTTCCAAATAGGTTGGATGACATTAAATAAAACAATTTTAGAGAGGATATAGTTATGTGGACTAAACCTGAATATTCAGACATGCGTTTTGGTTTTGAAGTAACCATGTACATCTGCAACCGTTAATCACGGTTTTGATGTATGCCCGGGACTTTCTGTTCCGGGCAACGTTATACCAGATAAAATTTGTTAAAGTCTTATCTGGTCTAATGCAAGTTTCTAAGGATATTTATGTTTGTACATGTTTTAGGTTCGGGAGCCGGCGGTGGTTTTCCTCAGTGGAATTGTAATTGCACTAACTGTAAAGGTGTAAGAGAGGGCACAATTAAAGCCAGTCCTCGCACACAATCCTCCATTGCTATCAGTGCAAACGGAACAGATTGGATTTTGTTTAATGCTTCCCCTGATATTAAAAAACAACTGGATGACTTCCCTACTTTACAACCAGCTAGACAAGTCAGAGATACAGCCATCACCGCGATAGTCATCACAGACGCACAGATTGATCATGTCACCGGCATGCTTACTCTCAGAGAACATAATAAACCTTGGGATGTATATACCACTAATGCCGTATACGAAGATCTCACCACAGGATTCCCTGTTTTCAACATTCTCGGACATTTCCGTGGCATTAATCATCATGAGATCGCGACGGATGAGTCAAGCTTCACCATTCCCACGGCAGAAGGATTAGTTTTCACTGCCGTGCCTTTGAAGAGTGAGGCACCTCCTTATTCACCGCATCGTCATAACACGGTGCCTGGCGATAACATTGGCATGCGTATAGAAGATACGCGTACCGGTAAAAATTTATTCTATGCACCAGGATTAGGTGTAGCAGAACCGCACGTTATGGAATATATGGCGAATGCTGACGTCGTACTTGTTGATGGTACCGTTTGGACTGATGACGAGATGTCACACGAAGGCATTAGCAATAAACGGGCGCAGGAAATGGGACATCTGGACCAGTCTAGTAAAGGTGGCATTATGGAGATCCTAAGTGGCATGGATAAGCCACGCAAATTCCTGATACATATTAATAATACTAATCCAATACTCAACGAGGAATCACCCCAGCGGAAAACGTTGGAAGCGGCTGGAATAGAAGTGTCGTATGACGGCATGGATATCGAGCTTTAACAGTCTAAGATGATTCTAGAGGAACATGACATGTCAGAAAAACCAGCACCATGGACACGCGAAGAGTTTGAACAAAAATTACGCGAAAAAGAGTCGCTGTATCATATTAACCATCCCTTTCATAAACTGATGCATGCTGGCAAGCTGGACCAAAAACAAGTTCAAGGTTGGGTTGCTAATCGCTTTTATTATCAAACGGCGATTCCAATTAAAGACGCTGCCATTATGGCAAATTGTGAAGATGCTTCTGTCCGTAAACATTGGGTGCAACGTATTCTTGATCACGATGGTTATGATGGAGAAGAGGGAGGCATTGAAGCCTGGCTGCAGCTGGGTGAAGCTGTTGGATTAACAAGAGAAGAACTGGAATCACATCAACATGTGTTGCCAGGTGTTCGTTTTGCGGTAGATGCGTATGTTAATTTTGCGCGCCGGGCTAACTGGCAGGAAGCGGCAGGCTCTTCGTTAACAGAATTATTTGCGCCTAAGATTCATCAAGCAAGACTAGACAACTGGCCTGACTTGTATCCCTGGATTGATGAACGAGGTTACCGCTATTTCCGTAAACGCTTAAGTGAAGCGCGTCGTGATGTCGACCATGGCTTACAAATCACACTGGATTATTGTGATACTCGTGAGAAACAACAACGCGCTGTTGATTTACTGCAATTCAAGCTTGATATCCTATGGACCATGTTAGATGCGATGTGGATGGCGTATATTGAAGGACGTCCCCCTTATTTTATGGAAGTTGAAAAATGACCGATCGCATTTTTAATGCAGACACGATTCCTGTTCTGGCTCTGGGTTACCGTTTCCAATGGGAGCCAGCGCAGGACTGTTACGTACTGCTTTACCCAGAAGGCATGGTGAAATTAAATCCTGCTGCAGGTGAAATCCTGAAGCGGGTAAGTGAAAAAAGCAGACCGTCGGCGAGCTTATCGCTGAACTTAAAGAAGCCTTTAATGGCGCTGACTTAGACGATGACGTCTATCAGTTTTTGGAGGAAGCTCATGACAACGACTGGATCAGACCAGAATAAAGCACCAGGCAGTACTGGTGGTGCTATCGGAATGAATGTCCGTGACAGCATTCGTCAGCCTCTTTGGTTATTGGCAGAGCTTACTTACGCTTGTCCATTGCAGTGTCCTTATTGTTCCAATCCGATGGATTTTGCCAATGTTAAAAAAGAGCTAACAACCGAAGAATGGATCAACGTTTTCCGCCAGGCACGTGAAATGGGTGCAACCCAATTGGGTTTATCAGGTGGTGAGCCATTAACTCGCCCCGATCTGATTGAGCTTATCCGTGAAGCCAGAAACTTGGGTTTTTATACGAATCTGATTACTTCAGGCGTAGGGTTGAATGCTGACAAGGCAAAAGAATTTAAAGAGGCGGGGTTGGATCACATCCAAGTCAGTTTCCAGGCGAGTTCAGAAGATCTTAATAACTTGATTGCTGGTACCGATGCTTTTCAGCATAAGATTGAGATGGCAAAAGCAGTAAAAGCTGCGGGTTATCCGATGGTGCTATGTTTTGTGACACATCGTCAGAATATTGATCAGATCGATGAGATTCTGGATTTAGCTATCAACCTTGATGCCGATTATGTTGAGCTGGCAACAACCCAATACTACGGTTGGGCCATGCATAATCGTGATCAACTATTACCAATGAAAGAACAATTAGTTCGTGCAGAAGCTATTGCGCATGAATATCAGGAAAAGCAAAAAGGTAATATGAAGATCTATTACGTTGTCCCTGATTATTATGAGGATAGGCCAAAAGCCTGCATGAATGGTTGGGGAAATGTATTTCTGACCGTCACACCAGATGGTACCGCTCTACCATGTCATGCGGCTCGTGAATTACCAGGCATGGAACTACCGAATGTCAAAGAACTGAGTGTGAAGGAAATCTGGGAAGGTTCGAATGATTTTAATCGTTTCCGTGGCTTTGACTGGATGAAAGAGCCTTGTCGCAGTTGTGATGAAAAAGAAAAAGACTTTGGTGGTTGTCGCTGTCAGGCCTATATGCTGACAGGTGATCCTGCGATGGCCGATCCAGTCTGTACTAAATCACCGGATCATCACCTGATCCTGGAAGCGATAGAGAAAGGGCGGCAGGAAGCTGAAAAACCAGCTGATACGGCTAAACCGCTCGTATTCAGAAACCCGAAAAACTCAAAAGAAATTTGTGGCTTATAAAAATCAATATGCGATTTTAAGCAAGGGCCTGACCAAGCAATATGGTCAGGCCCTTGCTGTTAATGGGCTCGATCTAAGTATCGAGCCTGGGCAGTTTTATGGTTTGCTTGGTCCGAATGGTGCGGGGAAAAGCACAACCATTCATATGCTAACCACCATGACGTCTGCCTCATCGGGTCAAGCATGGATTGCTGGGCTGGATGTTAGTAAAAACGCCGTTCAAACCCGAGCTGCTGTTGGCTTGGTGTTTCAGGATTCAGCGCTTGATCGGATGATGACGGTGGATGAAAACTTACAGTTTGCCGCCGCTTTGTATCATTTGAATAAACAGCAGGCGGAACAACGTATCGCTGAGTTACTGTCGGTATTTGGCTTAGAAAAAAACGACATCAGAAATTAGTCGCTCTATCTGGAGGGCAGCGACGCGCCGTTGATATTGCCCGAGGTGTCTTGCATAAACCTCAGGTTTTATTTCTAGATGAGCCGACGATTGGTTTGGATTTGCCTAACCGTCGTGCCATATGGCGGTTTATTGAACAACTTCGAAAAGATGAGGGGATGACTGTCTTTTTGACCACGCATTATCTCGAAGAAGCAGAAGCTTGCGACCATGTTGACTTCATACAAAAAGGGCAGCTACAGAAAGGTGGCTCTCCAAAAAAACTGATTAAGAATCTAGCCGCGTATATGCTGGAAATTGATTGTGCTGATACCGAAGCGGTCAGTCAGCAGATGCGCTCAGAATTTGGTGAGCCATTATGGGAAGATCAGCATCTGACATATCGTATCCAAGACAAAGAAACGGATTTTTATCAGCTGCAGAAAACGCTTGGCCATGCCGTTAATGCGATGCAATGGCGTAAACCAAATTTGAATGATGTGTATCTATGGACAGTATGTCCACCTGATTATGGGGTCGTGACATGACACATATGCTTGCGGTTAAGGCTGTCGTAGCAAGAGAGCTGACAAAAGTCTTTCGTCAACGGGCAAGACTACTCAGTGCCATGGTCAGACCCATGATATGGTTGCTGGTGATAGGTTCTGGTGTGGGCAGTATGTTGCAGGGTGAGCAACAAGCGGGTTATCTGAGCTTTCTGGTGCCTGGTATTGTAGCGATGACCTTATTATTTGCCGCTTTATTGTCAGCTTTGACCCTGGTTTATGACAAAGAATTTGGTGTGATGCGAATGATGTTAATTGCCCCTATTCCGCATTATTTAATTGTGATTGCCAAATTAATCGCTGCAGCCATCACGGCGATGGTTCAGGCCATTTTGTTATTAATCATACTGGCAGTGATAGGCTTAATCGAGGTAGAAGTGGCCTTATGGTTATTATTGCCCGCTCTAGCAACAGCGGTATGTTGTGCAGCAATAGGTGGTTTAATTGCTGCATGGTCAAAAACATTAGATAACTTTGCCGTGATTATGAATTTTTTCATCTTCCCGGTATTTTTTTTAAGCGGTGCGCTTTATCCCGTCACCCAATTACCTGAGATGCTGAAGTATATCGTCTTAATCAATCCATTTAGTTATGGTGTTGACTTGATGAAACATGCGGTCCCCAGTGCGACCAGTGATTTTTCTATTATGACGGATGTGATGGTGGTGACAGGATTTTCCATTATGGCGATTAGCCTTGCTTGCTGGCGCTTTTCTCGCGAATCTGTCCACGAGCCTTTATTCCATCGTGTTACTGGTAAAAAATAAAATCACACGACCGTTGCTTTTATAAAGTCATGAATAGGCAAAGTGACTGGATATTTCCCTTATTCTTCTATGGTTGCACCTATATAAGAAAGCACTTATCCTTATTCTCCTAACCAGCTATAGCTCAAAGATAGGGGCAATAATGTGTCGTTGCTAAATCATGCTCATCATAATATGGTCGTTCAGCAAGTTCGTCCCAGTGAAGTGCTTGATAACGCCGTTTTAAGCGTGATGACAGAGGTGTCCAGAGCTGATTTTGTTGATGAGCATTTAGCGATGATGGCTTATGCCGATACAATGCTGCCTCTCTCTCATGGGCAGACCATGTTATCACCGATATTAGAAGGCCGGTTTTTACAGGCTTTACACCTTACTCCTGAAACAAATGTCCTAGAAATCGGAACCGGCTCCGGGTATTTCACCGCTTTATTGGCTAAACTGGCACGCCACGTGATATCTGTTGAGTTTTATTCAGATCTCTCTGAAAGAGCAGCACAACGTTTATCTCATGCAGGTATCGGCAATGTGACCTTAACGGTGGGCGATGCCAGCCAAGGTTGGTCGTTAGTCGAGCGTGTGGACATAATTGTCGTAACAGCAGCTTGCGCCGATATTCCTGATGACTATTTACAAAGTCTGAAAGTGGGCGGAAAACTACTTATCGTGACCGGTAAAGCACCGGCAATGCCTGTTAAATTAATCACGCGAACAAGTGAACGGGAATGGCAAACCATAGTTCTGTTTGAGACCGTTATCCCATATTTGATTAACGCTGAACCCAGCCAACCATTTGAATTTTAAAACAGAGTAACAATATGAAACACATGACCCCCACTGAATTTAGCACCTTATTACTAAGTGATGTCCCTCCTGTCATGATTGATGTCAGAGAGAGTCATGAGCTAATACATGGAATGATTGAAGGGGCAATACATATTCCTATGAATGAGATTCCATCACGCCTCGAAGAGTTAGGCTCTTATCAAGATAAAACAGTGGCTATTATTTGTCGAAGTGGCAAGCGAAGTGCTCAAGTAGGTCAGTTTCTCGAACATGTTGGCTTTAATGATGTGATTAATCTTGAAGGTGGCATGAACAGCTGGGCTGTAGATGTTGATAATTCAATGTCGACTTATTAGTCAATTGAATACCATTTAATTGAATGACTCCTAAGGAAGGAAAATGAAAAAATTTGCGTTAAGCGCATTGATAGCCTCAACATTATTTTCAGGTGTAGTGTGGGCTGAAGATTTACTAGATGTATATAAACTCTCCCTCAACAGTGACCCTCAATTGCTGGCTGAGGCCGCCTCTCGTCAGGCCGTTGGAGAATTAGATGATCAGGCAATTGCTAACTTTTTGCCACAAGTAGGATTAACGGCGAATCAAAATAAAACCTGGCTGGATTCATCATCCCGTCTATTTGCAGGTAAAACGGACTATACCAGTCATGGTTATACATTGAGTCTGAATCAGTCAGTGTATAAACGTGAGAATTTTGTTCAGAAAACGCAAGCTGAAATCGCGATGAAAGGGGCTGATGCCAGTTACGTAGTCGCTGAGCAAGCGCTAACGTTACGTGTAGCTGAGCGTTATTTTGGTGTCTTGGGTGCTCAGGACGATCTCACTTTTGCGCTGGCTGAACGTGAAGCGATCTCCAAACAATTAGAACAAATGCAGCAGCGTTTTGATGTTGGCATGGCAACGATCACTGATATCACGGAGTCACAAGCGGCTTATGATCTGGCCAATGCCCGAGTGATTCAGGCGCAAAACGATCTGGCTAATGCTCAAGAGCAACTTCGTGAGACGGCTGGCAGATATATTGATGACTTGGTTGGTTTATACGGTGAGTCGCCGCTGGTCAAACCCGAGCCAGCCAATATTGATGCCTGGAGTGATACAGCGATTTCACAGAACCCATCATTATTACTCGCCAATATTAATGTTGAAGCTGCAAAACAAACCATTGAACTGCAACGTAGTGGTCACTACCCTTCATTAGGTATTGTGGCTCAGAAGAATTATAACTCTGATAGTGATGGTATTAACGGTCGCAGTAATGCTAGCAATGAAACGATAGGTCTTGAGTTTAATCTACCCATCTATTCTGGTGGTGCAGTTTCTTCCAGAACGCGTGAAGCAGGCCATCGTCTAGATGAGACAATGCAAGTTGAAGAACAGCAGCGTCGAGCGGTGACACGTCAAACTCGCGAGTCATACAATGGTGTGATGTCGGGCATCAGCCGTGTTAAAGCGCTTAAACAAGCGGTGGTTTCGAATGAAAAAGCCCTGGAGTCAACCGAAGCAGGATACGATGTTGGCACACGGACAACGGTAGACGTACTGAATGCGCGTCGTAATCTGTTCAGTGCAAAACGTGATTATGCCCGTTCTCGCTATGACTACATTTTAGATACGCTACGCCTAAAACAAGCGGCAGGTATTTTAAGCGTGAATGATTTAGTCGATATAAATAACTGGCTAGGAAAAGGGACGTCATAAGTGAGTCAGAAACTCACCAAAGCTAATGCAGGGAAGGGTATGCTGATAGTAGTCGATATTCAAGATCGGCTATTGTCAGCGATGCCACAAAAGCAACAAGAACACGTTCAGAAGTCAGTGATGACCTTGCTCAAAGCGGCTGATGCATTAACACTGCCCGTGGTCGTCACCGAGCAGTATCCGAAGGGCTTAGGCCATACAAACTCTGATATACAGGCTCTATTACCTGGCAACACGCCGATACATGAGAAAACAGCATTCTCAGCCTGGCAGGTTGACGCGTTCGTTGAGACCCTAAAGAGCTCGCAATGCCAGCAGGTATTCTTAACGGGTATGGAAACCCATATTTGTATTTTGCAAACAGCTTTAGACTTATTAAAGCAAGGCTATGAAGTGTTTGTGATTGAAGAGGCAGTGTGCTCACGTCATAAGGAAAAACATCAAAATGCCTTAAGTCGTCTGCGGGAGGCTGGGGCCATCATCACCAATGTTGAGTCACTGCTATTTGAATGCCTTGGTGATGCAAAGCATCCCGAGTTTAAAACACTGTCTAAGTTGATTATCTAGCTTTTCGTTTTTGTGCCAGACGTAGTTTTCTTCGCTGCTGGCAAAGGTCTAATGTTTTTAGTCTTTCATTATTATTCATGGCAGACCAGCCAGTAATTTCATCGATTTTACGAAAGCACCCTAAACAGACATCTCGCTCATCCAGGCAGCATTTCCGCAAGCATGGACTCGGAATAACGTTTTTGGATGATGTAGATTGTTTAGCCATAGTTGGAATCTATATTATTGACTCGAAAAGCGGTCAGTAAGCCTTTCATGCATGATAACGCTGGCGTTTATTGGCAATACCTGCTTTGGCCGGCTTATTAATGCTAGGCAAGTTCTCATAATCCGGAACACCCTTGACGCCCGCGCGAGCATAATCGAGCTTTAATTGGTTCTTAACCGTATACTCATCGATCGCTAAATCTTCAGTGAGTACAACAAATAACAATTCAAACAGACGTTTGAGTGCAATTTTCCACGTACTGCCACTAATCTCGAAAAGTCTGTCTGACACCAGCATAAAGCGAGCAAAGGCATCATCAGCAAGTATCAATGGCAACGTATTAATAAAGCGACCTGAGTTGCCAATCATATCCCAAAAGCGAGCAAAGCGATTGACCCGTTGCATCGTCATAAAGTCGACGGTGTTAGTAGATAAAATATTATAGGGTGCTTGCGGGTTATAGTTTAAGGCATAGTTATCATTGTGACGGTTGAGTGGTGCGCCCCTTAAGCGTTTGAGAATGCCTAGTTGAATTTCATGGGGATTGAGTGAGACTAGTTGATTAAAGCTGTCAGCGAAATTATCTAATGTGTCACTGGGCAAGCCAAAAATCAGATCGGTATGTAAATGAGCACCAGTATGTTCGCGTAGCCAGCGGATATTTTCGCGAGTCTTATCATTGTTTTGTTTGCGGCTGATCAGTGTTTGGATATCACTATCAAATGTCTGAATACCAATCTCAAATTGTAGGCTTTGTGGGGGAAAGCGCGTTAATACCTCTTTTAATTTATCAGGTAGATTATCAGGCACGACTTCAAAGTGAAGGTATAAATCATCTGTCATACGCTCCAGAAAAAACTCCAGAATGCGAATGCTGGTGGAGACCTTGAGGTTAAAGGTCCGATCGATGAATTTAAAGTTACGCACGCCGCGTTGCCATAAGGCATCCATTTCAGCCAGGAATGATTCCAGCGGGAAGGCGGTTGCTGTTTTATCTAAGGCCGACAAACAAAACTCACACTTAAACGGACAGCCGCGTGATGCTTCGACATAAATCAGTCGGTTACGAATGTCCTCTTCATTGTAGAGGTGGTAGGGCAGTTGTAATTCAGCTAACTCAGTAGCGATACCATCAATATATTTTGTTTCAGGCCGTGCTTTATCTAAAATTTGGCGGCACAGCTCACGAAAGCTTTTTTCACCCGGACCACTGATCACAAAATCAGCTAACTCACAGATATCTGGTACATCCGGGTAATGGCCGACTTCCGGCCCACCAAGCACGATAACGGTGTCGGGTGATATTTGTTTAATGACGGTAACAATGTCACTGATTTCACGAATATTCCATATATATACACTAAAGCCAATAATTTTAGGCTGATGCTGCAACAGGTGCTCAGCAATATTGAGTGTTTGTTCCTGAATAGTGAACTCGATCACTTTGGTTTTTGATTCAAGTTCTTCCAAGTTGGCAAGTAAATACCTCAACCCAAATGCAGAGTGCATATAGCGGGCATTAAGCGTGGTAAGCAGGATGTCGTATTGCTGAGTCATATTATGTTGTCTGATAACCCAACTCAGCGGCTAATTGCGCACTGTAATGAGCTAAGTCGGTGAGAACCGTTTGCTGTTTTTCAGATAAATCTTGTTGTCTGGCCTCGGCCAGAGCGGCATAAAACGCTGAAAAATTCAGAATAGGGCTGGCTGTATCATCTGCCAAACGTTGTTGACGGTACTGCAGCCATTGTTCTTGCTCATCCGAGCTCAATGACTCAGGCCAGTTTCGTGCACGATAGCGAAATAACATTTCCGCCAGGCGTGGATCTTCAAACGGAATAGATAAGGTCTTTAACATATCAGGTTCAGCTGAACGAATTATCTCCATTTTGCGTTTGTCATTATCACTGAAAAAACCACCGCTATAGAGACTGGCATCAGGATCGGATACGGGATCAAATGGTTTAGGGCTGAATATTTGCGAGAGTTTTTCTGTTAAATCACCAGCTGCATTAAGCATATCCATGTGTTTTTGATGTTGAGCACGATCAATATGCAAGCGCTGGGCTGCAGCATCATTTAACGTGGCTACCGGTACCACCACCGGGCATTTATTGATATGTATTGTTTTCAGTGCAGGACGCTCCACGCCGATAGCCAACTCAGCCGAAGGGGTGAATAAACGTTGTTGTAAGGTCTCAGCATCAAGCTCTATTAAATCGGTAGGATCGTAGCGACAGTCGTAGACAATAACGCCATTAGGATTGGTCGGATCTTTTGCTAAAGGTACCACCATTGCCGCGCCGCAATACTCACTGGGATACATTCTAGATACATGAATGACAGGCGTGCGCTCACGGATGTTCAGTAGGGGGGCAACCGCATTTTTGCGACGATTCTGATAAACATAATCAAATAATTTGGGTTGTGCATTTTTAATGAGCTTAGCAATTTCTATGGTGGCATAAACGTCTACTAGGGCATCATGAGCACCAATTTGTTCAATATTATTGGCTGCGGTTAAATGCTCTAATCGAAAACTGGGTTTGCCGTCTTCGCGATCAGGCCAGTTGATGCCTTCCGGTCTGAGTGCCCGAGTCAGCCTGACCATGTCGATAATATCCCAGCGAGAATTACCGTTCTGCCATTCACGGGCATAAGCATCATAAAAATTACGAAACAAACTAAAGCGGGTGAACTCATCATCAAACCGTAAACTGTTATAACCCACACCGCAGGTGCCTGGCTCTGCCAGTTCAGCATGTATACGCGCCATAAACTCGGCCTCAGTCAAGCCTTCTTTTTCCGCTTTTTGTGGTGTAATGCCGGTGATTAGAGATGCTTGTGGATGAGGTAAAAAATCGTTGGCGGGTTTGCAATAAATCATCAACGGTTCGCCAATGATATTGAGATCTTCATCGGTGCGAATACCGGCAAACTGCAAAGGTCTGTCATAACGGGGATCTGTGCCAGAAGTTTCATAGTCATGCCAGTAAAGCGTATTCATAATTAATTCAATATCTTAGGTTGATTCCGATGATGTGAAGCCATCTTAACGTAAAAAGCCATACACCAGTGAGCGATGTATGGCTTTATCACTGATTGCCGATTACAAAGCGGCGAATGCGGTTTTTGCTGCAGATAAGGTATGTTCAATTTCTTGCTGACCATGGGCCGCAGAGACAAAACCTGCTTCAAATGCTGATGGTGCCAGATACACGCCGTTATCAAGCATCAAATGGAAGAAGTGTTTGAAACGCTCTTGATCACAGGCCACGACCTGTTCGTAAAAATTCACCTCACTATCTTCGGTAAAGAACAGACCAAACATACCGCCGACCTGATTCGTTGTCATTGGAATGCCGGCTTTATCAGCCAGTTCCTGCAAACCTGAGACTAGCGTTTCAGTGGTGCTGGTTAATGCTGCATGAAAGCCTGATTGCTGAATGAGTTTTAATGTGGTTAGGCCCGCTGCCATGGCGATGGGATTACCGGATAAGGTTCCTGCCTGGTAAACAGGTCCCAATGGAGCTATGTGCTCCATGACTTCTCGTTTGCCACCAAAGGCGCCAACGGGTAAACCACCACCGATAATTTTGCCAAATGTCGTTAAATCTGGAGTGACATTGTAATGGGCTTGCGCGCCACCCAAGGCAACACGGAATCCAGTCATCACTTCGTCAAAAATCAGTACAGCACCGTACTCATCGCAAATGGCGCGCAGCCCTTCAAGGAATCCAGGCACGGGTGGAATACAATTCATATTACCGGCAACAGGCTCGATGATAATACAGGCAATCTGATCACCGGCCTCTTCAAAGCAGGCTTTGACAGACTCCAGATCGTTATAACGCAAAGTCAGGGTATGTTCTGCCAATGACGCAGGGACGCCGGCAGAAGAAGGAACACCTAAAGTTAACGCACCAGAACCGGCTTTCACTAGTAGGGAATCAGCATGACCGTGATAACAGCCTTCAAACTTGACGATTTTGTCACGACCGGTATAGCCACGAGCTAAGCGAATAGCACTCATTGTCGCTTCAGTACCAGAGCTGACCATACGGACTAATTCCATTGAAGGTACTATCTCACATACCAAGTCAGCCATCGTCGTTTCGATTTCTGTTGGGGCACCGAAACCTAAACCATGATTTACCGCCTCTTTGACAGCATCAAGTACTTCCTGATGTGCATGACCGACAATCATCGGTCCCCAAGAACCAATGTAGTCAACATACTTTTTGCCTGTCGCATCTGTTAGCCATGCGCCTTTTCCCTCACGGAAAAACACGGGATCACCGCCTACACCTTTAAATGCGCGAACCGGCGAGTTGACGCCACCTGGGATATGTTTTTGGGCTTTTTGGAACAAATCGTGGTTATTTTGCATGCTGTTTCCTAATCGTCTCCGTTGTAACTGTGCGATAATTCTAAACTTATCTCATCTATTGTACTGATGATCATGAGTTTAAAACTACGATTACTGATTATAGTCAGCATCATTTTGCTGATTAACTTTGCTGCCGCCGGTTATTTCATGGTGCAAAACGCCAGATTAGCGCTTGCCCAAGAAATGGCCTCCAGTACGCAATTAGCGAAAGGTTTGCTGGTAAATGCGCTTCCGACATTACGTTTTTCTAATGATCTGAGTGAACGACTGACATTGATTGTCGATAGTGTCAGACATACCCGCCATATACGAGCCTGGTTTGAAGATATGCATGGCCAACCGCTAATTGGTCAGGAAGATCAAACCGGCTTTTTTAATAAACCTGATGCACCGGACTGGTTCATTCGTATGATGGAGCCTGAGGCCGTGGCCTTTAGACGCCTTATTACCAAAGGCAGTAAATCCTATGGTTATTTGGTGGTTGAAGCCGATCCCAGCGATGAAGTCACGGAGGTCTGGCAGGATATTCAAACGTTATTCTGGCTGGGTGTATTCTTCTTATTACTGATTTTGAGTCTGATTTATCTCGCTCTGCGTCAAGGCTTACGGCCATTGTCGCAATTGTCTGATGCCTTAGGCCATCTTGAACAGGGTGACTTTACAGCTCGTGTTGATACTTCCGCCGTAAAAGAGCTTAATCCTATCCAGATTCGTTTTAACCATATGGCCAGCGTGCTAGAAAAGACGATGGTCGAAAACCATGCGCTTGCGGGTAATATGCTCAGCTTGCAGGAGTCCCAACAGCGCGATCTGGCAAGAGAACTACATGATGAGTTAGCGCCGTGTTTATTCGGGATTCGCGTTGATTTAGGTGAAATTGAACGAATTGCTGGCGAAAATCATTTGATCGAGATTGAAGAGAAAGTGGGGTCAGTCAAGACCATCACTAATCATATTCAATCTCTTGTGAGAAAAATGTTAAGTCGATTGCGTCCTATGACATTGGATGATTTGGGGCTAACGGAAGCATTAAGAGATATGTTGCATAACTGGCGTGAGCGCCAGCCAGAGATTGACTGGGAATGGGATTTTGTCGGTGAATTTGAATCCTTACCTGATACCTTACAGGTCACGATTTACCGTCTGGTGCAGGAATGTACGACCAACTGCGTACGTCATGCCCATGCCAGTCATGTAAAAGTTGAAGTACGCCGGGAAGCTGAGACAATTAAAGTCGCTGTGACGGATGACGGAAAAGGTCTGGATGCTAACTTGGTGAAAGGGTTTGGTTTAATTGGTATGCGAGAAAGGGTGTCAGCACTCGGTGGTCGTATAGCGTTTGATACGGAAGAAGGACGTGGTTTACAGGTCCGAGTGTTGATTCCATTAAAGGGTGAAACAAAAAATGAAACAGGCATTAACAATTTTGGTGGTGGACGATCATCCGATAGTCAGAGCAGGTTGTCGTCAACTGATTCAACAAATTCCCTCGGCTACAGTCCTCGAAGCTGAAACAGGCGAAGAAGGGTACCGCCTTTTTCAGGAGTCTCAGCCTGATATGGTGTTGCTGGATATTACACTACCTGGTGTCGGTGGTCTGGAAGTATTAAGACGTATCAGGGCTAACCGTGAAGATGCGAAAGTGTTGATGTTCAGTATGCACGAAGACCCTGTCTTTGCCTCGCGTGCGATGCAGTCTGGTGCCAGAGGATATATCACCAAGAATAATGCCGCGGATCACTTAGTGGAAGCGGTGAGTAAAGTGCTTGATGGTAAAATTTATTTAAGTCCGGATATGGCTCAACAGTTAGCCATGTTGAATATAGATGCTGGCACGAGTGCTCTAAGTGATTTGTCGCGTCGTGAGCTGGAAATATTACGATTGCTAGGTGAAGGCAAGAGTATGACTGAGATTTCTGAAGTGTTAGGAATTAGTTATAAAACGGTTGCCAATAACCTGACGCAAATTAAAAGTAAGCTAGATATCAGTAAAACCGCAGAGCTGATGCGTTTTGCGATAAGTCATGGCATTGCATCGTAAATAATTGATATTGAAGGAAAGAGGAATAGGAATAATTTCCCGAGTTATTAGGATAAGTCGCTCATTTGCAAACGTCGGGCGATTTGTATTATGTATCTCAAGTTTATAGAAATTTCAGCTTCTATAGTCTTATATTTCTCTCTCCTTCTATGAAGGTTTCGCCAGATACAATTTGTATCTGGCTTTTTTTTGCCTGTAATTTTACAGAGAGCTTTCCCCACTTTCCATTCTCTTGTTAATATGCCTCTTTCGTTTACTGCCGTTATGCGGCAAATAAGGGATTTGGAATTTATGCACCTCAAGCAAACCATCAAACGTGGTTGGCAGTTGAGTATTCTTATAGCATTGCCTTTTCTGGCCAATGCTGGCGCCTTAGATGAGGCGATCGATACTCAGGTCAATACCGATATCGCGGCACAAAAGTCTCAAGAAAAGATTGATAATTTGTCTGATGAAACCACGGATATGTTGGCAGAGTATCGTGATGTATTACGACAAACTCAAAGCCTCAAATCCTACAATGATCAGCTCAAAGCTCTGGTTGATTCTCAACAACAAGAAATGGCTTCAATTTCTGAACAGCTCGATAATATTGAAACAACTCAGCATGATATTGTCCCGCTAATGCTGAAAATGGTAGATGTGCTGACTCAATTCGTCGAGCTTGATATCCCTTTTCTACAGCAGGAACGGCAAACACGTTTAGCGGCTCTTAATGCCATGATGGGACGCGCAGATGTATCTTTGGCAGAAAAATATCGCCGCATCATGGAAGCCTACCAGGTTGAAACGGAATATGGCCGCACTATTGAAGCCTACCAAGCCGATCTGCTTGAAGGTGAAACGAAAAAGACAGTCGATTTTTTAAGAATTGGTCGCGTCAACCTATATTACCTCTCACTGGATGGAAAAGAAGCAGGTATGTGGGACAAAGAGGATAAACAATGGATTACTTTATCTGACGATTATATCAAGGCCATTAATGATGGCTTGAAAGTGGCGAGAAAGCAGTCGCCACCAGACCTGATGGTATTACCAGTCAAAACAGTAGGAGAGAAACAATGAAACAGCTAATTTCTCTTTTACTACTCAGCATTTGTCTACCCGCCTTTGCGGCTGATAAACCCGCTAACCTGGATCAGTTATTAGAACAGGTAAAACGGGAACGTGTGCTTGAGCAGCAGCAAAATCAACGGCGTGAAGCAGAATTTGCCCAAGCACATAGTGAACAAGCTAATCTTTTGGCGGAAGCCAAAAGAGAGTTAGCCGCACAAGAAAATCGTACCGAACAGCTCAACACCACTTTTAATGAACAAGAACAACGTTTAGCTGAACAACAGAACTTACTTGATGAAAAATCAGGTTCACTGGGTGAATTATTTGGGACAGTCAGACAGGTTGCTAATGACAGTCGTGGTGTCCTGGAAAGTTCAATGACCAACGTTCAACATCCTGAAAGGGTAGACTTTCTCAATAACTTGAGTGAAAGCAAACAACAACCGACGATAGAAGAGCTACGCCAGTTGTGGTTAACACTGCAAGAAGAAATGACGGCTTCGGGCAAAGTCAAAAAATTTACCACCCCCGTTATTACAACCACCGGTGATGTTGAAGATAAAGACGTCACTCGCATTGGTGTCTTTACGGCTTTTTCTGATGGGACTTTCCTAAGATACCTGTCTGAGACCGGCAATTTAGTTGAGCTGGCAAGGCAACCTGTGGATCGCTTCAGAAACGTCGTATCTGAGTTTGAAGAGGCACAAGCAGGTGAGTTAATGCCAACCGTTGTTGATCCCACCCGTGGTGCGATCATGGCCTTGTTAGTGCAGACACCCACGCTGAAAGAACGTATTCAACAAGGTGGCTGGATTGGCTACATCATTTTAGTGCTGGGTGCTATTGGCCTCATTATCGCACTCATCCAGTTTTTATCGCTGACCAAAGATGGTCATGGCATTGCCAAACAGCAAAAACAAAAAGAAGTCAGCGAAAAGAATCCGCTGGGACGAATTTTGTCTGTTTACAATGATCGCTTAGCACATGATGTGGAAACCTTATCTTTAAAACTGGATGAGGCTATTCTCAGAGAAATGCCTAAGTTGGAGCGCGGTTTGATTACACTAGCTATTCTAGCCGCGATTGCCCCTATGCTTGGTTTGTTGGGGACGGTTTCAGGCATGATAGAAACATTCCAATCAATCACATTATTTGGTACTGGTGATCCTAAATTAATGTCTGGTGGTATATCTCAGGCATTGGTCACTACAGAGCTGGGGCTGGCTGTAGCGATTCCTTTATTGTTGATTCACAGTGGTTTATCAGGCAAGTCGAATCGATTAGTGCAAATTCTTGATGAAGAAAGTGCGGCTATCGTTGCTCGTAATGCGGAAAAACAACATGACCAATCTGTCTGACGGACTTTTTCAGATTGAATTACTGATGGAAAGCGGGGGAACCGTTTTATGGTTGATCCTGTTTTCGTCTGTATTAATGTGGACCTTAATTATTGAGCGTTATTTGTTTGTGGTGTTCACACATCCCAAACAAATGAAAAAGCGAATTCAGGAGTGGCAAGAGCGTCAGGACAGAAATAGTTGGTTTGCTGTTCAAATACGTCAAGGCATGATTACTGAAAGTCGTATTTCCCTGCAACGCTATTTGATGACAATTCGCACACTCACCGTCGCCTTGCCCATGCTGGGCTTACTGGGCACAGTGGGTGGAATGATTCAAACATTTGATGTCATGACTGTTTTCGGTACAGGTAATGCCAGAGGCATGGCTGGTGGGATTTCTGTCGCCCTGATTACGACGATGGGCGGTCTTTTGACGGCATTATCTGGTTTGTATTTCAGCACGCAGTTAACTCAACGTACAGAACGCGAAGTCGATAAAGTGGCTGACGCCCTGCGTAGAGAGTAAAGGATAGACATGAGAAACCGACATTCCCGACGCCAAAGCGGCGGTATCGCTGAAATAAACATGACACCATTGATAGATATGGTGTTTATCTTATTAATCTTCTTTATTGTCACCAGCTCTTTTGTCAAAGAGACCGGAGTAGACGTTAACCGACCTTCGGCCAAAACAGCTGTGAAAAAAGAGCGGGCAAATATTCTGATTTCGATTCGTGCCAATGACGAAATCTGGATGGATAAACGCCAAATTGATCGTCGTGCTGTCAGGGCTAATGTTGAGCGAATGCATGCTGAAAATCCAGAAGGTTCTGTGATCATCTTAGCGGATGAAGAAGCCAAAACCGGTCTGTTAATTGAGGTGATGGACCAGGCCCGGTTGGCGGGTGTGGCCAATGTATCTATTGCTGCTGAACGCGACTAACGGCGGTCTTGATGAGATTAGTAGTAGGTATCCTTCTGGCATTAGTGGTGAACTTTGGTCTGTTCTATTTAATGGAACACATGACCAATAGTAAAAGCATTGATAGACATGAGATTGAAGAAGTCCAGATTCTGGACTTTGTGCGTTTGAAAAAGAAGAAGCTCAACCCGAAACCAAAAAGCGAGAAGTCCCCAAAAAACCACCGCCACCGGAAGAGCCGCCACCACCACCTGAACCGGCCGCCACTCAGGCAGATAAACCTGATGCACCTACGCCACAAATGGATATTCCTGCCATTGATGTGCCCATGAATATTACAGGCGGGCCTTATCTGGGCGATTTTGCGGCTGCTCCCAAAGCAGCGCCAGCACCAGCACCGAATAATGCGCCAATGTTAGATAATGAGGTGGTGCCACTGGTGCGTATTCCTCCTAAATATCCTCGCGTGGCTTCCAGACGGGGTATTGAAGGTGTGGTCACGGTGACATTTATCATCACTAAAGATGGCCGAGTACGTGATCCAAAAGTCATTAAAGCTGAACCTGCTAGTGTGTTTAATGATGCGGCTTTGAGAGCAATCCTTAAATGGAAGTTCAAACCCAAGTATGTGGATGGACAAGCTGTTGAACGTCAGGCCACTCAGGAAATAGAGTTTAAATTGTCACGATGAGTAAGCCATTACTAACCATATTGATTGTGCTGTTTGTCCTAGGGATAGGGACTGTCTCTGCTGCCGAAACGAAAGATGAGCAGTTTCTACTTAGTGAAGACACATATAAAGCCCTGAATCAGGCTCAAGAGCTGATGGAGAAAGAAAGCTATCCTCAAGCTCAACAGCAGCTGAATAACTTGCTCGATAAGGTGGAAAAAGGCAGCTATGAGCAAGCCGTTGTTCTGCAAACATTGGGTTTTTTATACTCCTCCCTTGAACAGTATAAAAAAGCGACGGATACATTTCAGCGCGCGTTGGACTTGGATGCCTTGCCAAAGGATGTAACGCACACGCTACGTTATAATCTGGCACAGCTACTAATTGCGGATGGCCAGTATAAAAAAGGTATTCCGCTGATGGAAGAATGGCTGTCTGCAGAAAAAAACCTGACAACACAGTCTATGTGCTTTTGGCCAGTGCCTATTATCAAATAGAAAACTTTTCAAAAGCAGCGGATAGAATCAACATCGCCATCAAAAACGATAAAACTCCCAAAGAGGACTGGTACCGCTTATTGTTATCCTCGTACTTGTCACTGAAACACTATAAGTCTGCCATTAATGTGCTTGAGGTATTGATTACCCGATATCCGGATAAAAAAGTGTATTGGGAGCAATTGTCTGCTTTATACATGCAACAGAATAAAGAGTTCACCTCTCTTGCTGTAAAAATGCTGGCTAAACGTCTTGACCTGACAGAACCTAAAACCCTGGTCAACTTGTCAGATATGTACCGTTATCTGGCCGTGCCATTCAAAGCTGGCCAATTACTTGAACAAGGTATGCAACAAAAAGTCATCCCACGTAACTATGACAATCTGAATAAGTTAGCTGACAGTTGGTTAGCCGCTCGGGAAAATCAGCGTGCAGCAGAGACATTAAATGTCATGATTACCATGGATAACACGGGTGAAAGCCACTTAAAACTGAGCCAAATCTATATCAGGACTGAGCAGTGGGGTAAGGTAGTAGATACGTTATCCAGTGCCATAAATAAATTAAAAGGCAATAAACTGGGACAAACCCACCTGATGTTAGGAACGGCTTATTACCACCTGGACAATTTAGAGCAGGCAAAGGATCAGTTTATAAAAGCGGCGGCTTTTGATGCACAGAAAAAACAAGCTGGGCAGTGGTTGCAACATATTAACAGTCTGTTAGAGAAGAAAGATGAGCCGGCTGCCTGATCTGCATGAGCAAAAACAGGCACTGGTTCAACATTACAAATGGTTGCGTCAATACGGATGCAATGACTCCCACAGTGGTAATGCTTCTTTTCGCTGGCATAATGATGTCTGGGTGACGCCAACAGGTTGTTGTGCCGATACACTCAGCCCTGATGATTTGGTTCGTTGTCATCTTGATGGCCACTGCGGGGAAGGCGCTTCTCTGGATGCGCCTCTGCATATTGCTGTTTATCAACAAAACGACAAAACCCGGGCAGTATTTCATAGCCATGGACCTCATGCCGTCGCCATGACCTTAACTGGTGATGGTTTTACACCCATCGATTTTGAAGGGCAATACTACTTTCCAGTGGTCCCGATTATTCATATCAATTATGCTGAATATGTCGAAAAGGCACCCGCTGCTGTTGCGCAGACTTTAAAAAAGTATAAGGTGACAGTAGTCAGTGGCCATGGTGTCTATGCCTGTGCCGAAACGATAAATTTGGCCTATAAATGGACATGTTCACTGGAGTTGTCAGCAAAAACAGCATGGTTAGCTAAACAAATCTGAAGTGTGTGACTTATTTTCGCAACAAATTCACAGTTCATTAGTCATAACGACACAATAAAAATACAGAGATGAGGTAGCAATATGACTGCTGAAAGCGCATTGAAAAAATATGCTTCGATGGAAAGTTCTTATTTAAGAACGCCAGTACTAGACGAAGGTAACCCAGCAGAGAAACGTCAAGAAATTGCTGATTACTTTAATTTCACTTTCGAACGTTACGAATCTTTGTTTGCTACCTTAAGCGATGATCAAGCCTACTTTCAGAAGTCGATTCCTCTTCGTCACCCATTGATTTTTTATTTTGGTCACACGGCGACTTTTTTCGTTAATAAAATGCTGTTAGCAGGGCTGATTGATAAACGTATTGATCCTAAATTTGAATCGATGTTTGCGGTGGGTGTGGATGAAATGAGTTGGGATGATCTCAACGATGATCATTATGACTGGCCAGCGGTTGAAGAGGTTAAAGCTTACCGCAAGAAAGTACAGGCGATGGTCAACAAGGTGATTCGTCAGGCGCCACTCAAACTACCTATTGATTGGGAAAATCCATGGTGGTCTATCATGATGGGGATTGAGCATGAGCAGATCCATCTTGAAACCTCTTCAGTTCTTATTCGTCAGCAACGACTGGAATGGGTAAAACCGCATCCTGCCTGGCAACCATTCAAAGAAACAAACCAAGCACCTGAGAATAGCCTGGTCGAAGTGCCTGCTGGAAAAGTGAGTTTGGGTAAACCATATTCGGATTCTATCTATGGCTGGGATAATGAATATGGCACACACGAAGCAGAAATTGAGACCTTTCAGGCTGCTAAGTTTTTAGTCAGTAATCAGGAGTTCCTAGAGTTCGTTGAAGATGGTGGCTATAACACCGATGAATACTGGTCTGAGGACGGTCTGCAATGGCGTCAGTTTACCCAGGCACAGCATCCCACTTTTTGGCTTGAAACCAAGCAAGGCTGGCAGTGTCGTTTGATGACTGAGGTCATTGATATGCCATGGGACTGGCCAGTTGATGTTAATTATCACGAAGCAAAAGCGTTTTGTAATTGGAAGGCAAAGCAAACAGGCCAATCCGTGCGTCTTCCAACCGAAGATGAATGGTATCGACTCTATGATGAGGCTGGACTGCAAGAATTAACCAGCGATCTCGCACCGGCAAATATTCATCTGGACTATGCGGCTTCATCTTGTCCTGTGAATTTCTTTAAACACGGTGATTGGTATGATGTCATTGGTAATGTGTGGCAATGGACTGAAACACCCATTTATCCATTCGATGAGTTTAAAGTACATCCTATCTACGATGACTTTACGACACCGACTTTTGACGGTCGACACAACCTGATTAAAGGCGGATCATGGATTTCCTCCGGTAACGAAAGCCGCAAAGCATCTCGCTATGCTTTTCGTAAACATTTTTTCCAGCATGCCGGATTCCGTTATGTCGTGTCTGAGGCGGAGCTGGAAGAATACAGTTCTAACTATGAAACAGATACGATGCTGTCACAGTATGCAGAGTTCCATTATGGTGATGAATACCTCAATGTAGCGAATTTCCCTAAAGCACTGGCTGAGCTTGCTATTGAAATGATGGCGGGCAAAGAAATGAAAAAGGCGCTGGATTTGGGATGTTCAGTGGGTCGAGCGAGTTTTGAGTTAGCCAAACATTTCGAACAAGTGACCGGCATTGATTTTTCAGCACGTCTTATTAATCTCGGCACGCAAATGGCTGAGCAAGGTGTGGTGCGATACACCATCACTGATGAAGGTGAGTTAGTTCACTACAATGAGCGACGCCTCGACCAACTTGGATTAGAAGACACAGCTGCTAAGGTCGAATTTTTACAGGGTGATGCCTGTAACCTGAAGCCCATATTCAAAGGTTATGACCTGATATTAGCTGCCAACCTGATTGACCGACTCTACAAACCGACACAATTTTTAGCGACGGTACATGAACGGTTGAATCAGAATGGCTTGCTGGTACTGGCTTCGCCTTATACCTGGCTGGAAGAACACACGGAAAAAGCACATTGGTTGGGCGGCTTCAAGAAAGATGGCGAGAGCTTTACCACGCTGGATGGTTTGAAGGCGATTTTAGAACCCCATTTCGAGCTTATTCGTGGGCCGGAAGCAATCCCCTTTGTTATTCGTGAAACGAGCCGAAAATTCCAACATACTTTATCTGAAGTGACGGTCTGGAAACGTAAATAATGACGATAGATTTTGATCAGAAGATAGATCGAAGTTCTAGTCATAGTCTGAAATTTGATGCCAGAGCAGCTTATTTCGGCCGGAGTGATGTGATTCCGATGTGGGTGGCGGATATGGACTTTTCTGCTCCAGAAGCCGTGACAAAGGCGCTCGTTGAACGTGCTAAGCATCCAATTTATGGGTATACGCTGCATCCTGACTCCATGTATGACGCTTTGATTGATTGGAGTGCCAAGCGTTATCAATGGCAGATAAAGCAAAGCGAGATCATAATGTGTCCTGGCGTTGTCCCTTCAATCAATGCCGTTATTGAAGCGATCACAGAGCCTGGTGACAAAGTCATTGTTCAGCCTCCCGTTTACTTTCCGTTTTTTTCATCGGTTGAGAAAAGTGGCAGGGAGTTAGTGTTAAATCCGCTTTATCTCGACAATAATCGCTACTATATTGATTTTGAGCATCTTGAACAGTGTGCACAGCAAGGTGCTAAAACATTACTTTTTTGTTCCCCTCACAATCCAGTTGGTCGGGTTTGGACACAAGAAGAATTAGCACAGTTACTTGAGCTGGCTGAGCGTTATCAGATGACTATTATCTCTGATGAAATTCATGCTGATCTGATTTTTCCTGAACAACAGCATATTGCATTGGCAACGCTGACTCAGGCCAATAATGTCATCACTACATTAGCACCCAGTAAAACATTCAATATTGCCGGTATGGGCTTATCGTCACTGATTGTCAGTGATAAGCAACAGCGCAGAGCGATTAAAGCGGTGTTTGAACAGTGGCATATTAGCCCTTCTAACCCTTTCAGCATCACCGCGTTTGAAGCGGCTTATCGTCATGGTGAAGACTGGTTAGACCAGCTGAATATTTATATTTACAAAAATAAGAAATGGGTAGAAGATTTTCTTCAAACTCATTGCCCTCAGCTCAAGCTGATTGAGTCGGAAGGCACGTATTTATTGTGGCTCGATTGCCGTGCTTTGGGAATGGATAATGAGACACTCAAACGTTTCTTTATCGAGCAGGCCGGCGTAGGTATGAATCCAGGTTATGTCTTTGGTGATAATGGGGGAGGTTTTATGCGTCTTAATATTGGAACACGTCTCGAGATTGTCCAGCAGGCAATGAAGAGAATCGCTAGTGCCATTGATGGTATTAGTGCAAGCTGAAGCATCATCTTGGCTAGCAGTCAGAACCTAATCACTAGCAAGCAAATTAATTCAGTCAGGAAACGGAGTTTACAGCGATGATGAATGATGAAATTGGTGAAGCGGCAGGTGTTGTATGGACGTTCTTAAACGCGAAGGGTGAGACCTCAGCTTCACGTATATGCAAAGAGACCAAGCTTGAGGCAAAGCTGTTTCAGCGAGCTGTGGGCTGGTTAGCTAAAGAGAATAAGCTACTTATCAAGCAACAAGGGCGTACCGAATACCTTAGTTTGCGTTGATTTTTGAGTAACGACGTTTGACTGAAAATGCGCCCCGAATATCACCCATCTTATAGCCGGTAGCCATGTCATTAGGATAGTTCTTGTCTATTATCTTGCTAACAGGTAACGCTATCTTGCTGCCATGACATGACAGACAGACTTTATCCGTTGGGATCGCTTTCATATAACGCCAGTCATACCCTAAATCAGAGTCGACTTTTTCTATGAAGGTCAGAGATTGAATAGCTTCTCCCGTTTTTAGGCGCGTTTCAAAGTTCTGTAGAACACCTGTTTCCCAGCTGTCAGCTTCATTCTCAAGGTTGCGCACTCGCAAGCTTGTTCGATGAATATCGAGCCTGTATTTCTTCGACATTTCATCAGCGATGGTCGGTGCGACCAATTTACAGACAGAAATAGCTTCTACAGGACCGCCGTCTTTTAGCGCTGACATTAATGCTTCTTTCAGATGCGTTGATAGATCTTTGATAGCCGCCTGAGCATCACGCTCGAAAGCCGCTTGTTCATCGCTATCTGCATAGGCGGGTATGCCGAAACCCAGTGCAATAATGAGAGGGAAAAGAAGACCCAGACGCATTAATTGATCGCCATGTGAAAGTAGCCATAGAGCATTATGGGCCAGCATAGATAAGGACTGAGTAAAAAGTGCCATAGAGTCCTTTTTGGAGCAAAGCCCACACCATGAATAAACCCAATGCAGATGCCGACAAGCAACAGCATTAATAAATCATGATCAGATTTACCATTTTCCATTAACAAACGGTTGGGAAAAACTAATATCGCTGCAGACAAGCCTAATGCCATTAACAGGCTAAGCAAACGAATAATAGTTTTATCTAACCAAGATTCAGTCATCCAGCGTATCCATTGGGCAGTTTTCTAACCACATGACATTGATAATACCTAATGCCACAGCTAATAAAATTCCAAGTATCCAGGCAAAATACCACATAACAGGTTCCTAATAGGTTGAATGTTGGTTACCACGAATGAAATTCACATCGAGTCTTCGCCACATACGACGGTAGGTCCAGAAGCTGTAGCAAATAATAATTGGCACCATGACTACCGCCACCCAAAACATAATTTTTAATGTTAACAAACTCGAGGTGGCATCCCACATAGTCAGGCTATGATTCACTGCATCACTTGATGGCATGATGAATGGGAACATAGAAAATCCAGCGGTCAGGATAATGCCCGTCAGTGTGATGGAACTGCTGATGAAAGCCCAGCCAGCACGTGAAAAGTGAGAAAATAAATACACGCCAATCATGCCCAGAAAAGCCAATATGGGCGCCAGCATCATCCATGGATACTGTTGATAATTCAGTAACCAGCCTCCCGCTTGAGTAGTGACTTGCTTCATATCGGGTGTGAAGCTTGAACTTGCCGCAGGCATAGAGCTGACGACATAGCCATCAATACCGAAAGACACCCATAAGCCGGCTAAAGCAAAGGCAATTAATAAGGCGACTGAACTGGCCTTGGCAACTTGTGTGGCTCGCCATTCAAGACTATCCAATGTTCGAATTTGCAACCAGACAGATCCATGCATAACAATCATCAGCAAGCTGACTACGCCCGCTAACAAGGCAAAGGGATTTAATAACTGCAGGAAGCCACCGGTGTAGTTTGGACGCATCATTTCGTCAAAATAAAAGGGTACACCCAGTAATAAATTACCGAATGCCACACCAAAGATAAGTGGCGGGACAAAGCTGCCGATAAATAACCCCCAATCCCAGCTGGAACGCCAGCGTGAGTTATCCAGTTTACTTCGATAGTCAAACCCTACAGGTCGAAGAAAGAGGGCAAACAACGTTAGCATCATCGCTAAATAAAAACCTGAAAACGCCATGGCATAAACCAGGGGCCATGCAGCGAATAAGGCACCACCTGCCGTGACTAACCACACTTGGTTTCCTTCCCAGTGAGGACCGACCGTATTAATCATAATACGGCGCTCTTCATCAGTATGGCCGATAAACGGTAGTAAAATTCCTACGCCCATATCAAAGCCATCAGTCAAGGCAAAGCCAATAAGGAGAATTCCCATCAGCAGCCACCAGATTAATTTTAATGTTTCGTAATCCAGTACCATGATTAGCTCCTCGCTGCTGATGTTTCGTGGTGGTAACGACCCGTGTGTAAACTGCTAGGTCCTTGCCTGATGAACCGGATCATCAGGTAAAGCTCAACAATTAACAGCAACGTGTAAAAGACAACTAACGCTATCAGGCTGTTGTATACATCACCGGCGGACAAGGTCGATGTCGAAATATGCGTTGGTAAAATGCCACTGATGGTCCAGGGTTGTCGACCAAATTCAGCTACAAACCAACCTGTCTCGGCGGCTATCCATGGTAAAGGTAGGCTGAACATCGCCAGACGAAGCAACCATTTTTTCTTGTACTCTTGTCTTTTTGCACAGTGATAGAAAGACAAAAAGAACACAATCAGCATGGCAAAACCACAAGCGACCATGACTCTGAACGCCCAGAACATAGGTGCAACAGGTGGCACAGTATCACGTGCTGCCGCTTTAATTTGTTCGTCTGTCGCGTCGGTGACGTTGTTAGTATATTTCTTCAACAGTAGTCCGTAGCCCAAGTCATCTTTGACTTCATCAAACGCGGCTTTAGTTTCTTCTGTGACAGGACCTTCGCGTAATTGTTTTAATAAGGCGTAGGCTTGCATACCATTACGAACACGGTCTTCATGTTCAGCTACCAGATCTTTAACACCCGTAACAGGTTCAGTGACTGAGCGTGTCGCAATGAGTCCCAGAAGATAAGGGATCTTAACCGCATAGTCGGTTTCCATTGTTTCGTCATTCGGCAAGCCAAACAGTGTAAATGCGGCAGGTGGCTCTGCAGTTTCCCATTCAGCTTCAATGGCGGCTAATTTTGTTTTCTGTACATCACCTACTTCATAACCACTTTCATCACCTAGCAGAATGACTGAACATATGGCCGCCACACCAAAACCTGCTGCGACAGCAAAACTACGACGAGCAAAGCCGATATCACGCTTTCTCAATAAGTAGTAAGCACTGATACTCAGAACAAACATGGCACCAGTGACATAACCGGCAGCCACAGTATGGATAAACTTCACCTGAGCCACAGGGTTGAAAAATACTTCGGAGAAGCTGGTCAGTTCCATACGCATAGTTTCATAATTGAACTGTGCACCGACCGGATTTTGCATCCAGGCATTCGCCACCAGAATCCATAATGCAGAAAGATTAGACCCGAGAGCGACCAGGAAAGTGGTGGTTAAATGTTGTCGTTTGCTGAGTCTGTCCCAGCCGAGGAAAAACATACCTACAAAGGTGGACTCAAGCATGAAAGCCATCAAGCCCTCAATGGCTAGTGGGGCACCGAATATATCGCCAACATAGTGCGAATAATAGGCCCAGTTGGTGCCAAACTGAAATTCCATAGTCAGCCCAGTCGTCACACCAAGAGCGAAGTTGATTCCGAAGAGTTTGCCCCAGAATTTTGTCATGTCTCGGTAGATTTCTTTACCGGTCATAACATAGACGGATTCCATGATCACCAGAATCCAAGAAAGCCCCAGAGTAAGTGGAACAAAAATGAAGTGATACATTGCCGTGATGGCAAACTGCAAACGGGATAGATCGACTAGGTGTTCAGAAATCAAGGTGCTTCTCCATCTGAAGAGTGATTAATAATCACGTCAGCGACGGCGTCATGGTCAATGTCGTCGGGGGCGTTACTAAAAAACAAATGCCAAATAAAAAAAGTAACACGAGCTTGCAGACCAACATAATGCTAAGCTCAATTATCAATTTTCTATCAGTGAATAATTTCTTCGCCACTATTCCACCACAACATTAATTAAGAAAACATGATCTTAGTCAATTTAAGTTAAATCAGGTTGCCAGCTTAGTTAATTTTAAGGTGGAAATCATACGCCAGATATTTTGTTAAGCAGTCTTATCAGGTTTTTATTTACAAAACTTTACAAACTTGTCACCTTTAACACGAGGGAATCACACACTCACTTTATTTAAATCGTGTTTTTTTCACAGATATGTTGTATCTGTGTTGTCTGTTAGGCTTTTATCCTGCTAACCTTCGGTGGGAATAATTTTAGGTAGATATCTCAACAATGACGAATACATACAATGCATCTGCCATTGAAGTTTTGACGGGGCTTGAGCCTGTCCGAAAACGACCAGGCATGTATACAGATACTGCTCGTCCTAACCATCTTGCCCAAGAGGTCATTGATAACAGTGTTGATGAGGCTGTGGCCGGTCATGCTAAACAGATTCAGGTAACACTACACAAAGACAATTCATTGGAAGTGAGTGATGATGGTCGAGGTATGCCCGTGGATATTCATCCCGAAGAAGGCGTGCCTGGTGTTGAGGTGATTCTGACCCGACTTCATGCTGGTGGTAAGTTTTCCAATAAGAACTACCGATTTTCAGGTGGTTTACATGGTGTGGGTGTTTCTGTTGTTAATGCATTATCGTCTCGCCTGGAAGTCAAAATTCGTCGAAATGCGACCGAGTATCAGATTGCTTTTGAAAGCGGTGCTTTAGTCGAAGCTTTAAACGAAATTGGTACTGTTGGTAAACGGAATACTGGTACTACAGTGCGATTCTGGCCAGAAGAGCCGTTTTTTGATTCACCTAAATTTTCAGTACCTAGATTACGACACGTACTTCGGGCGAAAGCAGTGTTATGTCCGGGGTTAGTGGTCACATTTACTGATCTATCCGGAAAGGAAAAAGTTGAAGATCGCTGGTGTTATGAAGATGGATTAAATTCTTATCTTTCCTCTGCCATGACCGATGCTCCCTGTGTCCCTGCCGCGCCTTTTGTAGGCCATATGAGTGAGGAGTCCCAGGAAGTCGACTGGGCAATGATGTGGCAGCTTGAAGCCGGTGACGAGCTGGCCGAAAGTTATGTCAATCTCATTCCCACTGCACAAGGTGGTACCCATGTTAACGGCCTACGCAGCGGTGTTTTGGAAGCACTTAGGGAATTCTGTGAGTTTCGTAACTTATTGCCGAGAGGTGTGAAGTTAGCACCGGAAGATGTTTGGGAACGCTGTTGTTATGTGTTGTCCGTCAAGTTGGAGGACCCACAGTTTTCAGGACAGACCAAAGAACGTTTATCTTCTCGTCAGTGTGCTGGCTTTGTGTCTGGTGTAGTCAAAGATGCCTTTAGTTTGTGGCTGAACCATCACGTGGAAGATGGCGAAAAAATAGCTGATTTGGCGATCAATAACGCTCAGTCCAGATTAAAACAAGCAAAAAAAGTGGTCCGAAAACGGGTACAGTCCGGCCCAGCTCTACCGGGTAAGTTAGCGGATTGTGCTTCACAGGACCCATCCCGTACAGAATTATTTTTAGTTGAAGGGGACTCGGCTGGCGGCAGTGCCAAGCAAGGGCGAAACCGTGAGTTTCAGGCGATTATGCCTCTACGCGGCAAAATTCTGAATACCTGGGAAGTTGAGCCTGGACAAGTCCTGGCATCTCAGGAAGTCCATGATATTGCGGTCGCTATTGGTGTGGATCCGGGGTCTGATGATTTGTCCGGTCTGCGCTATGGCAAGATTTGCATATTAGCCGATGCGGATTCTGATGGTGCTCATATCGCTACCTTGTTATGTGCCCTCTTTGTCAGACATTTCCGTCCTCTGGTGGAAGCTGGCCATATCTGCGTGGCGATGCCACCGTTATATCGCATCGATGTGGGCAAGCAGGTGTTCTATGCCTTGGATGATGAAGAACGCCAGATTATTCTGGATCGAATTGAAAAAGAAAAAATCAAAGGTAAAGTCAGTACGCAGCGCTTTAAAGGGTTAGGGGAAATGAATCCCATGCAGTTACGTGAGACGACTATGGCGCCTGATACCCGCCGTCTAATTCGACTTACCATTAATGCCGAAGACGATACGATGATGACCTTGGACAAACTGCTAGCCAAAAAACGGGCTGGTGATCGTAAGTCTTGGCTTGAGCAACATGGTGACTTAGCCGATTTGGCTGCTTTATAAATGATGAAGAGATATAACCCATGACTACTTTCGTCGATGATTTGGAGAATATGCCGCTACGCGATTTCACTGAAAAAGCGTATCTGGATTATTCGATGTATGTCATTCTGGATCGTGCATTGCCGCATATTGGTGATGGTTTAAAACCTGTTCAGCGTCGGATTATTTATGCGATGTCTGAGCTTGGATTGAGTGCCTTATCCAAGCATAAAAAGTCAGCTAGAACAGTGGGTGATGTATTAGGTAAATACCATCCTCATGGTGACTCTGCCTGTTACGAAGCCATGGTATTAATGGCACAGCCATTTTCTTATCGTTATCCTCTAGTCGATGGGCAAGGTAACTGGGGCTCGATTGATGATCCTAAGTCTTTTGCTGCAATGCGTTATACAGAAGCGCGTCTGGCAGCGTATTCACAGGTTCTGTTAAGTGAGTTAGGACAGGGGACTGCGGACTGGATACCTAATTTTGATGGCACCATGGATGAGCCAGCATTACTGCCAGCTCGATTACCGAATCTATTATTGAATGGTACGACTGGGATAGCGGTCGGTATGGCGACCGATGTGCCCCCTCATAATCTTCGCGAAGTAGTGAATGCCTGCTTACGCTTATTAAAATCACCAAAAAGCACATTAGACGATCTGCTTGAAGATATTCAGGGCCCAGACTTCCCAACAGGTGCCGAGATCGTTTCCGGCCGCGATGAGATTCATAAAATATATGCCACAGGCCATGGTTCAATAAAACAGCGTGCCTGTTATAAAAAAGAAGAGGGGGAAATCATTATTCATGAATTGCCCTACCAGGTTTCAGGCGCCAAAGTACTAGAACAAATTGCCGCACAGATGCAGGCCAAAAAATTACCGATGGTCGCTGATTTACGTGATGAGTCAGATCATGAAAATCCCGTGCGACTGGTGATTATGCCCCGCTCAAACAGAGTGGATATTGAGAGTTTAATGTCACATCTGTTTGCGACTACAGATTTAGAACGCAGCTATCGTGTCAATATGAACATGATTGGAATGGATGGCCGTCCTCAGGTGAAAAATCTGCTGGATATGCTGCAGGAGTGGCTCAGTTATCGGGTTGAAACGGTTCGTCGTCGTCTACAGTATCGCCTGGATAAAGTGCTGGATCGCATGCACGTGCTGGAAGGCTTACTCGTGGCCTACCTCAATATCGATGAGGTAATAGCCATTATCCGCACTGAGGATGAGCCGAAAGCCGTGATGATGGAGCGCTTCGGAATCTCGGACAGACAAGCTGAAGCTATATTAGAACTACGTTTACGCCATTTAGCCAAGCTGGAAGAGATGAAAATCCGTGGCGAAATGGATGAGTTGAGTAAAGAACGGAAACAACTCGAATTATTATTAGGCTCAGATACTCGACTGAAAACACTTATTCGTAAAGAATTGACGGCAGATGCTGAAAAGTATGGTGACGACCGACGATCACGGATTATAGAGCGACAAGCTGCAAAAGCACTGAATGCCACCGAATTATTACCCACTGAACCTTTAACCATTGTGCTGTCTGAAAGTGGTTGGGTGCGTGCAGCCAAAGGTCATGATGTGGATCCGGCTTCATTAAACTTCCGTACCGGTGATCGCTATTTTGCGTCAGTAAAAGCCAGAAGTAATCAACAGATTGTGTTTCTGGATGACAGTGGTCGTAGTTATTCTCTCGGTGCTCATACCTTACCCTCTGCGAGGGGGCAGGGTGAACCATTGAGTGGGCGGTTACAATCACCTCCTGAGGCCAGGTTTGTCGCCGTTCTTACGGTTGAGTCGGAACAATCGGTGCTGCTAACCAATACGGCAGGTTATGGTTTTATTACTCAACTCGATAATTTGATCGCTAAAAATAAAGCGGGCAAGGCCATATTTAATATTCCAAAAGGCGCCTCACTGCTGCCACCGTTATTTATAAACAGCAAGGATACACGCGTTGCCGTGGCTTCCGGAGATGGACGTTTATTGGTTTTTCCTGCAGATGACATTCCAGAAATGAACAAGGGCAAAGGCGTCCGACTCATTAATATTCCACAGGCAAAATTCACTTCGGGTCAAGAATGGATGCAAGCGGTCGTTATTGTACCTAATGAACAGGGCCTGACCTTACACGCTGGCAGACGCCACTTAACCTTGAAAGCCACGGATCTGGAGCATTACCAAGGCAGTCGAGGCAAAAGAGGACATAAACTCCCTCGTGGTTTACAAAAAGTCAGTGAGATGGAAGTCGCTGAATAAACGTCATGATGATGACAGTGCCGTCACATCAGATTAGGTAGGCTATGTAAGATTACCTCACGGCATAGTTGGTTTACCTGAATGTATAATGATCGCAGCTCAATCTTGTTAAGATATGAGTGCCTAAATAACAAGAGCTTAAAGACCAAAACAATCTAATGAAAATCCTGATAAGCAATGATGATGGCTACATGTCGAAAGGCATCCGCACACTGGCAAAGGCTATGGCAGAACTAGGGGAGATAACCGTTGTCGCACCAGACAGAAATCGCAGCGGTGCCAGCAATTCACTGACATTGGAAAACCCGCTCAGACTGGAGAGACAAGAAGATGGCGTATACAGAGTAGAAGGAACGCCCACTGACTGTGTGCATCTGGCCATTACCGGATTACTCGATGATGAACCCGATATGGTGGTATCAGGTATTAATTCTGGCGCTAACCTGGGTGATGATGTGCTTTACTCCGGTACTGTGGCAGCGGCGATGGAAGGGCGTTTCCTAGGGCTACCAGCCATTGCGATATCACTGACATCACATAATGGAACACACTATGAAACAGCGGCCTGGGTCGCCAAAAAGTTGGTCGCTCAGTTAAAACTCTCTGCTTTGCCGGCTGATACCATTCTTAATGTCAATGTGCCCGATTTACCGATAGATGAAATTACAGGTATCGAAAGCACCAGACTGGGCCATCGTCATAAAGCTGAACCTGTTATCAAAGAAACGGATCCTCGTGGTCGTGCAATGTACTGGATCGGTCCGGCAGGTGAAGAGGAAGATGCAGGACCTGGCACTGACTTTGATGCTATTCGCCGGGGAGCTGTGTCAGTCACCCCCTTACAAATTGATTTAACACGCTACGATGCTATTGATGGCGTTGCCAACTGGTTGAAAGATATTTGAGATGAAAACCGACTACCGAGGCATCGGCATGACCTCTCAGCGAACGCGTGATCGGCTGGTGGCCAGATTGCAGGAGCGAGGGATTAAAAATAGTGATGTGTTGTCTGTCATTCGTGAGATGCCAAGACATCTATTTGTGGATGAAGCCTTAGCGAGCCGGGCATACGAAGATACTGCCTTACCTATTGGTCATGGGCAGACCATTTCTCAACCGTATATTGTCGCTAAAATGACCGAGATTTTATTAGAGGGTGGTCCTCGTCAAAAAATTCTAGAGGTCGGTACTGGCTCGGGTTATCAAACCGCGGTGTTATCCAAACTTGTCGAACGGGTATACAGTGTTGAGCGTATTTCGCCGTTACAAAATCAAGCGCGTGAACGTTTTTATCAATTAAAACTCAATAATATTAAACTCAAACACAGTGATGGAAACTGGGGGTGGGAATGGTATGCGCCTTATGACGCTATTATTGTGACCTGTGCACCGGAACACATTCCATTAGAGTTATTAAAACAACTGGCTCCTGGAGGACGCTTGGTGATTCCTGTCGGCAGCAGCCAAGGACAGTCATTGCGTGTGATAGATCGTGAAGGCGACAGGTATGAGGAAACGGAATTAGACCCTGTCAGTTTTGTCCCATTATTGAGTGGTCAGATTTAATGCGATTATTTTCTGGTTTGTATGCACGAGTGATGATTTGGGCTCGACATAAATATGCGACCTATTGGTTAGCGTTAGTCAGTTTCACTGAGTCTTCGTGTTTTCTGGTTCCACCTGATGTGATGTTGGCACCCATGACCTTAGCAAGGCCTGAGCGAGCATGGTTTTTGGCGATGCTGACCACCGTGACTTCGGTATTGGGGGGATTGTTAGGTTATTTTATTGGTTTATTTGCGTTCAATATGGCTGAACCACTCTTGATATCACTAGGCTATATGGATGCGTATATTCATGCGGCAGAGTGGTTTGACCAGTGGGGTATTTGGGCCATATTTCTGGCCGGGTTTACCCCCATACCGTTCAAAATATTCACTATAGCAGCAGGTGCCGCCAATATGGCACTGATACCGTTCTTGCTCGGCTCGTTTGTTGGTCGAGGAATGCGTTTCTTTTTAGTGGCTGGTCTGATGCGCTGGGGTGGGCCTGAATTGGAATCCAAACTCCATCTATGGGTAGACCGACTAGGTTGGTTCACTGTTCTGGGTTTGGTGATAGGTTATTTTATATTCGTATAGACATATGCAATGGATCGGGCCGCTACTGCTGATTTTTTTATTATCCTCATGTGGTGGGGGCAGTAGAGCATTAGCCCCTGTTGGCTCTTATGGTTACGATAGCAGTCAACGGAAAATAACCTCACCTCCTTCTTCATATACCGTAAAAAAAGGCGACACACTGTATTCCATTAGCTGGCGATATGGCATGGATTATAAGGAGCTGGCGCGAATTAATGGTATTCGTTCGCCTTACACCATCTACGTTGGGCAAAAGCTTAAATTCAAACGATCCACTACCAGCACAAGGACAGCATCCAGCTCGACCTCCAATAAAGGAAAAGCGGTCACAAAACCGAGTTCTACGTCATCAAAACCCAAAGTGACAAAACCCACCACATCCACTAAACCGGCCAAATCTTCAACGACGACGTCCAGCTATAGCGGTAATCAGAATTTACAATGGCGTTGGCCAACAGATGGTGTAGTGATTGGTTCCTATTCCAATAGCAGCTCTGGAGGCAAGGGTATCGATATCTCAGGTAAAGCCGGACAGCCTGTTATCGCGGCTGCTTCAGGCAAAGTTGTATACAGTGGGAATGGACTTCCAAGATATGGCAACTTACTGATTATAAAGCATAATGATGTTTACCTGAGCGCCTATGCTCATAATGAAAGTTTGCTGGTCAAAGAAGGCCAAATAGTCAAGTCCGGTCAAAAGATAGCCACGTTGGGGCGCACCGGTACTCAGCGATATCAATTACATTTTGAAATACGTCGAAATGGCAAACCTGTCGACCCACAACGCTTCTTACCTAAACGATAAAAGTGGGGTACGCCATTTTTATGACAAATCAGCTACAATATGGGGCTTGCCGGATTCGCCGGTGTTCAATCAAATTTACTAGAGGTTACCTTTGGAACTAGGCGCAACGATGCAGCGAATCAAAGACCTACGAGATCGTAGTGACGATCTTAGGGGGTATCTTTGACTATGATGAGAAAGCTGAAAGATTAATTGAAGTCACGCGCGAGCTGGAATCTCCCAGTGTTTGGGAAAATCCAGACATGGCTCAGAAATTAGGGCAGGAACGTGCCAGTTTAGAAAAAATTGTCACGACTTTATCTGGCCATCGTGAAATGCTGGATGATGCAAAAGAACTACTCGAATTAGCAGTTGAGGATAATGATCAGGCCACGTTTGATGCAATCCAGGCTGATCTGAATGAATTAGAAAAAGGTTTGGAAAAGCTGGAATTCCAACGCATGTTTTCCGGTAAGCTGGATAAAAATAATGCGTATCTGGATATCCAGTCTGGCTCTGGTGGTACCGAAGCCCAGGACTGGGCAAATATGATTTTGCGTATGTATCTGCGTTGGGGCGAATCACAAGACTATAAAGTCGAGTTGATGGAAGTGTCAGCGGGTGAGGTTGCCGGTATCAAAAGTGCCACTGTCCGATTCGAAGGTGAATATGCCTTTGGTATGTTGCGTACAGAAACCGGTGTACATCGTCTTGTCCGTAAATCACCCTTTGATTCAGGGGCTCGTCGTCACACTTCTTTTGCATCTGTATTCGTTTATCCAGAAGTGGATGAAACTATCGAGATTGATATCAATCCGGCTGATCTGAGAACGGATACTTATCGTTCCAGTGGTGCTGGTGGTCAGCATGTTAATACCACTGACTCGGCTGTCCGTATTACTCACGTACCGACTAATACCGTAGTGCAATGTCAGACAGAACGCTCACAGCATCAGAACAGAGATCGCGCAATGAACCAGTTACGTGCCAAGCTGTACGAACTGGAGTTAATGAAACAAAATGAAGTGAAACAGGCTGCTGAAGAGTCGAAGTCAGACATCGGCTGGGGCAGTCAGATACGTTCTTATGTGCTCGATCAGTCTCGCATCAAAGACCTGCGTACCGGTGTTGAAACCGGTAATACACAAGCGGTGTTGGATGGTGACTTAGACCCATTTATCGAAGCCTCACTCAAATCAGGATTATAAGCTGGAAACCCGAATGACAAATGAAACAGAACTGGATGAAAACCGTTTAATTGCTCAGAGACGTGAAAAACTGGCGGAGTTGAGAGAACAAGGTAACGCCTTTCCAAACGACTTTCGTCGTAATGTCATGAATGCTGAACTGCAGGCAGAGTATGCCGAGTGGGATGCTGAAAAATTAAAAGCGAACCCATTGCGTGTGAAGATTGCTGGCCGCATGATGACCAAACGTGTCATGGGTAAGGCCAGTTTTGCGACGGTACGCGACATGTCAGGTAATATTCAATTGTATGTGGCTCGTGATGAATTACCTGAAGGCGTTTATCCTCAATTTAAAAGCTGGGACCTGGGCGATATCATCGGTGCAGAAGGCACATTATTTCGCACTCAAAAAGGTGAGTTGTCAGTGCATGTTGATAGCATTCAGTTATTAACCAAATCACTCAGGCCACTGCCTGAGAAATTCCACGGATTATCTGATCAGGAAACACGTTACCGCCAACGTTATGTTGATTTAATCATGAACGAAGCCAGTCGTGACGTATTCCGTGTGCGGACTAAAATCGTTGATGGTGTTCGTCGTTATTTGATGGCGAAAGATTATCTTGAAGTGGAAACACCCATGATGCAAGCCATTCCTGGTGGGGCAACCGCTCGTCCATTCACCACACATCATAATGCATTAGACATGGGCTTATATCTTCGCATAGCCCCTGAGCTGTATTTAAAACGTTTGGTCGTGGGTGGTTTTGAGCGTGTGTTTGAAATCAATCGCAATTTCCGTAATGAAGGTTTATCTACGCGTCATAATCCAGAGTTCACCATGGTGGAGTTTTATCAGGCCTATGCTGATTACCATGAATTAATGGATCTGACAGAGGACATGTTACGTACGGTCACTCAAGATGTTTTAGGCTCAACGCAAGTTCACTATCAAGGTCTGGATATTGATTTTGCCAAACCGTTTACTCGTATGACGGTAAAAGAGTCGATTCTGCACTTTAATCCAGATCTAACAGCGGAACAGTTGGATGATATTGAGTCGGCGCGTGCGATTGCTAAATCGTTAGATATCCCACTAAAACAATCATATGGGCTGGGTAAAGTCCAAATCGAGATCTTTGAAAAAACCGTTGAGCACCGTTTGATGGATCCGACATTTATCACTGCCTATCCAACAGAGGTCTCTCCACTGGCTCGCCGTAATGATGATGACCCGTTCGTCACTGATCGATTTGAATTTTTTGTGGGTGGCCGTGAAATTGCTAATGGCTTCTCAGAGTTGAACGATGCAGAAGATCAGGCCGAACGTTTCAAAGCGCAGGTAGAAGAAAAAGATGCCGGTGACGATGAGGCGATGCACTACGATGCCGATTATATCCGTGCACTTGAATACGGTATGCCCCCTACAGCGGGAGAAGGTATCGGTATTGATCGATTGGTCATGTTATTGACCGACTCACCTTCCATCCGTGACGTATTGTTATTCCCGCATATGCGTCCGGAATAGTCGTTCTGGTTTGATCAAAAAAGGCGAGAAGTTTCTCGCCTTTTTTGTTTCTGGTGTGAGTATCATCGCTAGCACTCATTATTGTTAACAAGGCCAGCTTTGATCTGATGCAAGCTTAACAGCCTTTTACTTAGCCGCTGGACATGCACCAATACGCTTTGCAGTAAAGTTCATCGTCATCACCATGGTGCCCATCGGACTATTCATTTCACTGCTCATTTGACCATCCATATGGTCGCCTCGGAAATTAGTGTGGCCGATAAAGTGATTTTTTATCCCCTGTATATCGCAATCCACAGCAAAGTCAGCGGTGTCACGCAATACGTTGACTTTTTGAACCAGGCACTGCTTAGGAATCTCCAACATATCCACGCCTTTATCAATTTGTGCTTGAGTAAGGCATTCCTGATTACTTGATGTTTGTGGCTCGAGAGACATCGGCCCTTGAATCGTTGTCGTGGTCGTATGAGCCCACATTCCTGGTGTTAAATTTGGTTTGTCAGCGTAGGCTGGTAAACAAACAGCCATAAGACTGAAGCATGACAGCATTAAGCAAGCGCGTTGGAACATGATGCGTTCTCCTAAAAATGTACTGATGATTGAATAATCAATCTGGCACATATTGCCGTGAGTCTGACGATATAGCAACGTGCCTAAGGTGAAATGCTGCTTACCGGTTTCACTCTCACTGCTTGCCAGAAATAACGTGCCCAGTAACTATTATGCATACTCGAGATAGTGACACCTATTTTCGTCGAGACGTGAAGAAATTTGTCCTCTTCCAGATAAATACCTACATGACTGCCTTTGCGGAAAAAAACTAAGTCCCCGGATTTAAGCTCAGTGCGTTTGATGTGTTTTCCCTGCAGGATTTGTTGGGAGGTAGTGCGTGGCATAGTGATACCAAACAAGTGTTGATACGTCTGCTGGACAAAGGCTGAACAATCGATACCCGATCGATTATTGCCACCTAAACGATAGGGGGTACCATGCCATTGCTGATACTGACGATATAGCTGGCTGAGAGTGTGTTGCTGATCAATAGTGCCAATAGGTTGTGGTGGAGTGTATACGGGGGGACTTGTCTGACAGGCGGCTATCAGAGACATTAAAGATAATAATAAAAGCCGCAGCGAGTAGTGTTTTAATCGATTAAGCAAAGCGTCAAACTCAGAGTTCATGTGTAACCGTGTATTTTTTTCTGTGACAAACTTACTCTACCTGATTTCGGCTTTTTGCTCCTGAACAATCTCAATGACATAAACAAAAAAGGGCAGAAGATCTGCCCTTTAATAATCAGTATATCAACGCTATGGTTGTATATTGAATAAAGCTAGCGCTTCCAGATACTCTTCACTATTCTCATCGATTTCATAGACTGTGAGACCTGTATCAGCGCCTACTTTCTCAAAAGAAATCACTTTGTTTAATGTGAGGGGATCCAGAGCTTTTTCCGTATCAAATAAGCTTTGCAGATAGGCTACTTGAACCACATCTACCAAATCAGGACCCGCTGGACCACTGTTGCGATTTAGATTTTTATGCTCAGCAGCGACATCAATTAAGCTTTGCGGAAATTCCCATTTGCGAAGAATAGCAGCGCCAACGCGTGGGTAGAGGTTGTCGATAATCTGATCCAAGCGTTTTGGATTGTCTAATAAACCTGCTTCCTCTTCTGCCTGCATCAGAATAGGTAAAGTACCAATCGAATGGATTAAACCAGCCAACATCGCTTCATCCGTATTCATTTTTGGAATTTTGCTGGCGAGCACCTGACTTTGCGCAGAAACCTTGGTGCTATGTTCCCAAAGCGCTTTAAGACGCTTCTCCAATCGTTTATTGGAGGCATTGAACATTTGTTCCATCATCAGGCTGGTGACGATATTACGCACCATGGTCAGGCCTAATCTTGGCACCGCCATGTGGATACTCTCAATCGGAACACGACCACGATATAAAGGACTGTTCGCTACTTTTAATAAGCGCGCCGACAGGGCGGGATCGGTTACAATAATGTCTGCCAATTGCACTGCAGTGGCATCTGGGTCATCAACAACTTCTCTCACCTTGAGTGCCACTTCTGGCAATGTGGGTAAAAGAAGTTTACCGTCCTCAAGATCTTTCAGGATTTTGTTATAAAATAGGTCTTGCTGGCTCATAGTAATCGCTTCTGATAAATGAATTTGAAGTGTTTATTAATTTCAGTTATTTTGCTTAGTTTGCCGACAGTTTTAGCTTATCGCAGGTATTCAGTTGAACGACGAATTTCCAAGAATTAAACGCCTTCCGCCTTACGTTTTCAACATTGTAAATGATTTGAAAGCAAAAGCACGTGCGCGTGGTGAGGATATCATTGATTTTGGTATGGGTAACCCCGATCGCCCGGCACCCGCGCATATTGTAGAAAAACTGGTCGAAGCGGCGCAGCGGCCAGATACTCACCGTTATTCGGTATCACGCGGTATTCCGAGGCTGCGTAAAGCCTGCACTGGCTGGTACAAACGCAAGTTTGATGTTGATCTTGATCCCGAAACAGAATGTATTGTTACCATCGGTTCTAAAGAAGGGCTAGCGCACTTAGCATTAGCGACAGTAGGCCCAGGTGATGCGGTGTTAGTACCTAATCCGGCTTATCCGATTCATCCTTATGGTTTTGTTATCGCTGGTGCAGATATTCGCCATGTGCCGCTTACCCCGGATGTAGACTTTTTTGCGGAGTTAGAAAAGTCGGTCAAAGATTCATGGCCTAAACCTAAAATGCTGGTGCTTAACTTTCCCGGTAATCCCACTACTCAATGCGTGGATTTGGACTTTTTCCAGAAGGTTGTGGATTTTGCTCGCGAGCATAAAATTTGGGTGGTGCATGATTTAGCGTATGGTGAAATTGTGTTCGATGGTTATAAAGCACCTTCCATCTTACAAATACCAGGCGCGAAAGAAGTGGCTGTGGAGTTTTACACACTGTCAAAAACATACAATATGCCTGGTTGGCGTGTTGGCTTTATGTCTGGTAACCCGACATTAATTGCTGCTCTGGCACGGATGAAGTCCTACTTGGATTACGGTATGTTTACACCGATTCAGGTAGCAGCCATCACCGCCTTGGAAGGACCACAGGATTGTGTTGATGAGATTGTTGAAACATACAGAAGCCGTCGTGATGTCTTGTGTGATGGCTTAAATGCGATTGGCTGGCAGGTTGAAAAACCGAAAGCGACCATGTTTGTATGGGCAAAAATTCCAGAGAAATATCGTGAGCTTGGCTCATTAGAATTTAGTAAAAAATTATTGAAAGAAGCGAAAGTGGCTGTCTCACCTGGTATTGGTTTTGGTGAGTATGGTGATGATTACGTTCGCTTTGGATTGATCGAAAACGAACATCGTACACGTCAGGCGATCCGTGGGATCCGTGACATGATGAGAAAACCGTAGGGGGCAGAGTGCAATCAGTAAAAATCGGAATTCTGGGCTTAGGGACGGTTGGTAGTGGTACTGTCAACGTATTAACCCGGAACTCGAGAGAAATCAGTCGTCGTGCAGGTCGTGATATTGAAATATATCGCGCTGCTGATCGTGACCTTGATAAACCTAAAGGCTGTGACACTTCTGCTATCAATTTAACGGATGATGCTTTTGACATCATCAACGATCCTGACATTCAGATTGTGGTTGAATTGATTGGCGGTACCGGTGTGGCGAAAGAGTTGGTGATAAAAACCATCGAAAACGGCAAGCATGTCGTGACAGCCAACAAAGCGCTTATTGCCATGCACGGTAACGAGCTATTTGAGCTCGCTCAGGAAAGAGGCGTCACTATTTCTTTTGAAGCGGCGGTTGCTGGTGGTATCCCTATCATCAAAGCGATGCGTGAAGGTTTGGCTGGTAATCGTATTGAATGGCTGGCAGGCATTATCAACGGTACAGGCAACTTCATCCTGACAGAAATGCGGGAAAAAGGCCGGGACTTTGCTGACGTGTTAGCGGAAGCACAGGCGCTGGGTTATGCTGAAGCAGATCCTACCTTCGATATTGAAGGTATTGATGCGGCGCATAAGCTGACCATCATGGCCTCCATTGCCTTTGGCATCCCATTACAGTTCGATAAATGTTACACCGAAGGCATCAGTCGTATTGCTCAGGAGGACGTGTTAAATGCCAATGAGTTGGGTTATAGAATCAAACATCTTGGCATCGCGAAGAAAACAACATCTGGCGTGGAATTACGAGTTCATCCGACATTGATTCCACAGCGTCGTTTATTAGCTAATGTCAATGGCGTAATGAATGCGGTAGTGGTGAAAGGGGATGCGGTTGGCCCAACGCTTTACTATGGCGCTGGCGCTGGTTCAGAAGCGACGGCTTCAGCTGTCGTGGCTGATATTGTGGATATCGTCCGCGCATTGACTACCGATCCTGAAAACCGCGTACCACACTTGGCTTTCCAACCAGATGCATTGAAAGATACGCCTATTCTGCCGATGTCAGAAGTTGTGACATCATATTACCTACGTATCCACACGCTGGATAAACCGGGTGTATTAGCGGATATCACACGAATTTTAAGCAAGGAAGGCATCAATATTGAAGCTATCTTGCAGAAGCAGCCTGAAGAACATGAGGGAATGGTGCCCATCATCATGCTGACGCAAGCTGTCATTGAAAAAAATATGGATCAGGCGATAGCGCAAATTGAAGCGCTGGACACTGTACCCGATTCCATTATGCGTATTCGCATGGAATCGCTTGGTGGTTAAGCCTGTATAAAGCATTCATTTAGAGGAAATTATTATGTCATTTCGACCACGTTACACTGGATTAATTGAGCGCTATCGCGACCGTTTACCAGTCAATGACGATACCCGCCTGATCAGTCTTGGTGAAGGCAATACCCCGCTTATTAAGCTCAACCACATTACAAAAGAGCTGGGTAAGGATGTCGATATTTATGTTAAGTACGAAGGCCTGAACCCAACTGGCTCTTTCAAAGACCGTGGTATGACCATGGCCGTAACGAAAGCAGTAGAAGAGGGTAGTAAAGCGATTATCTGTGCTTCAACAGGTAATACATCTGCTGCCGCTGCTGCCTATGCGGCACGTGCCGGCATCGCTGCATTTGTACTTATTCCTGACGGCAAAATTGCACAAGGCAAATTGGCTCAGGCGATGATGCACGGCGCAACCGTGATTCAAATCAAAGGTAACTTTGATCAGGGTATGCAGTTAGTTAAAGAAGTGGCTGATCATGCACCAGTCACTATTGTTAACTCTATCAATCCATACCGTTTACAAGGTCAAAAAACAGCCGCTTTTGAGATCGTTGAAGAGTTAGGTCGTGCACCTGATTATCACTGTTTACCTGTTGGTAATGCCGGTAATATCACCGCTCACTGGATTGGTTATTGTGAGTATTCATGTGATTCAGGTGACCATGTCACTGATGCATGTGCGTATTGTGGTGGTAAATGCAAATATGCCGGTGGTGCTATCGTCGGTAACCGTCCTAAGATGATTGGCTACCAAGCCGCTGGTAGTGCACCGTTCATGCGTGGACACATGGTAGACGATCCTGAGACGGTGGCGACTGCAATTCGTATTGGTCACCCACAAAGCTGGGATAAAGCCTGGCAGGTGAAAGAAGAGTCAGGTGGTTGGTTTGATGAATGTTCAGATGAAGAAATCCTGGCTGCACAGAAATTATTAGCTGAAAAAGAAGGTGTGTTCTGTGAGCCTGCATCAGCTACTTCTCTAGCTGGAGCATTGCGTGATGTGAAATCAGGCAAGATTCCCGAAGGCAGTACGATTGTCTGTACATTAACGGGTCATGGTTTAAAAGATCCTGATACTGCTATTAAACAAAGTACTTCTGCTGTCGTCACCGTAAATGCTGAACTTGACGCTGTTCGTGAAGCCATTTTGAATAATATGGTGTAATGATATGACTTATTACGCGGACCCTACCGAAAAGGAAATCGCTCGCGCCAAGTTGCCCCATGATATTTTTCTGAGTAACTTAATTGGTAACCATATTCTTGTGTTTACCGCGATTTCGACGTTCGGTCCGTCGTACATGAAGTATCTATTCCTAGTGCCATTAATTTCATTTATGGCACTGGGATATACTTACTGGCGATCCAGTAAGGTAAAACGTGAAGACGGCGAATTCGTCTGGGCGCATTGGCAAGTAGCACGCCGCTGGAGTCGTTTTTTTATGATGATTCTTATACTGCTTGTTAGCGTGTCGACCTTAGGTGTGCTGGGTCATATGTATCTTGGCATGATGAAAGAAGCCGTCTACGCTATGATTGGTGGTTTAGGTATTCTGCCAACGCTGGTGAGCGTATTGGTATTGATCGTGATTGAATCAGATTCTCTTCATCACGCTAGAATGGGAACGCTGCCGAAATGGGCATTAAAACGTTTCCTGAATATTGAACCTGAGCCCAGTCAGGACGATTAAGTTTTCTGTTATTGAGTTGTCTTAGTTCTTATCTCACGACAACTGAATGAATCACTTTGTCGTATTCAAATACCACTTCAAACTTTTTATATTCCCAACGTGTAATGGGGGCTGGCCAACCGCTGGCTGCGTTGATTGTGGTTCTCCAAACTGTTGTTTAACCTGAGCCATGCTCATGCCTCTGGTCGGCCGGACAATCCCTGTAGGATCATTAGCCACTTCATAGCTGGGATCAGTAATGGAGATCACTTCTGCCTGGCACAGGTTTGTAAAAGAGAATAATGCTGTGCCAATGATAAGTAGAGAACGAGTCGTCATAGACGTTTCCTTAAAGAAGTATGCGAAAAAGCATACTATGCCTCTATAAATAGCTCAATCAGACTATTCAGGTAACGTTGGCCTTTTTCTGTGGGTCGGATTTTCTCGATCGTATGCTCTAATAACTCTAACTGCTCAGCTTGCTGCATAGCTCGTCTTATCGTCGAAATCGGCACACCGGTATGCTGCTGGAAAAGGGGCGTGGGTACGCCATCCAGTAAGCGCATCGCATTAAGCATAAACTCAAAGCCTACCTCATCCGGGCTGACCAGCGTTTTCTCAACTAAGCCCGCTTCTGTGCCTGCCGTTTCCATATACTTCTGTGGTTGTTTTTGTTTAACTCGTCGCTGAATTTGCTGTGGAGAAACACTGCTGATTTTGCCATGTGCGCCAGCGCCGATACCAATATAATCACCAAAGCGCCAGTAATTAACATTATGCCGACATTGATGACCTTTTTGTGCATAGGCCGAGGTTTCATACTGTTTGTAGCCTGCTTCAGCCAGACGCGCCTGATTGGTCAGTTGCCAATCATAGATCGGATCATCATCCGGCAGGCTCGGTGGCTGAGAGTAAAACAAGGTGTTGGGTTCTATCGTTAATTGATAGTAAGAAATATGCGGTGGGGCAAGTGCAATGGCCGTTTCAACATCATGTCGCGCTTTTTTCTCATCCTGTCCAGGCAAACCAAACATCAGATCCAGATTAAAACTATCAAAGCCAGCTTGATGAGCATATTCAACCGCTTTGATCGCTTGCTGACCGTCATGAATTCGGCCTAACGCCTGCAAAGCATTCTGGTCGAAGCTTTGAATACCAATACTTAACCGGTTGATGCCCACATCACGATATTCATGAAAACGACCGGCTTCTACCGTACCCGGATTAGCTTCCAGTGTAATTTCAGCATCATGTTGTAAAGGCAGTAAGGCCCGCAGCGATGAGAATAGCCGATCATAGGCTTCAGCTGAAAACAGACTGGGTGTGCCGCCGCCAATAAATACCGTATTAATTGACCGTCCCCAAATCAGGGGTAATTCTTGTTCCAGATCGCGTATCAGTGCATCAATATAAGCCGATTCTGGCAGAGATTGATGATTATCATGGGAGTTAAAATCACAATAGGGACATTTACGCACACACCAGGGAACGTGAATATACAGACTAAGTGGTGGTAAGGATGTAAAGTTAAACATTAGTTTGATTCCGGTTCCCAGCCTGCCTTCCAATCATCTAAATAAATAATGACAGGCATTTCGCCATTGCCATAAAACCAGGAGTCTACGGCATAACGAGTGTGCGTTTGTGTATCAATGATGGTGGCGGTGTTATGTGGCGCCTGTCCCTGAAAAATACCCCGTGAAGTACGTGAAGCAGAGGTATGCCATTTTAGAACACCGGCTTTCTCAAGCATACGCAGGTAAACACTGGTATTGGTGGCTTCATCCACGCAGTCCAATTGACCAAAGCGATTATTGGCAATCTGGTTACGCGCTAAATCTTTCTCGCTGCCAATTTGTTTTCCGATCAGCGTCTCCAGGTTGGCAATGGCTTGTTGAATGGCCTGTCGTTCTTCATGAGCATTGGTTGTTTTATTGAATAAGTTGAGTATGCCTGACCAATCTTGTTCACTCAGGCTGACTTCACTGATTCTGTAACAGCTCATGCTATGGCAGACGGAGAAAAGTGCTGGATTTGGTTGACCAATAAAAAAACGATAATGATTGTCCCAGATATCACTCAGGTTTTGCCCGCTACGAATCGGCGTGATGGGGCGATCAGAGTCATAAGTCGTGCAGGCCGATAGCGCTAACGTCATCATGAGAAGTGGAAAGGGGAAACGGCACATGGTCAGTTAACACTGTTGAAGCGTGGTATTTGAGTAATCAGAACTGATGACGGCTGTATGGAAACTCTTCTATAAACTGGCGCATAGCCTGGCCGCGATGGCTGATAGCATGTTTCTGTTCTGAGCTAAGTTCGGCTGCACTGCAGTCTGTTTCAGGGACAAAAAAGATAGGGTCATAGCCAAAGCCTCCCTCGCCGAGTGCTTCCGTCATAATCTGACCTTGCCAGCTTCCTTGAAAGATTAAGGGAGTGGGGTCCTCAGCATGACGCATGAAGACAATCACACATTGGAACCGTGCACTTCGTTCCGATGCCGGTACATCTTTCAAGGCCGAGAGCAGGGCGGCAACATTTTCTTCATCACTGGCAGAACTGCCTGCATAACAAGAAGAATAAATGCCCGGCGCACCGCGCAGGGCATCTACTTCAATACCTGAATCATCAGCTATAGCAGCCAAGCCTGTTTGGTGACAGGCATTACGCGCTTTAATGATGGCATTTTCGACAAAGCTTAAACCGGTTTCTTCAGCCTCAATGACATCGAGATCGGCTTGTGAGACGATCTCAATTTTGAGAGGAGCAAGTAATTGTGCAAACTCACGCAGTTTGCCTTGATTGCCGGTTGCTAAGACGATTTTTTTCATGATGCTGCCAGTACTTCCCGTTGTTTTTCCATTAACTGACTAATGCCGTGGCTGGCTAAATCCAACATAGATTGTAACTCTTCAGCTCGGAATGCATGACCTTCAGCAGTACCCTGTAATTCGATATAAGCACCGGCGTCATTCATCACTACATTCATATCAGTTTCAGCAGATGAGTCTTCATCATAGTCCAGATCTAAGACTGGTGTACCGTTATAAATGCCAACAGAGATGGATGCGACCTGACCATGCAGGGGGCTGGATTTTAACTTTTTAGTTTTGATTAAATGACTGATGGCATCATGCAGAGCGACATAAGCACCAGTAATAGACGCGGTACGAGTACCGCCATCAGCTTGAATCACATCACAATCAATAGTGATACTACGTTCGCCTAATGATTTGAGGTCAATTGCGGCACGTAATGAGCGACCGATAAGACGCTGAATTTCCATCGTGCGGCCGCCTTGTTTACCTCTGGCTGCTTCACGTTGCATACGGCTGCCAGTAGAGCGAGGAAGCATGCCATATTCAGCCGTGACCCAACCTTCACCTGAGCCACGTAAAAATTGTGGAATACGTTCTTCAACGGTGGCTGTACAAAGTACTTTGGTGTCACCAAATTCTACCAGTACGGAGCCTTCAGCATGTTTGGTGTAGTTACGGGTGATATTAACCAGTCTTAGTTCATTGGCTTGACGACCACTTGGACGCATATTCGCTTTTCCTCAGTCAAATTCAATCTATTATACCTGCCATAAATCACCGCCGCAGATGCTTTTTGTTACCTGTTTTCGGTAAGATGTCAGATTAACTCAGAAATAGGACATGATTGTGACACGAAGTATGACCGCCTTTGCCCGCCATGAGGAGCAAACAGAGCTTGGCAGCTTGAGCTGGGAAATTCGCTCAGTAAATCATCGTTATCTAGAAGTCTCTTTCCGTTTAGAAGAAAGTTTTCGCCCATTTGAAATGGCAATGCGCAAACTCATCAGCGACACGCTAAGCCGAGGTAAGGTTGAAGTAGCACTTCGTTACCGTGCACCTGAGCAAACGCAGAGTGCATTGCAAATGAATGTCGACTTAGCTAAAGCCGTCATGGAGAACTATCAACAGCTCGCTTCGTTTACAGACAGTGCTGCGCCAATCGATATCTTGCGTGTGATGCAATGGCCTGGTGTCATTCAAACAGAAAGCCTGGATCAGGATGCGTTACAAGCCACGGTGCTCGAGTCTTTAAAACATGCTCTGGCTGACCTGGTAGCGACAAGGGAACGTGAAGGTGCAGCTCTGGAGCAAATGATTATTCAGCGTTGTGAGCAAATAAATGATATTGCAGAACAAACGAAAACACGCTTACCAGAAATTGTTGCCAGTCACCGTCAAAAATTATCAGACCGGATTGCTGAGCTTGAAGTGAATCTGGAGCCGGAACGCCTTGAGCAGGAAATGGTGCTGTTAGCACAAAAAGCGGATGTCGCTGAAGAAATCGATCGCTTACAGAATCATGTGAATGAAGTGAAACATACTCTAAAGCGCGATGAACCTATTGGCCGTCGACTGGATTTTCTGATGCAGGAATTGAATCGTGAAGCCAATACCCTGGGCTCTAAATCGATTGATACCGATACCACACGTTATTCGGTGGATCTAAAAGTGTTAATCGAACAGATGCGTGAGCAGATTCAGAATATCGAGTGAGAAATAACTTTTCACTCAGACATAAAAAAACACGGCTTTTGGCCGCGTTTTTTTGAGCTTTGACGACAAATTTACTTAATCGTTGATTGTTTTCTGCGCAAGCCAACTAAACCAAGTAATGCTGGAGCAAACAGCCATAACGCCGCAGGTACTGGTACTGCTGAAATGTTGGCTGTGTTGAATAAGGCAATATGCGATATGCCTTGTTTAATGAAGCTTTTGAAATACAGTTCAGATACCGCATCGTCAAACAGAGCAACAAATGTTGTGTTACCTGACTTGAGCATAATACCTTCAAATGTCAGACCCAGTGACGTTGTATTCACATAACCCGTCGAGAAGACATCAGATGTGAAAAAGTCTGTATTTTCTGTTGCCGCAGGGTATGAACCCGTGCTGTAAAAATCCAGTACATCGTAACCGACCAGTTCAGCATACTTGCCAGAACCGGCAGCAGCATCAAAAGCGGTATTGAGCTCAGCCTGTTTCACAGCGTTCGTTGTCGCTTTGGGATTTAGCTGATAAGCATAATCAGGGCCGGTACCAGCTGAGAAGCTTCCATCTGTACTCACGTATTGATAAGCCCCGGCGAAATGCTGGATGGTGCTTTCTTTTTTATTCTTGGTTGCATATATCACTTCATCGCTTAAATGTGCAGCCGATGCTGAACTAGCGATGAAAAGTGATAGGGCCACACTGGCAAAAATCTTTAAAGTTTTCATTGTCCTCTCCTAGAGTGAGGAAGTTGTTAATCACGGAGTTCATTTATCTCGAAGAGGTATGTAGCTCCATTGCGATATCAACTCTGTTTTTTATTCTTAAATTTAATTATATGCCTAGACGCATTTATTTCGTATTGTACTTTGGTACTAATGCGCGTAACTAAGTTGCTCGCAACATTATGCTGACATTCTAACTAAATGTGAACTATTCCATTAAACAAAATTATTTAGCCAAATTAATCACAGAATTATGTCTAACTCGCATTCATCAGGATTGATCCTTCATGGTGAAACGGAGGGCTTTTTGTCATAATTACCCAACTATTCCTTACAGCGTTCGAAATATGATGGGTAATCTTTTTATAGTGGCTGCACCGTCGGGTGCAGGCAAAACGAGTTTAGTGAATGCACTTATCTCACAACATGCGGAAATTAAACTATCCGTTTCACACACGACTCGTCCGCCTAGAGAGGGCGAAGTCAATGGTAAAGATTACCATTTTGTCGATCAGCAAACGTTTTCAGCGATGCGAGATGCCGGGAAATTTCTGGAATCAGCAACGGTGTTTGATAATAGCTACGGCACCTCATCTGATACAGTTAAGTCGTTATTAGCTGACGGCTTTGATGTCATCTTGGAAATTGACTGGCAAGGAGCGCAACAGGTCAGAAACAATTTCCCGCAGGCAATAGGCATTTTTATTCTGCCACCATCAAAAGCGACGCTGGAACAACGCTTACGCAATCGAGGTCAGGATAATGAGGATGTCATTGCTAGGCGTATGCGGGATGCAGAGAACGAAATTTCGCACTATGTTGAATTTGACTACATAATCGTTAACGATGATTTTGAGCAGGCATTAACTAGTTTGTCATCAATCATCGTGGCACAGCGTCATTCCTTAGCTATTCAGAAAAATAGTCAAGCAGACTTAATCACTGAATTACTGGCTCAACGCTAAGATATTTCGTAAAATTGATTCTTTAAATTTTAACTGGGAAAAACCATGGCTCGTACTACTGTTGAAGATTGTTTAGAAAATGTTGATAACCGTTTCCAATTAGTCCTGGTTGCCTCAAAACGCGCACGCGAAATTGCCATGGGTGATGACGCTATGGTTAGCCTGGATAATGATAAACCTACCGTTTTAGCGTTACGTGAGATTGCTGCAGGTTTGGTTGGACGTGAAATCTTAGAAAAAACCAGTGCTCGTGAACATGCATCAGAAAGCATCGTTAGCGACGAAGAATTACAAACGGAAGAATAAACTACCGTGAGTGCCAAGCCATCCGTTGCCTCTGAACTGGACTATATCCAAGAGTCAGAACCTAAACTGACAATCGATGACTTGTGCTATGCGACGGCTAACTATCTCGAATCCGGTCAAGTTGATTCGATTCGACGGGCTTATCATTTTGCGGACCACGCACATGAGGGCCAGACTCGTCGAAGTGGTGAACGTTATATCACCCATCCTCTAGCCGTCGCCCATGTTTTGGCCATGATGCATATGGATTATGAATGCATCATGGCCGGATTGCTTCATGATGTGATTGAAGACACCGCGCTAACAAAAGCTGACCTGGCCGCCGAGTTTGGCGAAGAAGTGGGGGAGTTGGTTGAAGGTGTCACTAAATTAGCCAAAGCGGCTTTTGAAACCCAAAAGCATGCTCAAGCTGAAAACTTAAGAAAAATGCTACTGGCGATGTCACGTGATATTCGTGTCATCATCGTCAAGCTGGCCGATCGTCTCCACAATATGCGTACGCTGGGGCATTTGCGCCCTGAAAAACGCCGTCGTATCGCCAACGAAACGCTGGATATCTATGCACCGATAGCCCAACGTCTGGGTATGAATTTAATGCGTTGTGAACTCGAAGATCTAGGGTTCCACGTTCTGTATCCGATTCGTTATCGCGTACTTCAAGATGCTGTTCGGAAATCACGCGGTAACCGCAAAGAAATTGTCACGCAGATCACCGCGTCTATCCTGAATCGGATGGAACAGGAAGGCTTGAGTGCCGACATTCAGGGGCGTGAAAAAACCTGTACAGCCTGTACAAAAAAATGGTCAGCAAACAACTGTCATTCTCTGAAGTGATGGATGTCTATGCTTTCCGTATTATCGTGGATGATGTTGACGCTTGTTACCGGATGCTGGGTGTAGTGCATAACTTGTACAAACCGGTACAAGGTAAATTCAAAGATTATATTGCGATTCCTAAAGCCAATGGTTACCAGTCCTTACATACCGTGTTGTTTGGCCCATACGGTGTACCGATTGAAGTGCAGATTCGGTCTCGTGATATGGACCATATGGCTGAAGCAGGTGTGGCTGCTCACTGGTTATACAAAACCGGTGAATCTGTGGGTAATAACCTAGCTCATCGTAAGGCGCGCCAGTGGCTGCAAGGGATTCTGGAAATGCAGAAAGGATCCGGCGACTCTATGGAGTTTCTGGAAAATCTGCGTATTGATCTATTCCCGGATGAAATTTACGTGTCTACGCCTAAGGGTGAGATTCTCACCTTGCCAAGAGGTGCGACAGCGGTGGACTTTGCCTATGCCGTTCACAGTGATGTTGGTAACAATTGTGTCGCTGCCCGAGTTGGTCGTCATCTGGTGCCTTTGAGCAGTCAGCTGGAAACGGGTGAATCAGTGGAAATCATTACCTCACCAGCTTCACATCCAAATCCTGCCTGGCTCAACTTTGTTGTGACGGCCAAAGCACGAACCAATATTCGTAATTATTTACGACACTTGCAGACGGAAGAAGCCGTGCTGCTTGGTCGTCGCTTGTTAAATAAACATTTGACCGCATTTTCCACCAATCTGGATGAGATCCCGGTTGAACGCTTTAATGAGCTTATCAATGAGTTTGAACTGAAACAGTTTGATGACTTGTTAGAGGATATCGGTTTAGGTAACCATTCTGCCTTGTTAATTGCACAGAAACTGGTGCATGAATCGACTCCGGATACAGAAGCACAAGCGCTGATGATCGCAGGCACAGAAGGCATGGTGGTCAGCTTTGCTCGTTGTTGCCATCCTATTCCTGGCGATCCTATTCATGGATATGTCAGTAGCGGTCGTGGCATTATCATCCATCAACGTGGCTGTAAAAATACCTCTAATCTTCGTGTGCAAAATGAGAAATGGCTCGACGTTGCCTGGTCACCTGATGTATCACGTGATTTCCCGGTCGACATCATGATTCATGTGAAAAACCAACGCGGTGTCCTCGCTACTATTGCGGCGGTGGTTTCCGAATCTGATTCGAATATTGATAATGTTGTCGTCGATGAACGCGATGGTGGTTATTCTGATTTACGTCTGACCATCGAAGTAGCTAACCGACAGCATTTAGCCCGTGTTATTCGCCGTTTACGTCGCCTCGACATGGTAGAAAGAATTACTCGTATTAATTAAAACCAGACTTTGATGGAGAAATGAATGTCTCGCGAAATTATTCATACAGCGGATGCCCCTGAAGCGATTGGCCCATATTCACAAGCTGTGAAAGTAGGTGACATCGTATATCTTTCAGGCCAAATTCCGTTGGTGCCTGAAACCATGACGGTTATCGAAGGTGATTTCAATACACAAGTAAGACGTGTGTTTGACAACTTATCTGCGGTTGCGAAAGCGTCAGGTGGTAGCTTGCAGGACGTCGTGAAGTTAAATATTTATCTGACCGATTTAAGTTATTTCGGTGCGGTAAATGACATCATGACAGAATATTTTGAACAGCCTTATCCTGCTCGTGCAGCGATTGGTGTGGCTTCTTTACCTAAAGATGTGCCTGTGGAAATGGATGCAATTTTGCATCTGAATGCGTAATTATTAAATTTTAGGAGTTTAAGGTTGTGGTGGCGGATAATGGATTATCACAACCAGTCACTTCTTTAAAAGGCGTAGGCGGCAAAGTTGCCGAGCGCCTTCTCAAAATTGGGGTACAGCAGATCCAGGATCTGCTGTTCCACCTTCCTCTCAGATATCAGGACCGAACTCGGTTGATGCCTCTTGGGGCACTCAAATTACAACAAGAAGTGTTGGTGGAAGGCACTATCCAGATTTCACAAGTGAAGTTCGGTCGTCGTCGTTCACTGCTATGCCATATCTCAGATGGCACCGGATCTCTGATCCTGCGTTTCTTTCATTTTTCCAAAGCCCAGCAATTACAGTTAGAAAAAGGCCGAAAAATTCGCTGCTTTGGTGAAGTTCGTAACGGTCCTTCCAGTTTTGAAATGGTCCATCCTGAGTATCAGTTAATTGATTCGACCAACATTGTGCCAGTCGATTCCGAACTGACACCGGTTTATCCGACGACAGAAGGACTGCACCAGCTTTCTCTACGAAAGCTCATTAAACAAGCATTGAGCTTTCTGGAAAATGGATTAATGCCAGAACTGGTTATACCTGAAGCACGCTGTCATGATGTGGCTGAGTTCTCATTGACCGAGGCCTTAAAGTTTGTGCATCAACCGCCACCAGACGCGCCGGTTCAGCAACTGATTGACAGACAACACCCTGCGCAAAAAAGACTGGCTTATGAAGAATTACTGGCACAACAGCTGACGATGAAAAAATTGCGTCAGCAGACACAGCATCATCGTGCGCCTGAACTAAAGCCAGACCGGACTCAACGCGAAGCTTTATTGCGTCAGTTGCCATTTCCGTTAACGGCGGCTCAACAACGTGTGTTGACTGAAATAGAAGCGGATATGACAAAACCGTCTCCCATGCAGCGCCTGGTTCAGGGTGATGTGGGTTCCGGTAAAACTGTCGTAGCGGCGTTGGCGGCTATTGATGCCGTGAGTGCAGGTTCACAAGCTGTGATGATGGCGCCAACAGAATTGCTGGCAGAGCAACATTTCAAAACCTTCACACAATGGCTGACACCGTTGGGAATGACAGTTGGCTGGTGTGCCGGTAAGCAGACTGCAACTGAACGGCGACAGGTGCTGGAGCAGCTCAAATCGGGCGAAATAAAAGTAGCCGTTGGCACTCATGCCTTGTTTCAGGATGAAGTCATATTTAATCATCTGGGACTGGTCGTCATTGATGAGCAGCATCGTTTTGGTGTGCATCAGCGTCTGGCCTTGCGCGATAAAGGTCGTGATGTGGATACCATGCCACACCAGTTAGTGATGACGGCAACACCGATTCCACGTACGTTGGCGATGACAGCATATGCTGATTTAAGTGTGTCTGTGATTGATGAGTTACCACCAGGCAGAACCCCCGTGACGACGGTTGTGGTCTCGGATAGTCGGCGTCAGGATGTGATTGAACGCGTTCATGCCGCTTGTCAGCAGCAGCGTCAGGTGTATTGGGTCTGTACTTTAATAGAAGAGTCTGAACATCTGCAGTGTCAGGCAGCAGAAGATACGGCAACCACTCTGCAGGATTGCTTACCGGATTTGAAAATCGGTCTGGTCCATGGCCGTATGAAATCAGCACAAAAAGAGCAGGTGATGGCGGCATTCAAATCTGCAGAACTCGATATGCTGGTGGCAACCACCGTTATTGAAGTGGGGGTGGACGTACCGAATGCCAGCTTAATGGTCATTGAAAATGCTGAACGGCTTGGACTCGCTCAGCTTCATCAGCTACGTGGTCGAGTAGGACGAGGTCAGGTCGAGAGTCATTGTGTTTTGATGTACCATGCGCCACTGTCTGAAAATGGTCAGGCCAGATTGAAGTGTTTGCGTGAGAGTAATGACGGTTTTGTGATCGCGCAGCGTGATCTGGAAATTCGAGGGCCGGGTGAAGTGTTGGGCACTCGGCAGACAGGTCTGCCACAATTCAGGGTTGCCAACTTGCTCGAGGATCAGGAGCTGTTAGCGGTGATGGAACAGGCGGCAAATACCATGCTGAAATTAGCGCCAGAAAAAGCAGAAGCACTGGTGACCCGTTGGTTTGCTCACAAACTTGATTTCGGTCATGTTTAATTTGTTGGATTTTAAATGAAGCATTGGACACACTGGCTGCCAGCCCGAAAACAATCATTACCCTATGATTTACGTGAGTGGTTGACAGATACGGGGTCACTTACCAAACGACTGCAACATGTCAGTGAGCACGCGGTGAATGTCGAGTTATTACACTACGATTGGCAAACCGCTTTGCCTGAAGAAAGTCTGTTTTTACAGCAACCTTTGCAACGTATTCAGTTGGGTCGTGAGGTATTGTTGTGTGATGGTGATACGCCTGAAATCTATGCCAGAACAATTATTCCTCAATCCACCTATCAAGTCTTGCCGTCTCGGTTCGATAACCTAGGTGTAAAGCCATTGGGCCAAATGTTATTTGATGAACCCTCCCTAAGCCGGAGTGAGATTCAGGTGGCGCAACTCACACCGCAACATTGGTTGTATCAATTGGCTACAGAAGCTTTGGATATTTGTCCTGATGTTTTATGGGCAAGACGATCATGTTTTTATTTGAAAGGTCAGCCCGTACTGGTGTGTGAAATATTTCTGCCTTCAGAAAAATGGAGTCATGTGTGAGAGAGGTTCAACGACGTGTTATGCCTTATATTCAGTTGATGCGACTGGATAGACCCATTGGCATATTACTTTTGTTATGGCCAACATTATCCGCTTTGTGGATTGCTGCAGAAGGCCTGCCTGATATCACGGTGCTGGTGGTTTTTATCTTGGGCGTCATCCTAATGCGCTCAGCTGGCTGTGCGATCAATGATTTTGCCGATAGGGAAATTGATGGCAGCGTCTGGCGAACTCAAAACCGCCCTTTAGCAACAGGTGAGCTGACTGCCCGGCAAGCCATCTATGTTTTTATCGGCATGGCATTGGTGGCGTTTATATTAGTATCGTTGCTGAATACGTTGACCATTTGGTTATCGTTGGGTGGTGTTTTCCTTGCCGCGACATACCCTTTCATGAAGCGTTATACCTATTTCCCTCAGATTTATTTAGGCATGGCATTCGGTTGGGCCATTCCAATGGCTTTTGCCGCACAGACTAATTCTGTGCCGGTGATGGCTTGGTTACTTTTCTTAGCCAATATAATCTGGACAACCATGTATGACACCTTTTACGCGATGGCAGACAGAGAGGATGATTTGCTGGCCGGGGTGAAATCCACAGCGGTATTATTTGGCGATGATGATCTGATTATCCAAGGCATGATGCAGGTGGCTTATATTTTTGTCATGGTGTTGATTGGTGTCCAGTTAGAGATGAGTTTTATCTTTTACTTAGGGCTGTGTGTTGCTGGGGGCTTATTTGCCTATCAACAATTTTTGGCAAAAGATCGACAGCCGCAGCGCTGTTTACAGGCTTTTTTAAATAATAACTGGGTTGGCTTAGCTATCTTTCTAAGTCTGGTCATTCATTACAGTATTTTGTCGGTGGGCAAATGAACGCAATAGCAGAAATCTCTTCTTCGAGTTTGCAGCAGCAAGTCGATGCTTTGGCTGAGGCAATGGATGACCTCAACCCCATGTTAAAGAAAATGCGTTTACTCGCTTCCAATGCGGTCAGCGCAGCAGCAAGGGCAGGTTCTGAAGGTGATGCTTTTCGTGTACTGACTCAAGGAATTCAGGAGTTAGGTCTGGAAATCAAACATGAAATCGATCATTGCAAAGAGCTATTGCAGACACTTGCAGACACCGAGTCTGGTGTAGAAAAGAAAAGAGTATTATTTCAGATTAAAACTACATTAGAAGAGTTACCTGCGGCCGTCGCTAAAGGTGATTATCTGGCGATTTATTGTTCTGTAGAAGCCGCACATGCCGAAACGCATGCGACTCGATTTAACTCAGTTGCCCAAATGTTGAAATCATTAATTTCTGATCTCAGAGGAGAGATTTCTAAGCAGAAAACGCTTATAGACAATATGCTAGAACAAGCATAATTATTACTTACTATCGTTATTCATGGAGGAAAAACGATGCGATGGATCATGGTGTTTATCACCTTCATCATATCCGTGGTTTGTCATGCCACAACGGTTTATCAATCACAGAATGAGCAGGGACAGACGCTTTATTCTGACCAGCCATCTGCCAATGCGACCTTACTCACGCTCAAATCCAGCCCAAATCGTTATAGAGTTAAGCTCAAACGGGTGATTGATGGAGACACCATTGAGTTACAGTCTGGCCAGATTATTCGCTTACTAGGTATCAACACCCCTGAAATCCAGAGCCGTTACCATGACGCTGAGGCCGGTGGCGAACAGGCAAAAAAATGGCTAATCAATACCCTAAGTCATGGCGATTTTTTCATTGAGTATGACCAGCAGCAACGCGATAAATATGATCGTGCTTTAGCCCATTGTTTTCTGCCTGATGGACAATATTTGAATGCCATGTTGGTTGAAGAAGGGCTAGCCTCGCTGACACTGATTCCACCTAATTTGCGATACAGCGATAAACTTATTGAAGCTCAAAGCAGGGCCGAACAAGCCAAAAAAGGGATCTGGTCAATGGCTGACTATCGTGTAAAGCGTTTGTCTGACTTAAAAGCCGGCGTCAGCTATCGTGGTTGGCAACGTATCAGACTGAAACTTAAGGCCATCAAGCAAGGTAAAAACACGACATTCCTACAGGCAAATAAACGGTTCAAACTTGCGATTAAAAAGAAAGACAGCGTTTATTTTGAGGACTGGAAGCATTACCTGAATCAAACGGTTGAAGTGCGTGGCTGGATACATCGGCAGGGTAAACAGTTTTATATGAATGTCAGACACCCTTCAGCAATAATAACCCCATAAAAATTAACGTTTTGGCCAGTATTTTTGCATTTCCAGAAATACAAAAGAAGCCGACCAGGTAATCATCACCAAGCCTGTCAATGACTCCAGTCCGGTTAAAAAGCGGATATATCCTGTGGGTTCGATATCACCAAACCCCAGCGTCGTGTAGGTTGTGAAAGAAAAGTAACTACAGTCCAGCAGGCTGGAGTCAATATTTCCCATCAAATTACCAAAGCCATCTGCATGCAACATCAGGTAATAGCCGATAGCAAACAGCCAAATTTCCACAATATGCGCCACCATGACCACCATCACCGCCAATAAAACCCGGTAACGATGAATAATATGCAGCGCAGGAAGACGTTTCGCTAACTGGTATAGGGTTTCGTAGTGGATCAAAATGGTGGTGACGAAAATAACTGTATTAATAGCAAAGGTGGTGAGTAACATTTAACGTGCCTGTTTGACTTGGTTTCGGCCCGATAACTTAGCGGCATAAACGGCTTGGTCAGCCGCCGCAACCAGCGATTTGGTGTCATGTATGTGGCTATGTTGAGCCAGCGTTGCGGTACCGATAGAAAGGGTGGCATGAATCATTTTGCCGGAAGGAATGGTGAAGTCTGTTTTTTCTACTCGATGACGAATTTGTTCGGCAATTAAGCCTGCATCTTCCGCGCTAGTGTCAGCGAGCAAAATAACAAATTCTTCTCCACCATAGCGAGCGAGCACATCGCTATTACGCAAACGATCATTTAACAGTTGTGATACTTGCTTGAGAACAGCGTCTCCCGCTTGGTGACCATAGTGATCATTGATGCGTTTAAAAAAATCCAGATCAATAAACAGGCAGGATAGTGGGCTATTGATACGTTTGGCCCGACTGACTTCTTCACTGATACGTTGATCAAAAAAACGGCGGTTGTTAATGCCGGTTAATGGGTCACGTAAACCGACTAATTTAATGTGTTCATGTAACCGTGCGTTTTCCAGGCAGGCAGACATGACGGCCGCCAAATGTTCCAGAAACTGCGTGCCGATATTGCTTTCAAAGCGATTCGGATTACGGCTGCCCAAATTAAGACTACCGATTAATACGTTATGTCTGATTAACGGCAGTAAGGCAATTGAGCCAAGTTCGGCTTGGTCTGGAAATAAGAAAGCATGTTGATGTGGTGAATAACGGATAAGGCGAGTTTTACGTAGCGGGCTGAAATACTGATTTAACAAATGGGCCGATTCAGTAAATATCAGTTTATCGAGCCACGAGGATTTGACGGGCTGCGCTTCAACCAAGCGCTGAAATTCATATTCAGGATCGTGTAACAGCAATGTGACATCAGTCAGTTGAAAACGCTCTTTATGCTCTTCAAGCACAATCCCCAGTAGTTCATGAAGATTGTTACTAGCAAGCAACGCCAGTTCATATTCCTGGAAATTGGTTTGTTTTCGCTCATTGCTTTTAGCGATGCGAAGTAGTTCGTCCAAACGTGCTTGTAAGGTGGCGATATCTTGCATCCAAACGCCTTATGAGCCTAAGTGTTATTTAGTGAATATTAATAATGGCTTATTGCACGTGCAATTGTCCATACTTCTATGATTTTTACACCTGCTCGCTTTAATTCACGTGCTGCTTCATGTGTTGTCGCACCGGATGTCATGACATCGTCAATAATGGCCACATGTTCAGGCACGAACTCTGACAAATACTGAAAAGCATGTCGCATGTTTTTATGTCGCTGTTTCGCATTAAGTTGGGTCTGGTTGGCGGTTTTTTTGATACGCTTCAGTAAGTTTGGCTGGCAGGAAATGTTCAATAGTGCAGCCAGTTTTTCCGCAAATAATAATGATTGGTTATACCCACGTTGACGAAGGCGACTAGTATGAAGAGGTATGGGAATCAATACTTCCGGTAGTGAATTCAGTGAATGCTGTTTTATAAATTCTCGTGCACAGAGATCAGCAATCTGAACTTGCCGGTGATACTTCAGGGCAGACATCATTCTGGGAACGGTTTGCTCGTAACGATACAGACTGAGACTGATATCCTGTACCGGCGGCTTTTTCAGACATTGTCCGCAAATATGTCCAGATGCCAATGGTATGGCGCAACGAAGACAATGTTGTTTGATAAGCGGTAATTCATTGATGCAACCCTGACAAAGGGCATGTTCTTCTGTCGGCAGTCCACAGAGTAAACACGGAATTGGAAATACTTTCCTGTATAATTGTCGGAATTGTTGTGTCAGTGAGAGCAGATTTGCCATGACATGACCTAATTTAATCCTTTAAATCAGTAAAGAGTCATCATGCCTGAGAATGTAGCAGAAACCCAAGCAACAATCCGCAACGACTGGAGCCAGCAAGAGGTTGAAGCCTTATTTGCTATGCCCTTTAACGACCTGATGTTTAAAGCACAAACCGTTCATCGTGCTAACTTTGATGCCAATGCGGTGCAGATTAGTACCTTATTAAGTATCAAAACTGGTGGTTGTGCCGAAGACTGTGGTTATTGCCCACAAAGTGCACACCATGAATCAGCCGTCAAAGCAGAACCTTTGATGCCGCTTGATGAAGTCATGAAATCAGCCAATGAAGCGAAAGAGGCGGGTGCTAATCGTTTTTGTATGGGCGCTGCATGGCGTAGCCTGAAAGACCGTGATCTGGAACGCGTTGCAGAAATGGTCGAAGGTGTGAAAAGTTTAGGTCTGGAAACTTGCGTCACACTGGGCATGCTGGAAGAGCATCAAGCCAAGCGCTTAAAAGATGCGGGTCTGGATTACTACAATCACAACCTGGATACCTCACCTGAATTTTACGGTGAAATTATTACTACCCGCACCTATGAAGACCGTCTGAATACCTTAAGCCATGTCCGTGATGCCGGTATTAATGTATGCAGCGGCGGTATTGTGGGCATGGGCGAAGGTCGCAATGACCGTGCTGGTTTATTAATCAGCCTGGCAAATCTGCCAACACAACCACAAAGCGTGCCGATCAATTTATTAGTTCAAGTTGAAGGTACACCATTAGATGGTGTGGATAATCTGGATCCTATCGAGTTTGTTCGTACCATTGCTGTTGCCCGTATCATGATGCCGAAATCATTTGTGCGTTTATCAGCCGGTCGTGAGCATATGACTGATGAGTTACAAGCCATGTGTTTCTGGCTGGCGCTAACTCAATTTTCTATGGTGAAAAACTATTAACCACTGACAACCCAGATACCAATCATGATCAGCAATTGTTCAAACGTTTAGGTATCACACCTTGGGTTGGTGAAGAAAAAACAGAAGAACGCAGCTGTTCTTCAGCAGCCTAACGTCTCCAGTTTCGAGTGGCCAAACTCCCTTGGCATAATGAACTGACCGCCGCTTTAGCTGAACGCAAAGCGGCGGGTCGTTATCGACAAAATCGTCTCAGAGTCGGTGAGCAGGGTGTGCATATTCACCTTGCAGATAAAACCGTATTGTCTTTTTGCAGTAATGATTATCTCGGTCTTGCTGCCCATCCTGATATCAAACAAGCTTTCAAAGAGGCGGTAGACAAAGAGGGTGTCGGCAGTGGTGCTGCCCATTTGTTGACCGGTCATAGTTATTATCATCAGGCGTTGGAAGAAAAACTGGCCGACTTCACGGGGCAACAACGTGTGTTGTTGTTTTCGACGGGCTATATGGCCAATCTGGGTGTGATCGATGGTTTACTGAGCCGTGGTGATGCGGTAATTCAGGATAAATGGAATCATGCTTCGTTATTAGACGGTGGTCGTCTCACCGACGCCGAACAGTTACGTTACCCTCACGCGGATATGAGTCTATTACACAAACGACTCCATAATGCCGCCACAGCAAAACACCGACTTATCGTCAGTGATGGCGTATTCAGTATGGATGGTGATATCGCGCCATTACCCGAGATTATGGCTTTGTCCGAGCAACATCGCGCAGCCGTTCTTATCGATGATGCGCATGGTTTTGGTGTCATTGGTGAAGGTGGTCGTGGCACGGTATCGCATTATCAAATCACAGCCGATAAGGCGCCGATTGTAGTGGGGACCTTAGGTAAAGCTATTGGTACAGGCGGTGCTTTTGTCGCTGCTGATGAACTGGTCATTGAAACCTTAATTCAACAAGCGCGTAGTTATGTCTATACCACGGCACAGCCGCCGGCGATTGCCGCGGCAACACTTGCAAGTCTGGAGCTGGTGGAAACTGAACAATGGCGACGTGACAAACTTCAGCAATTAATTCAGCAATTCAGACAAGGTGCTGAACAACTCGGTCTGGAACTGATGTGTTCGGAAACGCCAATACAACCAGTTATTATCGGTGAAGATAAAAAGGCACTGGAGATAGGGGCGAAATTAGAAGAACAAGGCATTCTGGTTGGGGTTATCCGCCCACCAACGGTGCCAAAAAATACTGCCAGATTGAGAATTACCTTTTCTGCTGCCCATACAGAACAGGATGTAGACAGACTGCTTGTCGCTTTGGAGCAAGCGTATGCACATTAAAAGCATAGGTCAGGGACCCGACTTAGTATTGGTTCACGGCTGGAGTATGCATAGCGGTGTTTGGTCACCTTTGCTTGAATTACTCTCCGAGCACTTTCGCTGTCATCTGGTCGATTTACCCGGACATGGTCAAAGTGAATGGCATGAAGGGGATTTTGAGTTAAAGCGGCTTTTAGACAATTTGTCGTTGGCTCTCCCTCAAGAAGCTATCTGGTTAGGGTGGTCCTTAGGTGGCATGGTCGCTTTGGCTATGACGCATAATTACCCTGAGAAAGTCAAAAAACTGATTTTACTGGCAAGTAATCCATGTTTTGTGCAAACAGACGACTGGCCTTGTGCGATGGCTGCTGAGGTGTTTAATAACTTTTCAGCGAGTTTAGCTGAGGATCAACAGCTGACCTTGCAGCGGTTTATTATGTTGCAAGCAAAAGGCGCGAATCAGCCCCGACAAGTGATAAAGCAATTAAGCGAACAACTGGCTCAACAGCATGAACCCGAACCAGAGGCATTAAAGGCAGGCTTAAAGTGTCTGGCTGAATGGGATTTACGAGATACGCTTGCCAGCGTAAATTGCCCCACACAAATGATCTTGGCAGAGAATGATCACCTTATTCCCGTGTCATTAGCGGAATATGTACAGAAGTTGCAGCCAAAACTGCGTATTGATGTCATGCCGGGATTAGGCCACGCGCCGTTTATTTCGCAGCCTCAGCAATGCCAATTAGTGATAGAACAATTTATCCATGAGTGAATATCGTCCCGATAAAAAAAGTGTGGCTCAGTCATTTTCTGCCGCCGCCGAGCATTACGATGATGTGGCTGTGTTGCAAAGACAAACAGCCGATGAATTATTAGAGCGCTTGTCGTACATCACTATCGAACCACAAACGATAGTAGATCTTGGGGCAGGGACGGGACGCAATTTATCGTTATTGCAAAAGCGTTATCCTCATGCCCAATTAGTTGCTGTCGATATCTCACCACAAATGTTAAAGCAGGCTGACAAGCGTTATCGGCATGATCAAGGCATTAAACGCTGGTTACCAAAACACAAACGTTTACAGGTATTAGCGGGTGATGCCGAAGCTATCCCGTTAGCTGATAACTGCGTCGACCTTATTTATGCCAACTTGTCGTTGCAATGGTGTGATCCTAAACGTTGTTTCAGTGAAATATTTAGGGTGCTCAAACCTCAGGGGCTATTGATGTTTACCAGTTTGGGGCCGGACACCTTGACGGAACTACGTCAGGCTTGGGCTGAAGTCGATACCTACCCACATGTTAATTTATTCTATGACATGCATGATGTGGGTGATGCCATGACAGCCAGCGGCTTGGCGGACTGTGTGCTGGATATGGAGCCTTACACGTTGAGCTACAACGATGCGATGAGTGTGATGCGCGACCTGAAAATCCTTGGTGCACGTAATGTGAATGAAGGCCGCCGTCGTGGCCTGACAGGCAAACAATTGATGCAAAAAGTGGTTTCCGCCTATGAAACATTTCGCCAAGCTGACGGTTTACCTGCCAGCTATGAAGTCATTTTTGGCCATGCGTGGAAATTAGCTCAATCAGGCCAATGCCGAACGGATGACGATAGTGTTTATATCCCGATCAGTGAGATCAAACGATTATGACCAGCACACATTTTTTTATAACAGGTACAGATACTGAAGTAGGCAAGACCTTCATCAGTGTGGGCTTGGTATCTCTACTGCAACAACAAGGCTATAAAACAGTTGGCATGAAGCCGATTGCCAGCGGTTGTGAATGGTTAGATGGGCAGTGGAAAAATGAGGATGCACTCGCTCTAATCAAACAAAGTCAGACAGATTTAGATTATTCACTGATTAATCCCTATGCCTTTGAACCAGCTATTGCGCCCCATATTGCAGCTGAGCGAGAAGGAGTAACACTCTCTCTTGCCAACATTAAAAGCAACTATGATTTGATCGCGGAACAAGCAGACGCAGTCATTGTGGAGGGGGCGGGGGCTGGTATGTACCACTAAACGCAGAAAGCACCATGGCCGATCTTGCTGTTAAACTTCAATTGCCTGTGATTTTGGTGGTGGCAATTAAACTCGGTTGTATTAATCATGCCTTATTAACCGTGGCAGCCATTGAACAACATGGTCTCAAACTGGCTGGCTGGGTGGCGAATCATGTGGCTGAACAATCAGAATCAACGGAAATGATAGAGACCTTAACGAGCCGAATTGATGCCCCCTGCTTGGGAGTGGTCCCTCATCTTAACGACCATCAGTCGGCAGCCAGTTTCCTGCGACTACCTGAATAAAATCATTAAATTACTTTATAAAACCGCCTTCCCAAAATAAGTAATGTCAGGCACTATTTTTCATTACTAGTTCAAAAAATTGGCCTCATAATTCAAAAGCAATAAATAAAAATTGATTAATAATCAATTTATCATATTTTTTAAAATGAATTATAAAGCCGCCTGTTTAATATTTATTATGAGGCCAGCGGCCTCATAAAATAGACTTTTAAATGCCTAGAGGTATCTATGTCAGAGATAGCCAAAACTACTGGGCCGCCGTTATGCGGTCATTTTCAGTAGCCATCTCTCCGAGAGCGACAATGGTTACGGGGAAATGGCAGACAGGATGGTTAAGTTAGCAGCTATACAACCTGGCTTCTTGGGTATGGAGTCCATCCGAGAGGATTTGGGTATCACCGTATCCTATTGGAAAACCTTGGAGTCCATTACCAATTGGAAAAAGAACGTAGAGCATCGAGAAGCTCAGCGACTTGGCCACCAAAATTGGTACTCTACGTTTCGAGTTCGTATTGCGAGGGTGGAGCGTGAGTACGGCATTTAACCAGTCAATTAAGTACGTTCCCGGCCTGGCGGCTGCTCACCGGAGGCCCTAGTCGGACGCCGCTTATCATTAGCTTTGAAAACCAAAATGGAGTTTGTTAATGGAGAAAGAAATAGTTGGAGCCGCAGCAACGATAATAGCTGCTTTAGTGACGCTGCTTGGTGCAATTTATACCCACAGAAAAACGGCGGAAAATGCCAAAGTTTCTGAGTCGTCCAGGGATGAGCTTGTTAGAATCTCAAGAGAGTCTGAGGAAAGACATAGTAGGAGCTTGTCATTGCTTAATTCCCGGTTGGAACAGGCCGTTCATAAGGCGAATAGTATATACTCGAGAAAGTTAGAAATACTCAGTGGTGCGTTTAATATTCTTGGAGAAATAAGTTTTTTAGTTGAGAGCTATTTGACTCCATACATTGAGCACTCTGGCTCCGGGCGAGCAGAAAAAATGGAACAGGCATGTGCCAAGTTTGAAGACCTCAGAAAATATCATATGGCGAATTCGATATTCTTTGACTCTGAGGATGTTCTTGGTGAGTCAATGGGAAAAATTATGGAAGAGCTAAACCGGATCAACAACCTAAATACCAGTAGCGGGACGAACCAAAACTACTGGCTTGAGCAAGTTGATGCCTTCCAAACTGTAATCAAGCCAGCAGTCGAATCAGTCAAAGAACAGTTCCAACGAACCCTTGAGCTATCAGATTGATTTTTAACAAGTGGCTGTTGTCGGACGCTCATACGCTGGCGCTCCACTGGGCCGCTAAGCCAAAATGTAATGCCTAATCAAATTTCCAGCGAACCAATTAGATTTGGAACTTAAAAATGACGGAAAAAGCCTATCTCTCCATCAAGAACGTTAAAGATTGTCTTATAAGATTTTTAGAGTCTGATCAAGCTTCGGTTGTTGCGATACGCGGCGCATGGGGTGTAGGGAAAACGCATTTTTGGAATGAACTAGTTACCGAAGTTGCAAATAGTAGGATTCACTCAAGTATAAAATCATACTCTTATATTTCGCTTTTTGGAGTAGATTCACTAGAAGGCTTTAAATACTCAATATTTGAAAATACAGTTCCAAAAAACATGATAGGGAAACCAATTACTCTTGAATCTTTTTCAGAAAATGTTGCAACGGTTTCACAGATTCTCGGGAAGAAGGCGCTGAAGTCCATTTTTAGTACCAAACCATTAAGCGGGTTTTCAAGAGCAGTCGATTCGGCCTCCTTTTTGTCTGTAAGAAACTCATTAATTTGCGTGGATGATTTGGAGCGAAAAGGTGAGAAGTTATCAGCGAAAGACTCACTTGGCCTGATCTCATACTTAAAAGAGAATCGTTTTTGCAAAATTGTTCTGCTACTAAATGATGGTGAAGATGGAATGGAGGACTATTTAAAGTACAGAGAGAAAGTTGTAGATATTGAGTTGAAATACTGTCCGAGTGTCAAAGATAATGTAAGCATTGCTTTTAATTCTGACGAAAATGTTTTCAGTATTGCGAGTGAATATGCTTGCAATCTTGGCTCATCAAACATTAGAACACTTTTTAAAACGAAACGTTATCTTCTAATTTTATCGCCGATATTAAATGATGTTGAAGTCGAGGTACAAAAAGAAATTGTGAGTTCAGTGGTGCTGTATTGTTTGTGTTTTTATCGAGCGGGTAATCCATCAATTCCACCATTAGATTATGTCGTTAATCTGGGGAATAAATTGTTCGGGCTAGGGAATAATAAAGAAATCACCGATCAAGAAAAGCCTTGGCATAGATTACTGCTGAATTTTGGCTATCGGTCTACGAATCAACTTGATAAAACGCTTGCTCAGGGTATTGAAGCAGGCTTTTTTGACTTGGAAGAAGTGAATAGATTGGCGGTTGCTCGAAACGATGAAGTTCGTCAACAGAAGTCAGCACAGGAATTTCATGATGCCTGGGACCTTTATCATAATACGTTCGAGGATAATGAGGATCAGCTTGTTGAAGCTTTGCAGAATAGTTTGGTTAAGAATGCCCAAACAGTCAGTCCGACTAACTTAAATGGTACTGTTGTTCTCTTGAGGGATTTGGGTCATGAAGAGGCCGCAGACAAACTTATTCAGCAATACGTATTGGCACGTAAAGAACAGCCACAAATTTTCGATCTTAATAACTACGCTTTCGGAGGAGATGTTACTGACGAAAAAATCCGAGATATTTTCACATCAGAGCATGAAAAAATTGATAACCGTCCCTCACTTATTGATGTCCTAGAGCGATTGTCATCGACAAATGGATGGTCACCTATTGATGAAGAGGTTCTAGCTGAATCGGCTCCTGAAGATTACGTTAAAATATTCGATAGTGAAACAGGTGAACATCTTGATCGATACGTCAGGGTTGGACTGAAATTCAAGGAATGGTCAAACGGTAATGATGTTAGAGAAAAAATCGGCTCTAATGTCGAAGAGGCCCTTAGAATCATTGGGCGACGGTCTCGTTTAAATCAGCGTAGGGCTAAGAAGTTCGGAGTTGTAGTAGAAAATGACGCATAAAAATTTGCAGCAGTTCACGCTTGTGGCGTCAGACGCTCGTTCCTCGCGCCGCTGTGCAAGGCGTTATGAGAGTTAAGCCATTGAGACTGATTACCGAATAAGGTTTATGGAGAAGTTTTGAAAGAGTCTGAGTTGGTTGAACTATTGAATCCTCCCGAAGGTGCTAGTCGCCATTGGCTTCAACAGCGTGGCAGAACCTTCGAGCGTGTCCTAAATCGGATGTTGTTGATAGAAAAAATGGAGCCGCGCACCAGTATGCGGCCATCTGGTGAAGAAATAGATGGTTCCTTTGCAATGGGCAATAGCTTCTATTTGCTTGAAGCTAAATGGCATGCGTCTCCTATTCCTGCTTCAGCTTTATATTCGTTCAAAGGAAAGGTTGATGGAAAACTCATCGGAACAATCGGAGTATTCTTTTCGATGTCTGATTATAGTAAGGATGCTGTGGACGCATTATTAAATGGAAAAGAGTTAAACCTAATCCTCTTTGGGCATAAAGATCTTCTGCTTGTAGATTCGGGGAAAATAACTCTACGTGAGGCAATGCGTATAAAGTTGCGCTATGCTGCTGATTATGGTCAGCCTTTCTATCCATTGGAAACATACCTTTCGGAAACGGAACAAGTTGATCAGTTCTCTGTTGATCAAGGCACAAGCCAGAAGTGGAGCATAATTGTTGAAGGTGAAGACGATGGCCGCACAATTAACGTCTTGCTAGAGCGCTTCGATGTTGCAAGAGATTACATTGTAATACCTGCTGGCGGTCATTTGGCTGTAGCGCAACTCGCAGAGTACCTTATTTCAAATAATTCAAAGAATGTGGCAGCAATAATTACTCCTCTATCTGATCCTGATGTTCAGAAAGATCAGCTAAATAGACTTTCAAAGGTTGGTGCGCACACCATTGTTTTAAATCAGGATATTGAAAATTGGCTTAATAATTATGTCTCTGTGGAATATCACAATGCGACTTTCGGGCTTACTAATCGCAATGGAAAGATGGCTCGCCGATATGCCAGAAATGCAGACATAAAAGAGCTTCTAAAGAATAATCCATCATTTTCCGATTTAATGGTAAAGCTTAACGCTAACCCAAAGGCTCAATAGTTTTTAATAAATATTGCAAAGATGCATAACACAAGACCAATGGGGTCAGACTCGATTGGTATGATTGATGTAGGGGGATTAAGTTATTTAGACTCAAATTCTTCTCATTATTCAAGGATTGAACAATGGCCCGCTTACCTAGATATTTGGCGTCAAGTTAGAATTTATCAAGAATAGCCTCATCACACTGCGGCCAATATTAAAAAGTAAGCTATTTTTACACTGACTCTAAATACTTAAAAACAGGCTAGTTTTTGTAACTATCGTCTTCAAAGTCATCCAGACTATCGTAGTAGATGATAGCTAAGTACTGAATCGGCATTTGTACTTTGGTTTCAGGTCGATGAGGCTGCTCTGCCTGGAATGTCAGTGAATCGCCCGGTTCGAGTACAAAGCGCTCATCACCCACGGTGTATTCGAGTTTACCTTCCAGCATGTAGATGAACTCTGTACCGGCATGTTCAAACGGATCAAACACTTCACTTTCTTCAGTTAGCGTAATCAAAAACGGTTCAAACAGTTTTTTCGGACCGGTGTCATACGCTAATAATTGATAGGTATGACCACTTTTTGTGCCACGACGAACGACTTCCATTCCTTCGCCATTCTTCACATATTGAGCGCCGCCAATAGGGGTGTCGTAATCATGAAACAAGCGTGAGAGTTTAACGCCGAGAGCATTGGCTAAATGTTCTAGTTTTTCCAAGCTGGGTGAGGTCAGTCCATTCTCGATCTTACTCAACATACCGCGACTGACATTGGCTCGCATAGCGACATCCGCAATGGTTAATCCATTTTCAGTACGAATATGGCGCAGCGTATTTCCCAGATGTTTATCTAACGACTGATGTGTCGCAGTTTCAGTCGTCACTATCGTTTGCTGTTTGCTCACGGCAAGAATACTCCGTCTTCTTTTAGGCTGTTCTGCCTGATTATACCTGAGGTTTTTTTATTTATCCGGCTTAAATGTTTCCTATTGTGAAAAAAAGTTTACAAGACTATTGACATGTTTTTTTCGACATGAGTAAATAGAACCATGTTTCATCACATGAAATTTTGTTTACTTAATAAGGGGTAGATTGAACTACCCCTTTAGTAGTAGAGCATCACACGAGTGGAGGTTAAGAATGCCATTAGGGCTATTAAAATATGGTCTGAGTAGTGAACACCCGGCACCACGCTTTTTTAGGGACTGTACTGAACCTAAAAAATCCTACGATGCCGTGATTATCGGTGGCGGCGGACATGGTTTGGCGGCGGCGTATTACTTAGCCAAAGACTATGGCATTACCAATGTAGCCGTATTAGAAAAAGGCTATATCGGTGGCGGCAATACTGGCCGTAATACCACTATCGTACGTTCAAATTACCTGACACCAGAAGGCGTTAACTTCTACGATGCCAGCGTTAAATTGTACGAAGATTTATCAGAAGAATTAGACCTGAACCTGTTTTATTCAACTCGTGGGCACTTCACTTTAGCTCACACCGAATCTGCAATGAGAACCATGCGCTGGCGTGCAGAAGTGAATAAACATGTTGGGGTTGAGAGTTATGTCGTCGGTCCTGAGGAGATATCCAAAGCGTGTCCGCAACTGGATATCTCCTGCAGTGGCCAAGCACCGATCTTAGGCGCTTTGTATCACGCGCCGGGCTCAGTCGCTCGTCATGATGCTGTGGCATGGGGTTACGCCAAAGAAGCAGACCGCATGGGCGTAGAAATATTCCAAATGACGGAAGTCACGGGTATTGATACTAAAGGCGGCAAAGTCGTTGGTGTGAACACATCTAAAGGCTATATCAGTACAAATCGTGTTCTATCTGCAGTGGCAGGCTTTACACCACGCATCACTGAGATGGTGGACTTACAAACACCGATTGTGATTCATCCTTTACAAGCGTGTGTATCAGAACCGATGAAACCTTGGCTCGACACGATTTTGGTTTCAGGTAGCTTGCATGTGTACGTGAGCCAGTCGTCCCGCGGTGAACTGGTTATGGGGTCCTCATTAGATCCTTATGAATTCCATTCAACACGGTCATCACTGGATTTTGTTGAAGGACTCACCACGCACATCACCGATATGTTCCCGTTTTTATCGAATGTGAAAGTGGTGCGTCAATGGGCGGGTATGGCTGACATCACGCCTGACTTTGCACCGATTATGGGTAAAACACCATTAGAAGGGTTTTATCTGGATGCCGGATGGGGCACATGGGGATTTAAAGCCACACCGATCAGTGGCAAAACCATGGCCGAGACAATAGCCAAAGATATGGCTCCTGATCTTATTAAATCATTCCGTTTATCACGTTTTGAAGACTATGAGCTGACCGGTGAAAAAGGCGCAGCTTCGGTTGGTCACTAAGTTAAGAGTAAGGCTATGAAATTACTTGAATGTCCCGTTAATGGTATCAGGCCGATGAGTGAGTTCACCTACGGCGGAGAATATCGAAATATGCCCAACCCTGACACATGTTCAGATTCTGAGTGGGCAGCTTATGTGCACTATCGTAATGGTGCACCTGGTTTGAAAAAGAATGGTGGTATCACACCCCCAGCGGTACCTGGTTTATCGCTGAACGTAACACGATGACTGATAAGGTCAACCGTACTTATCTTCTGGGTCAGGAGGAAGCTAAATGACCAGCCGTATTGCTAAGAAACGAGGTGAGTGGATCAACCGTGACAAGCCGCTGACTTTTCAATATGAAGGTCAGACTGTGCAAGGTTACGAAGGCGATACCATTTCAAGTGCGCTGTGGGCGGCTGGTATTAATGTGCTGGGTCGTAGCTTTAAATATCACCGTGCACGTGGTGTATTGAGTTTTGCTAATCATGATGTCAACGCCATGATGACGGACGGTGTGGATACCAATATCCGTGCTGATATCTGGCCTGTGGCTGATGGTATGGATATCAAAGCCGTTAATACCATTGGTGGTGTATTAAAAGATAAAAACAAATATATCGATTATTTATCACCTTTCCTGCCGGTCGGTTTTTATTACAAAACATTTTATAAACCAAAAAGCCTGTTTCCTTTCTGGGAAGACAAAATCCGTAAGGCAGCTGGCTTGGGTGAAGTGAATTTTAATTACCCACGCATCATTAAACCGAAAAAGTTTGCACACTGTGATGTGTTAGTTATTGGTGCCGGTCTGTCTGGTTTATCGGCTGCTATCAAAGCCGCAGAACAAGGTCTGGATGTGATCGTCGTTGACGAAAATAAGCAAGCCGGTGGCAGTCTCTCATATGACTATGCGGGTGAACAGACGACAAGCGATACTTTGGTCAGCCTGCTAGGCAAAGTGGAGTCGAATCCGAATATTCGTTTGATTACCGATGCTTATGCTGGCGGTTTTTATGGCGATAAATTAGTGCCATTAGTCGGTAAAGACGGCATCACTAAAGTCTGGGCGAAAACGGTCATTGTGGCTTCTGGTGCGTTCGAGCAACCACCTGTATTCCGTTACAACGACTTACCTGGCGTGATGATGGGATCGGCTGCACAGCGTCTGATTCACCGTTATGCCGTTAAACCTTTTAATAAAGGTGTCGTGGTTACGGCCAATGACTATGGCTACCGCACAGCACTTGACCTGGCTTCTATTGGTGTAGAAGTGGTAGCAGTTATTGATATGCGTCGAAACGGCGCGCCACGTGAATTGGCTCAGAAAGTCAGAGACAAAGGCATTTCCGTTCATATCTCCAGCTGTATTTATGAGGTCATCCCAACCGCCGATAAAATGGGCGTAAAAGCAGTTCTGATAAGCCCTTATGATGATATCAGTGCTGGCGCTGACAGTGGTCACACTGTGCGTTTGCCATGTGATGGTGTTGCGATGAGTGCTGGCTGGGCGCCAGCCGCTGCCTTGCTGTATCAGGCGGGTACCAAAATGCGTTATGACTACAGCGTCGAGCAGTTTGTACCTGACGAGCTACCGGAAGGGGTGTTTGCTGCAGGTAAGGTTAATGGCGTATTTGATTTTAAAGCGCGTCAACTGGATGGTCAGCGTGCTGCAGCAGAAGCCGCCGCTTTCTTAGGTAAAACGGTCGATGTGGTGACTGTGCCAAAAGTGGAGATGGCATCACCTAGCCACCCTTATCCAATTGTTGAGCATCCAAAAGGCAAAAACTTTGTCGACTTTGACGAAGATATTCAGGTCAAAGATTTCATCAATGCTGCCAAAGAAGGTTTTGACAATATTGAGTTGATGAAACGCTTTACCACGGTGGGTATGGGCCCAAGCCAGGGTAAACATTCCAATATGAATGCCATTCGTATTCTGGCGAGAATACGTGAGTTACCGGTTGAGAAAATTGGTACTACCACAGCACGTCCATTTTTCCACCCAACACCGATTGGCCATCTGGGCGGACGTGGTTTCCATCCTCATCGTTATACAGCGATGCATGAATGGCATGTTGATAATGGTGGCGTAATGATGGAAGCGGGTGTGTGGATGCGTCCTGCGTATTACCAATATGGTGGTCGTTCAATGACGGCGATGGAAGCCATACAACAAGAAGCCTTAGCTGTTAGACAACAGGCTGGCATGATTGATGGCAGCACCTTAGGAAAAATTGAAGTCTACGGTGCAGATGCAACGGAATTTCTGGAACGCTTTTATACAGGCAAGTTCAGCAAACAAAAAATTGGTGAAAGTCGTATCGCTCTGCTGTTAGATGAAGCGGGTGTGATGTTGGATGACGGCCTGGCAGTTCGTGTCGAAGCAGAAAAATTCTATGTGTCGACCAACTCATCAAATGCGGCAACGGTTTACCGTGAAATGCAACGTAATGTTCAGGCTTGGGGAATGCAGGTCACATTGGTCAATCTGACCGGTGCTATCGCCGCTATGACACTGGCTGGACCTAAGTCACGTGAGATTTTAACCTCACTGACCCAAGCTGATCTGAGTGATTCAGCATTACCAGATGGCAATATGACTCAAGCTCAGATTGCTGGTGTGGATGCCAAAATTATGCGAGTCAGCTTTGTCTCTGACCTCGCCTTTGAAGTTCATGTCCCATACAAAGCGGGCTTACATGTGTGGAAACAAATCATGGCAGCAGGGCAGGCACACGGTATCCGCCCATTTGGTACCGATGCTCAACGTCTACTGCGTCTGGAAATGGGTCATCACTTAATTAGTCATGACACCGATGGTCTGACCAATCCATTCGAAGCGCATTCAGAAGCGTTACTCAAAATGGATAAACCGTTCTTTATCGGCCAACGCAGCTTGAAAATCATCGCTAAGAAAACACTCAACAAGAAGTTGGTGAACTTTGTGCTGGAGAAAGGCTTTGCCAGTGAAATGCCGAATGAATGCAATCTGGTGATTGAAGACGGCAATATCAAAGGTCGCGTTACCAGTATTGCTTATAGCAAATACCTCAACAGAGTCATTGGTTTTGCGTTTGTTGCACCAGAACAGGGCAGTCCGGGCTCAACGTTTTCTATTCGTACCGATAGCGGTGCAATGGTTGAAGCGACAGTCGTTGAAGCGCCTTTTTTCACCTACTTGATAACGACGGAGAATAAGCATGCAAAACGACATTTTTAAAAGCCCGGTCGCTTTTGCTCAAGCCCCTTTGAAACCCATCAATGGGATCGTGAATGGCATGGAGACTGCAATAGCTATGGCTGACAAGGCCATTGAAGCTTCACGTCACGAGTTATTAAGTATTTGTGATGTGAGTGCATTAAATCGCTTTGGTGTGAAAGGACCCAATGCAGCTGAGTGGTTAGCTGCTGCCGGCCTGACACTGCCAGAAGCAAAAAATAGTTGGACACTACAAGGAAAACGCGAGTTAGTTTTAAGGTTGGGTGGCAGTGAGTATCTGATTGAGGAGCCGCTTAATTCACAAATGGTCGCTCAGTTAAATGCCTTGCCTTTAAACAAAGCAGGTGTTCACAAGGTAATACGCAACGATGCGTCATTTATTGTCAGTGGCAAGCTGGCAACAAAATTATTTTCTGAAGTCTGTGCTATCGACCTGTCGGGAGATGCACTTGAAGACAATCGTCTTGTCATGACTATCATCGCCGGTGTATCGGTAACGGTGCTGAGACAGATGCTGAATGGCCAATCTGTTTATCGCATTTGGTGTGATGGTACGTATGGACCCTATTTGTGGAAAACACTATTAGGCATCACCGAAGAATATGGTGGCGGTGCCATTGGGTTCAGTTTTTATCACGATATCAATTAATACAACCAAGTGTTGATTATTCGAACAGAGGATATGTTATGAAGTATGAATATGACCCTAAGGCATCGCCAGCAGAACAATTAGCTCATGCACAGAAGTTCCTGGCTGAAAACAATGTGAAATATGTATTAGCTCAGTTTGTTGATATTCACGGTGTGGCCAAGGTCAAATCTGTGCCAGCGGATCATCTGGAAGACATTGTTAAAACCGGTGCCGGTTTTGCTGGTGGCGCTATTTGGGGCATGGGTATTAAACCGAATGGGCCAGATTACATGGCTATGGGGGACTTAAGCACATTGAGTTTACTGCCATGGCAGCCTGGATACGCACGCCTTATTTGTGATGGTCATGTTAACGGTGAGCCATATAGCCATGACAGTCGTGTTGTACTGAAAAAACAAGTTTCTCGTCTGACAGAAAAAGGCTGGGTTTTATATACCGGTTTAGAACCTGAATTTTCATTACTGAAAAAAGATGAGTTTGGTCATCTGCATCCATTTGACCCGACTGATACGCTACAAAAACCATGTTATGACTACAAAGGCATCACTCGTCAAAGTGCCTTCCTGGAAAAATTGACTGAGTCATTAATTGATGTTGGTTTAGATATTTATCAAATCGATCATGAAGATGCGAATGGTCAGTTTGAAATTAACTACACCTATGCGGATGCACTGAAGAGTGCTGATGACTATGTCATGTTCAAAATGGCAGCCAGCGAAATTGCGAATGAAATGGGCATGGTTTGCTCATTTATGTCTAAACCATTCAGTAATCGTCCTGGTAACGGCATGCATATGCATATGTCGATTGGCGATGGTGAGAAAAGTTTGTTCCATGATGACAGTGATGAAACAGGTCATGGTTTATCCAAACTGGCTTATCACTTTATGGCAGGTATTTTGGCTCATGCGCCAGCCTTATCTGCGATTGCCGCACCGACCGTTAACTCATACAAGCGTTTAGTTGTGGGTCGTTCATTATCGGGTGCGACTTGGGCACCAGCTTATATCTCATACGGTAACAACAACCGTTCGACCATGGTTCGTATTCCATACGGTCGTATCGAGTTACGCCTACCAGACGGCACATGCAACCCATACCTGACGGCAGCAGCAGCGATTGCCGCTGGTTTAGATGGTGTGGAACGTCAACTGGAAGCAGGTCCAGGTTATGACATCAATTTATATGACTTAAGCCCTGAAGAGCTGGAAGAAAAAGGCATTGGCATCCTGCCACAGAATCTTCATGAAGCACTGACTGCGTTAGAAAAAGATGACGTGATCAAAGGAGCATTAGGCGAAGAGTTTGTTAAAGAGTTCTTAGAACTTAAACACATGGAATGGGTGGAATACATGCGTCATGTATCTGATTGGGAAATCAATCGTTACGTTGAATTTTATTAAAAGTCCCTAGGGAATGTTGTTAGGAGAATAGTTATGTGTGGAATCGTTGGCCTGTATTTGAAAAACGATAAGTACGAAAACCGTCTAGGTGAACTGTTTGCACCAATGTTAATTGCTATGACAGAGCGCGGCCCCGACAGTGCTGGTTTTGCAGTGTACGGTGATGAAGTAGACGACGGTGTTAAGTTAACGCTTCGTAATGAAGATGAGGACTATGATTGGTCAGCGTTGGCAAAAGACATTGAAGCCAAACTGGATACAAAAGTCGAATGGTTCCAAAACAGCAAGGTAGCGGTATTTAAAGTGGATATCGATGCTGAAGCGGTTGAGAACTATCTGATGGAAAATCATCAGGACGTGCTGATCATGAGCTCAGGTAAATCAATCGAAATCCTGAAAGAAGTCGGTTTACCAGAACGTATCGTCAACCTTTTCCACCTGGAAAACATGAAAGGCAGCCACATCATTGGTCATACACGTATGGCGACTGAATCAGCTGTAACCATGGCGGGTAGCCATCCTTTCTCAACAGGTATGGATCTGTGTCTGGTACATAACGGTTCTTTGTCAAACCACAACCGTCTGCGTCAGGAACTGAAACGTGAAGGCATTCACTTTGAAACTGAAAACGATTCAGAAGTGGCTGCAGGCTACCTGACATACCGCTTACAACAAGGCGATAGTCTGACTGAAGCCTTAGAGCATGCCTTGGACGACCTGGATGGTTTCTTCACGTTCACCATCGGTACTAAAGATGGCTTTGCTGTCGTTCGTGACCCAATTGCCTGCAAACCAGCAGTGATTGCAGAAACGGATGATTACGTGGCTATGGCCTCTGAATATCAGGCTCTAACAACATTACCTGGCATTGAAAACGCCAAAGTTTGGGAACCAGAGCCTTCAAAAGTCTATGTTTGGGAACGTACCACGCACTAAGCAATGGTGTATGAGGAGAATATAAATGAGTACTAAATCTGTAGCAGAATCAGTGACCACATCCGGCAAGCAAACGGTGGATTTGGCACAACAAACAGTTCGTGACTTGAATCAGGCTCTGCATGATCAAAACAAAGAACTGACCATTGCTGAATGGGAAGTATTAAACCCAAAAGGGGAGCATAACCTGGCTGTCGGTCTTGATCAGAAGCTTAAAGTCGATATCTTTGGCCCGGTTGGTTACTACTGTGCGGGTATGAATAAAGAAGCCGACATCACCGTTCATGGCCATGCTGGTCAAGGCATTGCTGAAAACATGATGTCAGGCAGCGTGCGTGTCAAAGGTAACGCTTCATCAGCAGCTGGTGCGACAGCGCATGGTGGCTTTTTGGTGATTGAAGGTGATGCCGGCTCACGTTGCGGTATCTCGATGAAAGGTATTGATATCGTTGTAAAAGGCAATGTCGGTCATATGAGCTGCTTTATGGGCCAAGCTGGTTCACTAGTGGTATGTGGTGATGCCGGTGATGCGCTGGGTGACTCGCTTTACGAAGTGCATATCTATGTAAAAGGTTCTGTGAAATCACTGGGTGCTGACTGCATCGAAAAAGAAATGCGTCAGGAACACCTGGATGAACTGTCGGCTTTACTAGAAAAAGCCGGTGTGGATGAAGATCCAAAAGCCTTCAAACGTTATGGTTCAGCTCGTCAGTTGTACAACTTCAAAGTTGATAACGCGAGTGCTTATTAATTGCTGATATTGCGAGGAAATAGAAATGACTGAAAAGAAAAAATACATGACCGTACCGCGCGAGTCAGCGACGTTTGATAAATTGACGATGGCTGAAATCCGTCGCGCTGCTGATACGGGTATTTATGATATCCGTGGTGCCGGTGCCAAACGTAAATTGCCACATTTTGACGATTTGCTGTTCTTGGGCGCAAGTATGTCTCGTTACCCATTGGAAGGTTATCGTGAAAAATGTAATACCTCTGTGACTTTAGGTACTCGTTTTGCGAAAAAGCCTATCACTATTGATACGCCTGTCACGATTGCCGGTATGAGCTTCGGCGCGTTGTCTGCCTATGCTAAAGAAGCCTTAGGCCGTGGCGCCTCTGCTGTAGGCACATCTACCACGACAGGTGATGGTGGTATGACGCCAGAAGAGCGTGGTCAATCAAGCAAACTGGTTTACCAATACCTGCCATCACGTTATGGCATGAACCCAGACGACTTACGAAAAGCGGATGCGATCGAAGTGGTACTAGGCCAAGGTGCAAAACCAGGTGGCGGCGGTATGTTACTGGGTCAAAAGATCACTGAACGTGTTGCCCAAATGCGTACATTGCCCATGGGCGTAGACCAACGTTCAGCATGTCGTCATCCTGACTGGACGGGTCCTGACGATCTGGAAATCAAGATCAAAGAACTACGTGAAATCACAGACTGGCAAGTGCCTATCTACATCAAAGTCGGTGCAACACGTACTTACTATGATGTGAAGCTGGCGGTGAAAGCCGGGGCTGACGTTATCGTGGTCGACGGTATGCAAGGTGGTACAGCGGCAACGCAAGACGTGTTTATCGAACATGTCGGTATCCCAACTATGGCAGCGATTCCTCAAGCGGTTCAAGCCTTACAAGAAATGGGCATGCACCGTAAGGTTCAGCTGATTGTGTCTGGTGGTATCCGTAATGGTGCTGACGTCGCGAAATGTATGGCTTTAGGTGCTGACGCTGTCGCTATCGGTACCGCTGCATTGGTGGCATTAGGTGATAACGATCCTAAATGGGAAGAAGAGTACCAAAAACTGGGTTCGACAGCTGGTGCCTACGATGACTGGCACGAAGGTCGTGACCCGGCTGGTATTTCTACTCAGGATCCAGAGCTCATGAAACGCTTTGATCCAGTTGAAGGTGGTCGTCGTCTGGCTAACTACTTGCGTGTTCTGACACTGGAAGCACAAACCTTAGCGCGTGCTTGCGGCAAAAATGACCTGCGTCATCTGGAACCAGAAGACTTAGTCGCTTTGACAGTGGAATCAGCGGCAATGGCACGTGTGCCATTAGCTGGTACAAGCTGGATTCCAGGTACACACACATTCTAAACAAATGGTGTAGTGCCATTGATAGTTAAAAACTGGTGTTACAAAGACAACGTGGCTTAGTGCGATCCTTACCCCGTCAAACTAAGTCACGTTGTCTGAGTAACATTGGTTTTATAACAAAAATCATATTTATTAAAACGCTGTTTTAATCAAAACGACGTATTTAAAACAACCAAGGGGTAATGCTCTAATCCCAAGGTAGTAACCCTTCTTTGGCATTTTTTTACCCTTTGAACTCAGTGATACTGAAACTGAATTTTGTTTTAGTTGAGCCATTTTTCAGTTGATTCAACCGGTGTGTGAATCATAAAAACTAAGGATACATAATGAATCTTCCACTAACGCATCGACTTGAAGATGTCCAAAATACGCCCGACAAACGTCAACTCATCATTGATAAAGTCGGTATCAAGTCACTGCGTTATCCGGTTTTATTCCAATCAACGACAGAAACACCGATTCGTGTTGTCGCCGAATTTAATATGTATGTGCATTTAGCGGCCGATGTAAAAGGTACGCATATGTCACGTTTCATCGAATTACTGGAACGCCCTGATTCCGTTTTCAGCCTAAGTAACATGCCTGTATTTATGACCGATATGCTGGAATTACTAGGCGCCAAACAGGGCCATGTCAGCCTGAGATTCCCTTATTTCATCAGCAAAGCTGCACCTGTATCAGGTGTGAAAAGCTTTATGGATTATGACATCACGCTGACAGCCGATTACAAAGACGAACTGGAACTGACCGTCAAAGCTGAAATCCCCGTGACCAGCCTTTGCCCATGTTCTAAGAAGATTTCAGACTACGGTGCGCATAACCAACGTTCACTGGTTACTGTTGAAGCACGCATCAATGAAAATATGACACTGGATGCCCTAATTCAACTGATTGAAGAACAAGCATCTAGTCAGCTCTATGGCTTGTTGAAACGTCCAGATGAAAAGTATGTCACCGAGTTTGCTTACGATAATCCTAAGTTTGTTGAGGATTTAGTCAGAGATATCGCTGTCGCATTAGCTCAGCAAAATGATGTGTCGGGCTTTAGAGTCGAATGTGAAAACTTCGAATCTATTCACAATCATTCTGCCTACGCCGTAATTGACCAGTTATAAGGAGTTTTAGACTCATGCCAGAATCCACGTTGAAATCTTATTCTCAAGTCTCTCCGCTCGCGACGACTGAGGAGATTATTGAGGACATTCGACAAGGCAAAATGGTCGTCTTGATGGATGATGAAGACCGTGAGAATGAAGGCGATCTGGTTATGGCGGCCAGTCATGTGACATCAGAAGCCATTAATTTTATGGCGATGCATGCGCGTGGTTTAATCTGCCTGACGTTGACTGAACAACGCTGTGAGCAATTAAATTTACCCTTAATGGTTAAGCAAAATAAAGCTGGGTTTGAAACCAACTTCACGCTGTCGATTGAAGCAGCTGAAGGCGTGACGACAGGTATTTCAACACAAGACCGAGCTGTGACTATTCAAGCGGCAGTCGCGGCTAATGCGACGGCTGATGATATCGTCAGTCCGGGTCATATTTTCCCTGTGATGGCGCGAAGTGGCGGCGTGTTAACACGTGCAGGTCATACTGAAGCAGGGTGTGACTTAGCCGCGATGGCAGGTGAAGAACCCGCTGCGGTTATCTGCGAAATCATGAATGACGATGGCACCATGGCGCGTTTACCCGACCTGATTGAGTTTGCTAAACAACATGATTTAAAGGTTGGCACCATTGCTGACCTTATCGAGTATCGTCATCAGCATGAGCAAAATGTGGTTCGTCTGAGCGAGCGTGATATGCACACCATGCTGGGTTCATTCCGTCGTCATGATTATCTGGACAAAACAACGGGCATGAAACATCTGGCACTGGTTTACGGTGCACCTGTCGCTGGTGAAGAAACCTTAGTTAGAGTTCACGCACCGTTTAACACGATGGATCTGCTGGATGATGATCGTCATGGTCACACTTGGAGCGTGGCGGAAGCCATGCAGCATATACAACAAGAGGGCGCAGGTGTTCTTGTGTTACTTCACGGTGATGAAGGTGAATGGGAGCGACTCATTCAGTCAGACCGAAATTATGCAGAAGAGTATGTGCTTAAACACTATGGTGTCGGTGCTCAGATATTAAGAGATTTAGGCGTCACAGAAATGCGCTTGATGACATGGCCAAGAAAATTACCCTCGATGAGTGGTTTTGGCTTGAGCGTGACTGATTATGTGTTGCCTGAAGATCTTGCTGAAAAATTAGCGACATCAGCTGCCGTCTGATGTCGGTGACTATCAGCTTCATAATTTTAAATTAACGAATGAAATACAAGGGCTGTTTATGGCTTGGCTAGCATTAGTAGTAGCGGGATTACTGGAAGTCGTCTGGGCGGCGGGATTGAAATACTCAGAAGGTCTGACCAAGTTAGGGCCCAGTCTGCTGGCTCTGGTCACCGTTGCGTTGAGTTTGTGGTTATTGGGGGTGGCCATGAAAACACTACCACTAGGCACTGCCTATGGCGTTTGGGTAGGCATCGGTGCGATTGGCACCGTGATTTTCGGTATTGTGTTTTTATCCGAGCCAGCCACGATAGCGCGTATATTCAGTATTTTATTAATTCTATCGGGCATCATTGGGCTAAAAATCTCTCATTAAAATAAGCCAATGGCCTTTTCCGACTTACATCAGTGTATTGCTGGGGGAATTCTGTCTGTTGTAGGTTCAACACAGTCTTGAACCCGCTAAGGCAACAAAACAGCAATCAGTGTGAGGCTGCGGGGTTATTCTTTGTTATCACGCTTATCGGCTACCGCTTCATCATGGAATAGTAGTGCGATAAATGTATTGTCGATGTGCCCGAATGAGGTTTTCCATTGCTGAGTATTAAAAGATTTAACATGCCGTGCATGAGCGATCTCTAACCCTTTTCGACATAAAACTACTTATCCAGTTTACCTAGCCCTTGATATCGCTGATTTCTAAGTACACCTATAAAAGCAATATATAGATTTCTTTTTGTAGAGAAATCGCTTTTCAATTAAAAAGAAACATATATATTGCTAATGTATAAAAAAGAAACTAATATGTTTCCTATAAATGGATAGAAATATATATGTTTCATTATGAATTCACTACTCGACCAGATCAAAAAGCGCCGTATTGCATTGGAACTCAAGCAACACGATATGATGCTGCGCGCTGGTATATCACGCCAGCAATATCAGCGACTGGAATCCAGAGGCAATCCGCGCCTTGATACGCTTGAACTTATTGCCAAGGGGCTTAAAAGTGAGTTATTGCTGATACCACAGGAAAAACTACAAGATGTGCTGGCGGTATTGGCTGACGATAACTCGTCATCAACTAAACCAAATACGACGGGCAAAGAAAAAAGTAGCTCATTGGCTGATGATCCATGGCAGGGATTGCTGGGAGAAAATGAATGAGCACAGACAGCAATGATGAAGTAAACGTATTACAACTCTCCATCCACGGTGTATTGGTCGGCTATCTCGCTGGATTTAAGAGTGGCCGTAATGTATTGAGCATTGCAGACTCATTTAAAAATGATCCTGAGCGCCCGACCTTCAGCCTCATCACTCAACCTTCATTTCCTAAAGCGGCCGAGATCATGGCCGAGCCATGGGCTAGGAATCAACGGTTACATCCTGTGCTTTCAAACCTGCTACCAGAAGGCTCTTTACGCGAGCTAATCGCACAAGGCTTGAAGGTGCACGTTGATAATGAATTTCACATTCTCTCGTATCTTGGTGAAGACTTGCCGGGTGCTATCGAAGCCACGCCGATGGAACCCGAAGATGTTCCTGGTTACATCCTCAGGGCTTATGGCAAGGCTAGAGCGGTTAAGCTCGATAAAGTTATCCAAGAAAACAAGTTTTCCTTAGCTGGCGTGCAAATGAAATTTTCCATGAAGGAAAAAGATGGGCGCTATAACTTATCGAAGGGCAATGTGCTGGGTGACTGGATTATCAAAACACCCTCAACCAAGCACAAGTTTGTGCCACTGAATGAATATACTGCCATGTCACTGGCAGGGATGGTCGGCATTGATATTCCTGAGATCAAACTGGTTGACCTGGATAAGCTTGATAATCTGCCACAAATTAACTTACCCGATGAAAAGCAAGCCTTTGCTATTAAGCGATTTGATCGTGACGATGACCAGCGTATTCACATGGAAGACTTTGCACAAATTCTGGTGAAGTATCCGCACGAAAAATACACTTCTGCCAATTATGAGAATATCGGCAAAGTCATTTATGACTTTTCTGGCGACGGCCTTGCGGACGCACAACAGTTCGCAAGACGATTACTGGTGAATATTCTTTTAGCTAATGGCGATGCCCATCTAAAAAACTGGAGCTTTTTGTATCCTGATAAGGTGACGCCGCGACTTTCTCCTGCATACGATATCGTCACAACGAGTGTGTATATCGAAAATGAAACCAAATATGCACTCAACCTCGGTAAAACCAAAGAATGGTATACAGTCACCATGGAGCATTTTCAATCATGGGCAGAGAAATCTGGCATTCCATGGCGAGCGATTAAACCTCACTTAGATGACACAATGGCAAAAGCTAGAGAGTTATGGCCTGAAGCGCTGAAAACACAAGCAATGGATGAAGCACATAAAGATCATCTCAGAACGCATTGGGCCAGGCTTCAGAACGATTTTAAGATTGAAGTCAAACAGTGACAGTTCTTAGCTAACGGATAAGTAAGATACACCGCACATTATTGATAGATATGAATTAATAGGGGGACGGGGTGTTTGACGCATTACTTAGGTGTCAATGCACGCCCTCAGTTTGAAATGCTGTAATTATCAAGTTGGCTATTTCCCTGAGCCCTACTGGGCTGACTCGTCAATTCTGTCAGCCTCCTTGATTCTACCTTGATTCCTGTAAGTCCTTTTTCAGTATGAAACCGCAAAGCCCAAAAATACAGAATACAGACAATAGTACAATCCCAAAATCAACAGAGCTGGCAGACTCTAGTAAGAAGCTGCTGGTGTACATCATCAATAAGAAGACAATGAATGAAAAAATAATGTATGTAGTAAATCCCCAATATTTTTTCCAGAGAATGCCAATGCCTGATAATGATGACAATCCAGCCATTGCGAATACGAGTATAGTTAACGGCAATGTATATTCGTTAATCATCATTGCGTAGAGACTATAAAAACCCCATGCTATTAAAAGCAGGCCAATAAGTACTGATGCGCATCTTCGAATGATCATATTTTTCTGTTGCTTTAACGCGTAATAAACCAATAGTGTCAGAGTGTTTGATTCCTGACCCTTTTTATTCTGAATTATTTATTTCGTAAGTTTCTTACTAAAAAAGAGTTATTGGGGCCACGTCTAAGTTCAAATAAGTCAATGGCTTTAAACAAGCTACTAAGATTTTTAAAGCCATAATTTCGGGTATCAAATGAGGTTTTATTAGAAATATTTGAGCCTACTGGGCCAAGCGCTGCCCAGCCTTCTTCGTCTTCTGTTGCCTCAATGGCCTGTCGCAGAAGATTAATTAACTTACTATCCGATTTAATATTTTTCGGTTTAACGATTGTTGTGGTTTTTTCTTTTTCTTCATCCAAGAAAAGAAACTTAGAACAAGCGTTCACAAATGCTGATGGTGTTTTTCGTTCACCAAATCCCAATACCACCTTCCCTTCAGATAATGCTCTGGTCACCATCGGCGTAAAATCACAATCCGATGATACAAAACACATCACATCAATTTGCTTGGTATACATTACATCCATTGCATCAATCACCAGTGCAATATCCGACGCATTTTTCCCCTTGGTTAAATCATATTGCTGTATGGGTTGAATGGCATATTCATGTAACAGATCTTCCCACGCCTTTAACGTAGGCGACTTCCAGTTACCATAAGCCTTACGAATAGTAACTACACCATAGTTGGCGACTTCGCTCAACACATCTTCAAACTTACTCGCGGGCGCATTATCAGCATCAATAAATAATGCTATTTTTTGTTTTAACTCATCCATGTTAGTACCTTAAGACGGTTCAGGTTTATAAAGAAATCAAACATTTTGACACTATTGAGCCAAGAGGTATTCAGTTTGCTTCTTGCTCGTTGCGTCTGAAGCTTTGCTTTGTTAAACATTGCTCCCTTCGCTGATTGCTGAACAGATACCATATGCACTAAGACCAAGAACAACCCAAAATAAAAAGCCTATAAATACAACAATAACCCCATCTGGATTAGGATCATTCTTGGTCAGTTGTTTGCAGATGAAATAACCTGGACCCTTTAGCAATAATTCTAAAATGATTTCTAGAAGCATGTAGCCCAAGAAGCGGGCAATAACTTTAAAAATACCACCAGCGACATCCTCTATCATGTTATTCCTTAATTACCAATTTGGTTACGCCATGATTTAGTCTTGAGTATCTATTTCAATCTCTTCCACAATAAACCCGAGGTTGCCTTTGAGTCCAAATAGCGTTGCTTTTAGGTTTCCTTCTGGAAATTTATTATACGAATGTTCAGAAATACTAAATCGGAAGAGAGTTATAGTAGGGCTACCTACAAGTCGTAACTCGAAATTATAACCATTAAAGTAGCTTCTTCTTCCATGGCGAGTCTTAGTTTTGTAAACCTGTTGCTGTTGTTCAAACTCTTGTCCTGTTAATTTGGTTAACTGATAAGGAATGACCGAGGCAAGAATCATCCAATACGTGCCAATTAGCAGGAGGGGGAATATCAATATAGAAGCTAACTTATTTGTTAGAGGCATAGTCTTTACATCTGTCCCGACACGTTGCTTGGCCTTTATTTTTATAATAATGATGGCTGCACAAAATAATAGGGAAATGGCAGTAGCTGTATAGAGTGAAAATAAGCTGATTGTTGGATCGACTATAAAATTATTCACACAGATTAATTGCAGGAGGGCAATACAAAATGAACAGAGTAAAACAATTCCCAGAATACGTAGCTCACGAGGAGTGTCTTTTTTCCAAAAACGTGCTTTAGTTTTCATCATCTATTAACTGAGATAGATGAATACGTCTAGACGTAATGAAGTGTCATTAATTTTTGAGATTAATATACAGAAATCCTTTTCAGTCCTAATCACGGTATTACCTCAATCCTTTGTTACTATTTAAATGCTAATCCATGTGTGCGATTTTAAAAATCAAATGCTCTGACCTTATTGATTTGGAAACAAGATAACAAAAGCTCGGCACTATTTTTCCCGCCTAGTTCAATTTTTTGCCTTATAACTTCAAGCTTTGAAATTAATTTATCTTATAGTCAATATGTTATGGTTGCCGAAAATGAATTATGAGGCCACCAGTTTAATATTTATTATGAGGCCAGTGGCCTTATAAAAAACACTGTTATGTCGAAGAAACCATATGAATACATCACTTGAAGACTTCTTTATAGTTCGTGAACAACAGCTGTTTCGAATTAGAAATGGTAAAGAAAAATTAATGTGTATAGCTTATCCAGAGCTTGTAGATATTACTAATGAAGGCAATAAATCTTCTCCTATAGCCATTTATCATTTTCATATTCACTCAAACACAGACTCAAACTTCGTGAGCATCTCTCTTCCTGGAAATAAGCTGGCAACTAAAGCCGCCTTGTCTAACCTCATGGCCAGTAAAATTCCATTTGCCAAATTTTGGGGCAATCAAAATGATTTTGATAATTTTTTAAGGCAATCTTTTAATGAATACTTTTCAAAAAATAAAGTCACATAACAAAAAAATTAAGTTTGCTCACTATCGTTCGCGGGACTGCGATATCGCGCAGCCCATTATTTAGGCCTTATGAGTAGGTACACCATTGATAAATAGTCTGCTATCACGATCTGCTGAACTCGAAAGCAGACTCTTGGAGTTTTTCGCGCTCGCTCCTTTTAATGATTCGGAAAGAGTCATGGCTAGTAGAGTCATGTGTAGTATTGCATTCGAGCATGCTGAAAGCGCGAAGATGCTGATTTCGGGTGGCAATCTCACCTCCGCGACGGGACTTGTTCGTCTTCAGTATGAGGCTTTGGTCAGGGCAATGTGGCTTCTCTACGCGGCTTCCGACACCGTCGTTTCTAAGTTGACCAGTGAGCTGACACAAGAGGCAGCAAATAAAGCGAATAGGCTTCCGATGCTCAGCGAAATGCTCGAGAAATTACAGGGTAAAGCACCCCAGGAGCTGGTGAATATGCTGCTGGAATTTAAAGAGCACTCTTGGAAGCCTCTAAGTTCGTTCATCCACGGCGGTATTCATGCAATCCACCGCCATAGTAAAGGCTATCCACTTCCTTTACTCGAGCAGATGGTCCGAATATCCAATGGTGTGTCAGTAATGGTAGGAATGCTACTGGTCATATTGCATGGCGGTGGTGCGCAGCGTGGCAAAATGCCACTTATTCAAAGAGAATTTGCTGACTGTCTACCTGACACCAAGTCGCAAATCTGATAACAAGGTGGTCAACGGGATGCCAACTACGCTGCGCTCCGTCGTCGCCCTTACCTAAATCGTTAGGCATAAATATTAATATCTATATTACAAGGCTTCTAATATTTGGGCTGAACGCAATTTTAGGTTTTGTGTTGGGTGTAAAACCATTTGATTGCTGAAACAGACTGGTTGCCAAAATTATGTTGGGTAGGGCAATCTGACAAGCTAATGAGCGCTTATTAATACTTTGTAGCGCTAAGGATTTCCAGCTCAATTCCATATATAGCAGGAATGAAACATGTACGAAGTATGTTGACGCATAGCTTTAAGATTGAAGAAGCATTGCGCACAGACTTTGAATAACGTTATTTTATCCAGCACCGGGTAGGTACTTGATTGACCCGATGCGATTTATTTACATGAGGAAACAGATTTGGCAGATATACATGGGGCAGGTGTTCGTGACGATATTGATGGTAATGGCTTTCGGGTTGGTATCGTTGTCTCGCGGTTTAATTCTGAGATTTGCACGGCGCTGTTAAATGCCTGCGTGGATCAGTTAAAAGCCAGCAACGTTCAGGAGCAGGACATTCAAGTGTTGTCAGTGCCGGGTGCATTGGAAATCCCGATGGTCATGCATGAACTGGCTTTAAAAGGTAACTGTGACGGTCTGGTGGCTTTAGGCTGCATCATCCGTGGTGATACTTATCATTTTGAAATAGTGGCCAATGAGTCAGCCCGTGCTTGCACAGATATTCAGATAGGGACTGGCATTCCTTTAGCCAATGCCATATTGACGACGGATACTGAGCAACAAGCTAAGGATCGCATGACCATTAAAGGTCGTGAAGCGGCATTAGTAATTATCGAAATGATTCAAACCTTAAAGACTTTGCATTCTGAGTAGTTTTTTTAGTGAGTTCATTTCTTTCAATTGAGTGAAGGTGTTGATACAGGGGCTTTAGTGGTTTTACCCACTATGGAGTACCCCATCATGAGAATTTTTATGACAGGCTGATTTCGGTAAGTTTTTTACATTGAATTCGTTCTATGTAACCGGAGTTAGTCCATGAACAATCCCTTACCCAAAGAAAGCATCACCCGAAACTCTGTGCTCAATGTTCGTCATAAGGAACTTGGGTCAACACTGGATGGCGAAATATGGAATGGCATGCCCATTCCATGGAGCTATCATTCAGATGTGAATGATGAGGTCGTTGCTGTCCGCACCCGGGCAGGATTATATGATGTGTCTGGTCTCAACATAGTTAATGTATCGGGGCCAGCCGCATTAAAAATTCTCGACAAGTTGGTGACCATTGATGTCACAAAGCTCGAACCTGGTACTTCTCGACTGGCTGGTGAAGTAAATGAAGAAGGCGCGCTAGTCGATGACATCATGGTCATCTGTGATGACAAAGAACATTACCGTTTATCGCATGGTAGCGGGGCTACTCAGCAAACATTAGCTGAACTTGCCAAAGGCGAAGGTGTTACGGTTGAGCAGGATTATGATGTACATATCCTGTCACTTCAGGGCCCACGCTCTATCGATATTCTTGATCCTGAGCTGGATTTCAATCTGGCCGAATTACCCTATTTCAAACATATCAAAACCACCTTATTTGGTCGTGAAGTGATTCTCGCTCGCGGCGGTTATTCCGGTGAGCGTGGTTACGAAGTCTATTGTTCCGCTGCTGACGCAGTGTATCTGTGGGACATGATTCTGGAAAAAGGTCAGCCATTCGGTGCCATCCCGGCATCATGGGATTCTCTCGATCTGACCCGCGTTGAAGCGGCCTTACTTTTCTTCCCGTTTGATATGCCTGAAGGCGACACCACTCCGTGGGAAGTCAATATGGACTGGTGTGTGGATTTAGATAAACCCGGTGATTACATCGGTAAAGAAGCGGTGCTTAAGTTAAAAGGCAGAGAACGCTTCAAACAAATCGGTCTGGAATGTCGGGCTAAACAAGCGGTAGAAGTCGGTGCGAAATTATTCATTGATGGCAAAGAAGTGGGTGTCGTGACCAGTGCCAGCTACAGCCAATATCTGATGAAGTCTTTGGCGATGGCCCATATCAAACCGGAATACAGCCAACTTGGCACCACAGTGACAGTGGCCGACGGTGATAAGGTTAAAGCGACCATCGTCAAAATGCCTTTTTATGATCCTATGCGTGTTCGCACTCACCCTGAGTAAATTGAGGAATAGATGATGGAAAAAGGTTACTCAATTACAACCAAACCGATATACGGCACCTTGGTCTGGCAAAAAAAGCGACACATCATGTGGTGGTAGTCGGTGGTGAAGGGGGCGGTAAAGCCTTGCTGAAATTATTCCAGCAAATGGTGCCGAAGCAACCGGTATCCGTGTTTTATCTAGCCGAGGATGATGCAAGTAAAAAATACGTCAGCACGGTTGAAGACATGTCTGGTGAGTCCATTACTGTTTGCGACTCGCTGGAAGCCTTAACAACATCGCTAAAGACTGAGCTGACCAATTGTTATATGGGCACACAGTTCTATGTGGCGGGTGAAGAAAAATTGATCTGGCCGGTCGCCAAGGTGCTGACTGAATATGGCGTCGATGACCGTAATATTTTCAAAGAACAGACAGGTTCTTTAGCCAGACGCGTGTTCTGCGTGCATTGCGAAACGATTAATGAGGATGTTCACCACAATATTCATCAATGTGTGAATTGTGGCCTTAATTTATTCGTTCGTGATCATTTCTCCCGTCATTGGGGTGCCTATATGGGCTTTATGGTCGATGGTGAAACACCCGGCGAGATTCCAGCAGCACAGGAGGTTTACCCATGAGTGCTTTAAAAGTCAAAGTCACGGCTGTTGAACAAGTGGCTGAGCAAATCAAACATTTTACAATGGTCGCTGAAGATGGCAGCCCATTACCGTACTTCTCGGGTGGCAGCCATGTGGTTGTGTCGATGGATATCGATGGCCGGACTCATCGTAACGCTTATTCTTTGATGGGCCCGACTAACGATAACAGCGCTTATCAGATCGCGGTGCGTAAACAGGAAAAATCACGCGGTGGCTCCGTGTTCATGCATGAGAAAGTCGAGCCCGGCACTTTATTAGAAATATCGATGCCGACCAACTTATTCTCGATTCATCGTCTGGCGAAAAAACACATTCTGGTGGCCGGTGGTATTGGTATTACGCCTTTCTTGTCACAGATCACTGATTTAAATCGTATCGGCCATGACTATGAGCTGCATTACGCTTATCGCAGTGCAGAACATGCGGCTTTCCGTGAGGAAATTGAAAAGTTATGCGGCGATAAAGCGTTTTTCTATCCTGAAAATGAAACTGGCCGACTCAATGTCACGGAGTTATTGAGCAAACAACCCTTGGGTTCACATGTGTATGTCTGTGGTCCTGATCCGATGGTAAATGGTCTGGAATTGATCGCCTCAGAACTCGGCTGGCCTGAAACGTCAGTACATAGCGAGAAGTTCTTAGCACCAGCCAGTGGTGCGCCATTCACTGTCAGCTTGTTGCAGTCTAATACCGAAGTGGTTGTGCCTAGTGACCTCAGTATGTTGGAAGCGATGGAAGAAGCCGGTATCGATGCGCCTTATATGTGTCGTGGTGGTGCCTGTGGTCGCTGTGAGGTGGAAGTCGTTGAATGTGATGGTGAGTTAGTTCATCACGATGAATATCTGTCCGATGCTGAGCGTGTCGCTGCTAAGAAAATTTTACCTTGTGTCTCGCGTGCAAACTGTTCACGCATGGTCATCAATTTGTGAGGAATGAACGATGAATATGGCATTTAATGAAGAAACATTTCGTGGTGATTTCACGTTTAGAAACTCGCCAGAATCAGTAAGACGTTTTCCTTATCCGTTTGAAGAAGACGAGTATATGTACAGCGTTAACATTGAACAGCACACATCTGGTGAGCCTGGTTCTGTGTTTGAACACCCGATTGATGTCGACGAACACTATGTGGCCGAATGTAAAGAACGTGCCATTGTATTAAGTGAAGATCACACACGCTGTGTGGCTTTACCTCATATGATGGATGCTCAGTGGGATACGCTGGAATTAGTGATGACATCACTATCAGAAAGCTATCCATCTGAGTTTCAGTTAACTATTGATGGTGATAACTGGCACTGGGTGAATAAGCCTCTAGGCATTGAAGATCACTTTGTATTTGGCGATGTGTCTACCTTACCGATGGAGCCATTTGAATATGTGATGCGTCAGGTTCAGGGTGACTGGGTGGTCATGGATCAACGTGATAATGATCTCTATGCTGACTTAGGTATGGTCACAGGTCAGGCCGACTGGTCAGTGGCTTTTGATGCCGGCATGTCATTTAAAGAATGGCACGCACCTGTGCCTCATGCGCCAGAGATGGGGATTTTTGATCGCGCACTGAAATATTTATTACACCTGCAATATGGCAGCCCGGTTCGTCGTACTAACTGGCGTATGTGTGTGAATCCACGACTTGATACTTCATCAGAAACCTATGATGTGTGGGGAACAGATAACGTGTCGGCTACCAAAGAAAACGCCGGTGACAAAGTCTTTTTACGTGTAGAGCTACAAGCACTATTCAGGCTGCCACGAAGTAATGCGATTGCCTTTAGTATCCGTACTTATATGGTGAGTTTGGCAGACTTGGCTACTTACCCACGTTGGGCGAAACGTTTGAACCGTGTTTTACGCAGTCTGCATCCGGACCTGGCGGAATACAAAGGTTTGAACAGCTTCAAACAACCGGTACTGGATTGGCTCGAACCATTGGATGATGGCGCCTTTTTGGAAAAAGGTGTTCATCCGGAGTAAGAGATAAAGCCAGTGTAGTCTTTTTTACTTGTTTCATAAGCGGCAGCAGAGAATCATGGACGACTCTCTGTTATTGCTTTTCTAAAAAATACTAGTTTTAAAACAATTTCTTAAGTTCTCTAAACTCCCAGGCTAAATAGATCAGATTATCTTTATTTGAGCATTCAGTGGATGCGCTTATTTGGTCTCTGGAAATAAGACTATTGGCTGATCAGCATGCCACTGTTCATATTTCACCATGACATTGGCAAACAAATCACTGTGTAAAAATTCACTCAGCCAGTCTCTGACCAGGGGATAGGGTGACTGTTCGAACCAGTCTTTATCAACAAAGGCGAACTGACGAATAAAAGGTAATAGAGCAATGTCTGCCATCGTCCATTTTTCAGTGAGCAGGCAACCATTTTTTGCTAATAAGGATTCCAATTTTTGTAAGGTCGCCTCACCTTGCTCACGGTAATACAGTTCTGGGTATTCTGGGTAACGATCGGCATATTTATAGCGATCAAGATAATACTTAAACTCACCATCATTATTAGCAATCAGTTCGTCACAGTGCTGTTTTTGTTGATGTGTGAGCGTTTGATACCACTCCTCGGGGTCTCGCTTTTCCAGTGCCCAACGCATAATGTCGATACTTTCGTCGATAACTTTTCCTGTTTCGGTCTGTAGAACAGGCACAGTCCCTTTTGGGGAAATAGCTAATAATTCTGCAGGTTTATCTTTTAATACCACTTCGCGAAGTTCGGTTTTAATACCGCTGGCAGCGAGCGCTAACCTGGCTCGCATAGCGTAAGGACAACGACGAAAGCTGTATAAAGTCGGGTACCGCATTGAGTAAGAATTCCGGTTTGAATAAAACGCCAGTATAGACAATCAAAGCAGATGACTGTAAATTAGCAAATTCTAATATAGTTATTGAGAACACCATGGAACAGTCATTATTAAGGTGGACCGCTTTTATCACATTGCTGTTGTCAGCCAGTTTTAATATTAACGCGGAGGGGCTGCCCCATACCGAAGCGGTCTATAAAAACTATGCTCGACAGTGGACTTATGATGGCAGTGTTGAAGCTATCAATCAGGCAACTGTTTCGTCGCGTGTTTCTGCGCAAGTGGCAGAGATTTTTTATGACGTGAATGACCGGGTAGAAAAGGGCGCGCTGATTTTACGTTTTAACGACGAAGAAATTAAAACCCGTTTATGGCAAGCAGAAGCGAACCTGCTGGCCGAACAAGCCCAGTTAAAAGAAGTACAGGCGAGATATACCGAGGCCGCAGCGGAAGCCAAACGAATCAGTGATTTATACCAACGCAAACAAGTGACACGTTCTGCGCTGGATAAAGCCGAAGCCGATAAAGCTGCGACAGCGGCGCGGGTCAATGTATTAAATGCTCAAATCAAAGCCCGCCAAGCGGAAGTCGAGCAGGCTAAAGTTGAGCTGTCATATACCGAAGTCCGGGCACCCTATGCTGGTGTGATGACCAAGCGCTGGATTGAAGTGGGTGAAATGGCAACGCCCGGTCAGCGCTTAATGTCAGGCCTGTCACTGAATGATTTGCGTGTGGTTTTTTCCGTGCCACAGAAACAATTAACAGAGGTGATGGCGGCCAAGCTGGATGTGCTTTTACCTTCAGGCGAGCATTTAACACAGCTTGATAAAACCTTCATTCCAGCTGCAGATCCACAGACTCACAGTTTCCATATCCGTTTGGATTTACCACAAAAAATCAATGATGTTTTCCCTGGCATGACGACTAAAGTCACCGCTTATGGCCGTGAGCAGCCGGTACTCGTGATTCCAAAACAGGCCTTGGTAAAACGGTCTGAAGTGGATGGGGTTTATGTGCTCGCGAAGCAACAGCTTGTATTCAGACAAGTCAGAGTTGGGATGGAATATGAAGATGGCTGGGTTGAAGTCTTATCCGGTATCGATGCCGGAGAACAAGTGATGACTCAGCCAGATAGGGCTTTAGTGTATTTGCAGCAGCAACATGACTGAATCTAAGCCAACATTGGGGATGTCCGGTCGTATCGCCGCATTATTTCAGGACAATGCCCTGACGCCGTTGATGGCATTGCTGGCCTTATTGCTGGGGATATTTGCGTTGATGGTGACGCCACGTGAAGAAGAGCCGCAGATTGATGTCACTATGGCAGATATTTTCATTGCTTACCCCGGTGCGTCAGCCAAGGAAGTAGAGAGTTTGATAGCGACACCAGCGGAGCAGGTGGTCAGTGAAATTGCTGGTCTGAAACACGTGTATTCAGTATCGAAGCCAGGGCTGGCTATCATCACTGCTCAGTTTGAAGTCGGTGAGAAACGTACCGATGCGATTGTACGTTTATACAATAAAATTTATTCCAATCTGGATTGGCTGCCTGAAAACTTGGGTGTGTCACAACCTATTATTAAACCCAAAGGCATTGATGATGTGCCGATTCTGACACTCACTCTATGGCGTGAAAGCCAGCAGGATTCCAGTCAGTTAAAACAGTTAGCTCAGTCCTTGGAAGTAGAACTGAAGCGGGTTGATGGAACACGGGATATTTATACTGTTGGCGGTGCTGATACCGTAGTGAATATCACCTTAGATCCAGAGGCTATGGCGGCATATCACATGGATAATCATCGCTTGAGTCAGGCGTTGGCAGCCGCTAATCAATCGGCTGAGGCCGGGACGACTGTACAAAATAATCAAATGACAAGTGTTCAGGCAGGTCAGTTTATCGTTTCCACTGACACGCTGAAATCACTCATTGTCGGTGTTTTTAATGACCAGCCAGTGTATTTAACGGATGTGGCTGATATTTATCTTGGTCCAGAGCAACCGCGTCAGTATGTGTGGTTTGGCACCGGACCTGCCGCAGCAGACAAACAGATTAAAGCTCAGGGTGAATATGATGCCGTCACCATTGCCATTGCCAAACAGCCCGGAACTAATGCCGCGGATATTGCTGAGCTGGTTCTGCAGCAGGTAACAGCATTAAAAGGCGTGATGATTGCGGATGATGTGCAGGTGACCGTCACGCGTAATTATGGTGAAACGGCGGATCAAAAGGCTGATACGCTGATCCATAAACTTATTTTTGTCACGGTGGCTGTGATTTTATTGGTGTTATTTGCACTGGGCTGGCGAGAGGCCATCATCGTTGGCGTAGCGGTGGTGATTACCTTATTACTGATGTTATTTGCTTCGTGGGCATGGGGTTTTACTTTAAATCGGGTGTCGTTGTTCGCCTTAATTTTTTCTATTGGCATTCTGGTAGATGATGCGATTGTGGTGGTGGAGAATATTCATCGTCATATTCAACAAGAAAAATTAAGCTTAAAACAAGCGATTCCAGTCGCTGTCGATGAGGTGGGGCAGCCAACAATATTGGCGACTTTAGCCGTGATCGCAGCCTTATTACCCATGGCCTTTGTCAGCGGTTTGATGGGCCCGTATATGAGCCCGATTCCGATTAATGCCAGCATGGGCATGCTGCTGTCATTAATGGTGGCCTATGTCGTGACACCATGGATGGTGTTGAAGATGCTTTCACATTCTCGTTCGGCCAAGCATGAGCAAGTTGCCGAGTCCCAATATGACGCGGTTTTTCAGCGTGTTTTGAGCCCCTTTCTATTACATGAACATGCTGCCCGCCGCCGAAAATTACTGTGGGGTGGACTTATTTTGCTGGTTATTGTGTCTGTTGGTCTGGCAGCAATGAAACTGGTCATTCTGAAAATGCTGCCGTTTGATAATAAGTCTGAAGTGCAGATTGTGATTGATATGCCTGAAGGCTCGCCATTAGAAAAAACAGCAGCAGTCACCCGTGCGTTGACAGATTATCTGTCGACCGTTGACGATGTGACTGATTATCAGGCCTATGTCGGCACAGCTTCGCCGATTAATTTTAATGGTCTGGTGCGTCAGTATTATTTACGTGAAGGCTGGCATCAGGCAGATATTCAAATCAACCTCAGAGATAAACATCAGCGTGATGAACATAGCCATTCTTTAGCACTGAAGCTAAGAGAACCACTAACAGTGATTGCTAGGAAATGGGACGCGCGTATCAAGGTCGTTGAAGTGCCGGCGGGGCCACCTGTGTTATCACCCATTGTGGCGGAGTTGTATGGCTTGAGTGAACAACAGCGACAAAATCAGGCATCACAACTTGTTAAGGTGTTTGAGCAAACTGATGGCATTGTCGATATTGATAGCAGCATTGAGGCGAAAGCCGACAGACAGATCATTAATGTGGATAGAAATAAAGCGAGCTTATTTGGCCTGAGTCAGCAACAGATTGTTGAAGCTATTCAGTTAGCGCTGACTGGCAAGGATGTAGGGTATCTACACGATGATAATGTGAAATACGCCATACCATTGCGATTGCAATGGCCAATCGAGGATAAAGCGAACCTTGATGCTGTATTGAATATGAAGCTCATCAATCAACAAGGTGATCTGATTCGTTTAGCTGACGTCGTTAATGTGGTGGAGGAGGAACATCAACAAACGCTTTACCACAAAGACTTACAAGCCGTGACTTACGTCACAGCGGATATGGCTGGCAAGGTCGATAGTCCCTTGTATGGCATGTTTTCGGTGTATCAGCAATTAGAGAACATACCGATTCAGCAATATTTGGTTTCAGTACCGAGTCTGGCCTTACAAGATTCATTGAAATGGGACGGGGAATGGCAAATTACCTATGAGACGTTTCGTGATATGGGATTAGCCTATGCCATAGGCATTATTCTGATTTATCTGCTGATTGTGGCGCAGTTTCGATCTTATTTATTGCCCTTGATTATTATGGTGCCGATTCCGCTGACCGTGATTGGTGTCATGCCCGGGCATGCTTTATTAGGCGCACCTTTTACAGCAACATCGATGATTGGCATGATTGCAATGGCAGGGATTATCGTGCGTAACTCTATTTTGTTAGTCGATTTTATCCGTCAGGCGATGGCTGAAGGCATCACGGCTGAGAAGGCAGTAATTGCCGCTGCTGCAACCCGTGCTAAGCCTATTATTCTGACTGCGCTGGCTGCGATGGTAGGGGCGGTATTTATTCTCGATGACCCTATATTTAATGGTTTGGCTATTGCCTTATTATTCGGAATTCTGGTGTCGACTTTATTAACCTTATTGGTCATTCCGTTGCTGTATTACAGCTATATCAAGACTCGATAAGGGTCATGGCGCCTGTGAGTTCACCTTCGCGTAGACGTTCTGCCTGACGTTTTAATGTATGACGAATGAGCACATTACGATCCATTTCATCCATATGAGTGAAGGCCATACGCAATAAATAAGGTGTTTCAGCAGGTGCTTGTTCGATTTTGTCACAGCCAATCACCGTTGCCAGAGTGTGAATAGTGCTGGCTGAGGGTTTTAGCTGCATAAAGAGTTCAACATAATCTCTTGGCTTGATAGGGGTAGCGACCAATAAGGCAACACCACCCCCACTCAAGTTTACGTCTGTCAGCTTGTCAGGATTGATAGGATTATTGTGACGTTCAATACGTTGTGCAATCAGGTTGACCTTGTCATCTAATAAGCGCAGTGCACGTGCAATTTCACGATCATGCTGACTGATTTGGTCTAATAAGTGTGAAAACACGTTTTGCATCGTACGAAGCTGAGCCCGTTCAGAATCACCATCACTTTCTGATGATTGTGAAATACGTTTGGCGACTTCACCGACGTGCGTTTTTTCCACAGGTTTGTACTCAATGACTACCGAGTCATTGATTCGAAAAAACTCACGTCTGTCTGAACCTGGATGTTGCATCACTCTCTACCATTATCCTTAAAAGCTTAATGTCACTTAATCGGCCTGAATATAAGATTCTTTATATCATGTTCAGACTAAGTTGCCAGCATTAAAGGTTTTCAGAGGCGTAATCAGCCAGTCTTGAACGCTCACCACGGAGCAGCGTAATGTGACCACTGTGCTGCCAATATTTAAAGTGATCAACCACATAGGTCAGGCCAGATGTTGTTTCGCTCAGGTACGGTGTATCAATTTGAGCGATGTTACCTAAACAGACAATTTTGGTACCTGGACCGGCACGCGTAATCAATGTTTTCATCTGTTTCGAGGTTAAGTTTTGCGCTTCATCGATGATTAAAAAGCGATTCAGGAAGGTGCGGCCGCGCATAAAGTTGAGCGAACGGATTTTAATCCATCGCTGTAATAAATCGTTAGTGGCCTGACGACCCCATTCGCCACCTTCTGTTTTATTTAATACCTCAAGGTTATCCATTAATGCGCCCATCCAAGGGGTCATTTTTTCTTCTTCGGTGCCTGGTAAGAAACCGATATCTTCACCGACAGGCACGGTAACCCGTGTCATGATAATTTCACTGTAGCGCTTGTGTTCGACAGTCTGCGTTAAGGCTGCTGCTAATGTCAGTAAGGTTTTACCAGTACCGGCCTGACCCAATAAGCTGACAAAATCCACTTCAGGATCCATTAATAAATTCAGTGCGAAATTCTGTTCGCGATTACGGGCGGTAATGCCCCAGATGGCATGATTATCTTTGCGGTAATCGTTAATGAGTTGAATATCTGCACTGGTTTCAGTGACGGAACGCACCACGGCTTCAATATTATGATCTTCACCTGGAGAGTAAATAAGCTGGTTCGGATACCAGTCTTTAACCACATCGCCTTCAACTTCATAGAAGGTCTGCCCATCCGCTGTCCATGATTCCAGACGATTCAAATCATCCCAGAAATCCGCATTGAGCTCGCTGGCACCGCGATAGAGCAGATCCACATCATCCAGCACTTTATCGTTGTAATAGTCTTCGGCACAGATACCTAAAACGGTGGCTTTAATCCGTAAGTTGATATCTTTTGAAACCAGAATAATGGTGTGATCTTTAATGGCTGCCTGTAAGGCAATCGCCACACTCAAAATAGCGTTATCGCCCTGATGGCTGGGGAGTTCTTTAGGTAATTCCTGCTCCATTTGGGTGGTCTGGAAAAACAGACGACCGCTGGCATTAGGCATATCACCACTGTTCACGCTGGGTAGAGGAATGCCTTTGGTAATGGCTTCATTATCTTCAGCCTGCAGTAATAAATCATCGAGGAACCGACTGACCTGGCGTACATTACGGGAGACTTCAGATAAGCCTTTTTTACCACGATCGAGTTCTTCTAATACAACCATGGGTAAGTAGATATCATGCTCATCAAAACGGAATAAAGCCGTTGGGTCATGCATCAATACATTGGTGTCCAGAATAAACAGACGTTTACCTTCGGCGGGACGTTTGATCATTGGTTCGAGATCCTCTTTGGTTAGTTGGAGACCTGAGGTTGATTATGGTGCAAGAAATCACTGATGCAAAGAGTGAATAAAGATTATTTTGCCAATGTCATCCCTATAAACGTACTACCACTTCACAACTGGATATTTAGTGTTAATATGAAAAGCCTTCCTCAAACAATTTATATCCGAATATTTAGCTATCACTCTGCTTTGATAGGCGGGATTCTTTTCTGAATGTATTTCCTATCTTATTGATTGTTAAGATCTCTATGTCTTTTTCCTTAGACATGCCTAAATTGCTCAGTCGGTAATGATTGACCGCTTTGCTCTGACTTGAAAGTCATTTCCATCTCCTGAAAAGACAGTAAAAAAGTTCTGTTTTTGCAGCAAGCTGATATTGAAAAACAGGGCTTTTGCGATAACGCTGCATTAACGATCTAGGAGTCAATCCCAATTATCACTAGGATGTCTTGTTCTGCATGAGCAGCGAGATTAGTGTTATCGGATGAGTTAGGTGGGTGTTCTGAATCTTGTTTGAGTAATGAGTCCTCCTATACCTATGTAGACATCTAAGGAGGTTGATTCCCATGAAATTAAAACCAATGTTGTATGCCGTGTTGGCTGGTTTATCCGTATCAAGTGTGGCTGTTGCAGATGTGACATTCGATGATTTAATTGGCACCTGGTATGCCGAAACCCAACATGATGGCGAAACCATGAAATGGTTAGTCAAACGTGAGCCTGATCAAAGTTATGCGGCATTATTTCTAGTCTGTGATGGTGAAAACCTGTCATGGGTTCAAAAAGAGCGTGGTCAATGGAAGATGGAAGGGGACGAAATGCACACGGTCATTGCTGCTTTTCAGGATATGAATGGTAGTCCTTCTGATCAGATCGGTAAGCAAATTCATTATGAGAATCTCGAGTTAGCTGATGACGAGCTGAACTATGAACAGAAAGGTAACGATAATACATACAGCTTTAACCGCGTGAAAGATGGCTATCAAGTCAGCTGTCAATAATCGAAAACAGGTCAGTCTGAATCAGGCTGACCTGTTTAGGTTTAAACACATGCAATATGTGTTTAAGCTAGTCATATTGTGGTTATCAGTATCGACGAAGACGTATCAAGCCGATGAAACCAGACAGTAATAACCAGAATGCAGCGGGTATGGGGACGGCTGAGATATTAGCGCCATAAAGGTATTGAATACCGGCGATATCGTCAGCTTGAAGGCCGTTCAGTGAAGGATTATAAAAAGGTCCCATTACTGATTTAGATGCCTCGGAGTGCCCCAGTCCAAGTGAGTGCCCGATTTCATGTAAGGCTACCCAGAAAATACTGATACCATCTATGAGGCTATCGATACTCCATGTTTCTGCACTATCAAAATGCAGATCACCACCTGCAGAGAAATACCAGTGGGTATCTGGATAAAAGGCATGCGCTAATACCCCGCTCGGGCCATCAATCGCTTCACCTCCAATTCGAATATCACCTGATGTTGTGAGTGTATTAAAGTTAGCACCATCATCTGCTATTTCAATAAAATTGAGGTTAGCGACACTACTCCAGGCATTAAAAGCTTTTTTAATTTCTTGCTGAAAACCCGTGGGCATAAAACTGTTTAGTGGAGAGCAAACCGCTTGGTCACATTCTTCACCACCCAGCATGAAGCTATAACTAATCGTTGCCCCGGTACCCAATGTGGGGTCGCCCCACTTTTTTATCGGACCGGGAGAGATGGTGTAAGCATTGGCTGTGGAAATAAAAAAGAATAAACAAAATAGGCTTAAAAAGAGTTTCACTGAAGTCATCCTTGTCTTAAGTTTGGTGTAAATTAGCTGTCCAGCTAATGTGAAATTTATCACATTTTTCGGCTTCATAGTCTAGCCATTAATATCACTTCCTGTCTGCTTGGATAAGCAAACGAATGAGGACAATCAAAAAATATTCTGATGGATGAGCTCGATAAAATGATATGGCAAACGGTTGATGCTATTCCTTATGGTCAAGTCATGACCTATGGGCAAATTGCAATCAGTTGTGGTTACCCGGGGTATGCCCGCTACGTAGGTACCGTTCTTAAAAAACTTCCACCAGACACACATTTGCCCTGGCACCGCGTTGTCAATGCTCAAGGACGATCTTCTTTTCCAGAGGGAAGTGAGAAATACCGGGAGCAGTTACAGAGGCTCCTCGCTGAAAATATTGTAGTGAATAACGGCAAGATAGCCTTATCGGTTTATCAGTATCAGTAAGGTCAGCCCTCATTTTGCCAATGAGGATGTGGATATATTAATAAGAGTATTTATGGTAACAAGCGCCACTGATACCATATGTGTTTAAATTTCTGAGAACATCATGCAAGGTTTAATCTTAGCCGTTCTGGCTTATACCATCTGGGGGCTTTTTCCTCTCTTTTTCAGTTTCCTGAGTCACGTGTCACCGATTGAAGTTACGGCGCATCGGATTATCTGGTCACTGGTAGCGACTTTGACCGTGGGCCTGGCCTTAAGACGTGGCAAGCATTTATGGGAAGCGTTACATAATAAAACGACCTTACTCTGGCTTGGTGGCTCAGCGGTGTTTATTGCGATTAACTGGCTGGTCTATATCTGGGCCGTTGGGCAGCATCGTGTGCTTGAAGCCAGTTTAGGTTACTTCATCATGCCTCTAGTGAGTTTATTGATGGGGAGGCTTTTGCTAAAAGAGTCGCTGCATCCTTTACAGGCCATAGCTGGGGGCATTGCTTTTCTAGCCGTGCTCTGGGAGTTGTGGTCGTTTGGCAGCTTACCGTGGGTAGGCGTGGTGCTCTCATTTGCTTTTGCATTCTATGGGCTGATACGTAAGGTGCACCCGATTGATGGGATAAATGGATTAACCATCGAAGCGTTGTGGTTAATGCCTTTTGTTTTGTTGTGGATTGGCTGGCAGTCAAATTCAACAGAATCGATATTACAATTCGGCGAAGATACAACGACGACCGTTTTGCTCATTAGCTCTGGTTTTCTGACGGCATTGCCTTTGGTTTTATTTGCCATGGCCACTCGTCGCATCAATTTATCTATTGTCGGTTTTATAATGTATATCAATCCGACCATACAATTTTTGATTGGTGTCTACGTGCTAGATGAGCATTTCCCCCAAGCCAGATTAGTCACGTTTATTCTTGTTTGGTCGGCTATGGTGCTGTTTATGATGGGGATGTGGCAGTTACAAAAACAGAAACGACCTGCGTCATAAGTTTTGGCTGATCTATTCACTACATCAACCAACCGGCAGCGCCGTTGTTTTGATAGGTGACTTCATGACAAACGAGGTATGAACTCCTGTCACACCCTCAATGCGCGTTAATTTATTGAGCAGGAATTGTTGATAGGCATCCATATCTTTCACAATCACCTTTAATAAATAATCGGCAGATTGGCCGGTAATGAGGTGACATTCGAGTACCTCAGGATAGCTGGCAAGTGTGGTCTCCAGTGCTTCAAAACGCTCCGGTGTGTGTTTATCCATACTGATACCAATAAAAGCCATCAGGGTTAGACCTAATTTTTTGGCATTCAATAAAGCCACGTAACCGTCAATTAAGCCTTTTTCTTCCATTTGTTTGACGCGACGTAAACAGGGGGACGGTGAGAGCTTGATAGCTTCGGCTAATTCCTGGTTGGTGATGCGTCCGTCAGCCTGTAATTTTTGCAGGATCATGATGTCGTATTTATCGAGGTTGTCAGACATGTAATTTCCAAATTAATTTTTATTGTGGTTATATATTTCAATATTTGTATTATTTAAGCAATATTATTCTTTTTTAAGTCGGTTTTATGCAAATATAGCAATTTAATTCCATAGTGACTTCTTTATACTATTTCACATGGCTGGAACTGATAGCCGATGCGTCAAAAGCGCAGCTGGCACGATGAACTGACATGATCAAAACTCATGAAAGGCCCATCGGAAAAGTATGAATTAACCCCGTTCATATGGTGAGTCAGGCAAATTTGTTTCAGCAACTTGTGTGTCATTAATAGTTATTGTCAGGAGTCAGACATGATTAGTCAGCCCGCTCAAAAATATCGTCGCTTTGATGCTATCCAATTGCCTGATCGGCAGTGGCCCAATGTGGTATTGGATAAAGCCCCAATCTGGATGAGTACAGATTTACGTGACGGTAATCAGGCTTTGATTGATCCGATGTCTGTTGATGCCAAAATGCGGTTTTTCCTGGCCTTGGTGGATATGGGCTTTAAAGAAATTGAGGTTGGTTTTCCATCAGCCTCAGAAACGGACTTTAATTTTGTACGTCGTCTGATTGACGAAAATCGTATTCCTGATGATGTCACGATTGAAGTGTTAACGCAGGCCAGAGAGGATTTAATTGCCCGAACCGTGGAATCCTTGAAAGGTGCCAAACGTGCTATTTTGCATATGTATAACCCGATTGCCCCTGCTTTTCGTGAAATTGTCTATCGCACTGATAAGGCTGGGGTGAAAGAGATCGCTGAGCGTGGAACGCGTTGGGTGAAAGAGATGACGGCAAAACAGCCAGAAACCGAATGGGTATACCAATATTCACCGGAGACCTTTTCCAGTGCGGAAATGGAGTTTGCGAAAGAGGTTTGTGACGCGGTGACGTCCATCTGGCAGCCAACACCAGAACATAAGATGATCATCAACTTGCCGGCAACAGTAGAAATGGCGACGCCGAATACCTATGCCGATCAGGTGGAATGGATGCATCGCCATTTAAATCAACGCGACAGCATTATTCTGAGTGTGCACCCACATAATGATCGCGGCACGGCGGTAGCAGCAGCTGAGTTAGCTGTCATGGCGGGTGCTGATCGTGTGGAAGGTTGTTTATTTGGTAATGGTGAACGCACGGGTAATGTGGACTTGATCACCTTGGCGATGAATTTATATTCGCAGGGAATTCATCCTGAGCTTGATTTCACTCAGATGGATCAGATCCGACAATTGTTTGAAGAAGCCACACAATTGCCCGTGCATCCGCGTCATCCTTATGCGGGTGAATTAGTGTTTACGGCTTTTTCTGGCTCGCATCAGGATGCGATTAAAAAAGGATTGGCCGTACAAAAAGCGGATGACTATTGGCAGGTACCTTATTTACCCATTGATCCAGCCGATGTAAATCGTAGTTACGATGCTGTGGTGAGGGTCAACAGTCAGTCTGGCAAAGGTGGCGTGAGTTTCTTGTTACAGCAACATGCCGGCTTTGAATTACCACGTCGTTTGCAGATTGAGTTCAGTAAAGTGGTTCAAAAGGTCAGTGACAGCAGTGGTCGTGAGATTAACGCTGAGAATATCGTCTCACTGTTTGATGATGAATACGTGCAAGTGAACAGTCCTTATCAATATATGGGAAGTCATATCGTCGATGAAGAAAGTCATCAAGTCATGAGCCATGTGGTGGTGAAATATGAGCAACAGCGTATTGAGTTAAAGGGACAAGGCAATGGACCATTGGATGCTGTGGCCAAAGCTATCTCAGAGCATATCGGTGAAACAGTGACTGTCGCGGATTATCATGAACACGGCATGACGGCCGGTTCTGACGCAACAGCGGTGAGCTATGTTGAAGTCAAGATGGGAGAGTATGCAACCGTGTTCGGTGTGGGGCAGGATAAAAACATCACTACTTCAGCGATAAAAGCATTATTAAACGGAGTCAATCGCTTTATGAATACTGGCACTTCTGTAGCCGTTGATAAAAAAGCAGTCAGTTAATCAGTGATATCCTGAGTCAGCTGTAAGGATTGTCTTGACTAGCGTTAAGAATAATCATTGAATAAATGATGTGAGTGTGAGTTGTTGATTATTAAGGTTATTTTGTTTCTTGGCGATTTGATCTCATATGAATAATTCGTTAGGGTAGGAATCAGTCCTGAATGATAAATTCAAAATTCAGGCTCTTTTTACCGATGTTTGATGGTTCAAACAAAGGAGAAAATAATGTTAAGCAAACAATTTACAACATTGTTATCAGTAGTATTCACGCTTCTATTCGCATCAAGTATGGCGTTTGCGAATGAGCATAAAGACTCTCATGAAGGAGCGAAACATCCCGCCCATGAAATGGGAGAGTCAGTCGACACTCATAAAGATAAAAAAATGAGTGAAGACTACAAAGAAAATATGAAAGAAGCTGAAGATGCAGCTAACGCTCCTCATCCTGCACATGAAATGGATGAAAACGAGGAGCTTCAGGAACGAGGTCAATAACCGTTTCTGAATGGGATTAAGTCCCATTAAAGCGATTAAACGCCGCATATTGATTGAAATATGCGGCGTTTTTTTATGTCACTAAAACAAGTCTCTATTGAATAAGCTTGAATTAAGGCGTTGCGTCTATATTAATACTTAACATTCTTATTGCATCAATGAACAACAACAGGACCGTGTTATGCGACAATTCCGCTTTATTTTTCTATTCACCATGGTTTATTTCTTGTCGGCATGTGCGAGCTTGTCGCCTGAATTTGAACAACCTCAAGTCAATATCACTTCGTTTAATCTGGCGCCGTCCTCAACTGCCTCAGCACCTACTTTCCTTATCGGTTTACAAGTGATTAATCCTAATCGACAAGCGCTACCATTGAAGGGGATGAGCTACTCCGTTGAGGTAGATGGTTATCGGATATTGAGTGGAGCGGAACCGGATTTACCGCGAGTTGCGGCATACGGCACCGAAGAATTTACAATCCAAGCAGTACCAGATTTGCTTGGTAGTGCGAAATTGATTAGTCAGTTAATGTCTCATCATCAGGATGCGGTTAAATATCGATTTAAGGCACGTTTGGATATCGGTAGTCTTTTTCCATTTATTGACATTGAAGAAGCTGGAGAGTTGAGTTTAAAACGGCCATCATCATCTCAATAAATTCACTGTCATTTCGTGCTCTTCAGAGCATTTGTTGCTATGTTTAGTCCATAGATCACTGATAAAAGCGCCTTTATGAATTCGATAAGTATGTTGTTTTTGTTAAGCGGAACCTTGATTGCTTTAAGCATTCTGGCCAGCCGCTTATCTTCTATTTTTGGTTTGCCATTGCTGATCATTTTCCTGGCACTAGGCATGCTGGCTGGAGAAGATGGCATATTAGGTATTCAGTTTGATAATTATTCCGTGGCATTCGTTATCGGTCATTTGGCACTCGCCATGATTTTGCTCGATGGCGGTATGCGTACTCGCCTCAAAACATTTCGTGTCGGCTTTAAACCTGCTTTATCCATGGCAACGATAGGTGTGTTTATCACCAGCGGTGTGGTGGGGTTAATAGCCATGTGGATATTTAATCTAACACTGGTTGAAGGCTTATTGATTGGTGCGATTGTAGGGTCGACAGATGCCGCTGCAGTCTTTTCTATGTTGCGTGGTCAGGGCATTAATATCAACGAACGAGTTGGGGCGACACTAGAAATCGAGTCTGGCACCAACGATCCGATGGCGATTTTTCTTACATTGATGTTCATCCAGTTATTGATTAGTGATGAAAACACTGTGCTAGGTAATGTACTGTTTTTCCTTCAACAATTCGGCTTTGGTATTGGTATTGGTCTCTTAGGTGGCTGGTTAGTTAAGCGTTTATTGGCAAGACTGGAGTTAATGCCAGGCTTGTACTCACTGTTGGCATTAGCATTGGGGTTTAGTATTTTTGGTTTAGCGTCCTGGATGGGGGGCAGTGGTTTTCTGGCTATCTATCTCTGTGGTTTGATGATAGGCAGTGAAAACACCCGTCAATTACAGCATATTTTGCCAGTGTATGATGGTCTGGCCTGGTTAAGCCAGATTGGTTTATTCCTGGTGCTGGGTTTGCTGGTCACTCCAAGCGAATTAATGGAATATGCTTTACCCTCACTCGTGATAGCCTTAGCCCTGATATTCATTGCAAGGCCACTGGCAGTTATTCTCTCCGTAAAACCGTTTTTTAAATTCCGCTGGCGTGAAATTGGTTTTATTTCCTGGGTGGGATTACGAGGAGCTGTGCCTATCGTGCTGGCGATCTTTCCTGTCATAGGTGGGGTAGATAATGCCCCGATGTATTTTAATGTGGCGTTTGCAGTTGTGTTGCTATCGCTACTCATTCAAGGCGGCACTCTATTACCCATGGCAAAATGGATGCGAGTGCAGATCCCCAAAAAAGCCAGCCCGAGACAACGTGGTTCTTTAGGTATTTTGCCTGAGCGCGATTTTGAAATGTTTGTCTATAAAGTAGAGAACCAACGTCTCGACGACCAACCTATTCGTTTACTTCGTTTTCCATCTGGCGCGATGATTTCTGCCTTATTCCGGCATGAGGAGATGATTCATCCTAAAGGCAGTACGCGTCTAAAACTAGGCGATATTCTATGCGTGATCAGCCGTGAGGAGGACTTAGATAATCTAAATGAATTATTTAATGGCGATACTCAGCTGAATCAGAAGCAATTAGCTTTTTTGGTTCTTTTGTTCTCAATGGTGAGGCAATGTTAGTGGATATCGCTAAAGCCTATGGTTTGACGATCAGTCCCCAGGAAGTGGGTGTGAGTTTAGGCGAGTTTATTGCACGGCGGGTGGGGGGCACCCTGTTGTAGGTGATGACATAGATTGGCACGGCATTCATTGGGTCGTGAATGAGGTTGATGGAGACACCGTGAAAAAGGTCGGAATGCGTTTATATTAGAAAAAATGGAAATAGTTCATGTTTCCTCTCATTAAACATTGTTTTCTAAGCCGCTTTCTGTCATATTTTGCGCATCATCATTTTTTGGTGCCCTGTTGTCATTCATAGAACATTTTCTGGCTGCTGTTTAATGAAGAACTATCTGCCTAGTGTATGCCTGTTTGAGTCTTTCACTGTAAAGGTTTAGCTTGATTTTTCAGCTGATAAACATGATGCGATGTTGACGGGGAACCGCTTTGTGTGGAGTCAGTATGAATTTATCTATTCAGCAACGGTTTAGCTTATGGGCTGGACTCAGTCTACTTTCTGTTGTGCTCGTGACCGCCTTGGTAGCGATGTATAACTTTGGCAAAATTAATCAATCACTCACAGAATACAATAGCGAACTGACAAAAAATCAGGCGGAATCTTATCTCGGACTACTCGCCAGTGATACCAGTGCCAGCCTGCTCGTCCCTCTGGAGAAAGCATTGAACGTGGCCACATCTACGTCGATGTCCATGCAATCGTTAGCCAGTGCTTCTAATACTATAGACAAACGTCAACTGGCTTTGGATACCCTAAAAAAGACCTTGAATCTGAGTCCTAATTTCTTGGGTACCTATGTTGCCTTTGAACCCAATAAGTTTGATTTTTCAGATGCTTTGTATCCATCAACCGTTGGTAGTGATGAGAGTGGCCGGTTTCTACCCTATGTGATTAATGGCGATAATGATGGTTTCACCGTCGAGAGTTTAGTTGGATTAGAAGACCAGACGCTTGACGATAATGGTGTGAGAGCCGGTGAATATTATTTATGTCCCAAAGAGTCCAACAAAAGCTGCGTCGTTGACCCTTATATCTATCCGATAAATGGGAAGGATGTATTGCTAACCAGTATGGTTGTACCAGTAACGAAGAATGGTAATTTTATTGGTATGACAGGGATTGATATCAGTGCTGACTTCCTACAGTCCAATATCGTGAAAGTCGATAAACAGCTCTATGACGGCGCTGGTGAGATTTTATTAGTTAGTCCAAAGGGCGTCATTGTTGCTGATAGTGAGAATCCAGAATTAGTCGGGAAAAATTTGAAGTCAATCGACGCTGATCTTGTGAGTAAAATTAAGAATCTATCCATGTCAGATGAGAGTACTATTTTTGCTGCTGATGATGCTTTGAAAGTGTTAAAACCTTTTAAGCTAGGTGATACGGGTGCTCACTGGACTGTTTATATCTCCGTGCCTGAGTCCGTTATTTATGCTGATCTTCAGCAACAACAAGCCTTTATGGATCAGCAACAATCACGCTTTATCAGTCAGACGACTCTGCTGGGCTTTTTGTTTGCGATGATTGGTGTGGTCATTGTCTGGTTTGTTGCCAAAAGCAGTGTCAAGCCCCTGCATGATATGACCGGTATTGTTGGTAAACTGGCCGGAGGCGAAGGGGATCTGACACAACAAATCACTGTCTCCCGCCAGGATGAAACCAGTAAGCTGGCAAATTTATTGAATACCTTTATTCAAAAACTACAGACTTTGATTAAGGGGATGTTGCCGATTGGTAACCGTATAAGCGCCTTATCTGCTCAAGGTAAGCAAATTAGCCAACAAACCAGTGATCAGATGAATGAACAGAGCAGTTTACTGGATCAGATGGTCTCTGCAGTCACTGAAATGTCGGCTTCAGCTCAGCAGATTGCTGGTAACGCAGAGCGCACCGCAACATTAGTCAGTGATGCGCATCAATCAACAGAAGCGGGTGCGGATCTGGTGAGTCAGAATGCCCAATCAATCAGTGATGTGAAAAATAGTGTTCAACTCTCTGAAGCTGCATTGGATCAACTAGTCAAGAATAGTGGCGCCATTGCAGAGATTCTGGTCGAAATTCAGGGCATTGCTGAACAAACAAACCTATTAGCTTTGAATGCTGCGATTGAAGCGGCCAGAGCCGGTGAAAAAGGTCGTGGTTTTGCCGTGGTGGCAGATGAGGTGAGAGCGTTGGCGAATCGTTCACAATCAGCGACTGTGGAGATTCAAAATCGTTTGGCCTTACTGAACCAAGGAAATAAAGAAGCCTCTGTCGCTATGAAGAAAAGTGGCGAGCAGGTTGAGCATAGCGTGGAATTAGCGCATTCTGCTGCCAGCGCTTTAATCAAAATTAGAACCGCGATTGATGAAGTCTCTGAGATGACCTTACAGATTGCATCAGCCACAGAAGAGCAAAGCAATGTTTGTGAAAATGTCAGTGAAAATCTAACCCGTATTTCGGATTTGGTTCAGCAGACAGCTGAGGGTGCAAAAGAACTCAGTCAGGTCGGTAGCGATTTGGATGCCACAGCCAATGAGTTACAAACAGGCTTATCGTCATTTAAGGTATAAATTCTAATGCTCAGCCAGTAGCGATGCTGGCTGAGTTAAATCTGTCACAGTTCAAAAGTCGTGATGAGTATCTGGTATAATCGTGCGATTTTTATAATCGCTTTACCAGATGGGAAATCTGCTTTAAATGACTGTGCATCAACAAATTAAATCCTTACTTGAGCAACGTATTCTGATTCTAGACGGTGGAATGGGGACGTTGATCCAAAGTTATAAACTGGAAGAAAAAGATTTTCGTGGTGCGCGATTTGCAGATCATCCCTGTGATGTAAAAGGCAATAACGATCTTTTGTCTTTGACCCAGCCGCAAATTATTCGCGATATCCATCGTGCCTATTTTGAAGCCGGTGCGGATATTGTTGAAACGAACACCTTTAATGGTACATCAATTGCCATGGCTGATTACCAGATGGAAGATCTGGTGTATGAGTTAAATAAAGTCTCAGCCGAATTAGCTAAAGAAGTGGCTGATGAATTTACGGCTAACAACCCAGACAAGCCACGTTTTGTCACCGGTGTATTGGGCCCAACTAACCGCACGGCCAGTATCTCTCCTGATGTGAATAATCCAGGCTTTCGAAATGTCAGTTTTGATGAACTGGTTGATGCATACATGGAAGCCATTCGTGGTTTGGTTGATGGCGGTGCTGATTTGTTGCTGGTCGAAACGGTGTTTGACACCTTAAATGCCAAAGCCGCCTTGTTTGCGATTGATCAGTTCTGCGAACGAAATGGTGTACATATCCCGGTCATGATTTCAGGCACGATTACTGATGCCAGTGGTCGTACACTTTCAGGCCAAACGGCCGAAGCATTCTGGAACTCGCTGGCGCATATCCAGCCTCTGAGTATTGGCCTGAACTGTGCACTGGGTGCGGAGCAGTTACGTCAGTACGTGGAAGAGTTAGCCAATGTAGTGACTTGTCATATCAGTGCTCACCCCAATGCAGGCTTACCTAATGAGTTCGGTGAGTATGATGAATCACCAGAAGTCATGGCAGCACAGATTAAAGAATGGGCTGAGTCTGGTTTCTTAAACATTGTCGGTGGCTGTTGCGGTACCGCCCCTGCTCATATCAAAGCGATTGCTGATGCAGTAGAGGGTATTCATCCTCGTCAGCCAAAGAAGAATCTACATCACTGCCGATTGAGTGGTTTAGAACCCCTGAATATCACCCCTGACAGTTTATTTGTGAATGTAGGCGAACGGACCAATGTCACGGGCTCGGCGCGTTTCGCCAAGCTAATCAAAGAAGGCGACTACGATACGGCACTGGAAGTGGCACGTCAGCAAGTAGAAAACGGTGCTCAAATCATTGACATCAATATGGATGAGGGCATGCTGGACTCGAAAGAGGCCATGGTCACCTTCCTTAACTTACTCGCTGCTGAACCAGATATCAGCCGTGTGCCTATCATGATTGACTCATCTAAATGGGACGTTATCGAGGCAGGTCTGAAATGTATTCAAGGTAAAGGCATTGTTAACTCCATCAGCCTGAAAGAGGGTGAAGATAAATTTATCGAACAGGCTAAATTGGTTCGCCGTTATGGTGCAGCGGTGATTGTAATGGCCTTTGATGAAGTCGGTCAGGCCGATACACGTGAACGTAAGCTGGAAATTTGTCGACGTTCCTATGAGGTGCTGACAGAGAAAGTTCATTTCCCACCAGAAGATATCATCTTCGATCCCAACATCTTTGCCGTCGCCACAGGTATTGAAGAGCATAATAATTACGCCGTCGATTTTATTGAGGCTGTTCACGATATTAAACAAAGTCTGCCACATGCGCTGATCAGTGGTGGTGTTTCCAACGTCTCATTCTCATTCCGTGGTAACAATCCGGTGCGTGAAGCGATTCATGCGGTTTTCCTCTACCACGCGATTAAAGCGGGCATGGATATGGGGATTGTTAATGCTGGCCAGCTGGCTATCTATGATGATCTGCCTGAAGAATTGCGTGAAGCCGTAGAAGATGTCGTGCAAAACCGCCGTGAAGATTCTACTGACCGATTGCTGGAACTCGCCGAAAAATACAAAGGCGAAGGTGGCAGTGTGGCTAAGCAGGAAGACTTGGCCTGGCGTGAGCTACCTGTCGTCAAGCGTCTTGAGCATGCTTTGGTAAAAGGCATTGCGGATTATGTTGAAGACGATACAGAAGAAGCACGCCAACAATTTGCCAAACCACTGGAAGTGATTGAAGGGCCGTTGATGGACGGTATGAACGTGGTCGGTGACTTGTTTGGTGAAGGTAAGATGTTTTTACCGCAAGTGGTCAAATCTGCCCGTGTAATGAAAAAAGCAGTCGCTTATCTGATGCCTTTCATTGAAGCGGCTAAAGAAGAAGGCGATACCAGCAAAAATAACGGCAAGATTTTGATGGCCACCGTCAAAGGTGACGTTCATGATATCGGTAAAAATATCGTGGGCGTGGTCCTGCAATGTAATAACTTTGAAGTTATAGATCTTGGCGTGATGGTGCCAGCGCAGAAAATTCTGGATACGGCACGCGAAGAAAAAGTCGATATTATCGGCTTGTCTGGTCTGATTACGCCATCACTTGATGAAATGGTGCATGTCGCGAAAGAAATGGAGCGACTAGGCATGGAAACTCCACTGATGATTGGTGGGGCTACCACTTCCTTAATCCATACCGCCGTGAAAATTGAACCGAACTATCATGGCTGCAGTATCTATGTAAAAGACGCGTCACGTGCTGTGGGTGTGGCTCAGCGTTTAGTCACCAAAGATACACGTGATGCCTTTATTGCTGATCTGAAAAAAGACTATGAAGAGAAGCGTTCAAGACATAAGGGACGTAAGAGCAGTCGACGTCAATTAAGTATTACTGAAGCACGAGCGAATAAAACCAAGATTGACTGGGCCGCTTATCAACCAACCAAACCTGCTAAATTGGGTCTGGAGGTGTTTGATGACTATCCTCTGGCTGAATTGGTGGATCGCATTGATTGGACGCCTTTTTTCCAATCCTGGGAGCTGGCTGGCAAGTACCCCCGTATTCTGACCGACGAAGTGGTTGGCGAGCACGCCACACATCTATTTGAAGATGCACAAAAAATGTTGCAGCAAATCGTCGATGAGAAATGGCTGACAGCCAAAGCGGTCATTGGCCTTTTTGCGGCGAATAGCGTGAATGACGATGATATTGAAGTGTATCGTGACGATAGCCGTGATGAGGTATTGATGACGTTGCATAGCTTGCGTCAACAAACCGAGCGTCCACCTGGTCGTCCAAATGCCGCTTTAGCCGATTTTATCGCGCCAAAAGATACGGGCGTCAATGATTATATTGGGGCGTTTGCCGTAACGGCAGGCATTGGCATTGATGAGCACGTTGCACGCTTTGAAGAAGATCATGACGACTATCACAGCATTATGCTGAAAGCGCTGGCGGATCGTCTGGCAGAAGCCTTTGCAGAACGCATGCATGAACGGGTTCGAAAAGAATTCTGGGGTTATGCTAAAGAAGAGCAATTAGACAATGATGCCTTGATTGATGAGAAATATCAGGGCATTCGTCCGGCACCAGGTTATCCTGCCTGTCCGGATCATACTGAGAAAGGTCTGTTATGGGAGCTGATTGATCCTGTTACCCATGCCGATATGACCATTACAGAAAGTTATGCCATGTTGCCAACTGCCGCTGTCAGTGGGTTCTATTTTGCCCACCCTGAGTCACGTTATTTTGGCTTGGGTAAAATCGACCAGGATCAGGTGGAAGACTATGCTGAGCGAAAAGGTTGGGATAAACAAACAGCTGAACGTTGGTTGGGACCGGCATTATCTTATGATGGAGATGACTAATGACGGTAAATGAGAATGACATTATTGATCTTCAAACGCGTTTAGCATTCCAGGATGGTTTGCTGGAAGACTTGAATCAAGTGATTATTGGCCAGCAAGATCAAATTTCTCGCTTAGAACTTGCCATTGAAACCTTAAAGGTGCAAATGCGTACTATGCAGACCTCAATGCATCAGAGTAATAATGGTCAGGAACATGAGATACCACCGCATTATTGAACCATAAAGTATGTCACTGCCACAGCGTCACTGTTGGATCATACAAGGCGATACCGAATGGCTTTATCAGCAGGCATACGCTTTGTACCAGTCTGTGTCGTCATCAAGCTGTTTTTGGTTAAGTGATGCTGAACACACCAATCAGGCAGTGCATGTTAAACAGGCTCACCAGCATTTAGGGCAAGAGTGTGAGTTATTACTTTTTGAGGTAAGCAATAAGTTTGATGCCGATGCCTTCGGCACAGTCGTTGGCTGTGTCAAAGCTGGTGGCACTGTCGTTATTTTATTAAACAGTACATTATCATCGACCCGATGGTTGAGACGATTTCTTCGAACTGCAACTGACTTTCCAGCAATTCAACAATTCCATCAGCCGCAGTCTTTACCCTCTATATCCAAATTACACGCTAAGAATATAACCACCACTATTATCGAGCCCACACAAGAGCAAGAGCAGGCGATAGCGTTGGTTCAGAGGGTAGTCACGGGGCATCGCCGTCGCCCGTTAGTGTTAACAGCGGATCGAGGTCGGGGGAAAAGTGCCTTATTGGGCATGGCTGCCGCTGAGTTGCTCAAAGCTGGAAAACAACATGTCCTGGTCACAGCACCAAGCTCGGCTAATATCCAGACGTTACTCTTTCATGCCCATCAGCAATTACCATCAAGTAAGTTAAGTGCAATATCAGTGACATGGCAGGATGCCATGATTGAATTTATGGCACCAGATGCCATTTTACAGGCACAACCGACTACTGATTTATTGATCATCGATGAAGCTGCTGCTATCCCAGCTAATATGTTGGAGCAATACCTGATTCAATATTCGCGTTTGGTGTTCAGCTCAACTATCCATGGTTATGAAGGCACCGGGCGAGGGTTTGCTTTACGGTTTTATAAAACACTGGATAAGTTAGCACCGGACTGGCGAGCTTTAAGCCTAAAACAGCCTATCCGCTGGGATGAGGGAGATATCGTTGAGCAGTTCTCTTTTGCGGCTTTATTACTGGATGCTGAGCCGATTGATAGGCAAGAGATTGACGATGCAACCCTAAATGAGCTGAACTATGTTCAGCTTGAACAAGGGCAGTTATTAAATGATGAAAGTCTGCTCAGGCAAGTCTTCGGTTTAATGGCTTTGGCGCATTATCGTACACGACCTTCTGATTTACAGATGTTATTGGACCAGCCTGATATACGAATAGGTGTTTTACGTTTTCAGGGTAAAGTCGTCGCCACACTGTGGACTATCGCAGAACCGCAGCTTGAGGACACGCTTGCTCAGGCTGTTTATGACGGTCAACGGCGGTTGAAAGGCCATTTGCTGCCACAATCTTTATTAGTGCATACGGGAATCATTGATGCGGCACAGTGTGACTATCAGCGTATTAGTCGTATAGCGGTACACCCTGACTTTCAGCAGAAAGGTTGGGGACAGTATTTATTAAAATGCGCTGTTGCCGAAATGACTGATGACACCGATGTGGTGGGAGTGAGTTTTGCGATGTCGGAGGATTTGTTACATTTCTGGCACAAAGCCGGATTTGAAGCTGTTCGGCTGGGTCAACATCGCGATGAAGTGTCCGGTAGTTTATCGGTGATGATGTTAAAAGCACTGACACCAAGTGGTCAGACTTTGGTTGAGAAGGCCCGTAAAATATTAGCTTGTCAGTGGTCGTTTTTATTAAGCAGACAATGGGATGAGCTGGATGCTGAGTCGGTAATTCAGATTAGCCAGACACTGCTTGATGATGAAACATTCAGTATTGATGTGTTGCCGCAGATACAGAGTTTTGCATTCAAGCAGCGTCCTTATGAGTCCTCGGAGTGGGCGTTATGGCAGTGGTTCAGGTCTCAACTATCCAGCCCAGGATTTGAACAGTTACATAAAGAGCAGCAACAATTATTAATTATGTTGATTCTGCAAGGTTTACCATTTGATAAAGCCGCTAAGCAACTCAAACTATCAGGTCGAAAACAGCTAATTACACAATTAAGAAAAGCGGTAAGTCAATTACTCGATATCGAAGCAGATATTAATTCATAAGCAGTTTGACTATCACCCCACCAACTAACCAGATACCTGATAAAGCAACAAGTGTATTCATTACAACTTTTCCTAAAGAAAGTGACGTCCGATGATGGTGACCTGATTGTGACTGTTTCCAGTTATAAAACAGATAGCTTGAGATAAGTAAAAAGCCAATATTTAAAAAGAAATTATAGTTGAGTTTGAAATGGTCTTGCTCAGCAGGTGATGACCAGTTTTCAGGATTAGGTAATACATCAAATAATTGAAAGCCATAATGAAGTAACAGTGATGTTATTACCAGGCAGATAAACAGCATCATAAGGATGAATAGGGCCATTTTCCAACCGTAATATTTGGCATTAATACGAAGTACTGGCAGAACGACCATATCAGAAAAAATAAAAGCCATCACACCAGCGAAAGCCACCCCTTGGCCGTACAAAACAGCAGCCAGAGGAATATTCCCCATTGAGCCAATGAAAGTGAAAAAAGCAGCAACTGGACCCACTAATGTTTGTTGTAAGACTGACCAGAAGTCTGGATTGTCTGTGCCTGCGCCGATGAACAGCCATTGAAAAAAGCATCAGGAACAAAAGCGGAGATAATACCGGCAACCGTAAAGCCAATCAGCACATCTTTCCATACCATTTGCCATTCCATGACATATTTCTGACTGATTTGTTGCCAGATATCTCGGCTAAACAGCCGTGACCAGGTATGTCCCTCAGATTCATTTGCCTGCATATCCTCAGATTGATTATCACGAGCCTGCTTTATCAGGGATTTAGGGTTGGTTAAGTAAATAAACAACCAAGCGATCAGAATTAATAGAATTGCGCCTAGGTATTCACCAATAACAAATTGCCAGCCTAGAAAAATGGCGATGACAAAACCCAGTTCAATAACCAGATTCGTTGAAGCCAGCATATAAGCCATAGAAGCGGCGAAAGTGGCGCCTTTTTGAAATAAGGCACGTGTGGTGGACAAAGCAGCAAAACTGCATGAGCTAGATATAAAGCCGAATAGTGTGCCTGTAGATATAGATTTAAGATCATCGCCTCCCATAAGCTTTCGCATTTCTTTTCGAGAGACCATGACTTGAATAATACTGCTGACGATGTAGCCAAATATAAATGCCCACAAGGCCATCCAGAAAAAACCAAGACTGGTTAGAGAGGCTTCAGACCATTTTTCCAATAGTTGCAAAATAATCTCCCCTAGAAGGTATAAATCTACCGTATCAGGAGATGGAAATAAGGTAAACCTCGCCCGATGCTAAAACCTTAATATTAAGCGGTGTGAGACTTTCCCCCGGCAGGGGCCTGAAAAGCAGTAACCGTCTTCCAGTTGAAACAAAGCACCGTGAGTTGAACATTGGATATGTGTTCCTTCCAGCGACATAAACTGATCGGGTTGCCAGTTCAGTGGGATACCTAAATGAGGACAAAAATTTAAATAAGCTCGCACCTCACCATCTTGTTTCAGTAAAAAACAGTCCAGTGTTTTATCGTCTTCCAGCTCAATGTTAAACCCCCGCGTTTGGTATTCCTTGAGCTCATTTTTATTACAAAGATAGATTTCTGTCATAACGGTAATAAATTCTCCAGTCCTTCCTGGCCACATTTTTTGCCTGCCAGGCGACAAGCAAATGAAAGTGTCTCTTCATCAGTTAGTTGTTTTATCATTCCAGAAATGATGCCGGCATTAAATGTATCTCCGGCGGCGAGCGTATCAATCACGTCGTTAGGAGGGAAAGCTGGACTAAAAATGAGCACATCATGGTTTTTTAACCAAGCCCCTGTTTCACCCCAGGTACAAGTCATAAGACTCGGCAGGGATAAACTCTGAAGAAACAGCTCAGCGGAGTCATATCCCTGACTAAGCACATAAGGTTTAGAGAATAACAGTACATCTGCCAGAGGAAACAGTTTTTCTATACCTTCACGTGGTTTCTCTATTTCCAGAGAACAAGGTAAGTGTGGGTAATGTGTTTTTAACCATCGCAGCATTTTGTCGAGCTCATCGACATTTCTACCTTCAAAATGAATCCAGTCAAAGCCAGCCAGATCTTGCTGTGAAAAAAGTGAAAATCCAGCTCGGGACAATCACGGTAGTGCACGATGGTGCGACTGCCTGTTGACTTGCTCACCGTGATGTAAGAGGTCGGTAACTTACCTGTAGAGAGTTGCTTACAGAATCGATAGCTGATCTGATGAACGTCTAGATCGTGTTTAACAATAGCGGCATCGCTTTCGTCAATCAACACGCCAGACCAGGCGCATTGATGGCCTAACTGACTGAGAACGACCAGTGTATTTGTCGCATTTCCACCACGTCGAATACTCTGGCTGATAGCTCTGATCTCATCATCTTCGTGAGGATAGCCGTTAACACGGTTGATGATATCTATGGTGGCGATACCGACAGCTAAAATATTTGCCATAAAGTGAAGCCGGCCCTTTAGGGCCGGTATCTGTGTTGATGGATTAGATGTTATCGAAAACAGCACCGACGGCATTGGTGATTTCATCAATATCACCTGTGCCAGGAATGGCGTGAAGCTTATGCTGTCTTTGATAGTAACCAATTAATGGCGCAGTCTGTTCTTCGTATACTTTCAGACGATTACCAATGGTTTCTTCATTATCATCAGCGCGCTGAAATAATTCGCCGCCACAGCTATCACATTGGTCTTCTTTTTTAGGTGGTGACAGGTGGATATTATAAATGGCACCACAGTCTTTACAGGTACGACGACCAGTTAAACGTTGCATTAACTCTTCAAAAGGCACGTCCAGTAACACAACACCCTGCAAAGGTTGGCCTAATTGCTCAAGCATGCTGTCTAAGGCTTCTGCCTGGGCAATATTGCGTGGGAATCCATCAAGAATGTAACCATCTTGAGCATCTTCTTCTGATAAACGCTCGCGAATCAGACCGATAACAATATCATCCGATACCAGAGCACCCGCATCCATCGCGCTTTTGGCTTGTTTGCCTAACTCTGATCCCGCTTTTACTGCCGCACGCAGTAAATCACCCGTAGAGATTTGTGGAATATTGAATTTCTTTGATAACACAACGCCTTGTGTGCCTTTACCGGAGCCTGGGGCACCGAGAAGAACCGTTCTCATTGTTAGCCTCTTAAATAGATTAATTTTATGTTGAACTCTAATGCTCAGTCATCATAACGGATTCCAAACGCTGGATTTGTTTGGCAACCTGCCTGAGTAAATCCGGAATTTGGTATTCATTCAAGCCCAGCAAATCCCAAGCTGCTGGGTCTAGCGGAGGAACATGGCTGTCGCCACTATGTCCGAAGGGCACGGAAGATACCAAGATGTCGGCAATATGTACAACTGCTGCATCAATCAAGAACTCATCCGCATCGGAAGGAGAGTGGTGATAACGTGCGACTTCCTGAAGTGATTTTGGCAGACGCCAGGCTTTAGTCAGTGCTTCACCTACGTGAGTATGATCAAACCCCATTGCCCGCTGCTCGGCTTCAAAAATAATTTCATGGCCAAACTCAGCACTGTTAATCGCTTCACGCGCTAGTTCGGGGACTGTCTGATAAATAACCAAACTACCAATATTGTGAAGCAGGCCGGCAATAAAAAAACGCTCACTCGAACGTTGGCCACATTCTTCAGCCAACAGCTTGCTGGCAATCGCACTGGCAAAACTATGGCGCCAAAACTCATTCATATTGATCAATGAGGTAGGAATGCCTCTGAATGAATTCAGTACCGATGTCGCTAGAATTAGATTAGTCAGCTCACGTGTACCTATAATGGTGATGGCTCGCGAGATTGTATTTATTTGAGAGGGAAAGCCATAAAAAGGGCTGTTCACGATTTTTAACAGACGTGTTGCTAATGCCGGATCGGTATTAATGACCGCACTGATATCATCGATACTACTATCGGGGTCTTCCATTAGCTCATTGAGCTGTGTGTAAGTAGTGGGTGGTGAAACGAGTTCCAGTGATTTGTTGACCAGTGATTCAGCTGTGAGGCTCATGTTTGCTCCTCCTGCTCATTTTCCAAGTCTAACTGCATTTCATACAGTGCTTTCATGAGGGGGTGACTCAGATCAACATAGCGAAAGCGTTCATCACGCTCTTCGCGTTGGGCTTCAGTTAATTCAATGGTGTCTGCCATATTATTTCACACTCCATGATGCCTTCTCACTGACGAATTGAGAGATAGATGCGCCGAGCTTGCCTGCAAACTGATCAAGGTAGTTTGGACGCGGGGTGTAATCAACAATATCTTCTGCGCCCAGAATATCACGTGCCACAGTACTGGTGTTTGCTAAACCATCAATCAAACCAAGATCGACAGCTTGCTCTCCCGACCAGAACAGTCCAGAGAATAAATCATCATTATTTGCCAATCTATCGCCACGACCTTCCTTTACTACGTCAATAAATTGCTGATGAATGGTGTCTAGCATATTGTGGGCATGTTCGAGATCAGCCTCTTTCATCGGCAGGAATGGGTCTAAGAATGCTTTGTGTTCACCAGCGGTTAAAGAACGTCTTTCGACACCCACCTTGTCAATCAAATCAGTAAAACCAAAACCATCCATTCTCACGCCAATTGAGCCGACTATACTGGCTTTATCTGCATAAATTTTGTCAGCTGCTACGGCGATGTAGTAACCGCCTGAGGCACAGACATCTTGAATAACAGCATAGACGGGAAAATCAGGGCGTGTTTTTTTGAGGCGCTGAATTTCATCATTGACGATACCTGACTGAACAGGGCTGCCGCCGGGGGTATTCATTCTCAGGATTAAACCTTTGGCTGATTGATCTTCAAAAGCGTTACGAATACCCGTAACAATACTGTCAGCATTCGCTTCGGATTCACTGGCGATAGGGCCACTGATTTCAACCATGGCCGTGTGGGGGCCAGTAGCAGAAGATAATTGTTTGGGTGAGTAACTTAGAATTAGAAAGGCGATAAGATATAAAAAAATCAGGCCTTTAAAGACATATCCCCAGCGGCGTTTGTTACGCTGTTCTCTTATGGCTGCAAACGCCAAATCTCTCAGAACATTGCGTTCCCAAGTCTGATCTTCCTTGCTGTTGCTTGTATTTTCCGAATTATTATTAGGTGGGAAATCGCCAAATGTTGCCATGTTTATCTATCCTGAAAAAAACATAAGTATGCCATCATATCAAAACTCTGTGTCAGGACGAGCTAACCACTTCTCAACTTGATATAGATCATGAACAATGGCTCTGGGGTTCGCTGCTTTAAGAGTGAGTTCTGGGTGTGCACCATGAGTGATTCCGAGACTGTCAGCACCGGCATTATGGGCCATCATTAAGTCGAACTCTGTATCACCTATCATCAGCGTTTGGTCAGAAGTGACACCAGCATAATCCATCAGTTCCATCAGCATTTGTGGGTGTGGCTTTGAATGGCATTCATCAGCGCAGCGGGTTGATACAAACAAGTCACCCAACCCTGTTTGTTGGAGGGCTCTATCCAAGCCTCTACGACTTTTTCCTGTGGCCACGCCTAACAGAATATTTTGTTCATTAAGTCGACCTAGCAAGGCTTCAGCATGGGCAAAAAGCGGTGTTGACTCCGGCGTGTTTACCCAGGTTTGACGATAGCAGTCAGCTAATGCTGTCCAGGTTGCCGCATCAGCATCTGGATAGAGTGTTTGCACTGCTTCATGTAATCCCAGCCCGATAATATGGCTGACTTGCGTATCTGACAGTGGTTCTAAAGATAAGGTTGAAATAGCTCGGTGCATACAATGAGTGATGTGTGCCGTTGAATCCATCAAGGTGCCGTCCCAATCAAATATGATGAGCTGGTAGTCCATTATGCATGCTCCATGTGTGAAACAACGCTCACCAGGTTGTCTGGAAGAGGGGCCTCCAATAGAAGTGGCTCATTGCTGATGGGATGTCTGATACCCAGACGCCAAGCGTGAAGAAATAAGCGTTTCAGGCCATAGCTTTTCATGGTTTTATTGAATTCGCGATCGCCATATTTGTCATCACCTGCAACAGGGTGACCAGACCAGGCTGAATGGACACGTATCTGATGAGTTCTGCCAGTAAAGAGTTTGACCTCAGTCAGCTGGGCAAGGCTAAAAGCTTGTTTTGTGATAAATAAGGTTTTGGCTTTTTTCCTGCAGAGTCGACTTTGACCATGCGTTCACCGGAAGAGACGGTATTTTTTTGAAGAGGTTGTTCGACGTAGAGTTCATCTTGCCTGATTTCACCTTTTAATAAGGTTAAATAACGTTTGTCGATTTCATCAGAAAGCATTTGTTGTTGTAGACTCAATAGACATTCACGAGTTTTTGCTATTAACAAACAACCTGATGTGTCACGATCGAGGCGGTGAACTAACTCGATAAATTCTAATTCAGGTTTTATCAGTCTGAAGGCTTCGATGACGCCCATTTGAATCTGAGTGCCTGCATGAACGGCCAGACCTGAGGGTTTATTCAACACCAGCATGGATTCGTCTTCAAAAATGATGCAAGCGAGTAACTGCTGTTTTAATGCGTCTGAAATCTCTGTTGGCTGATTTTTTTCAGATACCTGCAAGGGTGGCACACGAATAGAGTCACCAGCCTGGATTTTATAGGTTTGTTTAATACGGCCTTTATTGACACGCACTTCACCTTTCCGGATGGCACGATAGATCCGACTTTTTGGCACACCTTTTTCAAGTGTAAGCAAAAAATTATCGATACGCTGCCCAGCTTGAGATGCGCTTATTTCAATAAATTGTACTTTTTGTGACTGAGGTTTGTGAGCTGCCATAGAAATAGGTTAAATTTTGAGTTGCTGAGATGGCAATAGACTGCTATATTCGAACGTTGGTCCGTGCGTAAAATGAGGTCAGTATACCTACTTTTGTCCACGATGACTGAATTTTGCGTCGCGCCCTCGAAAAAGAGGTTGATGCGGCGCCCGGTAAACAAATATATATCTTCGCTGGACAGGGGTTCAGCGGGTGGGCTCATAGGGAGCCCTTGTAAGAATATCAGGTTCCCATGTCTTGATTGCCATCAAAACGAGTAGAAAGACGCATCAGACAGGACGACAATTAAGTAATTAATATAAACAAAAACGGTTCAGATTTTAGGCTTGAAGGTAAGCTAAGAAACCAATGAAAGTTGCAGAACACTATTGCAACCCGATGAAAGAAAAAGATGACTCATGTTCGCCTTGATGGGATGGCGCATGAAAGAAACGATACGATAGACAATTAATTACTGAACAACAGACATCGTCGCTCTGTAAAGCCCGACTGGCTAACGCGTCCCCTACGATGGTGGGCGGCAGGATATGCGAACCTCAACATTGAGGTTAGTGCATGAAACGAATTTTAATCAACGCAACACATGAAGAAGAGTTGCGTGTGGCAATGGTCGATGGCCAACGCCTATTTGATCTGGATATTGATACCCCATCCAGAGAACAGAAAAAAGGTAACATCTATAAAGGAAAAATCACTCGAGTAGAGCCGAGCTTGGAAGCTGTTTTTGTTGACTATGGTGCAGAAAGACAAGGCTTTTTGCCACTGAAAGAAATTTCAAAAACGTACTTTAAAAAACGTGATGATTCTGATGACAACAATGGGCGTCTCAACGTTCAGGATGTGCTTTCTGTTGGTCAGGAATTAGTTGTCCAAATCGAAAAAGAAGAGCGTGGCAATAAAGGTGCGGCTCTGACGACTTTTATCAGCTTGGCTGGTCGTTATTTAGTTCTGATGCCCAACAGTCCTCGTGCAGGCGGTATTTCTCGTCGGATTGAAGGGGATGACCGTGCAGAGTTGCAAGAAGCTTTACGCTCCTTAGAAGTCCCGGAAGGCATGGGCATGATAGTGCGAACTGCTGGTGTTGGAAAACAGCCAGAAGAGTTGCAGTGGGATCTTGAGTATCTTGTCCAGCTCTGGACGGCTATTGACGTGGCTGTCAAAGATCGCAACGCGCCATTTTTGGTTTACCAGGAAAGCAATATTATTATCCGTGCCTTACGTGATTACTTGCGTAAAGACATTGGTGAAATTCTGGTGGATTCGCCTGAAGTGTATCAAACAGGCTATGACTTTATGCGCATGGTTATGCCGCATGAACTCAGTAAATTTAAACTGTACCAGGATAGAGTGCCGCTATTCACTCGTTATCAAGTTGAAAGCCAGATTGAGAGCGCTTTTCGACATGAAGTGCGTTTACCATCCGGTGGCGCATTAGTTATCGATCCCACGGAAGCGTTGATCTCGATTGATGTTAACTCAGCACGCGCGAATAAAGGCGGTGATATAGAGGAAACAGCACTTAACACCAACCTGGAAGCTGCCGAAGAAATTGCACGTCAGTTAAGATTACGCGATCTGGGTGGTTTGGTCGTTATTGACTTTATCGATATGGGGCCTAGCCGTAATCAGCGCGAAGTTGAAAATCGCCTGCGTGAACATCTGAAAGCCGATCGTGCACGTGTTCAGGTTGGTCGGATATCTCGTTTCGGTTTGCTGGAAATGTCTCGCCAGCGTTTGCGTCCTGCTCTTGGTGACGCCCATCAGGAAATTTGCCCACGTTGTGCTGGTCTTGGCCATGTGCGTGGTGTGGAATCCTTGGGGCTGGCGGTATTACGCCTGATTGAGGAAGAAGCAACTAAGGATAAGGTCACGCAATTAATCGTTCAACTGCCTGTACCTGTTGCCACGTTCATTCTTAATGATAAACGCGAACAAGTCGATATTATTGAAAAGCGTCACGGTGTGAAAGTGGTGTTGATACCGAATCCACACCTTGAAACACCTCATTACGATATCGAACGTATCAAAGATGGCGGTGAGCGAAATGAAGTCAGTCACCAGCTTATCTCTCAACCAGAACAAGAGGTTCCGGTAGTATTACGCGATAAACCCGTCATGGAACAACCAGCAGTGAAGGGAATATCACCCGCAGCACCTGCACCGGTGATTGTTAAGGAAAAAGAGCCTGAACAAAAACCTAGCCTGCTGAAACGTTTGTTAAATGTGCTGACAGGAAAAAGTGAGCCAGAGAAGGAAGAAAAGCCTGTCGTGGATACAAAAAAAGAAAAAGCTCACCAGAACAACGCACACAGAATCGTCGAGGACGTGGTCGTTCTAAGAATAATTCAGCAAATAATCAGAATCAGGAATCTGCTGATAATAATGAACGTAAAAAACCACGCCGTAGAAATGATAAAAATACGGACAATACTGAGCAGAAGAAGACTGAATCAGCAAATCCAGTAAAAGAAGAGGCTGCTTCAGACAATAATGACGATAAGCAGACACGTAGCAGTAATGGTCGACGCTCACGTCGTGGAGGCCGTCGCCGTCGTCCTGCTCGCGCTGAAAATACATCACCTGAGAATAATAACTCAGCTGAAACTCAGAAAGGCAACATTGCTCCACCGCCGCCACCTGAGGTTAATGGCAATGCCGTTCCTGAGCCTGAGCCAGAAGTGAATGGTAATGTGATTAAGGCAGAAAAAGAGCCCGAAGTGGATGGCAACAAAGTACCTGCCTCAAAACCACGCAGACCACGTTCGTCAGGCCCGACAAATAGACGTCGACGTCCGAGTGATAAGGATAAAGCAGAAGCGGCTGCTGCTAATAATGCTTCTAGCAACGAGGATGCTGCAAAACCAGCTCCCAAGCCAGAAGCGACAGATAAGCCTGTTGATAAAAAGGTAGAAAAACCAGCTGAGGAAAAAAACCGGTGGTAGAAAAAATTCGTCTTCGGATGATAATGGCTCTGAAAAGAAAAATAAGGCCAAATCTGAAGCGAGTGAGACGAATGCCACGCAAGAGTAATATTCCGCATGAAGAACTGCTGGCCTTAATTGGCCAGCAGGTTTCGTATCAACAACAACGTTGTGAGATTATTGAGTTGTTGGATGGCGCTGAATTAATCCTGCAAGTGCTCGAATCGGGCCACAACATTCAGCCCAATCAATATGGCGAAGGACACCGACCGGTGCCAGTAACGTATACCCTACCTGTATTTGATGGTGAGGGAAATTTACACGCTGAGCTTATTGCCGCAGGTTTAGATAAGTTACTCTGCCAATAACTGCCTGACTTCAATTAAGTCTGCTTCTGTATCTACCCCATGTCCGGCACTAATAAGAGCTTCTGACATGTGGATTTTCTTCCCGTGGAATAATACACGTAACTGTTCCAATGATTCTTCCGTTTCAAGCAAACACGGCGTCATCCCTGCGTAGTTTTTCAAGAAGTGAGCGCGGTAACCATATAAGCCAATATGGCGATAATGAGGAAGTTTTGGTGGTAATTCCGTTTTGTGAAAGTGATCTCGCATCCACGGAATAGGAGCACGGCTGAAATATAAAGCATAGCCTTGATTATCCATTACCACTTTGACCACATTAGGATCGAATACTTGTTTATCTTGATGAATTCGACTAAATAGCGAAGCCATATCTGCTTCTTTGTGTTGAGCCAGGTCTGCAGCAACCTGATTAATCAGTAAGGCAGGTAAACAAGGCTCATCACCTTGTACATTAATCACTATTTCCTCATCATTGAACTGGCGTTTTTCAACAACTTCGGCCAGTCTGTCTGTTCCGGAGCGATGAGTCTCCGCCGTCAAACATACATCGGCATCAAAAGCGGTCACTGTGTCAGCAATACGTTCATCATCTGTTGCGATAATGACCTTGTCAGCATCACTCTCCAGAGCACGTTCATAGACATGTTGAATCATGGGTTTACCAGCAATATCCATTAGCGGTTTACCTGGCAGGCGACTTGATGCATAACGAGCTGGAATAATGATATTAAAGCTCATTCATTAGACCTCTTCATCTGCTGGCATTTGACGTGCTTCCTCTATCAACATGACGGGAATATCGTCTTTAACCGGATAAGCAAGACGGCAAGCTTTACAAATTAATTCCTGAGACTCTTTTTTATAATGCAATTTACCTTTACAAGCAGGGCAGGCGAGTATCTCTAAAAGCGCGTTATCCATTAGATCGTTCCTTTAATATTTGGTGAATAGCCGGAAATACAGGGCTATCGAGTGTGGCCTCAACCGGCAAATACCACATATTTTTGTGAGCAAAAGACTGACATTTTACGGCATCTTTCTCGGTCATTAGAATGGGGAGGTCATCATAAAATCTCAGGTCATCCGGTAAATACTGATGATGATCAGCAAAGTCGTGAGGGTGAACAATAATGTCATGAGCGGTTAAAGAATCAAAAAACCGCTTAGGATGACCAATTCCGGCGACCCCATGGACCTCTTTATGCTGGAAATAGCTTAATGGCACGGTCACGGTCTCATCATGTAAATTGATCCACTGCATAGGGGTTAGCTGCATGGAATGACCATGTTCATCACTAGAGCCATTATAGATAATCAAATCAACAGAATTTAAACGAGACAAGGGTTCCCGCAGTGGACCTACCGGCAGGCACTGTTTATTTCCAAAACGTCTTTTACCATCGATAATCACAATTTCCAGGTCACGTGCTAATGCATAGTGTTGCATACCATCATCAGAAATGATCACATTACAATGATGCTGGCTGAGCAGATGAATTGCTGCTTGTGGACGATCAGGATTAACGACGACCGGACATGCTGTGCGTTTTGCGATAAGTACGGGTTCATCACCACATTGTTTTGCATTGCTGTTTGCTGTGACTTCTAATGGATATTTTCTGCTGGCGCCACCATAACCACGACTGATAATCCCTGGCTTATAACCCGCTTGGCTAAGCTGTTGAGCCAACCATATAACAAAGGGTGTTTTACCGGTGCCGCCAACCGTAATATTGCCCACAACAATGACTGGTACAGGCATGGTGTGCTTGGTCAGCAAGTTTTGACGATAAGCCCACCGACGACAGAATATGACAAGCCGATATAACCAGCTAAGCGGTAATAAAAGCCAATATCTGGTGCCGGACTGATACCAACTGTCAGTTAACCAGCGCATGATGATCAGTCATCCTGAAATTGTAGACGATACAACTCGGCATAGTGTTTGCCATTAGCTAATAATTGCTGGTGAGTACCTGTTTCAAGAATTTCACCATCATGCATGACAATAATTTTATTGGCTTTTTCGATGGTAGATAGGCGATGAGCAATGACCAGCGTAGTGCGTTCACGCATAAGCTCTTCAAACGCCGCCTGGATATGGCGTTCAGCCTCAGTATCCAAGGCAGAGGTGGCTTCATCCAGAATCAGAATAGGTGAGTTTCGGAGCAGTGCCCTTGCAATAGCCAGACGTTGTCGTTGTCCGCCGGATAACAGTACCCCATTTTCACCAACTTCAGTGTGTAGTCCCTGAGGGAGTTTCTGAATGAATTCCCAGGCGTGAGCTGACTTAGCGGCTTGTATAATCGCTTCTTCACTAACGTCACCTGCCTGACCATAACTGATGTTGTTAGCTATCGTGTCGTTAAACAAGACAACTTGTTGGTTAACCAGAGACAATTGTTTACGCAAATCTTTTAATGTGAGCTGACTGATATCAACGCCATCAATCAGAATTTGTCCTTTTTCAATATTGTAAAACCGTGCCAGCAAGCTGACTAATGTGGTTTTACCACTGCCTGAATGGCCAACAAAAGCGATGGTTTGTCCAGGTTCTGCATGAAAAGAAATATCATTGAGTACGCTTCCTTTACCTTCATCGTAACTGAAGCTGACGTGACGGTATTCAATCTGCCCTTTGGCACGGTCCATGGTGAGTGTGCCATTGTCATGCTCAGGTTCTTCATCCAGTAAGGTGAAAATACTCTCGGCTGCTGCGATACCTGCCTGTAGTTTTGAGTTTATTTTTGTTAAACGCTTTAACGGTGTCAGCAGCATAAACATTGCCGTGATAAAGGAAATGAAGCTCCCGACTGTGATGGCTTCAAGTACTTCTGGCAGCGTGGCCAGATAAATGACGACAGCAAGGCCTAACACAGTAATTAACTGAATCACCGGCTCACTACAGGCATCCGTGGCTATCTTTTTCATTTGCTGGCCACGGTTTTTTCTGTTGATACGATCAAACCGTTCAGTTTCATACACTTGACTACCAAATGTTTTGACTTCGCGATGCGCTTCAATGATTTCTCCACAGACATGACTGACATTGCCCATAGAACCCTGAATTTCTTTACTGATTCGACGAAACCGTATGCTGACAAAATAAACCAGAACAGCCACAAAGGGGACGGTCACTAAAATGATCAGAGACAGGAAACCATTCAGATAAATCATCCAGGCAATCAGACCAATGATCGTTAATGTGTCACGTATAACAGTCAAAATAGCATCAGTAGCCGCGCCCGCAACTTGCTCGACATCGTAAAGCAGTTTGGACATAAGCTGACCAGAGTTATTTTTGTCGTAAAAACTCGCAGGTAGCGTAATGAGTTTTTCAAACATTTCTTCACGTAAGGTTTTAATGACATTACGTGCAATCCAGCCCAATCCATATGTCGTCAGAAAATTAGCCACACCCCGGATAAAGAACAAACCGATGAGCATCAGTGGCACGTACTTAATCGTAGTGGGATCTTTTTCTACAAAGCTGCCATCAAGTAGAGGTTTCATTAAGGCGGCCATGCCGGTTTCTGTGCCGGCAAAGACAATCATCGCCAATATCGATATCAGAAAAGCCAGCCAATAGGGTTTAACGTAGTTTAATAAACGCTTGTAAAGCTGGACGGCTGTCAGGGTGACAGGTGTTTGACTCATTGATTATTCCGCAGTTGTTTGACGTGTCGCCAGGGTCAATTTGGTGTAGCCGAGTTGTTGTGCTGTATCCATCGCTGTGACGATAAGTTGATATTCTGCTTTGGCATCAGCACTAATAATCACATGAGGATCATTTTGTTCACCAACAACGCGTTTTAACACCTCGGCTAGCCCAGCGGAGGTGACGTTAGTGACTGCCTGATCATTGATAAGGACTTTACCATCCGCTTGTATCACAATATCGATAGGATCGATCTGCTCAGCCATGGCTTCGCCCGTCGCCTCAGGTAGGTCTACTTTTAAAGAGCTTTCACGAATAAAACTGGTGGAGACCATAAAAAACAATAACAGCAGAAAAACGACGTCAATCATCGGGGTCAGATTGACATCGGGTTCCTCAGAGCGTTTTGGTGATAGATTCACGTCTTGCTTCCTCATCTGGATCATACTGACGGTCACCATGCAGAATCTCGATAAGCTGCATCGCTTGTTCTTCCATGCCTACCACTAACATATTAATTTTACCGCGGAAATAGCGATAAAAAATCAAACTAGGAATGGCGACAGCCAGGCCGGTAGCCGTGGTAATCAAAGCTTCTGAAATACCACCTGCCAGCACTTCAGGATTGCCCACTCCGGCGGTGGTAATAACGGCGAAGACTTTAATCATGCCTAAAACCGTACCCAATAAGCCCAGTAATGGAGAAATGGCTGCGATTGTTCCCAATGTGTTGAGATTGCGCTCTAGGGCCACGGTGACATGACGTCCAATGTCCTCAATACTTTCTTTCGTTATTTCACGTGAACTGTTGCGGTTGACGAGGCCAGCAGCCAGAATCTGGCCAAGAGGGGAGTTGCTTTGCAGTGCTTTGATGCGATGTTCATCAACCTGATTAAACTTTAACCATTGCCAAATTTGGGTAATGAGCTCCTTGGGGGCAATGCGTTTCTTTTGTAGGCTCCAAAAACGTTCTGCGATGATAGCAATGGCAATGACCGAGCAGATAAATAGCGGGATCATTAACCAACCGCCTGCTTTAAACAATTCCAGCATGATGTCAGTCTCAGTTGTTTAAATGAAAATAGCGCTCATGATACGTGAAAATTGACTTACTCAGTAGCTTTCGACGTCCACAATTGTTCTTGTTGTTGACGCCAGAATATTGGACTATCGCCTCTACCGAAGAGGATAGCGCCATTCAAGTCGGTTCTGAGAATGGTACTAGGAATGTTTCTGTAGCGATCAGCTACGTCAGTCACAGGAAAACCATACCGATTACGGAAACCAACAGAAAAAACAGCATACTTTGGAGATATGGACTCGATGAAATGACGGCTGGAAGATGTTTTACTACCGTGATGAGGTACAAGTAACACATCGGATTTAAGCGATTTTCCATAGCTGGATACTAATATTTGTTCGCCTTGTTTTTCAATATCACCGGGTAATAATACTGACAGATTTTTGCCTTTTATCTGGAGGACACAGGAACGTTCATTGTCCGAGCCTGATTGATTTTGAAACGGATGCAAAATTTTAAATTCAACCTGATCCCATTGCCAGTGTTGGCCCGCGGTACAGAAGGTGGTGACTTTATGCTCTAGGGGTTGGCTGGTCATGATTTGTGTGACGTTTATATGCTTGAGAATGCCAGATAAGCCACCGATATGATCATTGTCACCATGACTGATGATAACCATATCAACATCATCAATGTCTCGATAACGTAAAAAAGGCACCACAACAGCTTCACCAGTATTAAAGCTCTGACTGTATTTCGGTCCTGTATCAAAGATTAGAGTGTGATGTGTTGTTTCGATGACAGAAGCCAGGCCTTGTCCGACATCTAAAACGCTGACAAAAACATCCCCCGAAGCCGGGCGGTCAGTCTTGTAAAACAAAAGAGGCATTAACAACAAGATAGCGAGATATTTTCCTGGAAAGCCCCTAGGCAACAACATGAATAAAAGAGACAGCGCCAACATGACCAGTATTGGCCAGGGATAAACTGGTGTTTGCCAGCTGGCAAATGACAAGTGACTTAGCCAGGACAAAATAGACCAGAGACAGTTGAGTAAATAATCTGCCGCTGCTAACAATAATGATGAAAGCTTCATGCTGAGCGGCAAGAGCATCATAGCCAGGATAATCAGCGGCACAATCAATACACTCACCAGAGGGACTGCCATCAGATTGCCTATAGGGGATACGACAGATACATCGTTAAAGAAAATGATCAGTAGCGGTATCAGTGCCACAGCCATGAGGAAATGAATTTTCAGCCAGGCCAGTTTGATACCTGGGAAACGCTGAGTGCAACTCATCAAAATGATCGCAACGGCACCAAAGGATAACCAAAACCCTGCGTTTAACACGGCAAAAGGATCAAGGAATAAAACAATCATGCAGGCGAGTGACAACACATGTGAGGGATAGAATGCACGTTTAAAGAATACAGCTAGCATAGCCAGACTCACCATAATCAATGCACGTTGAGTGGGAATGGATAAGCCTGCCAGGCAAGCATAAAAAATAGCAGTGTACAGTCCGCCCAGTGCGCCTATTCTGTGCGCGGGGATTCGAACGGATGTCAACGGACAATAGCGCCAGAAAGCGCTTGTCAGTAAAAAACCTAAAGCGGAGGCCAGTCCGATATGCAAGCCTGAGATCGCCATCAGATGACTGGTGCCCGTGTCGCGTAATACTTGCCATTGGGTTTGATTGATATCGTCACGTTGGCCTATAGCTAAACCGAGTATTAAAGGTAATTGTTCCGCTTGAGGAATGAGTGACCGAATATGCTGTTCGAGCTCAGAGCGCCAGGCATTGATCTGCCATTGAGATGATGTGGCCAGTCGCTGATTATCTTCTGCTTTTTTTATATAACCCGTTGCGCCAATGCCTTTGCTGAATAACCATTTTTCATAATCAAAACCACCGGGATTCATCATGCCATAGGGTGGTTTGAGTTTGACAGTGAACTGCCAGTGCTCTCCAGCTTGGGGGATGTCTTCAGGTGGGTAATACCAGCTGAGTTTTATTTTTTGGGGAGGGATGAATCTTCTGGACAAAATTCAAAACTAATATGGTGATGACCTGTCTGAGGTATGGAGGCGATAAGCCCTTGTACTTGCGTTGTTTTTGCAGGCGTGTCTGCAGCTAGTTTGTTTTGAATAGCTGATTGAGCTTGAAATGCACACCACAATAGTCCGACAATAAAACCTAAAATCCATAGTTTTCGATAATAGGCTAATGCCACGAAAAACAATAATAGTAAGCTCCCTATTACCAGAGGACTGCTTACATATAGACCAAGCAATGTGCCGAGCAAAAATGCAATGGCAGTTTTATTCATATATCCCTATAATGACGCCCGACTTAGCATGTTACTGAGACGCTATGCCTCGTAAATTCCTAAAACGCATCATGCCAGATCACAACACGATGCGCGAACATCCACATCTGCGTAAGTTTGGTCAGCGACTAACTGAACCACGTTTATGGCATACCAATCGACGCTCTATTTCAGGTGGGGTGGCGTTAGGGCTGTTTGTTGGGTTTATGCCGATTCCTGGTCAAATGTTTATTGCAGCGGCATTAGCCATTTTATTCCGGGTGAATCTTCCTATTGCAGCGATGGGTGTTTGGATTACTAATCCTTTCACCATGGCACCTATTTTTTTCTACGCCTATAAACTCGGGGCTTGGGTATTGAGTATCCCCATGGGCGCCCCAGCTTTTAGTCTGACTTGGGAATGGTTTTCAAAAGAGTTTCTGGCCATATGGCAACCACTACTCTTAGGTTGCACAATTCTAGGACTGGTATCCGCCATAGCGGGGATTCTTTTTGTTCGAATAGGTTGGCGACTGGTTGTTATCCATACATGGACACAACGTCAGCGCCAACAAAAAGATAAATCAGGCTCCTGAAGCCAGACAGCCATCAATCAATGTCAGTTGTTGATCCATTTTAGCGGCAAGCCCTGTATCGTGAGTCACGATCACCAATGCCGTGCCAAAATCTTCATTTAATTTCAGAATCAGATCAAAAATCCCTTGAGCTGTTCGATGATCCAGATTGCCCGTTGGCTCATCCGCCAGTAAGCAGGCGGGTTCGGTGATTAATGCTCTGGCCAGGGCTGCCCGTTGGCGTTCACCACCCGATAATTCACTGGGTTTATGTTGAAAGCGATGGGCTAGTCCGACTTTATCAAGCAGTTCAGTCGCTTGTTCTTGAGCTGAGGTGGGTGACATGCCTCCAATCACTAATGGCATAGCGACATTTTCAACAGCCGTAAACTCTGGCAGCAAATGATGAAATTGATACACAAAACCCAACTGCTGATTACGTAATCGACTTGCCGCTTTATTTTTCATGGCGTGAATATCTTGACCTTGCACCAGTACCTGGCCCTCTGTGGGGGAGTCAAGTCCACCAAGGATATGTAATAAGGTGCTTTTACCAGAACCAGAACTGCCGATAATGGCAATACGATCAGAACGGTTTACAGTCAGGTTCACATTATTCAGCACATCGGTTTTTAACTGACCATCTGTAAAAGATTTTGATAATTGGCTGGCAGATAATACTGCTTGATTAGTCATAACGAAGCGCCTCGGCCGGTTTAATCTGTGATGCACGCCAGGAAGGGTAAAGCGTGGAAAGAATCGATAAGACAAAAGCCGTGATAGCAATGACGGTGACATCACTCCATTCTAGCTGTGATGGCAAACTACTGATGTAATACACATCTGCAGGCATGAATTGATACCCGAGCAGTTTTTCTAAACTGGCGATCAAAGACTCAATATTCCAGGCCAGCAGCACGCCACCAACAACACCCATGGCGGTACCGATTAAACCGATTAACGTGCCTTGCACCATAAAGATACCCATAACGCTGCGTGGACTCATACCCAAGGTACGCAATATAGCGATATCAGATTGTTTGTCGGTGACCATCATCACTAAGGTCGATACGATATTAAATGCTGCTACTGCCACGATAAGCATCAGGATGACAAACATCACTGTTTTTTCTGTTTTTAGGGCGCGGAAAAAATTGGCGTGCTGGAATGTCCAGTCAGCAGCTCGATAATTAACGGGAACATCCTGCATGACTTTGCGAAGTAGTTGTGGTGCCTTGAAGACATCATCAAACTTTAAGCGTAAGCCAGTGACGCGATCGGGAATTTTGAATAATTTAGCGGCATCGTTGATATTCATCACGGCTAGACCGCTGTCATATTCATACATACCTATTTCAAAAATACCGACAACGGTTAAACGTTTAAGACGAGGAATCACGCCTGCGGGTGTGGGACTAACGTGTGGTGTGATCATGGTGATTTTGTCACCGGTTGTCACGCCCATAGCGGAAGCTAAATCTTTACCTAAGACAATGCCAAAGCTACCGTCAGTTAAATCAGCTAATTTGCCTTGAATGATTTTCTCACCAATCGTAGAAACACTTTGTTCCATATCGGCATCAATACCGCGAACCAGCGTGCCTCTGACACGGCTTCCCTGACTGAGCATGGCCTGACCCTCTACAAATGGAGCTGAGGCAATCACGTCGGGATCATGCTTAATTAAATCCTGTAAATCTGGCCAGTCTCTCAGCGTGCCATCCTCGCCAGTGATGAACGCATGTGAGGTCATACCGAGAATGCGATCTTTCAGTTCTTTTTCAAACCCATTCATGACAGACAGCACGGTGATGAGAGCGGCTACACCTAATGCCACACCGAGCATGGAGGTTAATGAAATAAAAGAAATGAAGTGATTACGACGTTTGGCGCGTGTATAACGCATGCCGATATAGAGACTGAGCGGTCTGAACATAATGTCGCCAATAGTGATGAGAGAGAAAACTGATCCTGCTAAGCAGGATCAGTCCATGTTTCGCCTTTTATGATTTCGCGAAGACGGTTTTGGTTCCTTCTGGTGAACCCAGTAACAGGACATCTGCTGGGCGCATCGCAAATAAACCGTTGGTGACTACACCGACGATATCATTCAGTGTTTTTTCTAATTTAATAGGTTCCATGATATCTAAACCATGAACATCCAGAATTACGTTGCCATTATCTGTGATCACACCTTCACGATAGACAGGTTGACCACCCAGCTTGACGATTTCACGAGCAACGTAGCTGCGTGCCATTGGAATGACTTCCACAGGAAGAGGGAATTTACCCAGAACGTCGACAAGTTTAGATGCATCAGCAATACAAACAAATTGTTTACTGGCTGCGGCAATGATTTTTTCACGTGTCAGCGCACCGCCACCACCTTTGACCAATTCGAGTAAGTGGTTAGACTCGTCTGCGCCATCGACATACACTTCGATGTCGTTGCAATCATTTAAATCAAATACTTTGATGCCATTCGCTTCTAATTTTTGTGTTGAGGCTTCTGAGCTTGATACTGCGCCTTCAATACGATCTTTGATGGTGGCCAGCGCATCAATGAAGTGATTCACGGTAGAGCCTGTGCCAACACCGACAATTCCGTTACCTTTGATGTACTCAAGCGCTGCCCACGCAGCTTGTTTTTTCATTTCATCAGCATTCATATGCAGCTTCCTTTGTTTCAATACACTTAAAAATTATCCCGGCAATTATAGAGATAAATGGCGGTCAATGGTAACGTAAGCGATTGCTTAGAAAATGATGACAGGATTTAGCTGTTGATCACTGAGTCTTTTTTTCAACATAACTGACTGATTTGGGCTGAAATGCTGACTGGATACGTAGAAAAAATTCTTAAAGCGCGCGTTTATGATGTGGCAAATGAGACACCTCTTGAGGTTATGCCTCGTTTATCGAAGAGATTAAGCAACACGATTTTGCTTAAACGAGAAGATCTTCAACCGGTTTTTTCATTTAAATTACGCGGCGCTTACAATCGTATGAGTCAGTTATCTGCTGATGAGCGAGAACGTGGCGTTGTTTGTGCCTCAGCGGGCAATCATGCGCAAGGCGTAGCGCTGGCAGCGAATAAAATGAATATTCCTGCTTTGATTGTCATGCCCAAAACTACACCACCTATCAAGGTGGAGTCGGTGCGGGCTTATGGTGCGGAAATTAAACTGCACGGCAATAGTTATGACGATGCCAGTGCTTATGCCTTATCCGTTGCTGAGAAAGATGGTCGCACTTTTATTCACCCTTATGATGATCCTGAAGTCATTGCTGGACAAGGCACGATTGCGATGGAGATTATCCGTCAACACCCTGATCCTATTCATGCCGTATTTGTGCCTGTCGGTGGCGGTGGATTGATATCCGGTGTGTCGGCTTATATCAAGGCATTCTGGCCAGACATTAAAATCGTTGCGGTTGAACCGGCCGATGCAGCTAGCCTGAAAGCGGCGCTGGAGGCGGATGAGCGTGTCAAACTGGATCAAGTCGGATTGTTTGCTGATGGCACGGCGGTCAGACAAATTGGTGTCGAACCTTTCAGAATCTGTCGTGAAACAGTGGATGAGGTCGTGACTGTCAGTAGTGATGAGTTATGTGCAGCCATTATGGATATCTTTCAGGACACGCGCTCTATTGCTGAGCCATCTGGCGCACTCGCCGTGGCTGGCGTGAAGAAATACTTAGCCAACAACCCAATGGAAAATCAGCAACTCGTTGCCATCAATAGTGGTGCCAATATTAATTTTGATCGTCTACGTCATGTTGCTGAACGCTCTGAAATTGGTGAGCGTCGAGAAGTCTTGTTTGCCACTAAAATTGATGAACAACCAGGCAGCTTCCAAAAATTCTGTAAAACACTGGGTGAACGAGGGATTACCGAATTTAATTATCGTTACGCTGATGACAAACAAGCTCAGGTTTTTGTTGGTGTCAGAATGAACGGCCAGGAAGAAGAACGCCAACAATTATTTTCTCAGCTGGATCAAGCTGGGTATGACTGGGTTGATTTCACCGATAATGAAACTGCCAAGTTACATGTACGTTATATGGTCGGTGGTCATGCCCCTCAGGTAGATAATGAACGTCTAATTCGTTTTGAATTTCCAGAGCGCCCTGGCGCCTTACTACGGTTTCTAACGCGCATTGGTCAGCGCTGGAATATCAGCCTTTTCCATTACCGTAATCATGGGGCTGATTATGGTCGTGTGCTGGTGGGCATTCAGGTGGGTGATGATTATAAACAGGAGTTCCAAATCTTTTTGGATACGCTTGGATACACTTACTGGGAAGAGACCGACAATCCTGCTTACGATCTGTTTCTGAAGTAATAAGACAGCCACGGCAGTCATTTTATGCTGCCGTGGCTTTGGGCTTTATTGATTGAGTTTGATACTGCCGCGAATGTTCACTGAAATTTCGTTACTGCCGCCGGCTAATGCAGCTGGTGCAGCTTTGACTCTCATATCCGCTGACATCATATTGGCGCGTTCCATCATTGGCATTGGGGTAAATGAATTACCATCAATGGATATGGACACAATTTCATAACCACTGCGATCAAATTCAGTGCTGATGAGTTGTGCTTTATCTTTGAATTTGCTGATAGCTTGTTTAAGTAAATCTGTTTTGACTTTTTCAGCACGATCGTCTGAGACCATAAACTGCATAGATTGAATATTGGCTAGTGTATTGATGTCCGCAATAAACTGACTCATTTGATCAAACTGGCGGGTTTCAAGCGTCAATTGCTGACTAACGCGCCAGCTGGCAATTTTGCCCTCATCATAAACGGGCTGCGTGGTGTAATTGGATGTTTCAGCTTGAATCGCATTGAAGTTTTTCACCGCATCCAGAACCAGCGCTGTTTTTTTGTTGACCATATCAGTTAATTTGGCAGGGTCTTTTCCTTGTTCAAATACTTGTAAACGCGTAATTAGTTCGTCATTTTCAACATCCATGCTGGCGCTGGTATCGAGTGAGACTATACCCATTTGAGCAAGGTCTTCAGCAAAAGTGAGGGGGCTGATGGCTAAAAGCGAAATAAATGCCAAAGTGTGTTTCATAGGTCCTTCCTTAATTGAATAAAAATGCTGCGTCTTTTAAGACTAGCTCAAAAGCGTTAAGTTTTGATATATCATGCTGGCAATAATCAGTCGAAATTGATGGTGACGTTGTATAAAACTCACCGTTTGTATTTCAGCATAGTTTACATAATCAAAAATTGAGGAACACAATGAAAGCAGAACAAAAAATCCTGCCTGATGCGACGAGTTTAATTAAAGCAGCCGCAGAACATTTTGTCAGTACAGCTCGATCAGCGATTGCAAAAAGAGGTGTTTTTTATGTGGCCTTGGCGGGTGGTTCAACACCTAAAGGCTTGTATGAAAAATTAGCTACCTCACCTTATTTAGAACAGATTGACTGGGCTAGGGTACATTTGTTTTTTGGTGATGAGCGTTGTGTTCCCGCTACTCACGATGACAGCAATTTTAAAATGGCGCGTCAGGCCATGATCGATTTAATTCCTATTCCAACAGAGAATGTGCATCGCATGCCAACTGAGAGTGGGGATGCGGCTGATGTCGCTGTTCGTTATGCCGATACTATGAAATTTGTGATGAAAGATGCACCATTTGATTTAGTGCTGCTCGGATTGGGGCCTGATGGACATATTGCATCCTTATTTCCAGACACGCCTGCTTTAGATGTGACGGATACACTTACCACTCATCTTTATGTTGAGAAATTTGACTCATGGCGTGTGACTATCACCTATCCTGTTATTAATGCCGCACGTCAGGTGATTGTTTTCATCGCAGGAGAAGCAAAAGCGGCTATCGTAAGTGATATTACCAGCGATGCTGTATCAGGCTTACCTGTTCAGCGTTTGGCGCCTCAACACGATTATTATTGGTTTATGGATCAGGCGGCTGCAGGTTAGTAACCATGACACATGTGCTGGCTGTCGATGTAGGTGGGACTAAAACGCTATTTGAGTTATCCGATGCAAATGGCCAAGTGACCCATAAGCTGAAATTAGACAGTCAGCGCTTTGATACCTTCGATGCCATCCTGACGGCATTTATTGAACAGCTTCCTCAGTCGTGTGTTATCAACATTGCTTGTGTCGCACTGGCGGGTCCGGTGAGTGGACAATATGGCCAAGTCACTAAGTTGCCCTGGAAGTTAGATGCCCGTGTCATTGAAAAGCAGTTTTCAATTGAAAGGGTCATACTTTGTAACGATTTCGAAGCAGTGGGTTATGGTATTGCGGGTTTAGCTGATAGCGAGGTTGAGACGTTACAAGCGGGGGAACCGAATCAGTCATATCCCCGTGTTGTATTAGGTGCTGGTACCGGATTAGGACAAGCTATTTTGATTCCGCAGGAGAATCAGTGGCAAGTTTTTGCAACAGAAGGCGGGCATGTTGATTTTGCCCCCTTAGATCGAACCCAACAGCTTTTCCTGGAGCATCTCCAGCAGCGACATGGTCATGTTTCTTATGATCGTATTGTTTGTGGAAGCGGGCTTGTCAGTCTCTATCATTTCCTACGGGACTATAAGCAAATTGATGAAAATAACGCGTTACGTCTGGCGATGGTAAACGGTGATGCCGCATCGGCTATCAGCCAGTTCGCCATAGAAAAGAATGATATTTTGGCAAATGAAGCCTTAGATATGTTCGTACGTATTTACGCTGCTCAAGCTGGTAATTTAGCGCTGACCACATTGGCTCGAGGGGGCGTTTATCTGGTGGGTAATATTTTGCTGAAAAATATTGCCAAGTTCAGGTCGCCGTCATTTATCAACAGTTTTGTTGAAAAAGGCCGCATGACAATGTTGATGGAGCAGATACCGGTTCATATCGTGCTTGATGACGAAGTCGGGCTAAAAGGTGCTCGCTTCTTAGCACAAAAAGCCATGTATAATTAACATATGAATGAACATAATAACGATATTTTAGTTGATGTAGAAACCACCTACCTGGATGAAGAATCTGATCCAGAAAAAGCACGCTATTTGTTTGCTTATACGATCACCATTAAGAATCAGAGTCAGTCATCGGCCAGATTATTGTCCCGTTATTGGAAAATTACCGGTGGTGATGGTCATGAGCAGGAAGTGGAAGGGGATGGTGTGGTAGGCCTGCATCCTTATCTTGCACCTGAGCAGGAATTCACTTACACCAGCGCAGCAATGTTGGATACACCTGTCGGTATGATGCAAGGTCATTACAAGATGCTGGGAGATAATGGTGAGCGATTCGAAGTCAATATTCCGGCATTTACCCTAGCTGTTCCACGCACGCTACATTGATTGTCTTCTGAGCTTTTCAGAATGCTGACAAGCAATAAAGAGAAAGTCGTCTGGCTAAGTTTAGTTTCAATAGCTTTGCTTGTTTCTGCTATTGATCCTGTGGCAGACCGGTTGACCTGGTTTATGGAAACCGTGCCCGTGATGATAGCCATACCCACATTGCTTATCACTCACAGACAGTTTCCTCTGACGATTATTTCCGTTCGAGCGATCAGTCTCTTTGCTTTTATATTAATTGTGGGTGGTTATTACACTTACGCAGAAAATCCATTGTTTGAATGGATTCAACAAACGTTTGATCTAGCCCGCAATCATTATGATAGGTTGGGTCATTTTATCCAGGGCGTGGTACCGGCTCTGTTATCCCGTGAAATACTATTACGGACTTCACCACTGCAACGCGGCAAATGGTTATTTTTTATAGTGTGTTCCATCAGTCTTGCCATCAGTGCTTGTTATGAGTTTGTGGAGTGGGCGGCTGCAGTGATTAACGCCCAGGCTGCAGAAGCTTTTCTGGGAACACAAGGTGATAACTGGGATACACAATGGGATATGTTCTTGGCTTTAAACGGCAGCCTATTTGCTCAATGGTTTTTTGCTCGCATCCAAGATCGTCAATTGGGTGTGTTATTGCACTGACCGTCGGCACACTCCGGTAGAGTTTTTGCCACACACCGTGCCATCAATCCATATAGCGTTGTCTAATTTAGTCGTGAGAGTAATGGCACCGCTGATATTAGCATCAGTTAGATCAGCATACGATAAGTCCGCATTCGATAGATCTGCTTCGACTAAATCCGCTTCTCGCAGGTTAGCACCTTTAAGATCAGCATTATTTAATTGGCTATAACTCAAATTTGCTTTACGTAGGTCACTATACGCTAAATCTGCTCCTGATAACTGACTATTCATCATGTTGCTATCAGTGAGAATGCTACCCCGCATTTGGGCCATTGAGAGATCAGCATTTGTCAGAAGTTGACCAGAAAGCTGACAGTTATTCCAGTTAACATTGGGGGCGGCTGGTGATTGACAATCAGATTGCGGCGTTGGCAGTTTGGTTGGATAAAAAAGGCTAAACTGGCGACCACGCTGAGTATGATTAAAATGACTAAGCTGGGCCAAAGTATTTTCTGATGACGGTTGCGATGACGGTGCATTAAGGTGCGACGCAGAGCTCGTCTTTTTAGAGCAATGTCGGCTTCTTCCTCGCGTCTCTCGCCTTTGCGTTGTTGCAGAATAGTCTCGTCAACTTCTGTGGGTGGGTTATTGCGTCTGTCCTCACCAGTACGCTCATCCATATAACCCTTGATGGGTGAAGCCTTTTGTTGGGGGACAGTGAAATCGTCAGAATCAGCTAAAGTATGCCAATGTCGTCGATCTCTGGATACCTCATCATCTGAGGTAAGTCTCCCCACTTTTAAATGATTACTGATAACGGAAGCTGTAAAAGGGCCAGAAATTTTCCCTTGCTTACGAATATACCATTGTCCGTGTTTATGTCTCATTGCCATTGCTCTTAGCAATAACCAGATTGCTATACTAGCACCATGTCGACTTGTATAGTGGCTTTATGCAAATAAATAGATTCCAACAGCCTAACACGGAAGTGATTTCAAATGCCTCTGCAAAACTGGTAGACACGCTGCCTGCCGGACAAAAAATGGAGGCAACCGTCATCGCAAGAGTGAATGCCGAACAAGTCAAACTTCAGCTCGGAGATAAGGTTGTCCACGTCAACACACAACAAGATCTCTCTGCTGGACAGAAGGTCATATTGCAGAAGTCTATTGAGTCGGGCCAACCCGTGATTCAACTCACACCCGTAGTGTCAGCTAAGCCTGAAATACAAGCAGCAACATTAGCTACGCTATTAAAAGCCGGACAGGTCATCGCTGCCGATGTGGTGAAGCTACTCGCACAAAACCAGCTGTTAGTCATACCTAAATTTGTGACTGATCCGACAGTTAACTCTTCGCAAGCAGCTCAACTTAGTCAATTAAATGCGGCTTTACCCAAGCATATGGAAATTAATGTCAGTCACCTTAATCAAGGATTTAAGGTTGGCGATAAGCTGGCGCTTGAGATTCTAAAAACCTTACCTTTATCAGTCAAAATAATGCCAGATAATGCGACACGTGAAGAGCGTATTGTCAGTTACCAAAGAGCGTTATTACCGTTATTACAAAATTTCGTCACTAAGCCGGCGACAATGAATACCTCGGCCACAAATACACCCACCTTGCCTGAGCCTGTCAGGCAGGCATTGACCAATGTAATCCAAAATTTAGTCGATAAGCAGACATTACAACAGCCAGATAAATTACAACAAACTATCAACAATAGCGGTGTTTTTCTTGAAAGTCAGTTGAAACAAAATGTAGCACAACCAAATTTACAGCAGAATTTGAAAGCCAACTTAATGCGTCTAGCTGATACGCTGAAAGCACATATACAGTCACCATTACTACCTAAAATTCTGGATAATCCTGAGTTGGTTAAACAACTGCCTACGGAGGTTCAGACAGCAATCAAACAAGTGTTATCAGCCCCTCAGGAACTGCGTGCGCTACCTGCGCAAATTTCACCTGCTTTAGCCAATAGAGGACAGACACCAACGCAGCTCTTATTCAGTTTATTGGCGGGGTTAACAACAGCAACAACAGCTGAAAAAACACAATCCCCCCAAGCATCGCCCAATACGTCAACTGCTATGCCATTGCCAACCATGAATATGACAGCAAATGCTCAACAAGCTGTTACACGTGCTATTGAGTATCAGATGATGAGAGATTTGTTACAGGATGTGGAATCGGTCAGTGCAAAAATTCAATTCAATCAATTATCGATGGTGCAGGATAATGATTTGAATACCAATGCGAATGTCTGGTTGTTTGATTTACCTGTTAAAGAAAAGCAGCAACTTGAACTATTGCAAATGCGAGTTGAGCAACATTTTCCTAACAAAAATACAGATGACGACTCTGTGCTGTGGCAAGTGCAGTTGAACCTGGAAACGCAAAATTTAGGTCCGATGCAGGCTCGTATTAGTCTGCAAGACAAAAATGTGAGTGTGGTGATTTTGGCCGAACGCCAGCAGAGTGCAGACTTACTTTCAAGTCACTTAGATAACTTAGATGGACGACTCAATGAGATGGGGTTTTCCATTCATCACCTGAGTTGTAGACAGGCGCTTGTTACTCCGGTGACGCCCGTAAACACGACACGTTTGAACGATTATCTTGTGGATATTTCAGTATGAGTGAAAAGGATGTATTACAGGCGATTGCCCTGGAATATGATGGCGAGAATGCTCCTATTGTCACGGCGAGTGGTCAAGGGGATATTGCTGAAGAGATTATCCGGATTGCTCGGGAGCACAATATTCCTTTGCGTGAAGATGCGCTGTTGACCGAGATGTTAAGTGAACTGAATTTGGGTGAAGAAATTCCACCGATGCTTTATCGGGTGATAGCAGAAGTGATTGCTTACGCCTATCTGATATCGGGAAAAGTTCCTGTAAATAAAAGAGAAAATAAAAATGGAAACTGAGCTAAATACTTTTGAGGTATGAAGATTTCGTTCCGAGCGACTCATAAACTTTATAATTAGCATTACAAAATTAACATTAAGTGTTGATTTTAATATATATATCCGATATCGTCAGTGCATGTTTAATTTCCGGTCTACTGAATGTAGCTCCACTATCTGATGAAAAATAAAATCAAGGAAACGTTGATGCGTGACATAGCGCTTGATCAGAAATCTGATCTTCCTGCTAGCGTTGCCTCAGTCAAAGAACTCCTTGATGCAAAAATTATTATTGGTGGTCGACACCCAGCAGAGACCGCTTTCACCAAGACCCTGCTCGAGATTAGTGGTTTTACCCATATTGAAAGTGCAACAGATACTGATGGCGTCATGCTTTTGCTTCGTCAGAGTATCCACAATGATTTATGTGATATTGATCTGTTGATAATGGACGATGATTTACCGGGTATTTCTACCCAAGATATTCGTCTGGTGATGGATCAGTTTGATGAATGGCGTCTAATTCCAATTATTTCACTCTGTAGACAGTCAGTCTGGGATCATGCTCAGGTTTTGACGGATTTGGGGCATGGCGTGACCTCGCTGCTTTATCATCCTATGACTGCAGAATCATTACCTTCGGCTATCATGACGGCTCTGGCAGTGAAACGTGAGCGTGATAAAACGTTTAAGCGACAAACAGAACTTGAAGATGAGTTGGCCAATCTGAAAGTCATGGAAGCGCGCCTGCAGTTTTCAGTTAATCATGATGATTTAACAGGCTTAGCGAATCGACGTCGTCTTGAAAATGCACTGGATATGACTCTGAGTCAGGTGCGTAATTTTATGAGCGTGAGTGCGCTTTTTTACATCGATTTAGATAGCTTCAAAGTATTAAATGATGCTGAGGGCCATGAAGCAGGGGATACTCTGCTGGTACAAGTGGCTAATTCTCTGAGACGTTATTTTAATATCAACGATATCCTGGTACGAATTGGATCAGACGAGTTTGCGGTGCTGGTCAATAACACGGATAAACAAACTGCCATTGAGCTTGCAGAAGAGCTCCGAAATTTATTTGATGGTTATGATTTTGAACATCATGGTCACCATTACCATCTATCGGCTAGTATTGGTTTGAAGATTATTGATGCAGATAATGCAACCACCGTTGGTGAAGTGTTATCGCATTCTAACCAAGCCTGCTATACAGCCAAAAAGCGCGGGCGTAATCGAGTGCACCTGTACAGCCCTGAAGATCGCGAAATGCATACCTTGCGTCATAGTGTGGAATGGGCCCCTCGTATACGTGCTGCACTGAAGGAAGGTTTGTTCTTATTAGAGTTTCAACCGATTTATTCTCTCGATACTGAACAAGTCTCACACTACGAATGTTTAATCCGGATGCGTGGCGAAGGTAACGTCATTTTCTATCCGAAAGAATTTATCCCCGTTGCTGAATCGATGGGACTGATTCACCAGATTGATTTCTGGGTGGTGGCGAAAGTATTTGAACTTATCGTGAATATGCCAGAAAACCTGTCATTTGCCATTAATCTCTCAGGCAATGTATTTCTGGATGAGAACTTATTTAAGCTAGTCAGAGATAAACTTAATCAAACACAAATTGATCCCAATCGGATTGTGTTTGAGATTACTGAGACTTACGCTATCTCTAATTTTGAACAGACCAGAAAAATGGTATCGGATTTACGTGCCTTGGGTTGTCGATTTGCACTGGATGATTTTGGCGCAGGCTTTAATTCTTATAGTTATCTGAAACACTTCCCTGTTGATATCTTAAAAATTGATGGGGGATTCATTACTGATTTAGATAATGATCCCGTGGATCAGCAACTTGTGAAATCGATGATTGATATTGCACACAGCCTGGGTAAAAAAACGGTCGCAGAGTTTGTTGAGAGAAAAAGCACCTTAGAGCTGTTAAAAAGCTATGGTGTTGATATGGTTCAAGGATTTTTGGTGGGGAAACCAAACGCTAAGATTCCTAAACCAAAGGACTAATGTACGTGACGTTGTCCGTGTAACGTTGTAATCAGGTGAGCTTCTTCATCACTCAAATTGCAGTGATTAATCAGCTGTTGGATATCAGCACCTTTTTTGGCTAAACGAATGGCATGGTCATAACCGGGCTGATGATTGGCATTCAAATCGAGGCTATGTTGGTGATCTTTGAGTTTCACCAGGGTTTGCTCAAATTTGTGGATGCGTTCATCTGTACCAGCTGCGCCAGCACACAAGGCGGTAATTTGGTTCTGAAGGTCGTGAATACGCTTAGTTTGTAATTGATACAGTTTTAACAGACGCATAGTGGCAAGACCGATGACCAGAAATACGGCACTCATCACTGTAAATACGACAAAAATAGTCATTGTCTTTACTCCCCAGACATCCGTCTGAATTCATACATACTCATCAATAAATTCACCTTTATCATCCTCTTTAGGACGCGGCTTTTCTTCTTCAGGTGGTTCTTTGTCTTTTTTCTTCTTGTGCTGTTCCTGTGAGGCCGGTTTATCCTCATCAGACACAGGATGACTCACCGGCAGGGGCGTCGTGGGCTGAATTGGATTAATATCATCAGCCATGAACGTTACCCTTTAAAAACCTGAGATATCAGCAATCTCTTCATCATTTAACAACTTATTGACATCTACTAAGATCAATAAATATTTCTCACGTTTGCAGACACCTTGAATAAAACGTGAGCTATCATCACTGACATTCGGTGCGGTATCAATTTCAGATTGGCGTAAATACACCACCTCAGCTACACAATCGACGAGCATGCCGATCACATGACCGGAGACTTCTACGATAATGATGCGTGCACGGTCATCAGGCTCAATGGCACTTAAACCAAAACGCATCCGCGTATCAATGACAGTCACCACATTGCCGCGTAGATTAATGATGCCAAGTACATACGGTGGCGCACCAGGTACAGGCGCGATTTCTGTCATACGTAAGACTTCTTGCACCTGCATGACGTTGATACCGTAGTATTCGTCTTCAAGTTGATAAGTGACCCACTGTAGTATGGGATTTTCGTTACTGTTATCTTTCTCGCTCATTTTTATGACCTTCTGATATGGCTGTCATTTTTATGACAGCGAGCTGTTGATAAAGATTATGCAGGCTTCATGCCATTTTTATCACTCTAACGCCTTGATAATGGCTGATATATCCAAAACACTGTGCATTGTCTCGCTCAGTACCCCTGTAAACCATGGTCGCTGATGAGTATCATTGCGCCAGTTAATCTCATTATTGTTTTTATTGATAATTTGCTCAATCGTGTCACATGCAATACCGGTTCGACGATCATTGACCAGTAATATGTAATGGGCATTGAGTGGTGAAGTCTGTTCAGGTGAGTGCAAGAGCTTTCTTATGTCGATGACATTGGTATTTTGTCCATTGTCATTATATAAGGCGACTTCCCAGGATTTACGTCCTGGAATATAACTCAAATCTTTCTCTGGCCAACGGATAATATTGTCCAAAGCATCGACTTTGATCGCCACTTTTATTCCACCAATATCGCAGAGTAAGAGTTTGAGTACAGCATTCTCTGTTTGTATCTGGTCCGAGGCTATCGCATCAGTCGTGTCAATATCCGTGTCTTGTACCTGTTCAGTCGCGACTTTGTCATCAGTGACATTTAACGATGTTTCTACTTCACTTTGCGTGACTGAAGGTTGAGGTAAAGGTGTTGGCGCTGATATCTCTACATCAACAGGGACGGCCAACTCTTCAACTGGGAACACAATATTTTGTTTCAATGACGGCGAAACTGGAGGTGATTCAGTTTTGTTTTCAACAATTGGCTGGCGTGTATGTGAGTCAGCCAACATGTCATCAAAATAGGCTGACAGGGCGTCTTTCTGATCGTAAATAGGCTTCTTAGCCATTGGATACACTCACTTCTGGCTCGCTCAAGACAGTCAATAGCTGCCGATAGGCGCTTGCGCCAGGACTATCAGGGGCCATCTCAGGTAAGGGGAGTCCAAGTTTGCTGGCTTCACGAAAGCCTATATCAACTGGAACAAAGCCTTTCCAGACATTATCTTCATAACGTTTATGCAGTTCTGCAAGGCAATCTATTGCAGCTTTTGTTCGGCCATCATGCATGGTAGGCACAATAAAATAAGGCAAAGCACTACGTCGAGAATGATTAATCATCGACACGGTATGTAGCATGTGCTCCAGACCTTTGAGCGATAAAAATTCTGTTTGTACAGGAATAACCAACTTATCACAGGCGGCCAGAGCATTGATCATTAACACCCCAAGCATTGGGGGACAGTCAATCAGTACGTGTTTAAAGCGATCTTTGAAAAAGCTGAGAGTTTTTCGTATGACTAAGCCTTTACCTTGTTGCGCGCCAAGTTGTCTGTCTAGTGTGGCCATAGCTGTAGAGGCAGGTAACAAGAAAATATTGTCATGACGTGTTTTCTTCAGACTTTTTAAAATCGCTTCTTTAGGGGTGTTATCTAACTGCTGAAATAAGGTGTAAATACTGGTTTCAATAGCGTCTGGATCATAACCAAGGTAAGTCGTTAAGGAGCCATGTGGATCAAGATCCAGCATAAGCACTGGTTCGCCTTGTTGAGCAAGTAAGCTGGCAAGCGATACCACTGTCGTGGTTTTTGCTACTCCACCTTTTTGATTACACACTGCCCAAACGGCCATGATTATTGTCCCCCTCTATTATCAATGCCTAATTGGCTGCCATCATTACTGATGGCTGTGGGGGCCTGTGGAGTAGTCAAGGCATCAGTGTGTTCAAAAACAGTGATGTCACGGCGACTCATATCATTACCTAATACCACGAGCACAACACGACGGTTTTTTTGACGACCTGCTTCAGTATCATTACTGGCAATGGGTTTGTATTCACCATAACCAATAGCAGACATGCGATCAGGTTGGATACCGTATCTATCTAGTAGGTGAACAACGCTGGCAGCCCGTGCAGCAGATAATTCCCAATTGGAAGGGAAGCGGGGAGTATTGATCGGGTTGTTATCAGTAAAGCCCTCGACCTGGATAGGGTTAGCCGATGTTTGCAGAATACTGGCAATCTCGCCAAGTACCGGTATGGCGGGTCGGGCCAATCTGGCTTCACCACTTTCGAAGAGCACCCGTGATTTGATTTCGAGCTCTAACCAGTCCTCACCTTGTTTAATGGTTACATCTTCTGTGCCTATCCAGTCCGATAAAGCGGAGGTGAATTGCTGAGATAAATCGTTGATCGTTCGGATATCATTATCCGACGCAGTATGAGGCATCTCATTGCTCAGTTCAGGAAGAGGTGCTTCTTCAGGTATAACCGGCACAGGGGCTATAGGCTCAAGCTTAATTTCACCTTCACCTCGACTGATTTCACCAATTTGTATTGGATCTTTACTTCGAACAGACTCTGAAAATACGGCTTCAAGTGTGTCGGAAAGTACACGATATTTACCTTCATTCACTGATGAAATCGAATACATGACGACAAAAAAAGCAAATAGAAGGGTGATAAAGTCAGCATAAGAGACCAGCCAACGTTCGTGATTTTCATGTTCTTCATGTCTTTTTCGACGTGCCATAGAGCATCACTTAATTTAAATAGGCCTGAAGACGACTTTCAATATTTCTTGGGTTGTCTCCGTCTGCTACACCAATCAAACCTTCGATTAACATCATTTGAAGGCGACTACGTTTATTAATCAGGGCTTTTAACTTATTACCTATGGGTAAAAACAATAAATTAGCGAGACCAACGCCATAAATGGTAGCCACAAAAGCAACTGCAATTCCTGAGCCAAGTGAGGCCGGATCGGCGAGATTACCCATGACATGTATTAATCCCATTACTGCGCCAATAATACCGATAGTCGGCGAGTAGCCACCCATAGCTTCAAACACTTTTGCTGCCTGAAAATCATCCGACTCTTGAATATCCAGGTCGTTTTCTAATACTTCTCGCAGCACTTCTGGTTCAATGCCATCAGCAATCAATTGCAAACCTTTTTGAGTGAAAAGGTCAGATTCATCAATCGCCATAGACTCTAATCGGATTAAGCCTTCCCGACGAGCGACCTGATTCCATTCCAGTATTTTTTCTAGTTGCTGATGAGCCGATAATTTGGGGGGCTTAATAATCCATAAACACATACGCATCGCACGAAGAAAAGTGCTCATTGGGGTTTGCAGCATCACAGCACCGAGCGTACCTCCCATAACGATTAATAATGCAACGGCATTCAGTATGGTGTCGATATGACCGCCTTCGAGGTACTGGCCCACTAATATGGCACCAAAACCGACTATCAGACCGAGGATACTTAAAATATCCATATCAACTCAATTCCGCCAGTTGACGGCCAATTTCATTAATATCCAATATTTTGTCAGCTAATCCGGCTTTGGCCACTGCCATAGGCATGCCATAAATCGTGCTACTTTGCTGGTCTTGAGCCCAGATCTTGCCTGCTTTTTTCTTGATACTTTCACAGCCATTACGACCATCACTACCCATACCCGTTAAAATCACCGCTAAGGTTTTTGAACCACAGATGTGTGCAATAGAGTCAAATGTTAAATCGACACAGGGTTTATAGGTCTCCTTCACATCTCCCGGCTCAATACTGAGATAGAGATTATTCGGTCGGCCTTTAAGCAACATTTGTTCACCACCAGGGGCGAGATAAGCTGTTCCTGGCACTAAATGTTCACCATTTTCAGCCTGTTTTACTCGAATCGCACACTGTGTATTTAGACGTTCTGCAAATGATGGCGTAAAGGTGGCCGGCATATGCTGAATGAGTAAAATAGGGCAGGGAAAACTCGCTGGTAACTGCGTTAACACTTTTTGTAAAGCAACGGGCCCACCTGTTGAAGTGCCAATAGCAACAAGTTCAGGTGTGGTATTGAATGACTTTTCGGGTTTAGCGGCCGCCACTTGTGTTTGACTGTTAGTGGCTCTATTGGCAGGTATGTCTGATTGACTGGCCTGAAAACCACTGGCTAGTTGGTAAATACGTTGACAGAGCTTACGCTGAGCTTCAATTTTATCGCTTGATAGATCTTCAAAGCGTTTTGGTAAAAAGTCAGTGGCTCCGGCTTCCAATGCATCTAAAGTCGATTTGGCGCCTTCAGTTGTCCAGGTGGACAACATCAAAACCGGTGTATGGCGAATGGTTTTAATCTTTCGAACAGCTGTGATGCCATCCATCACCGGCATTTCTAAGTCCATAGTCACTACATCTGGGTGATGACGCTGTACTTCGCGAATGGCTTCTTCACCATTACTGGCCGTGGCAATAACCTGGAGTCGCGGATCAGTTGCTATGATTTCAGCAAGACGTTTACGGAAAAAACTTGAGTCATCGACTATCAGAACCTTAACCGTCACTTTTACTCCTAGTATCCACGGTTAGCATGGACTTTCATTAATTCTGGAAAATCCAAAATTAATGCAATGCGGCCGTCACCAGTAATAGTCGCGCCAGCAAACCCATGAGTTCCTTGTAACAAAGCTCCAAGTGGTTTAATTACAACTTCTTCTTGACCTAGCAATACATCAACAACGAAACCGACACGCTGAGTACCCACATTCACAATAACAACATGCTCGATCTCTGGTTTTTTTCCATCAGTTCGACCTTTGGTTAGCCACTTGCTGAGGTAGAATAAGGGTAAGGCTTTATTTCTCACCATAATGGTTTGTTGTCCATCAACGACATTGGTTTTAGAAAGATCGAGATGGAAAATTTCATTCACGTTCACCAATGGGAAAGCAAAAATCTGCTCACCGAGCATGACCATTAATGTCGGCATAATGGCTAACGTTAGGGGGACTTTGATGGATAAGGTTGTGCCCACACCCACTTCAGATTGAATATCTATGACACCATTGAGTTTAGATATGCTGGTTTTCACCACATCCATACCCACACCACGGCCAGAAATATCTGAAATCTCCTGCTTCATGGAAAAACCGGGAGAGAAGATTAGTGAAAAACACTCTGATTCGGTAAGTCTGGCGGCGGTGTCTTCATCCATCATGCCTTTTTCAACCGCCTTGCGACGCAGCGTTTCCGGGTTCATACCCGCACCATCATCTGCGATAGTGAGAAGAATATGATCACCTTCTTGAGCGGCAGACAGTACGACTTTACCTTGACGCGGTTTACCAGCAGCTTCGCGGACATCAGGCATTTCAACACCATGGTCAACAGCGTTTCTGACTAAATGCACAAGCGGATCTGCGAGAGCTTCGACTAAGTTTTTGTCGAGATCAGTTTCTTCACCACGGAGTTCAAGATCAATATCTTTTTTCAGGCTTCTGGCAATATCACGAACCACTCGCGGGAAGCGACCAAATACTTTTTTGATCGGTTGCATGCGCGTTTTCATTACAGCCGTTTGCAGGTCACCCGTGACAACACGAAGGTTATTGACCGCTTTTGCCATCTCTTCATTTTCAAATGAAGACTCGAGTGTGCTGATGCGGTTTCGTACCAGCACCAATTCACCCACCATGTTCATGATTTCATCGAGACGACTTGTATCAACACGTACACTGGTATCGGCAGCTTGTTTAGCTGGTGCTGCCTTGGCTTCGACCTTTTCAGAAGCTGCTTTTTCGGCTGGCTTTGGTGTAGGTGTAGGAGCCTTAGGTTCTGCTGCTTTATCAGTGCTAGGAGAGGGCGCAGCTTTAGCTGCTGCTGGTGGCGGCACTGGTTTTTCCGCTTCTGCTTTTTTTGCACCTTGTAATTCGTCAAGCAATGCTTCAAATTCTTCTTCAGTGATATCGTCACTGTTGGATGAGCTTGACGCGGAAGCCGCAGGAGCAGGCGGTTCTTTTGGTGCTTTTTCTGAGTCTTTTATGCCAGGTGCTGAATTACCATGTAACTGGTCTAGCAAGGCTTCGAATTCATCATCTGTGATTTCGTCATCTGCAGGCGCATCAGCTGAACTTGACTCAGTTGAAGCAGGGGGAGGAGTGACTTCTTCGACCACTTCTGGTTCGGGCTCAGGTGCAGAAGCGGGGGCTGAGTCGTTATTTAAATAAGCTGATAATGACTCAATGACTTCAGCATCAGCCGGGCTGGGGTATTGACCGGATTTGATTTCCGCAAACATGGTATTCAATATGTCGAGCACCTTAAGAAAGGTGTCCATCATATCGGCATCAACAAAGCGTTCGCCTTGTCTTAGCAGATTGAATAAATCTTCACTTTTGTGGCAAAGATTGACCATTGCTTCCAGGCTGAGAAAACCTGCCCCACCTTTAATGGTATGAAAACCACGAAAAATAGAGTTAAGGAGATCAGCATCTTGTGGGCTATTTTCGAGCTCTACAAGCTGTTCGTTCAGACCTTCTAATATTTCTTCTGCTTCAACAAGAAAGTCTTGCAGGATTTCATCATCTGTATCCAGCGCCATGAATCATTTCCTCAGAAGCCAAGGCTAGATAACAAGTCATCCACATCATCCTGGTTATTCACCACATTCGGATTATCTTGTGCGTTTATCTGTGGACCTTCAGCTTTAATTGGGTCAATTTCTTTTTTATTAGAAGACGGTTGAGGTTTGCCAGCCACTTTGACTAACTGCACCAAACTATCTTCCACTTCTTCTACCAAGCTAATCACCTGACGAATCACTTGTCCGGTCAAATCTTGGAAGCCCTGAGCTAACATCATTTCAGATAAATTATGATGAACTTGATCAGCATGTTGTTTCACTGTCGGTAAATAGTTTTCGATTTCTTTTACCAATATGCGGAACTCATCTGCATTCATTTCCTTTTTCCGAAAACGGTGCCAGCTCTCATCTATCTTTTCGGCAGTATTTCGGAGTTCTTGAGCCAAAGGTAGGGTGTTATCTATATAACCTAACGTTTTATGTGCTGCTTCTTCAGTCGTGGTGATGACATAGTTAAGTCGGTCACGTGTGTTAGGCATATCATTTTGAGTTAAATCAATGAGTCTGTCGTCGAGATTAAAATTATTTAAGGAGTCGTGTAATTCGCGAGTCAGTTTGCCAACTTCTTTGAATAACTGACTTTCCTGTGCTTTTGCAAGAATAGTCAATTGCTCCTCAGCCGCTTTCTCATCATTTTTTTCAAGCGCCTCAACGAGGGCTTTTGCTGCATCCAATTGGGTTGCCTGATTTACTAAAGCCATGAGCCGAGTGCTCCTTATTGTGCGTTAATGCGTTCAAAAATCTTTTCGATTTTTTCCTTGAGCGTCGCTGCAGTGAATGGTTTGACGATATAACCGTTGACACCCGCTTGTGCAGCTTCAATGATTTGTTCGCGTTTGGTCTCTGCGGTTACCATGAGTACTGGCAATGAGGCGAGTTTTTCATCAGCACGGACTGTTTTTAGTAGATCAATCCCTTGCATGCCGGGCATGTTCCAATCAGTGACCAGAAAATCAATTCCACCTGCTTGAAGTATGGGCAAAGCTGTTAAGCCATCATCGGCTTCTTGCGTGTTGTTGAATCCCAAATCCCGTAACAGATTTTTTATGATCCGACGCATAGTGGAAAAGTCATCCACGATCAGGATTTTCATATTTTTATCCAAAGCACACCTCCAAAATTACATAATCCAGTCACGAAGTTTGGCGCGAAGTCGAATCACAGTCTGACTATGAATTTGACTGACTCTGGACTCACTTACGCCCAGAACCTCGCCGATCTCCTTTAAATTTAATTCGTCATTATAATACAGGCTCATTAATAAGCGCTCACGCTCTGGGAGTGTGTCTATGGCTTGTGCCAATGCCTGTTGGAAATCATCATCCTGAACTTCATCATCTGGCCCACTGGGGCCGACAGATATAGGGTGAGCCTGGGTTTCATCATTATCAGTAAACTCATCCAGGCTAAAAACCTGATAACCACTTGAATCGTGCAGTTGTTGATAATACTCGTTGATATCGATACCAAGCGCCGCGGCTACCTCACTGTCTGAAGCATTCCGTCCTTTTTCCTGTTCGATTTTATGCATTTGTTCCGCGATTTCACGGGCTTTTCTGTGCACCGATCTGGGCGCCCAGTCATTGCGGCGGATTTCATCCAGCATGGAACCACGTATACGGATGCCTGCATAGGTTTCAAAACTTGCGCCCTGAGCGGAGTTGTACTGGTGAGAGGCATCGAGTAGGCCAATCATGCCTGCCTGAATTAAATCTTCAACATCAACTGACGCTGGTAATCTCGCAATCATGTGATAAGCGATTCGTTTGACCAGAGGCGCGTGTTGCTCAATCAACTCTGATTTACTTTGACCCGATGTATACATGACTGCTCTGTTACTCATGCCATTTCCATACTTGCCTGAATGAGTCGCTCAACAAAAAATTCCATATGGCCACGAGGTTGTTTCTGTACAGGCCAATATTCAATTTTTTTGGCTAAATGTGCAAATGCTGTAGCCGCTTTGCTACGTGGAAATGCTTCTACTACACTACGTTGTTTTTTCACTGACCGTCTTAAGTCTTCATCAAACGGTACTATACCCATAAAGTCCAGGGTCACGTCGAGAAAGCGATCACAGACTAAAGAAATCTTATCAAAAAGTTCACGACCTTCCTGCACGCTTCGGCACATGTTGGTCACGATATGGAAGCGTTCAACCTGATGCTCACGGCTGAGAAGCTTAATCAAAGCATAGGCGTCTGTGATTGAGGCTGGTTCGTCACAAACTACAACAATCACTTCCTGAGCCGCTTTACTAAAAGTGATAACACTGTCAGCGATACCTGCCGCACTGTCAATCAATAGCACGTCGATGTGTTGATCCATCTCACTAAATGCTTGGATCATGCCGGCATGTTCAGCCGTGCTGAGTTCAGCCATTTTTTTCACACCAGAAGCGGCTGGAATAATCTTCAGGCCAGATGGGCCTTCAACAATAATGTCTCTGAGTGATTTGGTTCCATCTAATACATGCAACAAGTTGTATTGGGGATGGAGCCCTAACATCACGTCAATATTTGCCAAGCCCAAATCCGCATCAAGCAGGACAACTTCTTTTCCTAAAGCAGCTAACGCGACGCCGAGATTAACCGTCACATTTGTTTTACCTACACCACCTTTGCCACTGGCAATAGCAATCACTTTAACGGGCCTGATGGCTTGCGTCATTTTGCGAAGGCCTGCAGCTTGATCATGGGGTTGGGTATTTTCAGCCATAAGCGGCAAAACCTCCGTAGCTGGATACTGTTTGGGGATCCAGTTGTTGCTCATCATTCATCAATTCGCTGGCCTGGTTAACTAATGTATTGGGTCGAGCGAGACTCAGATCTTCCGGCACTTGCTGACCATTTGCCACATAGGCTAGGGGTAAATGGTGACGTACTAAAGCCGATACTGCACCACCGAGACTGCTGGCTTCATCTGTTTTAGTTAAAACACAGCCACTCAAGTTCAAGTGAGAATAAGCATGAATAATATCATCCATCGCACTGGCTTGAGTGTTTGCTGACATGGTTAAGTATGTTTTGACACGAGGGGACTGCTGTTTTATCACAGCAAACTTCTCTGTCAGTTTTATATCACGTTGATTCATTCCCGCAGTATCTATCAGGATAAAGCGGCGATCAAGCAGGTCATTAAGAGTTTCAGTGAGTTCAGCATGGGTTCTGGCCACTCTCACAGGTACACCCAAAATTCGGGCATAGGTACGTAACTGCTCCTGACCTCCTATGCGATAGCAGTCGGTGGTGATCAAGGCAACTTGCCGTGCACCGTGCTTTAGAGCACACCGGGCGGCGAGTTTAGCTATGGTGGTCGTTTTTCCAACGCCTGTTGGACCGACCAAAGCATAGATGCCACCTTGAGTCAGAATGTCCTCTTCTGTGAGCTGAATTTGTGAAGCTAATGAGCCCAGACAATGCCGCCATGCTGTTTCCAAATCATCAATACCATGCATTTTTGCGGTGATAGATTTGGCGAGTTCCACGTCAATGCCCATCTGCATAAAACGTTTTAGTAGCTGTACCTGGGTTGGATTCTGACGCTCCATATCTTTCCAGGTCAGATCCGATAGCTGATTTTGTAGCATATTACGTAAGCCAGCAATTTCTTTACGCATCTGAACCAGAGTTGGTTCCTGAGACCAGATATTTTGTTTTGGCGCTGCTTGTGGTTGTTCGTGCGCATATGTGTCTGGAGTTGGATTTATTTCAACTCGAGGAGGTTGCTGTGCTTGTATAGAAGCTGTTTCGACTTGCGCCTGACGACGAAACTGTGATTCGTCATAGTCAGTAGCAGCCACAATTTCAATACCACCATCGACACGAGTATTGGACAGTATGACCGCATCCGGGCCCAGTACATCCCGAACCTCACGAATAGCTTGACGCACATCAGCTGCTTGGAAACGTTTGATTTTCATACATCAACCTCAAACTCTAAATTTATCGACCAATATTGGCCACTATTCTTATTTGTTTATCGTCCGGTATTTCGTTGTAGGACAATACATTCAATCCGGGAATAGAGTGGCGAATAAAGCGAGAAATCCAACTTCTCAAACCTGCTTGAACAACAAGAATCGCTGCATCACCTGTCATTTCCTGTCTTTGTGTCGCTTCTTGCAAGTTCTTGTGCATATTTTCTGCCAGACCTGGTTCCAGACTGGCTCCACCTTCACCGGATGCCTGTAAAGTTTTTAGCAATATCTGTTCCAGTTCTGGATCCAGTGTAATGATAGGGAGATCTGTACGTGTACCATTAATATGTTGAATGATGGAATGACTGAGCGACATACGGGTTGCTGCCGTGATCGCTTCCGGATCGGGATTACGGGCGGCCTGCTCTGATATGGATTCAGTAATGGTACGTATATCACGTACAGGAATATTCTCTTCCAGCAGATTCTGCAGAACCTTCTGTACCGTCCCAAGTGGTACCGTATCTGGCACCAGCCCCTCAACCAGTTTAGGCGCAGACTTGGCCAGGTTATCAAGTAAATGTTGAACCTCTTCACGGCCAAGCAGATCATGAGCATGATTGTTGAGAATCTTACTCAGATGAGTTGCAATGACCGTATCTACATCTACCACGGTATAACCTTGTGCTTGTGCATATTCACGCTGCCCAGTCTCAATCCAGATAGCGTCTAGCCCAAAAGCCGGATCTTGCGTTTTGATACCTTCGAGATCGCCAAAAACCTGTCCAGGATTAATGGCTAACATTCTGTCGGGATAAACTTCAGCTTCGCCAAAGGTCACACCAAACAGAGTGATTTGATAGGCTGTTGGTGCCAGATCGAGGTTGTCTCGAATATGCACGGGAGGGATTAAAAAGCCCATTTCCTGTGATATTTTTTTACGTATGCCTTTGATTCTATTCATTAACTGCCCACCCTGAGATTTATCTACCAGAGGAATTAGTCGGTAACCGACTTCCAGGCCGATAGGATCTACAGGGCTGAGATCGTCCCAACTCAATTCGCGCTGTTCTCTTGCTGCTTCTGAAGTGGGCTGTTGTGCCGCCGCTAATTCATTTTCCGTGGCAACTTTTTGACGCTTATGAATCAGGAAGGCACAGGTGCCACCAATGGCAGCCAGAATCAGGAAAGGGATATTAGGCATGCCCGGAATCAAGCCTAATCCACCGATAATGGTTGAGGTGACAGCCAGTGTTTTGGGATCGCTCAGCAACTGATTAACAATCTGCTGTCCCATGTCTTGTTCTTTTGTTGAGCGTGTAATCAGCAGGCCTGCTGCTGATGCTAATAAAAGTGAAGGTAACTGAGCGACCAAGCCATCACCAATGGTTAACAGTGTGTAGTTTTGAGCCGCTTGAGAAAAGCTTAAATCATGTTGGGCAACACCAATAATAAAGCCACCGATAATATTGATAAACAGGATCAATATCCCGGCTACGGCATCACCCCGAACAAATTTACTGGCACCATCCATGGAGCCGTAAAAGTCTGATTCCTGCATGATTTCTTCACGACGACGACGCGCTTCATCTTGGTCGATCAGACCGGCATTGAGATCGGCATCAATAGCCATTTGTTTACCGGGCATGGAGTCCAAGGTAAACCGAGCACTCACTTCAGCAATACGGGTGGCCCCTTTGGTGACAACAACAAAGTTAATAATAACCAGGATGGCAAAGACCACAAAACCCACAGCATAGTTACCACCAATAACAAACTCACCGAAGGCTTCAATGACGTTTCCTGCGGCTGCAGCACCAGTATGGCCTTCCATCAAAATAATACGGGTTGAAGCCACATTTAAGGCGAGCCTGAGTAAGGTCGCTATCAACAAAATACTGGGAAAGGCTGCAAAATGCAGTGGTTTTAGCATGTAAATACTGGCTAATACGATTACCAGTGATAAAGCAATATTAAAAGTGAAGAGCATGTCCAGCATAAACGCTGGTAAAGGCAGAATCACCATGGCCAGCAATGCCACCAGAAGCATTGGTGTGGCTAATTGACCGTTTACGACTGATTTAAAACGGGCCGCCAGTACATTATTTTCCATCTAACATTAATCTCGTCTGTATTCATCCGGTATGGGTAGATCTTCTGGATTCAGATGCGGTTTATTACCACCTTGTTTACGGTAGCGCCGCAACTGGAATACAAAAGCCAGTACTTGGGCTACTGCAATATATAGACCAGATGGGATTTCTTCGCCGATTTCTGTTGAGTAATAAACAGCACGAGTCAGAGGAGGGGCGGCAAGAATAGGGACATCGTTATTCTCTGCGACCAAACGGATTTGTTGTGAAATTAAATCAGCACCTTTAGCGACAACAATCGGAGCGCCAGAGCGAGATTGGTCATAACGCATTGCCACAGCATAGTGAGTTGGGTTGGTGATAACCACATCAGCGGAAGGAATATCCTGCATCATCCGCTGCTGAGACATTTGAATTTGCATACGTCTGATTCGGCCCTTGACCTCGGGGTTACCATCCGTCTGTTTCATTTCATCTTTGACTTCTTGCTTTGTCATCCGCAATTGTCGGCTGTGATTCCATAGCTGGAAAGGCACATCAATTAATGCAATTAAGATCAGACTCGCGGTAATTGCCAGAAATACCCATAAGGTTAAATACGCTAAATCTGTCATGGCAACGTTCACTTCCTGAGTGCCAAGTGTCAATAATTGGTCACGTATTCCCCATAAAATAGCCGTCGATATCGCACCGATAAGAATAAATTTCCCTAATGCTTTACCCAGCTCAACCAGACCTTGTGGCCCAAAGACACGTTTGAGCCCTTTGATGGGGTCCATTTTTTCTGGCTTAAATGCCATTGCTTGCGTAGAGAAATTCCAGCCACCAATTAAGGCTGGTGCAGCTAAAGCAGCAATGACAGTCACGGAGAGAAATAGACCTAAATCAAATGAGATGATTTCGATCATATGAATGAAATGATGCACCATTGCCACAGGATCAAACAGTTCTTTACGACTCAATACCAGCGACTCATTCATCACAGCAGCCATATCCTCAATCAGGCTACTGCCCATGATGAATAAGGCGATGGCACTGGCAATCAGGACCAAGACAGTTGTTAACTCTCTCGAGCGAGGTACTTGGCCTTTTTGCCGGGCGTCTTCTAAACGCTTACCCGTAGGCTGTTCTGTTTTTTCTTGTCCGGTTTGCTCAGCCATCCTGAACCACCATAAGCCTTGTCAATTGCAGTATATGATCTGTCATGTCCATTAAGTGATCGGCCACTAGAGGGAGCGTGACAAACATAATGATAAAACCCATCACAATGGTCATCGGAAAACCGATAGAAAATGGACTGATCTGTGGAGCCGCTCGCGATAAGATGCCAAACGCCAGATTAACCATCATGATAGAACCTATGGCAGGTAGAGCAATAATTACGCCAGCAGCAAACATCCAACTCGCTTGTGCAACGACATCACGAAGATCGGTAGGTGTTAGACCGCTACTGGATATTGGCATAGTGACAAAACTTTCTGATAACACCTTTATCAGAATCAGATGACCATCCACCGTAATGAATAACAAAGTGATGAAAATAAGATAAAACTGACTGATAACAGGGACTAATACGCCATTTTGTGGATCCACCATTGAAGCAAACCCCAACCCCATCTGCATGGCAATGATTTGCCCAGCCACAATAAAGGCGTTAAAAAGGAGTTGCAGCATAAAACCCATACAGGCCCCAATCAGAATCTGTTGAGCAATGATCAAAAAACCTTCCACACTCAACGGTTCGACGGTAGGCACATTCGCAGGAATATTGGGAACCAGTACGATACTAATGGCTAAAGCGATGATGATACGTGTGCGCGCGCTGAGAAAATTACTACTAAAAATGGGAGCGACCATAATCATGGCCGCAATACGGATAAAGGGCCACATGTATTGCCCTAATACTCCGGTAATCTCAGCGGTGCTGATTTCCATCATTAACCGATGAGAAACGGTATTTCTTCATACAAGCGACGAGTAAAACCCAGCACCATTTCTAACATCCAAGGCCCTGCCATCACCAAAACCAATAGCGTGATAAACAGTTTCGGAATAAAACTTAAGGTTTGTTCATTGATCGATGTCGCCGCCTGAAACATGCTCACCAACAAGCCAATCAGCAGAGCGGGAAGCAAGATGGCAGCAATCAAAATCGAAATGATCTGTAGGGTTTGCTGCATAACGGTGAGGACAGTTTCTGGCGTCATAATTACACGTAAAAACTCGAAGCTAAGGTACCCATGAGCAAGGCCCAACCATCAATCAACACAAACAACATTAATTTGAAGGGCAGGGAAATCAGCATAGGCGAAAGCATCATCATACCCATGGCCATCAAGACACTGGCTACGACAAGGTCGATGATTAAAAAAGGGATAAAAATCAAAAAGCCGATTTGGAAAGCTGTTTTTAATTCACTGGTGACAAATGAAGGTAGTAATAAGCTATATGGAATGTCTTGTGGTGTTTGCATTTCTTCATAGCCTCCAATAGAGGCAAACAAAGCAATATCACTTTCCCGTGTTTGAGCAAGCATAAATTCTTTAAACGGCTGTCCAGTTTGTTCTATAGCTTGGGTGAACTCAATATCACCATTCATGTACGGCACAACACCCGCATTGTAGGCATTATTAAATACCGGATGCATAATAAAAATAGTCAGAAATAATGCCAGACCAATTAATACTTGATTCGAGGGGGTGGATTGCACACCAATCGCCTGACGTAAAATCGACAATACGATAATTATGCGAGTGAAGGAGGTCATCATCATTAATGCCGCAGGCAATAATGTGAGTAAGGTCATTAATGCCAGAATTTGCAGGGTGACACTATAACTTTGTCCACCTTCACCATCCGTCACTGTTACGGCTGGAATTCCCGGCTCAGCGAGACTGACTAATGGAAATGCCAGTAAGAATAAACTGAAAAGCAGGCGAATCATGCGTCACCTCGCTGCATAAACTGACGGAGTTTATTGGCGAACTCATTCGGTGTTGAGGATTCCGACTCGCTTAATGGCGTTTCCAGTTTGTGTAAGGTATTGATTTGTTGTGCGGTAACGCCTAAAAGCAATTGCTCTTCACCCACCTGAACCAGAACTAATCGTTCTCTGGTGCCTAATGCAATGCCAGCAATGACTTTAAGTTTTCCATTGGCAGCAGTATGAAACCGGTTGGTGCGTTTCAATAACCAAGCCACTGCCACGATACAAGCTAAAACAAGAGCTAAGCCCAATATCGTTTGCAATAAGTTGACTGCTGACAGGGGCGACTGGTTGAGCGCATGTGCGCCCGATTCAGCTGCAGCAAAAACGGGGGCAGAGACAAAAATACTTGTTAACAGGCACCATGCGTTTTTCATTAGCGTAGTTTCTTGATGCGTTCTGAAGTACTGATGATGTCGGTGAGTCGAATACCAAATTTATCATTGACCACCACGACCTCACCGTGGGCGATAAGGGTATCGTTAACAAGCACGTCCATAGGTTCACCAGCTAATCTGTCGAGTTCAACTACAGACCCCTGACTCAGTTGAAGCAGGTTGCGAATACTGATTCTGGTACGGCCGATTTCCATTGATATAGTGACCGGAATATCCATCACCATATCCAGATCAACATCCGATTTTGGTTTGCCTTCATCATCCAGCTTGGCAACCGGAGCAGGGTTAGCTTGTTGAGTGGATTCTGATGATGCTTGTTCTTCTAAAGCGGCTGCCCAGGGATCTTCTTCTGTTTCAGCTGCATCACCTTGTTGTTCCAGTGCAGCCGCCCATTCGTCAGCCAGCGCCTGATCTTGTGTTTGGGTGTCTTCACTCATAGCTTTTTACCTTTTTTCAGGTGGATTGTAGAATTTGTATCATGAGGATGTTCAATAATCTCCATGATTTTTAACGCTGTTTTTTCATGATGCTCACCGAATGTGGCACGAAACATGGGGATATCTTCTACCATGGTCGTCACATGTTTGGGCATCTCAATCGGGATGATATCCCCCGGTTTTAACTTCAATATTTGTCCAAGCGATAATGTCGCTTGAGATAAGTTTGCCCAGAGATCTACATCGGCGAGCATAATCTCTTCCCGCATGGATTTTTCCCAGCGCCCATCATCCATGCTGCGATCACTTTGTAAACCGGTATCCAGTAATTCCCGAATAGGTTCCAACATGGAGTAGGGAAAAGTAATGTGTATATCGCCACTGCCACCATCTAAATCCACATGGAAAGTAGAGATGACCACGACCTCACTCGGGCTGACAATATTGGCAAATTGTGGGTTCACTTCATGGTTAACAAACTCAAATTCAACCGGCATGACGGGTGACCAGGCTTCTGTCAGATCTTTGAAGCACAGGTTGAGTACCATATTGATGACTCGAAGCTCGGTTGAGGTGAACTCTCTGCCTTCAATACGAGCCTGAAAGCGTCCATCTCCACCAAAGAAGTTATCCAGAAAAGTGAATACCAGTTTAGGCTCAAAAACAATTAACCCTGTGCCTCTCAGTGGATGCAGGTGAATCAGATTGAGACTGGTGGGCACAAAAAGAGTATGAATGTATTCAGAAAACTTCATCACCTGAACACCGCCGACAGAGATCTCGGCAGACCGCCGCAGCATGTTGAACAGACTAATTCTTAAATAACGACCGAATCGCTCATTAATCATTTCCAGGGTCGGCATTCGGCCGCGGATAATACGTTCTTCATTACCGAAGTCGTAGGGACGGGTACCAGCATTGTCACTATTCTCTGACCCATCTGTTTCAATATCGCCATCGCCCAAGCCATTGAGCAGCGCATCTACTTCATCTTGTGAGAGGATGTCATGAACGGCCATAGTTATTGCATTATGAAGCTGGTGAAGTAGACGGCTTCCAACTGTTCATCAACAGAAGACTCGTTTTTAAGAATCTCATTGATGGTATTCAAGCTGGACTGTTGAAGTGCTTTTGTTCCCTCGATAGTTTGTAATTCGTCATAATTTTGACTAAAGAACAGCATATTTAATTCATGTTGAATGGCTGGTAAGTTCAATGTCACAGCATCAATAACATCCTGAGAACGCGCTTTTACCTTGAGTTTGATCTGCATATATTTCACTTCCCCTTTGCTTTGTTCAGAGAAGTTGACGATAAACGGTTCTTCAATCGCGTAGTAGATAGGTGGCTGTTTGACTTCAGCTTTTTCTTCCTCGGGTTCATCACCGCCACTCATCATGAAAAAGGCGGCGACTCCACCACCTATCAATAGTAAAGCGACAACGATAATGATGATGAGTTTTTTCTTACCACCTTTGCCTTCTGTAATTTCAATATCTTCGCGTTCTTCTGCCATAGTGCTGTTTCCAATTTGTTAATTTCAAGATAGCAAGTACTGTGCCGACTATTGGATGATAAAGCTTGTGAAGTAAACTTTTTCGATTTTAGGGTTACCTGTTTCTTGCTCTAAAATGTTTCTCACTTGTTCTGTGGCTTTTTTATCTAACTCTTCTCGTCCCTGCAGCGTGTTGAGTGATTCATAGGTCTGCTGTGAAAACAATGTTCTGAGTTCATCCTGAATCATTGGCAGGTTTAACACTGCATTGTCGAGTGCTTTTTGATCTTTGGCCATCAGAGCAACTTTGATTTGAAGATAACGGGCCCGTTTCTGACTTTGATTCACAAAGTTGATAGTAAATGGCTCTTCAATTTTGTAATACACAGAGGGTGTTTTTTCACTCTCATCGTCATCAGCAAATGTTGGCGTCACTAAGGCATAAAAGAATAATAAAATGATTAGCGACAGCGATTTCTTCATTGCTTGATATACTCCATGATTTCTTATGAAAAAGGTTTACACAGAATTATGACAAGCTTAGGCAATTGGTTAAAGAGGCAGGCATGAGTAAAACGCAAAAACACCCACAAGCTTCTTGGTTTAGCAAAGTCTCTGATGTGATTTTGACGCTGCCACAATATGTGATTCCACAGCATGCCTTATCTGTTGTTATGCATGCCTTAACTCGTAGCCAGGTAAAGTGGTTTAAAAATGCATTCATTCGGTTTATTACCTGGAAGTTCAACGTTAATCTCAGCGAGGCCGCCGTTTCAGATCGCGCTTATTACGCCAGTTTTAATGCCTTTTTTACGCGTGAGTTGCGAGCAGGTATTCGTCCCATCGCTACAGGTGAAGAGGTTATCGTTTCTCCTGTTGATGGTGCCATTAGTCAGCTGGGTCCAATCATTGGACAAAGTATTGTGCAAGCAAAAGGACGAAGCTATACAGTAGAAGAATTGTTGGGAGGAGATAAGGCATTGGCTGAGCAGTATCAGCAAGGACAATTTGCCACTATTTATCTCTCGCCGCGTGATTACCATCGTATCCACATGCCAATGGCGGGAAAACTGAAGTCCATGCGTTATCTGCCGGGTAAACTATTCTCAGTGAATCCGCGGACGGCGAGAGCCGTGCCTAGACTCTTCGCCCGAAATGAACGCGTTATCTGTGTGTTTGATACCGACTTTGGCGAGGTGACTCTCGTGCTTGTTGGGGCTATTTTTGTTGGCAGTATGGAAACGGTATGGGCAGGTCAGATAACGCCTCCTTACGGTAAAAGCATACAAAACTGGACTTATGAAGGTGATGAAGCGTTGTCATTCGAAAAAGGTCAGGAAATGGGTCGGTTCAATATGGGCTCGACGGTAGTGATGTTACTACCTGCTGGCATGAAACCATTTAATCAAGCATGGCAGCCAGAGGAAAAAATTCAACTGGGACAGGCGATGAACTAAGTTTGTTTGCAGATGAAATAAAAAAGCCGGCTAGTAGCCGGCTTTTTTGTGAGCGTATCTGCTTAGATATTGTTACGCCATGCGTGACAGGAATTATCCTGTATACGGCTAACTTCTTCAGGACCCCATGTACCTGCAGGGTAGGTGTGAACAAAGCCTTTATCTTTTGCCCATTTCTCGATGACAGGATCGACCACTTTCCAGGCCAGATTAACTTCATCTGAACGCAAGAACAGCGAACGGTCACCTAAAATTGCATCCAGAATTAATGCTTCATAGGCATCCAAGCGATGCTTAGTATCTTCATTTTCAACAGTTTCAAGCGCCACAGTATGGTTGTTTAATTCCAGACCAGGCTGCTTGGCTTGCAATTCGATACGTAAGGTGTTGTCGGGTTGTAGACCCATCACAATCCAGTTGGCATGACTGTCACCAATTACAGTGTCTTTAAATAACTCTTGAGGTGGTTTCTTAAAGCGGATAGCAATCATCGCTTTAGATTCAGGCATACATTTACCCGTTCTTAAGTAGAACGGCACACCACGCCAGCGCCAGTTATCAATGTACAATTTCATAGCTGCGTAGGTTTCCGTCACGCTATCATTCGGTACTTCATCATCTTCCAGGTAACCCGGTTCTTTTTTACCGTTGACTTCACCAGCCGCATATTGCGCACGAAACGCATGATCATCAACGATATCTTCAGTGATAGGGCGGATGGCTTTTAAGACTTTTACTTTTTCATCACGTAGAGATTCATCACCTAAATCTGCTGGTGGTTCCATCGCGACTAATGCCATTACCTGCATCAAGTGACTCTGAATCATATCGCGAAGCGCACCAGAGGTATCATAGTAACCAGCACGACCGCCTACACCTTGTTGTTCAGCATGAGTAATTTGAACATGATCGATGTAGTTACGATTCCATAATGGCTCGAGTAACAAGTTAGCAAAACGGAATACAAAAATATTTTGAACGGTACCTTTACCCAAGTAGTGATCGATACGGTAAGTTTGTTGTTCGGTGAAGTTTTTGCGCAAGATGCCTTCTAATTCTTCAGCACTCTTCTGGTCATAACCAAATGGTTTTTCAACGACCAAGTGGCGCCAGCCGTTGTCTTCCTTATTTAAACCAACAGCGGCTAATTGATCACCTACGACGCCGAATAATGCTGGCGCAATTGAGAGATAGAAAACGATATTCTGAGAGAAATTATTCTCTTCTGAAGTGATCAGTTTGTTGAGTTCGTGATAGCTGAAAGCATCGTTGATATCACATTTGAAGTAGTGAATACGATCCAGAAATGTATTAAGAAGTTCGTTATTTACACCACCGCGTGCTTTAGGTGTGACAAACTCTGTTACTTGTGCTTTCCAGTCTTCCTGACTGGACTCACGACGACCCATGCAGATAATGCGCGTATCCGCTGTTAAGCGTTTTTCCGCATCAAGATGGTATAAAGCAGGCAATAACTTTTTCTTAGATAAGTCGCCTGTGGCGCCAAAAATAACAATGGTACAAGATTGCATGATTTCTCCCGTTGCAGGCTATTACTCAGCCGTTGACCGTATATAATTTGGAGAATTGTACAATTTTTGGGAGATAAGCGTGCGAAAAATTCTTTTTGCCAGTAGTGAAGTCCATCCGTTAATGAAAACCGGGGGCCTGGCAGATGTGTCTGCCAGCTTACCAGCGGCGCTGGCTGAACATGGACAAGATGTCAGAATTTTTATGCCTGCCTATCGTCAGTGCCTGCAAAGAATAGAAAGCTCGCACACCGTTGCTACGATTAAACTGGATGGTTACCACCTGCCTGTGGAAATTATTGAAACCACACTTCCTGGTACTGAGGTCATCGTCTGGCTATTGAATTCCCCTATCACTTTGATCGCAGTGGTGGACCCTACAGCCACCCTGGCGGACATGACTGGGAAGATAATGCCGCAAGGTTTGCATTGTTTTGTCGCGCTATTGTGGCTTTAGCCATGGATGAAGCTGAACTGAACTGGAAGCCAGATATTTTGCATTGCAACGATTGGCAGACCGGGCTTGCACCAGCATTGCTGACGTTGAGAGAGAATGCTCCCCATACCATTTTTACTATTCACAATATGGCCTATCAGGGACTGTTTGAGCGCCCGGTTTTTGACGCGCTGGACTTACCTGAGTCTCTTTGGTCAATTGATGGGCTAGAGTTTTATGGCTTGATGTCTTTTATGAAAGCCGGGCTCATATTTAGCGATCACATCACTACAGTTAGTCCTACCTATGCTAAAGAAATATGTGACGCTGAGTTTGGTTATGGCCTGGAGGGATTATTATCTTATCGAGCCGAACAAGGGCGCTTAAGTGGCATATTGAATGGCATTGATTATCAAGAATGGAACCCGGCTACGGATCCTTATCTAAGGCACCATTACTCAGTCAAAACACCAAACCGTAAAAAGAAAAACAAGCAGGCACTTCAGCAACAATTTTATTTACCCCAGTCTGAACAGACGCTCTTTATCGGCTTAATCAGTCGTCTGGTATCACAGAAAGGTATCGATTTATCCATCGAAGCGATAACACGCTTACTGGAAGAGGGGCAGGATATTCAGCTGATTTGTCTGGGCAGTGGTGAAGCAGATTTTGAGCAAGCTTTGCGTGTACTTCGTGCGCGGTTTCCTGATAAAGTGGCATTGACCATTGGCTATGATGAAAAACTCTCGCATCAGATTGAAGCGGGGGTGGATGTGTTTCTGATGCCCTCACGATTTGAGCCATGTGGCCTGAATCAGATGTATAGCCTGCGATATGGTACGCTACCGATTGTACGTAATACTGGCGGTTTAGCTGACACAGTTGTTGATGCTAACGACGAAAACCGTAAAATCGGTATTGCTAATGGATTTTGTTTTCATGAGGCTTCAGCAGAAGCATTATACGAAACACTGGAACGGGCGACCGCGCTGTTTCAGCATCCGCGGATATGGCGAAAACTGATGATCACCGCAATGGAGGGGGATTTCAGTTGGGAAAACAGCGCCAATATCTATATCGATCTCTATCACCATGTAAATGAACGTTAATACTATGACAGATTATGAACCTGTATTGAGTACTGTCGAGCAGCTATCTATGCTGGGCGATAAAGAGCTACGTCAACATGTTCGGTTTCTTGGCCATATTCTTGGTGAAGTAATTGATGAGCGTGCTGGTCGTGAGGTCTATGAGACGGTAGAGCGTTTGCGTAAGGGGTTTATTAATCTTCGCAAAGACGATAACGCTCTATTACGCACGGAGTTACTGAGTTTCCTGAATACGCTGGATGCCACCACATTACGTGAAGTCATTCGTGCGTTTAATTTGTATTTCAGTCTGCTGAATACGGCAGAAGAAGCCTTTAATTATCATAACCGTCTAATCCAGTTAAGAAATGGTCGTGATTTATGGCATGGATCGTACCTGGATACATTAAATCAGTTTAAACAAGAGGGCGTTACCCTCGAACAACTTCAGCATATGATGGATACGATGGTATACATGCCTGTATTCACCGCTCATCCGACTGAGTCAAAGCGTCGGACTTTGATGGAAATTCTGCGTCGTATTTTCTTATTAGACGAAAAGCTGACCAATGACCCTTTGACGGCATTTGAAGAAGAACGCACACGGTCTGAAATTAAAAAACAAGTGCAGTTGTTGTGGTCCACCGATGAAGTGAGGGCTGTTAAACCCACCGTTCGCGATGAAATCAAAAATGGTTTGTATTACTTTAACGTAAGTCTGTTTGATGCGGTGCCCAGAAGTTATCGCAATATGGAAAATGCCATTCGTCGCGTCTATAAAGACGAGATTGATGCAGGTGCGTCATTCAAAGTGCCAGGCTATATTCAATTCGGTTCCTGGATTGGCGGTGACCGAGATGGAAACCCTTATGTAACAGCTGAAACCACCGACATGGCGATTCAGTTACAAAAGCGCACAGTGATTCGCCGTTATCTGGAAGACGTGACTAAACTTAGCTACCAACTCACACACTCACAACCTTTGTGTGAAATAAGTGATGAATTAGCTGCCAATATTGATGAATCGGAACAACGTTACGCTGGGGCATTTCGTGCAAAACCAGACCGTTTTCTGAATGAACCTTACCGCCGAAAACTTTACATGATGCGGCATCGTTTGGAAGATAATCTACGACTATTGCAGCAATATTTTCGGCCTGATCTTGAGCCCACTGCATTGGGACTGGCTTATGACAACGAAGATGAATTACTGCAAGACTTACGCTTAATTCAACAGTCCCTGATCGTACACGGGGATGCCGAGTTGGCGGGCAGTGAACTGACCGATTTGATCCGACTGGTGGAGACCTTTGGCTTTTATTTATATCACTTGGATGTGCGCCAGGAATCGACATTACACACGGAAGCGGTGAGCGAGGTGCTTAGACAAACAGGCTTGTGTGACGATTATCAGCAATTAGATGAAACGCAACGTCAGTCAGTGTTGACGGATTTGTTAGCACGTCATGATTTACCCTCTTTGCCTGAATTAGAAGGGCAAAACAAAGAAATTCTGTCGGTATTTCAGTTGATGACACGACTACAACAGGAAGTCAGCACCAATGCTTTCGGCAGTTATGTCATCTCCATGACTCACCAGGCCAGCCATATTCTGGAAGTATTAACTTTGGGGCGGTTTGCTGGTTTATGTGGTTATACAGAAGATGGTAATACCTACTGTCACCTCCGAGTATCACCTTTATTCGAGACCATTGAAGATTTATCTCATATCGAACCGGTGATGTCGGCATTACTTGAGAATGAACATTATCGTCGTTTATTAAGTGCCTCAGGCAATTTACAGGAAGTCATGCTGGGTTACTCCGATTCTTGTAAAGATGGGGGTATTCTGGCGTCTGTATGGAATTTGTATCAAGCCCAACAGAGAATCAGTCACCTGGCCGAACAGCATGGTGTGCAATGTCGAATGTTCCACGGTCGTGGCGGTACGATTGGTCGCGGAGGTGGCCCAACTCATGATGCTATTCTGTCTCAGCCGGTTGGCACGGTGCAGGGACAAATCAAATTCACAGAGCAGGGCGAAGTATTGTCATTCAAATATGGCAATATCGAGACAGCTGCCTATGAATTGGGGATGGGGGTATCTGGTTTAATGAAGGCTTCACGAAGTCTGGTGGCTAAAACGCATCATGATGAGCCGGCCTTTATGGATGTAATGCATCAGCTCACGGCCTACGGCGAGCAGAGCTACCGTAAATTGACCGAAAACACCGCAGGCTTCCTCGATTATTTTTATGAGGTCTGTCCAGTGACTGAAATCGGTATGATGAACATCGGTTCCAGACCCTCACATCGTAAACAGGGTGATCGTTCCAAGGCATCGGTTCGTGCTATTGGCTGGGTCTTTTCCTGGGCACAGTCACGACACACCTTACCTGCATGGTATGGCATTGGTACGGCGTTAGAACAGTGGCATCAAAATGATCCTGAGAAAATTGAAACGTTACGTCGAATGGTCAAAGAATGGCGTTTTTTCAGTGCGCTTTTAAGTAATACGCAAATGTCCCTGTCAAAAGCCGATATGAATATCGCACGGCGCTATGCCGCTTTGTGTGAAAATGCGTTTCAAGGACAGCAAGTATTCGAAGTCATTTCAGCAGAATATCATCGCACGGTAGAACAAGTTCTGCTGGTGGTGGGTGAGGACAAGTTAATGTCAGAAACACCGGCATTACGATCTTCTTTACGCCGACGTGAACCGTATCTGGATCCCATTAACTATATTCAGATTCTTTTATTGCAACGATATCGAGAGAACGCCTTATCTGAAGATGAACGAGATAAGTGGCTGGATCCGTTGCTGAGAACGATCAGTGCGATTTCTGCCGGTATGCGGAATACAGGTTAACTCGTCTGAGTTCGCAAGGTGCTGACAGTGAGCTGTGTGATGAGCATAATCAGTAACACTGCAGCACCAAACACATATAAGCCCGGATGAATCTGAATACTGGCGATGGCACCAAGTTTGACAGTGACGATCAACATCGCCACTACCATGACATCAAGCATTGCCCAGCGGCCATAATCATGCATAAGATTCAACAAGGTCATCTTGAGTGGCGTAGGGTGGTTATCAGCGAATAACAATCGGAACAGTAAGGCTAACTTAGCGAAAGGCATGAGGATACTGAAACAACCGATAACAAAAAATAACACGTATTTTTCTGCTTTCCACAGTTCTGTAATACCGGAAATAACAGAGAAATCATCACGAATGACCAGAAATTGCGTGATGGTCAACATCGGCATGAAAAGTCCGGCAATCAATAACACGCTGCTGATTAACAATAAGCCGCGTAGAAAATAAGTGGATTTATTCTTGGGCACGGTCTTTTTTAGAAATGTATCTGGCTTTGGGCTCTTTTTTACTCTTTTGTTTATTGACTTTGCCTTTCGGTGCCAAGCCCTTCATTTTTACTACAGGTAATGACTGGCCAATATGATGTTCGATGCGCTCAAGGTTTTTTTGGTCATGGCTTTCCACCAGATTGACAGCAATACCTGATTGTCCAGCTCGCCCGGTTCTGCCAACACGATGAATATAAATATCACCACGAAACGGCACATCATAGTTAACGACGTGGCTCACTTGCGGTAAATCCAGTCCACGTGAAGCTACATCTGTTGCAACTAAGACTTTGATTTTTCCTTGACGGAATTTACGTGTTCGTTCTCGGCGATCTGCCTGAGAGAATTCACCATGCACTACCTGAGCAGAGATATTTTGTGATTGTAAGTAATCAGCCACTTCATCTGCACGTTCTTTTTTATTACAAAAGACCAAAGCACTTTTACACTCGTCCGATTGAATCATGGCTTTGAGTAGTGCCTGTTTATGTTCACGATTATCGGCTAAATAGACACGCTGCTCGACCTGTTCGGCATAGTGGTTTGAAGCATTCACATCCACTCGGGTAGCATCAGGCAGTAAAGTATTAGCAAAAATTTCCACACCGGCACCAGCCAGTGTGGCGGAGAACAAGCAGGTTTGGAATGCTGTTGTAATTGAAGCTAATAATGTCGCGACATCAGGACCTTGTCCCATATCCAGCATACGATCCGCTTCATCTATCACCACAAACTCAATCAGTGATAAATCGGCCTGCTCTTGTTCAACTAAGTTCAATAAACGGCCGGGTGTGGCAATGATGACATCACAGCCTTCATCTAAAACCTTTTGTTGGGCAGTGGGTGCCTGACCACCGGTAATCATGGCAATATCGATTGGATCTTCTTTACTGAAGGTTTTAAGCACATGTTGAATCTGGAAGGCCAGCTCACGTGTTGGAGCCAGAATGAGAGCGACAGGTTCATGTGAACGATGCTTTCTGTCCCAGAGCTTTTGTAATAAAGGCACAACAAATGCTGCGGTCTTGCCTGTCCCTGTGGCCGCACAGGCCAATACGTCCTGACCGGCTAAAATAAGCGGGATCGTTTCTTCTTGAATTGGCGTAGGGGTGGTGTAGCCGTGAGCAGCGATAGCGCTCAACAGGCTGTCTTCTAACATGAGATCTTCAAATGACATTTAGCGGTGTATCCGGAATGCAGTGATGACGTTATCCATCATCATTGGAACAATAACAAGGTCTTTCTCAGGCATAACTGTATGGTCAGCACTACCTGGATTAAATTCAATCAAAGTTTCACTTCTTCCTTCAGGTGTGATTTTTAATAATCGGCCTTTCATCCAATCGGTGACCAGGTAATTCCCCTGACCATCTGCTTCGATGCCATCCAGATTACCCACGGGTGATTGGTCACCCAGGCTTTTCATCTGTTGTGTAATCAGATCAATGATTTTTAAATGTCCCGGCGTCTCGGTTTCAAACCCTTTGGTCATATTGCCCCAGCTGGCGACAATCAGATTATTATGCTCAACCAAAAGACCGTTGGGGGATTCTAGAGCAGGGTCATCCATCCAGACATTAAAGTCATCACCAGACAAGCGATAGATGCGGTTTGTCATCATGTCGCTGACGTAAACATGTCCCTGTTTATCAATGGCCACATCATTCAGAAATTGGGCATTCTCCGCGGGATAACGCTTGATGATGCGTTGTTCAGCAATATCAATGACCACCAGTTCATCAATATCAGAAACATAGAGATGGTTACCACTGAGTGCCAATCCTTTTGGGGCATTGAGGCCATCCAGCCAATGCAGTTTTTCAATCTCACCTTTGACTGATAATTGGCTAATAAAGCCATTACCATCTGCATCTAGGGGATTGCCATTAACATTCGAGACATATAAATGTTTTGTGATGGGATCATAGATAACAGATTCAGGTGTTTTAAGTTCTGCCGGGCTGCTCCATACAGGTGACAGCACTGTGTTAGCACAGACCTGTACTGACATTAATAAGCCGGTCAGCAATAGCGTTAACCGTTTCATCATCTTCTCCAATAACAATCTGAGTGCATAATAACAGGCCAAGCCCTATCCCGCTCAAGCGTTTAGAACCAGTAAGCTGCCTGCCACCATTACCAGACAAGCTGATAAGCGTCGCCAGAGATGTTCTTCATTAAAAATGCGGTAGCCAAGGAATACCTGTAGCACCATACTTAGTTGAAATAATGCCAGAGAATAAGCGACCAAAAGCTGTGAAAATACCAGCATAGTCATGTATTGCATCAGAAAGATCAGACAGCCCAGATAAACAAAAGGGCGGATGTTATGTCGCGCTTTTGCGATATTGGTGGTGATATCTTTTTTGATAAAAAGCCATTGAGTTAAGGCTGCCAACGGCAAACCCAATAAACACCAGAACACGGTTGTAGCTAAGGCTCCACCTTCTATCACTGCTGTTTTCAGCGGTAGAGTGCCGATAGAAAAAAGCAAAATCGATAAAAACCGGTATTGAACGCCTTTGTCTTTGAACAAGGTCAACATGCGGCTTTGCGAAGTCGTTTTGGGCGGAAATAAAAAATAGCTCCCCACCACAATGACCGCGACACCAAAAAAGCCTTGAAGGCTGGGGATTTCTCCAATAAATATCATTGCCAGTATCATGGAGATAACGACTTTGTAGGCATTCAAAGGCCCAAACACAGATAGATCTGTTTTTGATAAAGACATGACCAGATAGGCTGTACCCGCCATATCCAGTAGGGCGGCAAAGAAAATATTTATCCAAAAATTGCTTGTCAGTGAAAACAGGTCAAGTAAAGAAAGTAGTGGTAGACAGATAACGGCTAGAACAAGATAAGAACTAAAAACAATAAACAGTGAGTCAAAGCCACGGTGAGTCAGTTGCTTTTGAAAAACATTAGAGAATGCCGAGAACAGTAACCTGCTCAGCACAACGAGGATTTCCATGGTTATTCCTCAGTTGTGCTGGCCTGGTAATGCTGATTTTCATCAAGCTGATAGGTAGTAAAAATGCTGTATTGTTGGTTTGGGGTAAACTCAATAACGGCAAAATTATCTTTGCGGGGGCCCATTTCCATGCCGGGCGTACCCACTGGCATTTGAGGAACAGCGAGCCCGGTGATAGTGGGTTTTTGTGTCAGTAAACGCATGATATCAGCAGCTGGTACGTGCCCTTCGATAACATAACCTTCGATCACGGCCGTGTGACAAGAGTGCATAGCATGAGGGACGCCTAACTTTTCTTTAACGGCATCAAGATTGTGTGTTAATTGATCGGTGACATTGAATCCGTGATGCTCAAGGTGACTGATCCACTTATGACAACACTGACAATTCGGGTTACGGTAAACCTTGATATCAAGTGGTTTATCTAAATTGATAGTCGACTCAGACCACTCTGAGTCTGCATAAGCAGTTGTATTCAACAAACAGACGAGTAAAAAAAGAAGCGTTTTCATTTATAAATATTCAACATAGATTTCAGTATCGTGACTGTGTTTTTCAACCTGACTCAAAGCATGGATGACTGATCTTTCATTAGTTGGGTCAGCCTGTTCGCTGAGAAAAAAACAGTCGCAGCCAGATTCGACTAATTTGGCATAATCATTGGTGTTTTTTAGATCCGGATTCAACCAGACAGTCGCTTGCTCTGCCTGTATTTCTGAAGCCGCTTCAGCTAAACCCTCGGCTGTAAAAATCAAGAAAATCATTGGGCCGGTTCAAGGTTTAAGTAAGTTCTTTCAGAAATTTGAGACCAATCAGCATCCTTTTGACGGAATGCCTGATATGCATCGAAGACACGTTTAAATTTCGGATTCTTCTCGGCTTCTTCAACTAAAGTTTCATCTGACAGGGCTTTTAAACGTTGCAACACATCATCTGGGAAGGGCGCTATAGTAATGTCATCACGTGCTTTCAGAATTTGTAATGCCTCAGCGTTTTTATGCTCCATCTCTGCCAGCATGGCCAGATTTTCTGCTTGAGCTGCATTCGCGACGATAGCTTGCAGATCAGGTGGTAGACTGTTCCACGCACGCTCATTCACAGTTAACTCCAGGACGGTGCCAGGTTCATGCCAACCTGGATAGTAATAATGCTCTGCAGCGCGATACAAACCTAAGCGCTCGTCATGATATGGCCCAATCCATTCAGTCGCATCAATCGTATTGCGTTCAAGCGCACTATAGACTTCACTGCCGGCCAATAAAACAGGGTTACCACCGGCTTTGGCTAATACCTTGCCACCTAAGCCTGGAATACGCATTTTTAATCCCTGCAGATCATCAACAGAATTGATTTCTTTATTAAACCAGCCGCCCATTTGGACACCAGTGTTACCCAGCGGGAAAGGGATAACATGGAACGGCTTATAAACTTCACGCCATAATTCGAGGCCGCCACCATCGTATAACCATGAGTTCATACCTAATGCTGTCATGCCAAAGGGGACGGTGGAAAAGAATTGCGCTTCAGGGACTTTACCGGCCCAGTAATAGGCACTGCCGTGCCCCATTTCTACCGTGCCCTGTGATACGGCTTCAAACACCTGTAAAGCAGGGATGAGTTCACCGCCGGCATATACTTTAATTTCCAGTCGTCCATTAGACATGGCCCTGATATTGGCAGCAAAACGTTCAGCACCTTCCTGTAATACAGGGAACCCCGGTGGCCAGGTTGTGACCATCTTCCATCGGTAACTCTTTTTATAGTCTGTATTATCAGTGACAGATTTTGATTGTTCACTTTGTCCACATGAGGCCAGCATGAAAGTCATTAGACCCACAATGACAGAACGTGAAAAACAAGATGCCAACATAGATGTATGTCCCTAATTAAAGTATGTCTAATTTAGCATAAGCCAGTACTAACCACTTACTACCAGCATGTTTGAAGTTGACTTGCACTCGCGCATTTTTGCCTGAACCTTCGGTATCAAGCACGATTCCCGGGCCAAACTTTTGATGATGCACCTGCTGTCCGGTTTTGATGCCTGTTTCGTTCATTGTCTGTGTGTCTCGACCGCGAACACCATTCAGGCTGGGAGTGATATGGTTTTTGCGAGCACGAACTTCTTCTGTACACTCGGTCGGAAGTTCACTCAGAAAACGTGACGGGCGTTGAATCATTTCTTGCCCATAGAGAAAGCGCGATTCTGTGTACATCAGATAGAGGGTTTTTCTCGCGCGTGTCATGCCGACATAACAAAGCCGTCTCTCTTCGGCAAGGCGGACAGGATCATCACTGGACTTTTGTCCGGGGAACAGACCTTCTTCCATGCCCACCATAAAGACGATTGGAAATTCGAGACCTTTGGCGGAATGTAATGTCATTAATTGCACGCAATCTTCCCAGCGGTCAGCCTGATTCTCACCGGCTTCGAGTGCAGCATGGGCAAGAAATGCATCCAGATCCGACATGTCTTCTGCTTCTTCAGGTTTGTGAAACTGTTTGGTCGCTGAGATTAATTCGTCCAGGTTATCAATCCGACCTTGCCCTTTTTCGGTCTTATCTTTGGCAAAGTGGGCTTTTAGGCCACTTTCATCAATGACTAACTGTGTCAGTTCATTTAAGCCCATCACGGTGTCTTGTTCAGGAGTCAGTGAATCAATCAGTGTGATAAAACCCGCTAGCGCATTACCTGCTCGTGCCGCAAAGGCTTTAGCATCGAGCATCTCTATGGCACTGTGCCACATCGAAATACCGCGTTCACGAGCATATTGGCGTACTTGTGTGAGAGTGGCAGCGCCGATACCGCGCGTAGGTGTGTTGACGATACGTTCAAAAGCGGCGTCATCGAGACGGTTTGATACCAGACGCAAATAAGACAGAACGTCTTTTATTTCAGCCCGCTCAAAAAAGCGTAAGCCACCATAAACCCGATATGGCATAGCAGCTTGTAGTAAGGCTTCCTCAATGACCCGTGATTGCGCATTCGAACGATAGAGCACGGCAGCATCACTTCTTTTCCCACCGTTTTCTACCCATTTACGGATTTGCTCGACAAGGTATGAGGCTTCGTCACGTTCGTTGTAAGCGTTATAAATCTGGATGGGATCGCCGTCATCATCCTCTGTCCATAATTCTTTGCCTAAGCGTTCACTATTATTGGCAATAACCGCATTAGCTGCTTTGAGAATATTGCCAGTAGAACGATAGTTTTGTTCTAGACGGATGGTGCTGGCACCCTGGTAGTCGGTGTCGAACTGTTGAATATTTTCTATACGTGCACCACGCCAGCCATAGATAGACTGATCATCATCCCCCACGATAAACAGGTGTCCGCTAGTTCCGGCGAGTAATCTTAGCCAAGCATATTGCAAGGTATTAGTATCCTGAAACTCGTCGACTAAAATTTGTTTAAACCGCTGCTGATAGTGCGCCAGAATATCGGGCCGTTTTAACCAGAGTTCATGGCTTCTTAATAAAATTTCACCGAAATCGATGACCCCAGCTCGTTGACAAGCTTGTTCATAGGCAAGGTAAATGGCCAGCATATTTTTTGAATAAGGGTCATGACCTGCCTGAATATCTTTGGCACGCAGGCCTTCATCTTTTTGTGCATTGATGTACCACTGGGCCTGTTTAGGTGGCCATTGTGCTTCATCCAGTTCCATCGCGCGGATGATGCGTTTCAGCATCCGAAGTTGATCATCGCTATCCAGAATCTGGAAATTTTGAGGCAGATCGGCTTCTTTCCAATGTGAGCGCAATAGGCGGTGAGCTAAGCCATGAAAGGTGCCTACCCACATGCCGCCTGGTGGATAACCCAGAATCTCTTCAATACGACCACGCATTTCTGCAGCCGCTTTATTGGTGAAGGTCACAGCTAAAATATTACCCGCTGAAAAACCTTCTGCTTGTATCAGCCAGGCTATTCTGTGGACTAATACCCGTGTTTTTCCACTACCGGCTCCCGCCAGAATCCTAGCGTGGCCTAGAGGTGCAGCAACCGCTTCACGTTGTGGTTTGTTTAGATCGTTTAAAAGCTCTGAGACATCCATTTTGTGATCATATCGTTCAGAAATAAATAAACCAGCACATTATCCGGTGTGATGGATATGAACTGGTCAATTGATGTTATGCCATATCAGTCGGGCGGGGGACTGATAGCGTATCTGCATAACGCTCATTGTAAAAATCAAACTCCCCGCAACGAGAATGCTTGCGGGGAGTATGTATTTTTTAGATGTTGCTATCTAAAAATGCAGCCAATTGTGATTTTGTTAAAGCACCTACTTTTGTGGCTTCAACTTCACCATCTTTAAACAACATTAATGTTGGGATACCACGGATACCGTAGCGTGGTGGAGTGTCCTGATTTTCGTCAATATTCAGCTTGCAAACTTTCAACTTACCAGCGTATTCGGTCGCGATTTCATCCAATACAGGGGCGATCATTTTGCATGGACCACACCATTCAGCCCAGTAATCGACCAACACAGGCAGGTCAGACTGTAGTACTTGGCTATCAAAGTCGCCATCGGTCACGTGGGTGACGTTTTCGCTCATGTTTTATCTCCAGTGGTATATAAAGTATCGTGGGTCTATACTCCCATACGATATAGCCTAACATTTTTTCCTATCACAAAAGGTAATGCAAGTATTCTATGAGTGCACATCTAACCGAGCAGGCCTTCTCATCCTTGCCACTCCACGCTTCACTAAAAGCCGGGCTGGCAAAGGCCGGATTCGAATTCTGTACCCCGATTCAAGCTTCTGCGCTGCCATTATTACTATCAGGCCGTGATGTTGCTGGTCAGGCACAGACAGGAACGGGCAAAACCATTGCTTTTTTACTTGCTACCTTTCAATGCCTGCTTGAAAAAAGCCTGCCGAAAATTGGGACGGAAAACAACCACGCGCACTGATTTTAGCTCCGACTCGCGAATTAGCCATTCAAATAGCGAAAGATGCAGAAAAACTTAATGCTGAATCAGGACTGCGTATTGGTATCGCACATGGAGGCAAAGATTACCAACGTCAGCGCGATATGATTACGGAGGGGCTGGATATTTTAATCGGCACGCCTGGGCGCTTGCTGGATTATCAGAAACAGCGCGTGTTCAGTTTAAAATTCATTGATGTCGTTGTACTTGATGAAGCCGATCGGATGTTTGATCTGGGCTTTATTAAAGATGTCCGTTATTTCCTGCGTCGTATCCCTAAACCCGAGCAACGTTTAGGGATGTTGTTTTCAGCGACATTGAGCTACAAAGTTAGCGAATTAGCTTACGAACATATGAATAACCCAGAAAAAGTTCAGGTCGAACCTGAAAAAATGATGGGGGATCGTATTGAAGAATGGGTGTACTACCCGGCGAATGATGAAAAAATTCCTCTGCTGCTGGCATTGATTAAACGTTTGAATCCTGAACGGGGCATTATTTTTGTCAATACAAAACAAGCTGCAGATGTTGTCTGGGGATATTTGGAGGGGAATGGCTACAAGGCTTCATTATTGTCTGGTGATGTGCCCCAGAAAAAACGTGAACGCTTATTGCAACATTTCCAAGATGGCGAATTTCCCTTCCTCGTCGCCACTGATGTTGCTGCGCGAGGATTACATATTCCTGAGGTGAGTCATGTATTTAATTATGATTTACCCCAAGATGTAGAGGACTACGTTCATCGCACGGGACGGACTGCTCGAGCAGGGGCTAGCGGTGTTGCCATCAGTTTAGCGTGTGAAGAATATGTATTTTCACTGCCAGATATTGAAGCTTATATCAAACATAAATTACCATTAGCATCAACCTCTGATGAGCAACTGGACACACCCAAGCCACGAGTAAAAAAGGAAAAAGAAGCCGCACCACAACGAAAAAGACACGACGCGAATAAATCATCAAAGCCACGACGCAGGCGTCCAAGGCAAGAAAAAAGTAATGATAGATGCAGATCAACAATAACAGACAAGCGAATTTTTACCCGCTGGTTCCTACTGAACCACGCAATAATACGCGTTTGCCTGTTACTTTTGATGCTGCCGCTGAATACACCGCCACCATCGTTGATAAAGAACAAGCTGATACAACGAATGTCGTTGTGCCAGTGGCCTCCACACAAGATAGTCAGCAAGCGCAATTTGTCAGGCAGTTTATCGGCACTGAACGTGACTCATCTTCGTCTGAACGACAAAACAATCTACTACCAAAGTCTGTACAGCAATATTTATATATCAAGGACATGAATAATGATTCAAAGCCGTCAGGAGGGCAGTTAGTGGATGAGATGGTTTAGCGTTTTATGGCTTGTTTTTTTCATTACGGGCTGTGCGGCAAGCGGAAATAATAGTCAGTCAAATAACGGTGTCTCCAGACTAGCCAAGAGTGACATCGATGAAGTGATAGAGCTTCACCAACAAGCGGTGATGGCGCAGTTAAAAAGATTAATGTTGAAGCTTTACAAACGTAATCCCAATCTTCGTCATGACAGGGATATCAGAACCATCAAAGAGAGTGTGGAGCGGACATTCTCCAGAGAGGTGGATTTCATCTACCCCGAATGGGCTATTATCAAGAGACCAACCGATATAATACGACTCTCTCTTGATGAACGTTTTCAGGGGGATCGTGTACTTGCCTATATTGTCGGCTTAAGAAAAATGCTGATGGCATCTTATGATAACCACAGCGAATTTTTTTACCTGACCTCAATCGATCAGCAAAAACTCTATAACAGTGCTCGTAATATAGAAATTGCGGCGTGGTTGTTGGCAAAGAAACGTGATCGTGACGGTAATCTACTGATGTTGAGCGATAGCTTATCAGGCGAGATACGTAATTTGAGTTATCAACGACTGTTTGGAAAAATGATTGCTACCCAAGATAATCTTGCCCAAATCATCGCGCAGAAAAATGGCCGTATTATTAAGACATTTGTCGTTCGAGCGGCCACGCTTGTTTTCTTACCTATTTAGGTTTTGTGTGACCAGCCACTCCAGCAGTTAATACAAAACGCAAGGCTTGTTCCATGCTCATATCAATCGGTTTTAACATGCGTCTTGGCATGATCACAGGATAGCCGCCGATGTTATAACTCATTGGTAAATACACCAGCACACGATCTTCATCATCTTTGGTTGGTAGATGCTCTGCACTGTCCAATGTGATAAAGCCAATCATCTCCATACCATTATCCAGTTTGACGGAAACAACCTGTTCAAACTCAGTTTCTCGTCCCGGTGTGAAGTAATGAAAAAGTCATGCATGCTGCCATAAATTGATTTGATGACTGGTAGGTGATAAAGCAAGCTTTCTGCACCCTTGAACAAGCGCTTGAAAACATAGAGGCGCATTAAAATACCGAGAGTAAAGATCAAGGCAATAGCAGCTAAAAAACCCATCCCTGGCCAATACATGTAATCCGGTAACAGAAACATGATGACTTGGCTTAATGCTTTTTCTGCAGAAGAAATGACCCAATAAATCAGATAGAGCGTAATGGTGATAGGCAGAATAGTGATTAAGCCGGTCAAAAACTGACGGGTTAGGAATCGAAACATACACTAGGCTCCGTGAAATAAAAGTATGGTCATCTGATCTGAGAAAGACGAAGGGGAGATAATTTAATCACGGCCATAGTGGCGCTGAGCCAGTTTAGGCGTGGCAAAAGAACGGCTTGCTGCTTGCTGCATAAACAGGTTTTTCAGTAAGCGACTTTGGTTGACATGACGCAAGCCAAATTGACGTAGCCATCTCACCGGAGCGGTGCGGTTAGTGAAGACACGCTTGAACATGTCCATGCTCATTTGCATCAGCAGATTATCAGCATGTCGTTGTCGTTGGTATTTTTGTAACGTATGTAGCTGACTAATATCACGATTATGCATGGCAGCATCGATAATAACTTCGGCTAGCGTTGCTGCATCCAACAAACCGATATTGACGCCTTGTCCTGCTAGTGGATGAATGGTGTGTGCGGCATCACCAACCAGAACAATGCCTGGTTTGATATATGTCTCGGCATGACGTAGTTGAAGCGGAAAAGCATCACGGTGGCTGATGTGGGTGACTTTTCCCAAACGTTCTTCAAATGTCACATTTAGTTCATCGATAAATTCATCATCGCTGAGCGATAACAGACGATCAGCATCGTCATTTTTAAGTGTCCAGACAATTGAGCATTGATGATTATCTTTTAGAGGTAAAAACGCAAGCGGACCATCAGCTAAGAAGCGCTGCCATGCGGTGTTTTGATGAGGATGTTCAGTGGTAACATTACACACCAGGCCTTTTTGATGGTATGACCAGCCTTTTGTCTGGATGTTAGCCAGCTCTTTAATAGCCGAATGAGCACCATCTGCCGCGATAATTAGCTGTGTTTTTACTATGCGTCCATCCTCGAGACGAAGTTGCTGGTTATCAATAGCTACTGGTTTGGCTGGGCAAATCACATCAATATTAGCTTGTTGCTGACAGAGGCTGAAACTGGTTTGTTGCAGTTGCCGATTCTCAATGATGTGACCTAAGTTGCTGGTACCCATATCAGCACTATTGAAATGTATCTGACTCTCACTGGTTTCCCAGACTTTCATGTCAGAAAATGCAGATAGCCGTGCTGGTGATAGCATTGACCATATTCCCAGATTTTTCAGAATGGCTTCACTACCTTTGGTCAATGCACTGACTCTGATGTCAAAGGAATCGTCAGCAGTTAATGGTTCAACATGACGAGCCTCTATTAAGGCAATGGTGAATTGGTCATAACGTGATAATGCCATCGCCAGACAGGCTCCCACCATGCCACCACCGACAATCGTAATATCATATTGCTGTTTCATGATAAGGGAACACCTCGAGCTAATTTAGGCTGTGCTTGTGCCAATCCCATACTTTTCTGTGCCAGCCAGTGTTTCATAACAGGCATCGTATCCATCAGCGTAAGTCCTGCCCCACGCAGATGACCTAATAGCGGAATATCATTACTGAATAATCGCACCAGTTGGTCTGTGGATTTAACAACCTGATCCTGATCTTGTTGACGCTGCTGCTGATAACGTTGCAACAACTCAGCGTGACCGCAATCTTTGGCATCAAAAATATGTTCAGCCAATACCGCGACATCACGTAAGCCAAGATTGAATCCCTGACCAGCAATGGGGTGCAGGCTGTGTGCGGCATTTCCAATAAATACGATTCGAGCTTGAACTGGCATGTCAGCTTGCATCAATATCAATGGGTAACTGTTACGCTCGCCAACACGAATAAACCGTCCGGCACGATAGCCGAAGTGATGTTGTAATTGCTTTAGAAATGCTTCCTCTGGAAGTGAGAGTAATGCACTTTCTTCACCCGCTTTGACTGTCCATACTAAGCTGCTTCTTTTATCCGTCATCGGCAATAAAGCCATGGGACCAGATGTAGTGAAACGCTCGTATGCCCAACCATAATGTGGTTTATCTGTAGAAATATTGGCGGTGATAGCGACCTGACTGTAATCTTGCTCCCAGGCACTTAAGTTCAAACAGTGACGGATAGTCGATTCACGTCCATCTGCGGCAACAATCAGTTTGGCAGTCAGAGTGTGATGGTTATCTAACGTGACTTTTACATGTTCATCTTCAGTGACTACTGCATTCACCGTTCTTGGGCAGAATAATGTCAAATTATCGAGTTGCTGCAATTGCTGGTTGAGTGCGTGGCCTAAATATTTGGCTGTAATGACTTGGCCGAGTGCCGGCACTTTTTCCTGTTCGGCCGATAAGCGTGTCACACCAAAGCGGCCTCGCTCAGACACGTGAATGTGTTGGATAGGACTCGCGTGCTTTACGATATGTGTCCAGACACCCATTGTTTCAAAGATACGTTGCGAACCATAGCTGAGTGCAATGCCACGATCATCGTAACTGGGCTGGGAATCTGTTTCTAATGATTTCGCTTCTATAAGACCAATCTTCAGTCGACTCTCTTTCAAAGCGATAGCCAGACTAGCACCAGCCATACCGCCTCCCACAATCAACACATCAAACAGGCTGTGATTCACGTTTTAGATTGCCTCTGCCATTAATGCTTCAATCTCATCGATTTCCTTGGGGGCCGCTTCAGTGAGTACTTCGCAACCGTCTTTTGTCACCAGTACGTCGTCTTCAATCCGAATACCGATAAAGTGCCACTTTTTATCGACATGTTCCTGATCGCGGATATAGAGACCAGGCTCTACCGTTAATACCATGCCGGGTTCTAATAAGCGCCACTCACCACCGACTTTGTAGTCACCGACATCATGTACATCCATTCCCAGCCAGTGTCCTGTTCGGTGCATATAAAACTCACGGTAAGCGCCTTCTTCGATGAGTTGATCGACATTGCCGTTAAGAATGCCTAATTCAACTAAGCCTTGCGTTAAGACCTCAACCGCTGCTTCGTGTGGTTGATTCCAATGATTGCCTGGCTTCACTGCAGCAATGGCGGCTTTTTGTGCATTCAAAACGATTTGATACACAGCTGCCTGCGCGGTAGTGAACTTACCATTAACAGGAAAAGTGCGAGTAATATCGCCCGCGTAACATTCGAATTCTGCACCGGCATCAATCAGCAATAACTCATTACTTTTCAACTTGGCACTGTTTTCAATGTAATGCAGGATACAGCCATTCTCACCGCCACCCACAATGGATGGGTAAGCAGGGGAGCGACAGCCATTTTTCATAAACTCATGAATAATTTCCGCTTCGACCTCATACTCCCATTTACCTGGTTTGGTAAATTGCATAGCACGAATATGAGCTTGGGCCGACACGCTTGCTGCCTGTTTCATGGCTTTGATTTCCTGACTGCTTTTAAATAATCTCAGCTCATTCAGGCAGTGCTCGAGTTCAATAATCTCTGTTGGCGAATGTTTACCAGAGCGTGCTGCCTGACGTAGGTGATTCAACCAAGACACCATGTGCTGATCAAAGCTCGGCTGATTTCCCATGGTGTAATAGACTTTTTCTTTACCTTCCAGCAAACCTGGCAGGATATCGTCAAGATCACTTATTGGATAAGAGTCATCGGCGCCAAATTCAGCGATGGCACCTTCCTGACCTGCGCGATAGCCATCCCAGATTTCTTTATCCAGGTCCCGTTCACGACAGAATAAAATATACTCGCCATGTTCTCTTCCTGGAATCAGCACCAGTACGGATTCAGGCTCATCAAACCCTGTCAGGTAGTGGAAACTACTATCACTTCGGTAGGGATAGTCGACATCACGGTTACGGTTAGCCACTGGCGCGTTGGGTAATACAGCGATCGTATCTGGTCCCATAATATCCATCAGATGTTGACGGCGTTTGGTGAATTCTTTCTTTTGCATTAGTGTTCAGTCGCTTCCTCAGTTGGGTCGGTAGGTTGCAATTCTCCGTAAAGTAAAAAAAGACCCATACGAATATATTCTACGAGTTCTTCAAAATTGGCACGTTCTTCTTCTGTGTCTTCTACATTGTCAAAATTAACCTGACTGATTTTGATGACATCAGTCACGTATTCCTGACAATCATCAGAGAGTTCTGTTTCATTGGTCATGCCTGATGTACCGAGACCGAATACAAGCCCTTGACACCAGTCTGCCATCGCCGATAAACGTGAGATAATCGGTGCATTGTCATCCGGGAGTTCCATCTGAAAGTCAAAATCCAGGCTATTTAGAGACTGAATCGTGTCATCAAACAGGTGTGTTAAATCTTGTTTCTCTTCTTCGGCAGGCGAGAAATCTTCAAATAATCGTGTGTACCAGCTTTTACGATCGGCCAGAGCGTCCATACAAAGCAAACCGCATAATGCGCCCTGAAGTTCAGCGAGACTGGCAGGCCCATCACCGTTTTGATTATCGGGCGATAGAGATGGAAAGTAGAGTTGTGACATAAACTTAAAACCTGAATAATGGCAAAAAAGATATCTTGTTCAATGTTATGCATTGGAACACAAATTGTTCCTATTATGACAGTTGTTGACCGAGTCGGCAGCGCACGTCTATAGTTAAGCTTTATTCTCGCACAGCGAAAGAACTCATATTAATGGATAAGAACGCGATACAACAATTGGAGCAACAAGTGGATGAGCTACTTCGTACCAGTCGTCGATTGCGGGAAGAGAACATGCTGTTGCGCTCTCAACAAACAGCGTGGCTCTCAGAACGTTCTCAACTGATCGAAAAAACCGATGTGGCTCGAAGCCGGATTGAGAAGATGGTGAGTCGTTTAAGAGAATTGGATAGCGAATTATGAGTTCACCGGTAACTGTGACGATTTTGGGCAAGGAATATCAAATTGCTTGTCCGGAAGAAGAAAAAGAGGCGCTGATTGCGTCTGCCAAGATGGTCCATGACAATATGGAAAAGATTCGTCAAAGTGGCAAAGTGGTAGGTGTCGATCGTATCGCGGTAATGGCAGCACTCAACTTAGCGCACGAGTTGCTTATTTTCAAACATGACGAAGGTCATGACATGGAAAAAGTAAACAACAAAATTATGCAGTTGAAAGAGCGTGTTAGCGCTTTTCTGGAAGAAGATAGACAATTGGAGCTCTGAAAAACTTGAGCTAAGCATAGTGAATTTGCGTATCATAGGTTATGTCCCTGCGGTGCTCGATAGCGACATGTGTGTCTTGAGCCGATAAGCAAATGCTTAAGGAAACTGACAATCCGAAGTTGAAAAACAGGCCCGCTTGACGGGAAGTTTGCCATCTTCATGAAGTTTCCCTCTTGAATCTCATGGTTCAAGAACCCCCGTCGCACCGACACTGTGGGGCTCAATTTCCCCCTTCATCCTCGCCTCGATCTTAATCATAATAAAGAAGCCGATCTCTTCGGTGGGGATGTTTTTCCTTGTTTGTTTTCACCTTCACCACCATTTCCCATGGTTCGCTTTTTTAGGCTTTTTTTCTGTGGCGGTTCCGTCTTGATCAATAGTTGTGATATGTTGCTGAAAAACATAAAAACTATATAAAAGAGAGGAATATTACTGATGTCATGGTTTGATAACTTAGCCAGTCGGCTGTCCAAGAAACATATCATCGCCAAACCTGGGTTTAATCGCTGGCTAATTGCCCCTGCTTCTGTCGCTATTCATTTGTGTATCGGTTCGGTCTATGCCTGGAGTATTTTTAATCCAGCCCTGACGAAACAGTTTGGTGTGGTGGCCAGTGCTGCTGATGACTGGAGCTTTTCATCTGTTGTCTGGATTTTTTCTACCGCGATTGTGTTTCTGGGATTAGCAGCAGCCATTGGGGGTAAATGGCTTGAAGAAGTAGGGCCAAGAGCGACCGGATTTCTCGCTGCTTGTTTATGGGGTGGTGGCTTTCTCGTTGGCAGTATCGGCATTGCCACACACGAGCTTTGGCTCATTTATTTGGGGTATGGTGCTATTGGTGGTTGTGGTTTAGGGCTTGCCTACGTCACGCCAGTCAGTACCTTGATTCGCTGGTTCCCTGATAGACGTGGTATGGCGACAGGTATCGCCATCATGGGGTTTGGTGGTGGTGCGATGATAGGCGCGCCATTAATCACTTACCTATTGAGTTTGTATTATCGAATGCCTGAATATTTAGGCAAAGTCACCGACGTTAACCTGATTACTGAATCGGGTAGGCGCTATGCTGAAGTGGCAGGTCAACAAGTTGAAGTTGTTATTGCTTCCGCAGCGGATATGTTAAAGACCCCTGTGCCTGGGCCAGAAGGGGTCTATGTCGTGGGCACAGGTGATACCGGAGCGACCAGTGTCTTCATCACGCTTGGTATTGTGTATTTTATTGTGATGACCATCGCGGCGTTTAGTTTCCGAGTCCCAGCAAAAGACTGGAAACCAGATAACTGGACGCCTCCAGCTAAAGATCAATCTACAAAAAACCGTCTGATTTCTGACAACCATGTTCATATTGATCAAGCGATAAAAACACCGCAGTTCTATCAACTATGGATTGTATTGTGTTTTAACGTGACGGCAGGTATTGGGGTGATCGGGGTGGCAAAAACCATGATTACTGATATTTTTAGTCCGAGCCTGCCAGGCATTGTTGATGCCAGCTTTGCTGCTACCTATGTATTGATGATTAGCGTGTTTAATATGTCAGGGCGTTTTTTATGGTCTACAGCATCTGATTACATCGGGCGAAAAAATACCTATCATTGCTTCTTCTTGTTGGGGGCATTGCTGTATTTATCTATTCCCTTTATAGCAACACAAGCTAGTGTAAGTCCGAGTGTGACAGCATTAGTCATGTTCTATGCCGTTACCATGATCATATTCACTATGTATGGCGGTGGTTTTGCCACTATTCCAGCTTATCTGGCTGATATTTTCGGTACGATGCATGTGGGTGGTATTCATGGGCGATTGTTAACAGCCTGGAGTACCGCTGGCATTTTAGGACCATATGTGATTACGCATCTACGTGAGCACTCGATGAATAAAGTATTACATGAGTTAGCAGCTAAAGTTGATCCGGCTGCATTCCTGCAAAAGTTTGGGGCGAGTATTGATAATCTTGATGAGCTGATTACGGCGAAAACAGTGTCCATTTCACAGCTGATGGAGATTGCACCGGCAGGGACTTTAGATCCTACTCCAAGCCTTTATAATTCAACTATGTATGCCATGGCAGGATTACTTCTTGTAGCATTCCTGGCAAATTTATCTATTCGTCCAGTTAGAGAAAAACATCATGTGCAAAACACACATCCTGAATTAGCTCAGGAACATAAATAAGGTCTGTATGTTCACAAAAAAGCCTGCTTTTAGCAGGCTTTTTTAGGCTAGGCTAGTCTGATTTAATGTTCTCACGAAGTTGCTGCAAAACAGCTTGGGTATCGGGCCTGATATGTCGCCAAAGATAAAAGGCTTCAGCAGCTTGCTCGACTAACATTCCCAGGCCATCAATGGTTTGACTGACTTTGTGTTGTTTTGCCCACTTGATAAATGCGGTATCCCTATCGGCATACATCATGTCATAGCAACATGATTTTTCAGTAAATATACTTTCTGGTAGGTCAGGTACTTCGTCTTGCAGGCTTGCTGCAGTCGCATTGATGATGATGTCGAAATGACCAGATACGTCAGTAAATCCACCGCCTTTAATAATACCTAAATCGGAGAACAAATCAGCCAGTTGAGTGGCTTTACTGGCTGTTCTGTTGGCAATAAATAATTCGGCTGGTTGATAAGTCATCAACGGGGCGATGACGCCTCGCGCCGCACCACCTGCACCTATTAACAAAATCCGCTTATCTTTAAGGCTGATATGGTGGTTTTCCAAATCTCGGCATAAGCCAATACCATCAGTATTGTCACCATAAATAGTACCGTCACTCTCAAAAATGACTGTGTTGATGGCACCAGCACGTTGAGCACGATCTGACAGACTATCTGCCAAGGCCCAGGCTTGTTCTTTAAAAGGAACAGTGATGTTAATCCCTTTAAGCTTGAGAATATCTCGCAGCTGTTGAAGACTTGAAGCCAGTGATTCCAATGGCACTTCAATAGCTGTGTATTCAATATCTTGCTGGCTCTGCTTGGCAAATTCGGCATGAATGAAGGGGGATTTACTGTGTTTAATTGGGTGGCCTATTACGGCGTATTTATCAGTCATAGAGTCATTGCAAACGTATTTTTAAAATTAGATGCCAGCTTTTAATTGCTGAGCGACTTCCTTAGCAAAGTAAGTCAAAATGCCATCAGCCCCAGCACGTTTGAAAGCCAGAAGACTTTCCATAATAACGGATTCAGTCAACCAGCCATTGTCGATAGCCGCTTTTAACATGGCATATTCACCACTGACTTGATAGACATAAGTGGGTTTTTTGAAAGTGTCTTTCACACGATATAAAACATCAAGATAAGGCATGCCTGGCTTCACCATCACCATATCCGCGCCTTCCTGAATATCTAATGCGACTTCATGGAGGGCTTCATCACTGTTAGCGGGGTCCATCTGATAAGTAAATTTGTTACCGCTACCTAGATTTCCTGAGCTACCAACAGCATCCCGGAATGGGCCATAAAAACTGGAAGCATATTTGGCTGAATAAGCCATGATGCGGGTGTGTATATGGCTGTTGAACTCCAGTGCATCACGAATAGCACCGATTCGGCCATCCATCATATCGGATGGTGCCACAATTTGGGCCCCAGCTTCGGCATGCGATAAGGCTTGTTTAATTAATACATCAACGGTGTGATCATTGACGATGTATCCATTGTCATCGAGAAGACCGTCCTGCCCATGCGTCGTGAAAGGGTCTAACGCCACATCGGTCATAATGCCTAGCTCAGGAAACTCCTGTCGTAGCGCTCGAACAGCTTGTTGAACAAGACCCTCTGGATTATAAGCCTCACTGGCATCTTCTGTTTTTTTCTCGACAGGCGTCACTGGAAATAAAGCCATCACGGGTACACCTAAACGATGAATAATTTCAGCTTCTTTAAGAAGCAGGTCGATACTCAATCTCTCTACGCCAGGCATAGAGCTAACCTGTTGACGTTGATTGCTTCCTTCAAGCACAAAACAGGGGTAAATTAAATCGTTGACTGTCAGGACATTTTCTTGCATCAAGCGTCGGGAAAAATCATCTTTACGCATTCTTCTTGGGCGCTGATTAGGGAAACCACTAGTGATAATTGATTGCGTCATGCCTGACCTCATTGATTACATAGTAAACACCCCAATATACCTAAGCATAGCTAATGTCACCAGTGATTTTCTGATGTGTTGCGTATGAGTTTGTATTGAACGATTTTTTGTTATATTTTCGTCAAACAGGAATAGGCACAAAAAATGTAAGGTGATGTGATGGTAATAGACGTCGGTATCGTGCAAATGAATTCATCGGAAAGCTATGAAGATAACCTGGCTTTTTCTGAGAACATGATCGCAGAGGCATCGGAACGTAAGCTTAATCTTTTAGCCTTTCCTGAAACCTTTCTCTATGTCGGCAAGGAGCACTCAGCTAAGCATAAAGTGGCAGAAAAACTGGAAACAGAGATATTGCCGCGCTTTAGCCAACTTGCAAAACAGAGTCATTGTGCCTTGTTACTGGGCAGTGTCTACGAGCTGACAGATGAAGATAGTGGGCGGTTATTCAATACCTCCATTTTCATTGACCGTGATGGCAAAGAAAAGGCTCGTTATCGAAAAATCCATATGTGTGATGCAGTGCCTTTGGGGTACATGGAATCTGCGGGTATTAAACCTGGAGACAAAACCGTGGTGATTGATCACGAACTAGGTCGGCTCGGATTTAGCGTTTGTTATGATCTTCGTTTTCCCGATCTGTTTCGTTCACTTTCTGACAAAGGGGCAGAAATCATTTTCGTGCCTGCTGCCTTTTTTCTTCATACCGGTAAACACCACTGGTTACCGCTATTAATTGCACGGGCTATTGAAAATCAGGTGTATATCGTTGCGCCGAATCAATGGGGGCATCACTACGGTGATCGAACTTCATACGGCAGCAGTGTCATTATTGATCCATGGGGAAGCATCCTCTGCTGTGCACCTGAAAGAGTGGGATTAACATTGAGTCGAATTGATATTGAGTACCTTCGACAAGTTCGTTCGAATATGCCGCTGCATACGCATCGCAGACCAGAACTCTACGTCTGACAGGCAGACTACTTTTCAGCAAATTGAAACAGTTATCACAAGCACTGAGGGATAATCGTTTTTAGCGTGGACTCGACCTGCTGTTTTGCGATAAAATTGCAAAGATTTTGTCTGGGGAGAACGTCATGTTAGCCCCATTATTTTTATCTGGTGGAGGTTTCCCTTGCGAACGAGTGCGTTACTTGCTCTTGAAGACGGCACGGTTTATCACGGCGAGTCGATTGGAGCCATTGGCCAGTCAGTCGGTGAAGTGGTGTTTAACACGTCAATGACTGGCTATCAGGAAATCCTGACTGATCCTTCTTATTGTCGACAAATAGTCACATTAACTTATCCTCATATCGGCAACACTGGTGTGAATGTGGAGGATGAAGAGTCTGACAATGTTTACGCAAGTGGACTCATTATTCGAGAGCTGTCCCCGGTTGTTAGTAGCTGGAGAAGTGAACAAGCACTAGATGAGTACTTGGTCAAACACAATATCGTCGGCTTGTCAGGTATTGATACTCGCTCGCTCACACGCTTGATTCGTGAAAAAGGTGCAATGAAAGGCTGCATCGTTGCTGGTGATGATATTGATGTCGAAGCAGCTATTGCTGCGGCTAAAGACTTTCAAGGCTTAAAAGGACTGGACCTAGCTAAAGAAGTCAGCACCAAACAAAGCTATGTTTGGGATGAGGGATGCTGGCATATTGATGGGCAAGCAAAAGCAGCTGAAGCGAAATACCATGTGGTCGCTTATGACTATGGCGCGAAAAAGAATATTCTTAGAATGCTGGTGGAACGTGGCTGCAAACTGACAGTTGTTCCTGCACAGACACCTGTAGAAGATGTTCTGGCGATGAATCCAGATGGCGTGTTTTTGTCTAATGGACCTGGCGATCCAGAACCTTGTGATTATGCCATCAGCGCTATTCAAACCTTACTGGAAAAAGATATCCCTACCTTTGGTATCTGTCTTGGCCACCAACTACTTGGGCTGGCCTGTGGTGCCAAAACGGTGAAAATGAAATTTGGTCATCATGGTGCTAACCATCCAGTACAAGAATCACTGGCTGGATTGGTGATGATTACCAGTCAGAACCACGGTTTTGCTGTTGATGAAGAAACGCTGCCAGAGACCTTAAGAGCAACGCACAGGTCCCTATTTGACGGCACCTTGCAAGGCATCCATCATGTCAGCAAGCCTGCATTTAGCTTTCAGGGACATCCAGAAGCAAGTCCTGGTCCGCAAGACGCAGCTCCTCTTTTTGATCACTTCATCGATCTACTTGAACAAGCAACGGGTAAATAACACACGATGGCTAAACGTACTGATATTCAAAGTATTCTGATTCTGGGTGCAGGACCGATTGTTATCGGTCAAGCCTGTGAGTTCGATTATTCTGGTGCACAAGCGTGTAAAGCGCTGAGAGAAGAAGGTTACCGTGTGATTCTGGTGAACTCGAATCCAGCCACGATAATGACCGATCCCAATATGGCCGACGCAACCTATATTGAGCCTGTTACCTGGCAAGCAGTAAGTAAAGTCATTGAAGCGGAACGCCCCGATGCTATCTTGCCTACTATGGGTGGTCAGACGGCATTGAACTGTGCATTAGATCTGGAAAAACACGGCATCTTAGAACAATTTGGTGTCGAAATGATCGGCGCTGACAGTGAAGCGATTAACAAAGCTGAAGACCGTGACTTATTCCGTGAAGCAATGCGTAAAATCGGTCTGGATATGCCGCAGTCTGATATTGCTCACACATTAGATGAAGCAATAAAAGTTCAAGAAAAATTTGGCTTTCCAGTGATTATTCGTCCATCTTTTACAATGGGTGGCAGTGGCGGTGGTATCGCATACAATAAACAAGATTTCATTGAAATCTGTCAGCGCGGTTTATACCTCAGCCCTACATCTGAGCTACTGATTGAAGAATCCATCATTGGTTGGAAAGAGTATGAAATGGAAGTGGTGCGCGATCGTAAAGATAACGCCATCATTATCTGCTCCATTGAAAACCTGGATCCAATGGGCGTGCATACCGGTGACTCAATCACGGTTGCGCCAGCACAAACTCTGACAGATAAAGAATATCAAATCATGCGTAATGCCTCTCTGGCAGTACTGCGTGAGATCGGTGTCGATACCGGTGGTTCAAATGTGCAGTTTGCCGTTAATCCCGAGACAGGACGTCTCATTATTATCGAGATGAACCCTCGTGTATCACGTTCTTCTGCGTTGGCCTCTAAAGCAACAGGTTTCCCTATCGCAAAAGTTGCTGCAAAACTGGCAGTGGGTTACACGCTGGATGAATTGCAAAACGAAATTACAGGTAATGCAACACCGGCCTCGTTTGAGCCAACAATTGACTATGTGGTAACAAAAGTACCGCGTTTTACCTTTGAAAAATTCCCACAAGCCGACAACCGTCTGAGCACACAGATGAAGTCTGTTGGTGAGGTGATGGCGATTGGCCGTAACTTTCAGGAATCATTACAAAAAGCCCTGCGTGGACTAGAAATTGATCGTGATGGTTTGACAGAAATCATTGAACTGACAGAAGAAAACACAGCGGAAACATTACGCCGTGAGTTGAGTCTGCCAGGTTCTGACCGTTTATGGTTTGTGGCAGATGCTTTCCGTTATGGCTTTAGTTTTGACGAAATTCAAAAGCTAACGCATATCGATCCATGGTTCTTGATCCAGATCGAAGAATTGGTGACATTAGAAAACCAACTCAAAGAGCGTTCGCTGAATGATATCGATCAGCAAGAGATGTATGCCTTAAAACGCAAAGGTTTCTCTGATTCACGTCTGGCTAAACTGTTACTGAAGACTGAAAAACAAGTCCGTGAATACCGTCAGGCGATGCAGGTCCGTCCTGTCTACAAACGTGTTGATACCTGTGGTGCTGAGTTTGCCACTGGCACAGCGTATATGTATTCAACCTATGATATGGAATGTGAAGCCAACCCAAGTGACCGTGACAAGATCATGATTTTGGGTGGTGGGCCTAACCGTATCGGTCAAGGGATTGAGTTTGACTATTGCTGTGTTCATGCTGCATTAGCCTTACGTGAAGATGGTTATGAAACCATTATGGTCAACTGTAACCCAGAAACTGTTTCCACTGATTACGACACATCTGACCGTTTATATTTTGAATCATTGACTTTAGAAGACGTATTAGAAATTGTCGAGTTAGAAAAGCCAAAAGGCGTCATCGTTCAGTTCGGTGGTCAAACACCTCTAAAATTAGCGCGTGCACTTGAAGCGGCAGGTGTGCCTATTATTGGTACTTCGCCAGATGCTATTGATCATGCTGAAGACCGCGAGCGTTTCCAGCAAATGGTTGAAAAACTGAACTTGCTGCAACCACCTAATAGATTGGCACACTCTGTTGATACTGCAGTGTCACTCGCTTCTGAAATTGGTTATCCATTAGTTGTTCGTCCGTCTTATGTTCTTGGTGGACGCGCGATGGAAATTGTTTACAACGAAGATGAGTTACAGCGTTACATGTTAAATGCTGTCAAAGTATCGAACGAATCACCAGTCTTACTGGATCGTTTCCTCGATGATGCGATAGAAGTTGACGTTGATGCTATCTGTGATGGTAAAGATGTGCTGATTGGTGGCATTATGGAACATATTGAGCAGGCTGGTGTTCACTCTGGTGACTCTGCTTGTGCATTACCTCCATACAGTTTAAGTCAGGCAACACAAGATCAACTTCGTGAACAAGTACGCCAAATGGCTTTAGAGCTTGGTGTAAAAGGCTTAATGAACACGCAGTTTGCTATCAAGGGTGAGCAAATATACATTCTTGAGGTCAACCCACGTGCGTCCAGAACGGTTCCTTATGTATCGAAATCAATTGGTGAACCGCTCGCTAAAATTGCTGCTAGGGCAATGGCTGGCCGATCACTAGTTGATCAAGGTGTCACTAAAGAAGTGATTCCATCTTACTATTCAGTTAAAGAAGCGGTATTCCCATTTATCAAATTCCAAGGTGTTGATCCGATCCTTGGGCCTGAGATGAAATCAACAGGCGAAGTCATGGGGGTTGGCAGAACGTTTGGTGAAGCCTTTGCAAAATCACAGTTAGCTGCCTCTGTCGTGTTACCGACAGGTGGTAAAGCCTTTATCAGCGTTCGTGAGGCTGATAAGGTAGCAGTTATTCAAATTGCAAAAGACCTGTCGTCACTTGGTTTTGCTTTACTAGCCACCAGAGGTACACAACGTGTGCTGGAAGAAGCTGGTGTGTCATGTGAACCCGTAAACAAGGTCGCAGAAGGTCAACCGCATATCGTTGATATGATTAAAAATGATGAAATCGACTTGATTGTGAATACCACAGAAGGTCGTCAGTCTGTCGCGGATTCAAGAGAAATCCGTCGCGCGGCCTTACAGCATCAAGTCAATTATACAACCACATTGGCAGCGGCAAGGGCCACTGTTCAAGCATTAAATAGTGAAGATGTTGGTTCTGTTAACAGACTGCAATCTTTGCATGGAGAGTTAAATTAATGGCTGTACCTATTACTTCACGTGGTGCTGAAGCACTTAAAGAAGAATTGAAACATCTGAAAACGGTAGCAAGACCTGAAGTCGTTGCTGCCATATCAGAAGCCCGTGCACATGGTGATTTAAAAGAAAATGCCGAATACCATGCAGCAAAAGAACAGCAAAGTTTTATCGAAGGCCGTATTCAAGAGCTTGAGTCTGTATTATCGAATGCACAGATTATTGACCCGGCAACATTGCCCCAAGAAGGTCGGGTGGTGTTTGGCGTTACCGTTACGTTATTGAATATCGATACAGACCAAGAAGTGAAATACCAAATCGTGGGTGATTATGAGTCTGATATTAAGTTAAATCGTATTTCAGTCTCGTCACCCATTGCTCGAGCTCTCATCGGTAAAGAAATTGATGATGTAGCGTCAGTGCAAGCGCCCGGCGGTAACATTGAATATGAAATCGTTGAGATAGGCTACGAGGCATAAGCATGCTGTCTGGCTATACAGGTGAACGGCTACTTCTGACTCTATGGATAGGGGCGTTATGGTCAATAGGTTATTTAGCTGTTCCCATGGCCTTTGCCAACTTAGATGTAACAATTGCCGGTGACTATGCCGGCAAATTGTTTTATGCCGTTAATATAATCAGCCTCATTAGTGCTTGTATATTATTAGTGAGTAGACTGTTTATTTTCGGTCTGAAGACATTTCATCGTTATTGGCGCAGCTGGCTTATTTTAGCCATGCTTATTATGAGTTTTATCTTTTTGGCATTTATTCAGCCAGAGATGACATCAATAAAGTTATTAGACTGGCGTGCAGATGCTGTTCTTAGTGAACGATTTAACACATTACATCAATTCAGTGAAAGCCTGTATATGCTGATGAGCTTGCTTGGTTTAATGTTAGTGTTAACCACCGATAAACGTGCAGAAGCAGAGCAAGTGTCCTGATATGGCAAGAAGTAAATCAAGTCAAAGCTGGTTAAAAGAACATTTTGATGATCAATATGTCAAACAGGCACAGAAAGAAGGTCATCGTTCGCGCGCCACGTTTAAGCTAAAAGAAATTGATGATAAAGATAAGCTCATCCGTCCTGGCATGAGTGTTGTTGATTTGGGCTCAGCCCCAGGTGGCTGGTCTGATTATGCTTTAGGTAAAGTCGGCGACAATGGTAAAGTCATCGCATTGGATATTTTAGAAATGACGCCACTGACGGGTGTACATTTTATTCAAGGTGACTTTCGTGAGGACGATGTACTAGATGATTTGAATAAAGTATTGGATGGCCGACAAATAGACCTTGTATTATCGGATATGGCCCCCAATATGACAGGAGTAGGGTCGATTGATCAGCCTTCAAGTATGCACTTGGTTGAGTTGGCTTTAGATTTTGCATTGAACAACTTAAGTAAAAGCGGTTGCTTTCTTGTCAAAGTATTTCAGGGCGAAGGATTTGACGCTTTTTTGAAAGAAATGAGAGACAATTTCACGAAAGTAGTGACCCGTAAACCGGGGGCTTCCAGAGCAAGAAGTCGTGAAGTTTATTTATTGGGACGTGGTCTCAAGTAACATTTAATGGTAACCAGAGGTACCTTACATTGAATGACATGATGAAAAATATTATTTTGTGGGTCGTCATCGCCGTAGTGCTGATGTCTGTCTTTAATAATTTTGGTCCGCAAAATAACGATTCAGGCAGCATGGACTACTCCAGCTTTATCAGCAATGTTAAAAACGGTGCAGTCTCCAGAGTCGATATTCAGGGCAGAACCATTTCAGGTGAACTGACTGACGGCAGTAAGTTTACAACTTACAGTCCTGACTACGATCCAGGCTTGATTGGTGATCTGCTAGACAATGGTGTGACGATAAAAGCAGAGCCTGCTGAAAAAACCAGTCTTCTTATGCAGATTTTTATTTCTTGGTTCCCAATGCTGTTGCTGATTGGTGTCTGGATATTCTTTATGCGACAAATGCAAGGTGGTGGTGGTAAAAACCCCATGTCATTTGGTAAAAGCAAAGCACGTATGCTGAATGAAGACCAAGTCAAAGTGACCTTCAAAGATGTGGCTGGTGTAGAAGAAGCAAAAGAAGAAGTCGCCGAGCTTGTCGACTTTCTTCGTGACCCAAGCAAATTCCAAAAATTAGGTGGTCGGATCCCACGCGGTATTTTGATGGCGGGTTCACCTGGTACGGGTAAAACATTACTGGCTAAAGCAATTGCTGGTGAAGCCAAAGTGCCATTCTTTTCTATCTCCGGCTCTGACTTCGTTGAAATGTTTGTTGGTGTTGGTGCTTCGCGTGTTCGTGATATGTTCGAACAAGCTAAAAAACATGCCCCATGCATCATCTTTATTGATGAGATTGATGCTGTTGGTCGTCACCGTGGTGCGGGCATGGGCGGTGGTAATGATGAGCGTGAACAAACGCTTAACCAGTTATTGGTCGAGATGGATGGTTTTGAAGGTAATGAAGGCGTCATTGTTATTGCTGCAACGAACCGTCCTGACGTACTTGACCCTGCACTATTACGCCCAGGTCGTTTCGATCGTCAAGTTGTCGTACCACTCCCTGATATCCGTGGTCGTGAACAAATTCTTAACGTCCACCTGCGAAAAGTCCCAGCATCAGATGATGTGGATGCAAGAGTGATTGCTCGTGGTACACCCGGCTTTTCAGGTGCTGACTTAGCTAACCTTGTAAACGAAGCGGCATTGTTCGCTGCTCGTGGTAACAAACGTCTGGTTGGCATGGAACAGCTCGAACTCGCCAAAGATAAAATCATGATGGGTGCAGAACGTCGCTCCATGGTCATGAACGAGAAAGAGAAAGAATTGACGGCTTATCATGAAGCCGGCCATGCCATTATTGGTCGTTTAGTGCCTGGACATGATCCTGTTTATAAAGTCAGCATCATTCCGAGAGGTAGGGCTCTTGGTGTGACTATGTTCTTACCGACGGAAGATAAGTACAGTTACAGTAAGCAGACTTTGGAAAGCCAAATCTCAAGTCTGTATGGTGGTCGTTTAGCCGAAGAACTTATTTTTGGTGAAGAAGCAGTAACTACTGGTGCATCGAACGATATTCAACGGGCTACAGAGTTGGCTCACAACATGGTTACCAAATGGGGCTTGTCTGACAATATGGGGCCTTTGTCTTATGGTGAAGATGAAGGCGAAGTCTTCTTGGGCCGAAGTGTTACTCAACATAAAGCCGTGTCTGATCTGACAGCTAAACAGATTGATGAAGACGTCAGACGCGTCATCAATCGTAACTATGAGCGTGCAAAACAATTGTTGATTGATAACATGGATAAATTACATACCATGTCAAAACTATTGATGAAGTATGAAACCATCGATAGTGATCAGATCGATGCCATCATGGAAGGTCGTGAACCCGGTGAACCTAAAGACTGGACTGACCGTTCTTCACCTCCACCAGCATCAGGTGATACTGAATCTGATTCGTCCGAAACGCCATCTGGCAAACCAGCTGATCAGTTACACTAAATATCAGGAAGTTATCACGTGATTTTTGACTGTGCGGGCAAGTCCTTGGACTTGTCCGTTCCTCGTATTATGGGCATCATTAATGTCACTCCAGATTCATTTTCTGACGGTGGCAAATTTTTTGATCGCGATGCTGCTTTAAAACAAGCTGAAAAGTTAATTTCAGACGGTGCTGATATCTTGGACATTGGTGGTGAGTCCACGCGACCTGGTTCAGATATCGTGGCTGAGCAGGAAGAAATCGAACGCGTCGCGCCTGTCATCGAAATGATAAGTGCTGAATTCGATATCCCCATTTCCATTGATACTATGAAGCCTGGCGTGATGACAGCAGCAGTCAAAGCGGGCGCGGGTCTTATCAATGATGTTAATGCCTTACGCATGGAAGGTGCACTCGAAGCTGCAGTGGAATTAAATGTCCCCGTCTGCCTGATGCATATGCAGGGCACTCCTCAAACTATGCAGCAAGAACCACACTACGATGATGTGGTGACAGAAGTAAAAACATTCTTACTGGAACGTGTAGATACTTGTCTAAAAGCAGGTATCAAAGCAGAACATATCATGCTTGATCCTGGGTTTGGTTTTGGTAAACGTGCCCGTCACAATCTTCGATTAATGAAGCACTTGTCTGTACTGACGGATTTACCATATCCAGTGCTCGTCGGGGTTTCCCGTAAATCTATTATCGGCGACATGTTGAAAGTATCGGTAGATGAGCGATTGGCAGGAAGTTTGTCGCTGGCTTCGATTGCCACATGGCAAGGAGCAAAGCTCATTAGAACTCATGATGTAAAAGAAACCTATCAAGCCGTAAAACTGAGTCAGGCTGTAATGCAGGTAGAAGATTTTGACTAAACAAAGACGTTATTTTGGTACGGATGGAATCCGTGGTCGTGTCGGTGATGGTGCTGTTACGCCAGACTTTGTATTAAAGCTGGGCTGGGCAGTTGGCCGTGTTCTGGCCAAAGAGCGTAATAGTCGCGTCATTATTGGTAAAGATACCCGCATTTCAGGTTATATGTTTGAGTCTGCCTTGCAAGCAGGTTTATCTGCCGCGGGTGTTGATATTTATTTATTAGGACCTATGCCGACACCTGCTGTCGCTTACCTGACTCGTACATTTCATGCACAAGCTGGTATCGTCATCAGCGCCTCCCACAACCCTTATCACGATAACGGCATTAAGTTTTTCTCTGCCCAAGGTACAAAACTACCTGATGCGATAGAGCTGGAAATTGAAGCCATGTTGGAGCAACCTTTAAAAACGGTTGATTCTACTCGCTTAGGTAAAGCTCATCGGATTGGTGACGCAGCGGGTCGTTATATTGAGTTTTGTAAGAGCACCATACCAAGTGGCGTGGATCTGCATGGACTCAAAATCGTGGTTGATTGTGCTCATGGTGCTACTTATCACGTTGCACCAGATGTCTTCAAAGAGTTAGGTGCTGACGTCATTGTGATGGGCGCTGAACCTGATGGCTTTAATATCAATTTAAATTGTGGCTCAACTGAACCTCGGCTATTACAGCAAGCGGTACTAGAAAACAAAGCAGATTTGGGGCTGGCACTAGATGGCGATGGTGATCGCATTATCATGGTTGATCATCGTGGTGAAATTGTTGATGGTGATGAGCTCTTATTTATTATCGCCAGAGCAAGGCAGCGTTTGGGTGCGAGCATGCCTGACGTGGTCGGTACGCAGATGTCTAACCTGGGCTTAGAGCATGCCTTGGCAAAATTTGATATGTCACTTCACAGAGCCAAAGTGGGTGATCGCTATGTGATGGAAAAACTACAACAGGTAGGCGGCCTGCTTGGTGGTGAAGCCTCAGGCCATATTATTTGTTTAGATAAAACCTCGACTGGTGATGGCATTGTGGCAGCGCTTCAAGTTGTCGCCGAAATTCAGCAAACCAATAATAGCCTGCATGATCTACGCTCAGTCGTTACAAAATATCCACAGCATTTAATCAATGTCAGGGTAGATAAAATGATCGATATCAGCAGTAATGCAGATATCAATAACGCCATTAGATCTGTAGAAAAAAGATTGGGTGATGAGGGACGCGTATTACTCAGAGCATCTGGAACGGAGCCTGTGATCAGAGTGATGGTGGAGGGCATTGATGCGACATTGACTAAACAACTAGCAGAAGAACTGGCATCGGTTATAGAACAGGTACTGAAAAATTAATTTCTATGTCTGTTGGCTCTGATGGCTCAACGAGACAATCCTTGTCACATTTCATACATTGCATTATTCATGGTGGGTATGTAGTCTGATGTTTCATTTTATATTCAGAGAGAGTCTTAGGTGCGTAAACCACTAGTCGCTGGCAACTGGAAAATGAACGGCTCTAGTGAGAGTAACAAAGCACTACTTGAGGGAATACTTTCAAAAGCCGATACATTCTCCGATATAGAAGTCGCATTATTTCCTCCTGCCGTTTATCTGGGCCAGGTGCAGTCAGCTCTTTCAGGAACAGACCTGGCGTGGGGTACACAAAATCTATCTCAATTTGAAAAAGGTGCTTACACCGGAGAAATTTCGGCAAGTATGCTGGCTGATTTTGGTTGCCAGTATGTGCTGATAGGGCACTCAGAGAGACGTTGTTTATATGCTGAGTTAGATTTAGACCAATGTCTGTTAGATCGTATTATCGCTGAGAAATATGAAATGGCAGTCAGGGCTGGTATCACCCCCATCATATGTATTGGTGAAAGTCCAGACGAGCATGCGGTCGGTCGCACAGAAGAAGTTGTATTGCGATTACTCGACACCGTGATTGCGCATCAAGGTGTTGAAGGTTTAGCGCATACCGTCTTAGCCTATGAACCTGTATGGGCTATTGGTACAGGACGCTCAGCCACGCCAGAGTGGGCGCAAGACGTACATAGCTTTATGCGTCAACGTGTAGCAAAACACGATAAACAGATAGCAGAAAATATAAGAATACTTTACGGAGGCAGCATAAAAGGTAATAATGCTGCGCCATTGTTTCTACAACCTGACATTGACGGTGGGCTCGTCGGCGGTGGATCGCTTGATGCCGATGAGTTTGTTAAAATATGTCAGGCCGCAGTTTTAAAATTAGGTTAACAACACATGCACGCGATTATTCTCACAGTTCATATTATTGCCTGTCTTATGCTGATTGGATTTGTTCTGATTCAGCACGGTAAAGGCGCTGATGCAGGCGCTGCATTCGGTGGTGGCGGTGGTGGTGCCTCAGGCAGCTTGTTTGGCAGCCAAGGCTCGGCTTCATTTTTAAGTCGTGCGAGTGCTGTGCTGGCAACAATCTTCTTTATCACCAGCCTGACATTAGCCTATTTTTCAGTCGATACACCAGGAAAAGCGAAAAGTGTGACAGAGTCTGTGCCTACAACAGAACAAAAAGTCGATAAAACACCTGCAGATTTGCCTGAATTACCGTAGAATACGCAACCTTGATTACCCTTGCCGACGTGGTGGAATTGGTAGACACGCTATCTTGAGGGGGTAGTGCCTTCGGGTGTGCCGGTTCGACTCCGGCCGTCGGTACCAAATTAAAACGCCTGACTTGTGTCAGGCTTTTTTTGCCTGATAACTTTGTCAAGACAAAGAAATAATTAACTTTTACATTAATAAGACTAGGAATAATTGCTGAAGTCGGTAATATCTATTTCAATAGATTATTTACTTACTCAGATAAGGACGTTTTTTTTACTATGAACAACATCGTCTGGCATAAACATAAAGTAGAAAAGTTAGACCGATCAAAACAAAAAAAACAAAAGCCATGTATTTTATGGTTTACAGGGCTCAGTGGCGCAGGCAAATCAACGGTTGCAGATGCTGTGGAACAAAAGCTATTTGAGCTAGGACATCACACTTATTTACTTGATGGTGACAACGTCAGACACGGCTTAAATAAAGATCTTGGGTTTTCTGACGCAGACCGTGTTGAAAACATCAGACGTATCGGTGAAATGGCAAAGCTATTTGCTGATGCTGGTCTCATTGTCATGAGTGCTTTCATTTCGCCTTTCCGCAGTGATAGAAAACTGGTTCGAGATCTCGTTGAAGAGAAAGAATTTGTTGAAGTCTATATATCCACCCCACTGAGTACTTGTGAACAACGTGATCCAAAAGGCTTATATAAAAAGGCAAGAAGTGGACAGATAAAAAATTTCACAGGTATAGATTCAGAATATGAAGCGCCAGTCTCCGCAGAAGTGACGCTAAACACTGCTGAACTCAATGTGGATGAGTGTGTGGCGAGAGTGATTACCTATCTAAAACAAAACGAGATAATTTAAAATCAAATCCATGACCAACTTTGATGTTTTTAATGGCGATGCTGACGGTATATGTGCCTTAGTTCAATTAAGACTGGCCAACCCGAGTAAGGCAGAACTGATTACAGGTGTTAAGCGAGATATAAAATTACTGAGCAGGGTAGATGTTGAAAAAGCATCAAAAGTCACTGTTTTAGACATATCAATGCAGAAAAATCATGATGCATTATTAAATTTGTTATCAAATAATGTTGATGTCTTTTATGCCGATCACCACAACCCCGGCGATCAAATCAGTCATCCTCGTTTAGAGGCATTGATTGATATGCATCCCAATAAATGCACAGCTTTAATTGTCAATGAGCACCTCAATCATGCCTATGAGCTCTGGGCAATCACGGCAGCTTTTGGTGATAATCTATCTAATGTTGCCGAGGAGTATGCAAAGGAACTACACCTCACTGAAACCCAGGCAATCAAACTTAAAACCTTAGGGCAGCATATTAATTACAATGGCTATGGTGCGAGTCTAGATGATTTGTTTTTTGCACCTGATGAACTCTATAGACAATGTGTAAACTATTCATCACCTTTGGATTTTATTAATGATAGTACAGAGATAATGGAGACTCTGGATTCTGGCTATAATTCAGATTTGTCTCAAGCTAAACAGCAAAAACTAAGTTATGAGAGTGATATGGTAGGGGTTATTACCTTACCTGATGATAAATGGGCGAGACGTATTAGTGGCACCTTCAGCAACTACTTGAGTAACCAGTTTCCTTCTCGAGCACATTTAATTCTTACTGAAATACCTGATTCAGGGGCTTATGTCGTTAGTATTAGAGCTCCTAAAATACGTCAAGAAGGAGCAGACTTTATTGCAGGTCAGTTCGACACAGGCGGCGGCAGAAAAGCAGCAGCAGGCATAAACTTATTACAAGAAGCAGAGCTTGCAAGACTAATTTCTACTGTTGAGGACTATTACAGTAGCAATATCAACTAATACAAAGTCATTTATACTTATAATCAAAAGACTAAAAAACGATAGGATAAATTAGCACAGATGGCTCAGGGCAGGATCAGACAATACGACGCAAAAATTAATGCCATATCAAGACTGATTGATAGCGGTATTATCCTGCTAACGTTTTTAGCTTTATTCGATATTTTCCATGCGACCTGGGATGTACTTTATATCTGGAGTCTTTTGTTCGCAATTGTATTGTTTAATTTCTTTGCTGAGTCACAGGATGCCTACCGCTCGTGGCGGGGTACGGCGTTAAGGGAAGAAGTCTCTGCCGTCATGTTTTCATGGTTTACCAGCGTTTTCATTCTGGTCATGATTGATATTTTCTTTATTCATTCTGGTACCTACCTCGATAGTTTTGTTTTCTTATGGTTTTTACTGACACCAATAGAGTTAATTTCCTGGCATGCCATTGTAAGAACGTCATTGGCCATACTTCGAGCTCGTGGTGTTAATACCAGAAATGTAGCCATTGTCGGTGAGACAACGTTAGGTAAGCGTTTGGAACGTGCATTCAACGAAATGGATTGGTCTGGGTTCAGACTGGTTGGATACTATGATGATCGTTCACAAAAACGGGTAGAAACAGAACCTAATCTGGTCGTCACAAATAAGAAAGTAGGTGATTTCAATCAACTCATTGAAGATTGTAAGGCAGGGAAGGTTGATACTGTTTACATCACCTTGGCTATGTCTGCTGAGCATAGAATCAGACATATTACTGAGCTATTAGCCGATAGTACGGCTTCTGTGTATCTTGTTCCTGACTTATTCACATTTAACTTGCTTAATTCCCGATGGGTCGATTACCAGGGAATCACCGCTATTTCAGTCTATGAAACCCCTTTTGCTGGTATCGACAGTATCCTTAAACGGCTGGAAGATATTATCCTAAGCAGCCTTATCCTGATGATGATTGCTATTCCTATGATGGTGATTGCCGCAGGGGTTAAATTGACATCGAAAGGGCCTGTGTTTTTCAAGCAAACTCGCTACGGCATGGACGGTGAAAAAATTAAGGTATGGAAATTCCGTACGATGACCGTAACAGAAGATGGAGATACCGTCACACAGGCACAAAAGAATGATAGCCGTATCACGCCATTTGGCGGTTTTTTGAGAAGAACATCATTGGATGAGTTGCCACAATTCTTTAATTCATTAGGCGGGAGCATGTCGATTGTAGGCCCACGGCCTCATGCTGTAGCACATAACGAACAATACCGCGCTCAGATTCAAGGGTATATGTTGAGACATAAAGTCAAACCAGGTATTACGGGCTTAGCCCAGATAAATGGCTTTAGGGGGAAACTGATACCTTGGACAAAATGCAGGGTCGTGTGCATTACGATTTAAAATATATCCAGAACTGGTCATTGTTATTAGATATTGAGATTATTTTCTTGACGATATTCAAAGGGTTTGTGGGTAAAAACGCCTATTGAATTCCATATTGCGTATCAGTAGTTTTACTTAGGAAAATAAACTTGTTGCCTGCCGTGAGACACGGTATTATATAACTCTATTGAAATAGAAGCATCAATCATTGATGTTAGATAACACTCGTTATCGTCATTATTTTCAATAGCAATCAGAACAATAGACATCAACGGTGATGGCTTTGTAGCAAGATCATAATCATATGATCTTACACAACGTCAGCGGGTTAGATGTTGTGTAATTAAAGCCAAACTCGCTGTGAGGCGGGGTCGGAAAGCCACAGATCTTTAAAACTTTTAAAGATGGCTGGGTTGCATTGCTTGTTTTTTCAACTTATGCATAAGGAAGTTTATTATGAAAAAAGCGATGCTATTTGTCGTAGCTATGATGTTCTCTGTTGCTGCCAACGCGGCGACATTCAACTTAACAACTTCAGACAGTGCTACTATTTTCGATAGTGGTACGAGCGCTGTTAGTGCTGCATTTGGTGATACTAATACCACTTTCTCATTGGAAGTGATTGGTGATGGTCCAGCAGCAATCGATTTTGATTTCTCGCCTGCTAGCAAGTTTTCTGCAGGGACTTTAACAATTGGCACGGAAGTGTTTGCAGTGACTCCAGATTTTACAACAATTCTGAACCTAGCTGCTGGTATCTACAGTGTCACATTTGATATTACTCCTGCATTAGGAAACATGTCATTTGGTGTTTCAGCTGTACCTGTTCCAGCTGCATTATTCTTGTTTGCCCCTGCCTTATTAGGTTTCTTAGGTATGCGTAGAAAAAATGCTGTTGCAGCGTAAGTAAGAGCTACACAAAAATAAAAAAGGGAGCATAGGCTCCCTTTTTTATTGGCATAATGCTAATTTTAATATCCTATAATCTTGAAAATTAAAACTAATTAGGCACATTGTACCAAGGTACAATAGACAGCAACCAAACCTTACTCGTAATATGAAATCATCTGAAAAAGTCAGATAGGTAATTATTAAATTAGTAATTTAATAATTGATTAAAGCCAAACTCGTCGTGAGGCGGGGTCGGAAAGCCACAGATCTTTAAAGCAAAGATGGCTGGGCTGCATTGCTTGTTTTTTCAATTTATGTGTAAGGAAATTTATTTATGAAAAAAGCGATGCTATTTGTAGTAGCTCTAATGTTCTCTGTTGCTGCTAACGCTGCCACATATAATTTATCAACAACAGATAGTGCTACTATCTTTGATAACGGTACAAGTGCTGTAAGTGCTTCATTTGGTGACACTACTACTACATTTTCACTTGAAGTGATTGGCGATGGTCCAGCAGCGATTGATTTTGATTTCTCTCCAACGTCAAAATTTACCTCAGGAACATTGACAATTGGTTCTGAGATCTTTGCTATAGCCCCTGATTTTACAACAATCTTGAATCTTGTATCAGGTATTTATACTGTATCTTTTGATGTGTTGCCTACTACCGGTAATATGTCATTTGGTGTTTCTGCAGTGCCTGTGCCAGCAGCATTATTCCTATTTGCCCCAGCTTTATTAGGCTTTTTAGGTATGCGTAGAAAAACTGCTGTTGCAGCATAGAAATAACAGTTTTAATAAAAAAGGGAGCTTATGCTCCCTTTTTTGTATTAATGGGGTAATTGGTTTTTGCTTCTGACATATAAAGTTGTACTAAGGTACAATAGACTTCAATTGAAAAAGTTTCGTATTATTTAATCAACTAGAAAAAGTCAGATAAGCGATTATCATACGATTGACGTGATAATTAATAAGCCAAACTCATCGTGAGGTGAGGGCGGAAAGCCACAGGTCTTCAATGCAGGAGATGGCTGGGTTGCATTGCTAATTTTTGCTTATACATAAGGAAAAATATAATGAAAAAAGTGATGCTATTTATTTTTGCTTTTACATTCTCTGTCGGCGTCAATGCCGCAACGTTGAATTTGTCTACAGAGGATTCTTTTTTAGCTACGCAAGTTGTTGATACTGCATCTGGTTCAACAGTATCAGGTTCGGGAGAAGTTAAGGAGCTTGGTGGAGTTGGTAAAGATAGATGGTACTCACAATACAATATAAAATCAGTCGATGCTAATACACCTGTCAAAATTGAATGGTCATTTGAGCCTCAAGCCAATCTGGAATCTGCTACCTTGGGTTTTGGTCTATTTGGTGGAGCTTACACAACGATAGATATCATTGGTAACACTAGCTTCATAGCTTTCTTAGAACAAGGCAAAGTGTATGCCCTCGATATATTCGATGCCAGCGGTAGTAAGCTAGAATACAAAGTATCAGTATCTGCAGTACCAGTACCAGCAGCATTATTCTTGTTTGCCCCAGCTTTACTAGGTTTCTTAGGGCTTAGAAGAAAATCAGCAGTTGCTGCATAAGAATTAAGATTTATATTAACAGTAAGTTACTGTGACAAATTGAAAGGGAGCAAAAGCTCCCTTTTTTTTGAAAAATAGAGTGTTAATATCAAATTTGAATGTCATTTATAGATAAGGATTTTCCCTCATGTCAAAACGCTTCATTTTCTTCTTTTTGATTCTCACTTCCCTATTTTCCTCAAGCGTCTTTGCAGACCAGCGTTATCTATTAAATTCGGGCGATATTCTAGATATTTCAGTATGGAATGAGGAAGCGTTACAAAAACAAGCCGTCGTGCTGCCAGACGGTATTATTACTTTCCCACTAGCCGGTGAAATTGTTGCTAAAGATAAAACAGTAGCTGACGTCGAAGAAGAATTAACCAAAAAACTCAGTGAATACTTAGCTGATCCTGTTGTCACAGTCTCTGTTACTAGCGTTGAAGGTAATAGGGTACACATTCTAGGCAAAGTCCTAAATCCAGGTTCGTTTGTAATGAATCAACCTCTGGATGCTATGCAAGCTTTAAGTTTAGCCGGTGGGTTATCGCCATACGCGGAAGAGAACAATATTATCGTGCTACGAAGAGCCGGCACAACTCAACAAGTCTTACCGGTTAAATTTGCTGAAATAAAAAAAGGTAAAGCTCTGAATACCAATATCACACTAGAAAGCGGTGACGTCATCATCGTACCTTAAGCAGAATAATAGCTGAGAAGCGTGTCAATGATAAAATATATTCCGCTACTGTTGCCTATGTTACTAAGCAACAATGCGTCGGCAGCTGAATGGGTATTTAATGCTCAGGCAGACCCTAAATTTAAATACGATGATAATGAATTACTTCGGGAAGATGAGTTAGATGACTTTAGCTTGAACATTGATCCAACCCTTTCACTAACTCGCTCATTAGAGAACTCGACATCTGAAATACGTCTCGGGTATAGAATTAGTCGATATCAAGACTTAAAAGAACTTGATAAAGAAAACCCATTTGCGAGTTTTAATACGACTTATGCCACCGAGCGAAGTACTTACGGACTGAAATTAGACTATGCTGAACGTGAGTCACGGGATATTGCTGAAGAGGATACGGCGGACTTTAGTAATATTTCTACAACGATTACAAAGAGTATCTCACCATCATTTAGTTACAGGCTGACGGAGCTGGACACTATAAGCACGAGTTTATCTTATCAAACGCGTAAACAATCTGATGACTCAAGCAACAGTAACTCAATTCTTGGTTCGTCATCTAACCTCACGGATAATGAAACAGCCAGTTTGAACTTAGCTTGGCAGCATCAATACACAGAAAGACTAAATGGTGGCTTATCGTTTACCTACGTTAATTATCAAGCTGAATCAGACAGGCTTGATAATCAATATGATTCTTATTCACTGGGCTTGACTAGTGAATATCAACTATCTGAGCTTTGGTCGGTCAATGGCTTGCTGGGTGCACGTTATCTGGATAGTGAAAATAGTCCGGTAATTGGTCCAGAAACATCGGATCAAAGTACAGGATTAGATTACTCAATCAGTACAACCCGAGAAGATGAGCTGAATAGTTATACTTTATCAGCAAGTAGATCGTTAACACCTTCAAGTGAGGGGGATGTTAATGAGCAAGATGCCTACACCATTACTTATCGTAGAAACTTCACAGAAAAGCTTACAGGTAACTTATCTGCGAGCTATCGTAAATATAGTAGTGCTGATGATTTAGATAGCACAGAAACAAAATATTTTGATTTTTCACCTAGTTTATCTTGGAAGTTAGATGAAGACTGGTCTCTTGTTTTTGGATACAGGTATCGAAGCGTCGATGAATCAGATGGAAAGAATGTAGATGGCAATGCGCTCACATTCAACATCGATTACAATTGGAATGGTATTCGTTTTTCTCGCTAAATCACAGCAAAGAGCAATAATAAATGGAAGAAGAAGTAAAGGGCTTAGGGGACTATCTTAATATTCTCTGGCGTAGAAAATATTGGGTTATTATTCCTGCTGTGCTGCTAGCCATAGCAACTGTAGTGGTAGTTTTTTCTTTACCTGCTACCTATAAATCTCAAGGCACAATACTGATTGAGTCACAAGAAATTCCCAATGACTTAGTCCGTTCAACAGTCACGAGTTATGCTGACCAGCGTATCGAAGTGATTAAGCAACGATTAATGACGACATCCAGAGTGATGGACATGGTCAGAAAATATGATCTTTATCGTGCTGAGCGTCAAAAAACAGCTGCCACATCAGGCATTGTCGATTTATTTAAATCTAATGTCAGTGTGGATTTGGTTCAAGCAAATGTGACTGATCCAGTTAGTGGGCGTGCAAAGCGAGCCAGTATCGCCTTTACCGTTTCATTCATGGATAAATCACCACAAAAAGCACAGCAAGTAGCGAACGAGCTTGTGACAGAGTTTCTCAATGAAAACGTCAAAGCCCGCACAGACCGTGCTGCAGAAACCAAAGACTTTCTTAAGGAGGAGGGCGATAAATTTCAAGCAAAAGTACGTGAGTTAGAAAAACAAATTGCCGAGTTTAAAGATCGTTATAGCGGTAGTCTCCCTGAATTATTACAGTACAATCTTTCGATGATACAGCGTTTGGGTGATGAACAAAGTACCAATCAAAATGAAATTTTATTATTGAAAGATCAAATCACCACATTAAGTCTACAGCTTTCTACTATTCCGATGTACTTACCCTTAGGTGTGACGGCAACTAGTGCAAATGAACCAAACACCTCTGAAGTGCGTCTGGAACAACTAAGAATTGAATACAGCACTTTATTATCAAAATACGAACCCACCCACCCAGATGTAGTCAGAGTTAAACGACAAATTGATGCATTAGAAAAAGAGCTGGGTGTTACAGGGAATGATGCTCAAATCATTCAAGCTGAATTAGACCAGGCAAAGACAGAATTAAATACGCTGAGTGAAAAATATGCCGATAATCACCCTGATATAAAAGCACAAAAAAATAAGATTGCCGGCCTGGAAAAACGCCTGGAAAACGCTGACAGTCAGCCAGCTGAAACAACGTCATCATCCGAACGATTGAATCCAGCTTATGTGCAACTTAAATCTAAGATAGACTCAACGGAAAATGAAGTCTCTCGCTTAAGAGTTCGCCAGGAAGAGATTAAAACAAAACTTGCTGAATTTGAACGCCGTGTTTCGGAAACATACCAAGTTCAGCGGGCATATGATGAGCTGACACGCGATCATGAAAACACTGTAGCCAAATATCGTGAATTACGTGCTAAGCAATTACAAGCTGAACTGGCTCAGAACTTAGAGTCAGAAAACAAAGGTGAAAGCTTTACGTTAATTGAACCTCCTGCAGTACCAACTAAGTCAGAAAAACCTAACAGGCCTAAATTACTCGTTCTTGGCTTAGGCGCATCTGTAGGTGCAGGCTTAGGCTTAGCACTTCTAGTTGAGATGTTTTTTGGTGGGGTAAGAGGGTATACACAAGTTACTCATATTGTTGGTAAATCACCACTGGTTGTTATCCCTATTATTACAACAACTCGAGAACTGGCTCGCAGAAAAACATTAAGAAACCGCTGGATCATTATTGCAATTCTGTTAGTTATCGCATCAGTGATAGCAGTACACTTTTATGTGATGAACCTCGAAGTGCTGTGGTATCGATTAATGCGAAAAGTCAGCTTGCTTTAACTGTCACCTGATTCTTCGAGTAGGAAATAAGAATGGATAGAATTCAAAAAGCCTTAGACAAAGCAAAGCAGAAGCATGCTGGGATCGAGGGTGAGCCAGAAAATACAATTGTGTCTACGGAAAATGATATAAACACTTCTTTTCCTGAAGATCCATTAGCTCCGCCTTTACAGAATATTGAATACACACAAACAAAAGTGGTTAAAACACCACCGAGTGTTCTGGAAAACAACCGGGTTATTGCCGGTCATTACAATAATCCGCAATCAGCAGTGTTCCGTATGTTGCGTACACAAGTGTTGCAAAAAATGCGGCAGAATGATTGGCAAACAATTGCCATTACCTCGCCAACAGCGGGGGAGGGTAAATCATTGGTCTCAGCTAATCTCGCCGTTGCCATTGCTATGGAACTCAATCAGACAGTGCTTTTAGTCGATATGGACTTGAGAAATCCTTCGATTGCCAGCTACTTTGGATTAAATGTGGAGGCGGGATTAAAAGAATATCTAGAAGATGATTTGTATCTTCACCATGTGCTAGTAAACCCTGGCGTAGAGAGGCTAGTTATATTACCAGGGAAGGGAAGAGCTGAAGATTCAGCCGAGTTACTATCAAGTCCAAAAATGGCATCTTTAGTGAAAGATATTAAATCGCAATACAACTCTCGATTAATTATTTTCGATGTACCGCCTTTGTTACAGACGGACGATGTTTTAATGTCTTCGAATTATTTTGACTGTACTTTACTTGTGCTGGAAGACGGGAAAAATAATGAAGAGAACATTAAAAAGTCATTACAGCTATTAGAAGGTTCACATCTTGTCGGGACTGTGCTTAACAAAGCAGAAAGACATCCAACCCATCAGAATTATTAATTCATGTATACAGAACATTTTGGTCTGAATTTCAAGCCGTTTAACCTGGTACCTGATCCTAAGTTTTTATATCTTAGCCCTGTACATAAAAAAGCCTTAACCATGCTCGAATATGGCTTAATGAGTCAGGCGGGTTTTACAGTCGTTACCGGAGAGATTGGTGCGGGTAAAACAACATTAATTCGGTCTCTGTTAAAAAAACTGGATGATGAATACCTGATCGGATTGATTAATAACACGAGTGAATCGTTCGGTGAATTGATGGAGTGGGTGCTTGATGCACTAGAAATACCATCTTCAGCCACTGATAATGCGGGTCGTTATCGTGATTATGTTGATTTTGTTGTTGAACAACATGCAAAAGGTAAAAAAATTGTTCTGATTGTAGATGAAGCTCAAAACTTATCAGTTAAGGCTTTGGAAGAGTTAAGGCTACTTTCAAACGTTAATATTGATGCAGATATCTTTATGCAGTTGGTATTAACTGGGCAGCCTGAACTCAGTGATAAACTTAATTTACCCGAGCTTGAACAGTTTGCTCAACGAATTGGCGTTGAATATCATCTAAAAGCATTGAGCTATCCAGAAACACAAAAATACATTGAACACCGAATGGAAATTGCCGGTGCAGACCATAAGATTTTTACCAATGAAGCCTGCGCTGCTATCTTCTGCTATAGCGAAGGCGTACCAAGGCGTATCAATAACCTATGTGACTTTGCTCTAGTATATGCTTTTGCTGATGATTCGAAAGAGGTCAATGTCAATACGGTAATTGATATGATTAAAGATAAACGTTCATCTACCATTATTAAAACAAAAGACAGCCAAAACCCAGATGTTAAACGTGTTCGTAGTTGGCTTCTTGAGTTATACAATGTCCATCTGGTCTGATTTCTTTCAAGTTAATTAAGATATTCTTTTGCACAAGAATATTTCTCTAAATGAGAAGTTCATCAACTATGGAGCTAGTATTAAGTGATGGATAGCGTTAGAGTTACGCATGACTCACACATATTGAGAGGTACATGTTATGTCAATCAAATATAATATATTTTTAGCAATTTTTGGCATGTTCCTGACAAGTACGCAAGTATTGGCTGATTGCATTGTAACTAATAATAATTTCAATAAATCTTCAAAGATTATTTTTGTTAACCAATACAACGGAAGTGATCAGCTCGCAAAAATATACTCCCTAGACAATGTTCGTAACCCATATGAAGCGAACAACGTGGCAGCTTTTCAGAGTATTGAAAAGGCAAAATCTTTGGCTGATACAGATAATGGTGATCTGATTTTGATAAAAGCTGGTCCCCAATGGACTAATTATCAGGCCTGGGAAGGCAATAAACTCTCTGAATTTAATAAAGAAGTCATGAAAGCTAAAGTGATGTCCCAAAGGCAGTGTCAAGAAGAGTCCTTAACTTGGGTTCCTCCAGCTGTTAATGATAACCAACCTGATCAACAACCCGTAACAACAGATTTTGTCAGCGATCCTGACGAAGTGACTCTGGCCAGAACACAAGAAACGTCCCCTATTAGCTTACCTGGTATCACTTCATCCAATACGAATGATACAACTCAGTCTTCAAATTCATCTGGAAGAACCAGCTCATCAAGCAGTTCTTCGGGAGGCTCAAGCAGAGGGGCAAACTCTAATAACTCTACTAACCAGACTTCTCAATCATCAAGTCAAATGGAGTCTAGTGAGTTACCAACTAACATGACTTCTAAAGCTAATGCCCGTAATACGACTTTTGGAGCCCCTGAAAACCTTATTGATGATCCTGATACTCAGTCAGTGTCGGATTCGAATGAGGATGTCATTAATGAAAGCCCTGAAGATGAACCACTTACTGAAAATAATCCTATTCAAGAAATACCTGACCAAAGTCATAGCTCTGCATGTTATAAAACAGCTGAATGGCAATATCAAATACACCAATACCAGCACGATAATGACGGTTGGTCGAAAATAACACCAGATAGTTCTTCAAGATTGATTTATGTGAGCTCATCGGAAGGTAATGATGACAAAGCAAGATATTATAGCCCTTCTGAAGTTGGGGATATCGATACACCAGTCAATATCATTCCTTTTCAATCAATTGCTAAAGCTTATAAGCACGTGAGAAAAGGACGTCCGGATTGGATTCTTTTGAAAAGAGGTGATTCCTTCGAGCTTCAATCAACACTATATCTACAATCTGGTGAATCAAAAAATGCACCAATGGTTCTTACTGCATATGGAAATGACAAAACAAGACCTGTAGTTGATTCTAAAAACTTTACAGCATTAATGATGGGGAGTAAGAGTCATATAGCTATTGTAGGTATAGAGTTATACCCTAGCAAGCTTGATCCTAATTCTACAGGGTTCTCAGGTTGGGGAAACATGAAACAAAATGCTATTGGCATAGCTAGTATTTCTGGTTCGCAATCGGACAACATACTAATTGAGAATGTTCGTGTGAGTTATTACAAAAATAATATTGTAATTGGTGGCGGTGGGGGACATAAAAATGTTGTTATAAGAAGAAATGAGATTCTAAATGCATATAGCGATACAGGTCATTCACAAGGTGCATCTATTGCATATGTCGATGGATTATTAATTGAGGAAAATTTGTTTGATCACAATGGATGGTATCAACAACGACCATTATCTGTTGCCCTCAATACCAAATCTTATGGCTATGCTACATGGTTTAACCATAATGCTTATATAATCGATTCGGCAAATATGATTCTGAGAGAGAATCTAATCTCAAGATCTTCAAGTATAGGTGTAAAATTCACAGCAAATTCTGATAAACAAACTAAGACTAATAGTATTCGAGCATATAATTATCTTATAACCGATAATATTGTAACTGAAGGTGAGGTTGGTTTCTCATTAGGTGGTAATACTGATTTTAATAATGGCTATAGATGGAAAAATATAAATGTAACACATAACATTTTTAGTAATATAGGAAGGACTAAACCTACCAATAGAGAGCTATCATGGAATATGCAAATCGATGATTGGGATACAGGAAGTGTATGTTTTAATTTGATGGCTGATCAAACAAATAATTCACTTACAAATATTAAAGGTATTGATGTTTATGGTGAGAATAGGGATGTTTCGATATTTATGAACAAATTCATTAATATTGGTCTTTCGGCTGAGAGTTATCAAAACAAATCTGAAGATTTTACTTCATATCAAAATTCATATTTACCTAAATATAATACTAATTTATTGAACTCATATACTGGTAGTGATAGCTATGACACTTATATAGAGGGAGTTCGGAGCAGACTAGAAGATAACTATTTAGAGTATCCTGATATAACTAATATGTTGGAGTATTTAAGGACTAGAGCACCATCATTTTAATGGTTGGCCTGTGTCAGATATTCATTAACTAACATTTACACTGATTTAATTATTTTATAATACGGTTTATTCCCTCTGGAGGTTATCATAAAAGACAAATATCATACTAGGCTGAAATTAGTATTAGCTGCGCCTTATGAGACCAATCTTTCAGATCCAAATGATCTGTGGGCTATAATAAAAAAAAATAACCCAGACTTGGATATTATTTTTGTCTCACCTCAATATCAACATGATAGAAGCCGTTCAAAGACGAGTTTATCTGATTGGTCTGATTACTGGTCGCACAGTAAACGAGTTATTAAGGCTGCAAAAGTTAACAATGCAGATATTATCGTTACAGCATTCCCGCCTTTAGCTGTATGTGTTGGAATAAGAAAAAAACTCAGTTTTCTTCGAATTCCTATTCTAGCTTGGGCTTTTAATCTAGGCACACTGCAGAAAGGCATAAAAAAAACGATTGCTAAGTTTAGTTTGAGTGCAGTAAATAAATTTATTGTTCCTTCCTCGGCAGAGACCGTTACATATAGCCATTTTTTGGCTAGAAAAAAAGATGACTTTGTATTTATTAGATTCAGAAAACAGCAGATTATTGAGTTTCAAAAAAAACATAGCTCCAAAAAATACATTTTAAGTATGGGAGCTGCAAATCGAGACTATGAAACTTTAGTAACAGTAGCAGAACAGACAGTCTACCCATTTATAATTGTGGCACCTGACAGATGCAAACCAAAAAGAGATATACCAAATAATATGAAATGGTTATCTTTCCTGAGCTTAGATGAGTGTCATCGACTTTATCAAGATGCGGCAATGAGTATTATTCCTATAAAAAATACTGAAATAGCATCAGGACAAATCACAATGATTGAGTCAATGATGCACCAAACACCTGTGTTGGTTACTGATAGCATCGGCGCAAGAGATTATATTGAAGATTCAATCAATGGCATCTTATTGGAACCTCAGTCAACTCAAGATATGGTCGAAAAAATAAAAATGATTTGGGAAAATAATACTTTAAGAATGCACTATGAAGAGGCAGGTATAAAATATGTTCATGAGTTTCTCTCAGGTGAGGCCATCTCTAATGATGTAATTAGCGTTATTAACTCAATTCTCAAAAATTAATTTCATTTTTATCATAGCTTTCAATACATAATTTTTACGAACTTAATATGCAATATTAATTTTATTACATCAAACAATGATGTTTCAGCTAGCCTATAAGTTTTAGTCTGCTTTTTTTAAGAAAGCTCTTCTCTAGTAAAGGATTTTGGTGTCTTCAGAAACTGGTTTGAGAAGTAGAATTATCCATGCTTTCTCATGGACTCTCTCTGGTCATTTAATAACCCAGGCAATTCGTTTATTCAGTAATTTAATAATGACACGTTTATTAATGCCTGAAATGTTCGGCATTATGGCAATCGCCAATATCATTATTATAGGATTAGCGATGTTCTCAGACTTGGGCCTGAAGCAAAATATTATTCAAAGTCAGCGTGGGCGTGATCCTCATTTTTTAAACACTATATGGGTAGTACAAATCATCAGGGGCTTTTTTCTATCCTCTTTTTGTTTGTTAGCCGCATACATTCTTGCATATGTGAATAATGTTGGATTAATAGATAATAGCAGCGTCTATGCATCTAAACTACTTCCTGAAGTATTAGTTATCTTATCCCTCTCTCCATTAATACAAGGTTTTGAGTCCACTAAAATTGCCACTGAAAACAGGGGACTTCAATTAAAACGGATAGTAAAATTAGAGTTAATAGCTCAACTGTGTGGGTTAGTATTTATGCTTGTTTGGGTGTCATATGATCGCTCTATATGGGCGCTGGTATACGGAGCATTAGTTGCAGGACTTACAAAAGTTTTTATGGGCCACATCTATCTCCCAGGAAGAAAAAATAAATTCGAATGGGATAAAAAAGCATTTGATGAAATATTCCATTTTGGTAAGTGGATGTTTCTATCATCAATACTTGGTTTTCTCATAAACCAAGGTGATAAGTTACTCTTGGGTGGAGTTATGTCATCAACATCATTCGGTTTGTACTCCATTGCCGCCCTACTTTTTTCTTCATTACAGGTTTTAGTTTCAAAAGTGATTAGTAGTGTGGTTTTTCCTGCGTTAGGAGAAATAAATAGAATATCGCCAGATAAAATCAAAGAGAAATACTATAAACTACGTCTGCCAATAGACATCTTTTGTTTGTTTATTGCTGGTTTTCTCTTTAAGTCAGGTGGTACCTTGGTCGATCTTCTATACGATGATAGGTACTCCGATTCAGGTTTTATGTTGCAAATATTATCATTAGTACTCATTGTTATTAGATTTGGAGTAGCGGGGCAATTCTACTTAGTAATGGGTAAACCTAAAATAATGAGTATTTTAATGTTGTCAAGACTCATTTTTATGGTAATTTTAGTTCCTGTAGGTTATCAACTAGATGGTGATATAGGTGCAGTATGGGGGCTTGCTGCCGCATACTTTCCAGGATTAATACTGACATTCTTCTATAAGATACAATATGGGCTTATGGATATAAAAAAAGAACTGTATGTTATTCCTGTATTCATTATCGGCTTAGTATTCGGCATGATATTTGACTAAACCATTGAGCTCACTACTCTCTCACATTGCTGCAATAGGTTGTTAGACATTGAAAATAGTTATTGATAATAGTGGTTACGGGTTAGATAATATAGGTGACCTTGCTATGTTACAGGCTGCTGTTGAAAGGTTATGTGAGTTATGGCCTAGGGCGACTATACATGTCATCTCAGCCGAAAAAAGCAAGTTGGCTTCTTGTGTACCTAGGGCTGAGTTTTTTAGCCAGAGTTCAAAAAAAGCTTGGTTGAGTGGGTATAACCTTATTGGTGGGCTCAGGCATTTTTTCCCAAAAAAATTCAGTTATCCTTGCTCAATTATGAATGCTATATTAAGACACGACATCCTAACCTGGCTTTAAAAATCATATCTTGGAGGTTTGGAGCTGAGAGTTCAAATTATCTAGCTTCGAAAAGTGTAATGGACTTAATCAAAGAGTCTGATATTGTAATTGCTACCGGAGGTGGATACGTAAATGATAGTTTTTCCGATCATGCATCGAAATTACTTGATGTGATACTTTTAGCTCAGTATTACAACAGACCTACAATCATGCTAGGGCAGGGCCTTGGACCTTTATCAAATAAAAACCTCGTTAAAAAATTCAAATGCGTGTTGAACGGATTGAAACTTATTTCTCTGAGGGAAGGTGAATTTTCACCTAAACTATTAAATTCTCTGATGTCTTCCCAAGGAAAACCATCTGTATTTGTAAGTGGTGACGATGCCGTAGAGATGTCTTATAGACTTCGTACAGAATCTCTAGGAAATAAACTCGGACTAAATATAAGGAATGCATCTTATGCAACTTTGCCGAGTGGAACGATTGAAAAACTAGGTGATGTTATTCAAGGTTATATTCATAAGAAAAAAACTTCTTATCAACTACTACCTATTTCTTTAGTCCCGGGAGATGAGTCTGATATAAGATCTTTGATAAGTCTAATGCGACTGAGTAGTCAACAGGACAATGAAACCGAAGAAGGCTTGTCAGTAGAAGATATTATTCAACGAGTGTCAGAATGCCGAGTTGTAATAACTGGTAGTTATCATGCTGCACTGTTTGCTTTGTCTCAAGGTATACAGGTGATAGGGCTGACTGCTTCAAACTATTATGATTACAAGTTTATGGGTTTATTGAAACAATTTGAAGTCGGTGTACAAATTCTATATTTAGACGATGGTATAGATAAGTTATCAGAATATTTAGATGTTGCATGGTCTAGAGCAGATGGTCAGAGAAGTAAGCTTTTAGAGCGTGCTAAACAGCAAGTCTGTGCCGGTAAAGATGCATATTTACAACTTAAAACATTTGTAAAATGAAAAAAGACAAAAACATAAAAGCTAGCGTAATCTTGCCAGTACACAATGCAGAAAAATATTTGAATAGTGCAATAGATTCAATACTGAATCAGACATTTAAAAATTTTGAATTATTACTTCTTAACGATGGTAGCAACGATAACTCAGAACAAATAATAGATAGTTACGTCAGTCGAGATAGGCGTTGCAAAAAGTTTTCTTGGTCAAACAAAGGCCTCATCAAAACACTTAACATAGGGATTGAACAGTCTGTAGGTGAGATTATTTTCAGAATGGATGCAGATGATATAAGTTATCCTGATAGGTTTGAGAAACAAATCCTTTACTTGGAACAACATCCAGATTGCGTTGCAGTTGGTTCCAGAGTTCTACTTATTGATGACGAGTCATTACCAATCAGAGTTTTGGATGTACCAACTGAGCATGAAGATATTGATAAAGAAAATTTAAAAGGTGCTGGCGCATCAATCGTTCATCCAACTGCTGCAATAAGAAAGAAAGCATTACTAAAAGTTAATGGGTACAGAGAAAGCTATCCTCATGCTGAAGATATAGATTTATTTCTTCGACTTGCTGAGCTTGGCGATCTTGCTAACATGGTCGATATACTTTTGAGTTACCGCCAACATGTATCAAGTGTTGGTTACAGCAAAAGAAAAGAACAACTCGATTCGATACTGAAAGCAATCAAAGATGCTAATTTCCGTAGGGGACTCTTTAATGATGTTAATATCCAAAATAACATAAACCATAGTCCAGGATTATATGATGTTTACATTAAGTGGTCTTGGTGGGCGCTGCGAGCAGGAAATAAAAAGACTGCGTGGAAATATCTTTTGAAGGCAGTGAGTTTAGAACCTTTTCATATGAGAAATTTAAACTTATTGATGTGTAATTTGAGGGGCAGGTAAGGTTTTAAATGAGTAGAAAAATAGAAGCTATCAATTTGTAAATTCTATTGTGTTTTAAGCGAAATGAATAGACATGATATTCATACGTCATTGAACTATATTTCCTGATTTTTTCCTCAAAATATGAAAAGTTAAATTTAAAATGCCGAATACTATTGCTAATGTTATTCTTATAATCTGGCCTCTAGCAGTAGTTTATCTGATAAACCGTTACCGGGTAGGAAAAGGTTCTTTACTATCACTGTTGCTAGCATATATGTTTCTTCCAGCACATATGTCAATAGACCTACCTATCTTACCTCCTCTTGATAAATTCACAATAACAACTATTACGATACTTTTTTTCTTGCTGCTGAAGAAAGTACCGATTGGGATCGGACTTCTACCTCTGAAATATAAAATAGTCTTTGCTGTTTTGCTGGTGTCTCCATTTATCACTGCAGTTACAAACACAGAGCCTTACTTATTTTTAAGACCTCTCAGTCTATACGATGGCCTAACAAACTCGATAGTGAGTTTTTTGTACTTTTTACCATTCTTTATTGGTCTAAAGTATTTTAGAGATACTGAAGCACATGAAAAATTAATTGCTTACTTTGCGTTAGCTGCTTTTGTCTATTCATTTTTTGCTCTATACGAAATAAGAATGAGTCCTCAACTACATCAACAAATTTATGGTTACTTTCCACATTCATGGGTTCAACAGAAGCGAAGCGGTGGTTTCAGAGCTATAGTTTTTATGGGGCATGGTCTATTGGTTGCCATGTTTTTAGCTATTGGTGTTGGCTTCTGGACATTGTTGAAAAAGAATAACCAGAAGATCTTTCGTTACAGTTTGAATTTTGGGTTATTAATCTGTTTGATCACTTTAATTCTCATGAAAAGTCTGGGAGCACTTTTGATGGGAACGTTGTTATTGCTGTCTATTTATTTTCTTAAACCGACGCAGCAGATATTATTGTCAGTAATCATTGCAATTGTATTCATCACCTACCCATTCACGTCTGCAACAGGATTATTTCCTCATGAAGATCTTTACGAGTTGGCAGCAACTTATAGCGAGGAGCGAGCTGGTTCGCTGAAATATAGGTTTGATAATGAAGAAATATTGCTAAATCATGCTAATGAGAAACCGCTTTTTGGTTGGGGGGATGGGCTCGCAGTAGAGTCTTTGACCCTGAAACTGGTAAAGATATTTCTGTGACAGATGGTTATTGGATCATTATTTTAGGAAAGTATGGTTGGGTCGGCTTTTTAAGTACATTTTTATTCATGATACTGCCAATATGGACTAGTTTTCGTAATCAGAAATTGTTGAGAGGTCAGGATATGTCTGTGCAGAGGTCGGTAGCAGCACATACCTTAATTTTATCTATCATTCTGATAGACCAACTCCTAACTCTTCACTAATTGATAATGGTTTATATTGGCTACTTGCTGGAAGTTTATTGGGGCGCCTAAACGAATTAGATAAGAATCGGGGCTCAACTATAAAGAATACTGAAATAGAGTGAAACTTATTGTATTCAATATGAAGTTCTAGAATTATCTTGTGTATCAGTATCCTGTATTTATTAATAAAGCCTAAAAATTATGAAAAAAATTTATTATTTAATTCCTGATATCAAGGTTAGGAGAAAGTGGTCTTTTATAGCTGCACTTAAATCTATATTCAAAGGCCAGCTTTTTCAATATACAAGTAGTTGTTTTACAAAAAAAGAAAAACCAGTTGGCGGTATTAAAGTAATTTATCAACATTGCCAAATGCTGAATGAGCTTGGCTATGATGCTTATCCTTTGATGATGGGAGATTACTCGGGTAACTTTTTTGACTATAACAATGAAATTAAAACATTTGTGAACGAAAAAGAAAATATTAAAAAAGGCGACGTTGTAGTCGCCACTGAGTTTGAACCGTATGAAGGTTTGGTATTTAGAGATGCATTGAAGGTAATCTTTGTTCAAAATTGGTGGGGTGTTATAAAAAGACTTAAACCAGAAGATAGGCATCTAGACTATATTCAACTGGGCTATGATCATGTGTTTACATGCAGTCAGTATTGTTCAGAATATGTTTCAGAGAAAATGAATATTCCAGCAGCGACGATAACAAATGGAATTGACCTAGATGTTTTTTGTGAATCAAATATACAAAGAATACCTAATAGAGTACTGGCGATGTCCAGAAAGAATCCAGCAGACCTAGAGCAATTAAAGAAATTGCTTTCGACTGCAGATATAGAACTACACGTTGTTGATGGATTATCACAGTCTGAACTTGTTCTGGAGTATCAATCTGCCGAAATATTCGTCACCTTAGGTTACCCTGAGGGATTTTCACTTCCTCCATTAGAGGCTATGGCCTGTGGTTGTGTTGTTATAGGATTTACTGGTGGTGGAGCAAATGAGTTTATGATAAATGAGCATACTGCCCTTGTGTCAAAGGATGGAGATTGTGAAAGTGTTTATAAGAACATAATTCGTATTCAAAAAGATTATGGTCTTAAAGAAAGGCTTAGACGTAATGGCCTTGAAATGGCTAGTAATTATGACTTGAAGAATACAAAAAAACAGCTTTCTGAGTACTATGAAATGATAATAGGAAAACCAGCTACACTAACTCCGGTTGCAACTGAGATTTCAAATGAACCATAATTCTAATATCAGAATTGTAATATCTATAGTTAATTACTGCTCGGCCAATCTCGTTTGTCAATTATTACCAGACCTTGTTAGTGAGCTAGAAGCGTTCAATGCTCGAGTTGTGATTGTTGATAATCACTCACCAGATAATTCAATATCATTACTTACTGATTTCATTCAAAATGAAAAACTTCACGATAGTGTTTCCTTGGTTAGCTCAGATATTAATGGCGGTTTTTCTTACGGTAATAACCTAGCGATTAACTACGCTATAGAAACTCTTGCTTTTCAACCTGATTATGTTTTTCTTCTAAACCCAGATACAAAAATATTAAAATCAGCCTTGTGTAAACTAATTGACTTTATGGAAACCCACCCGAAAGCAGGAGTAGCTGGCAGTCAACTGGTTTCTGAGGCTGGAGACATACAACGCTCAGCATTTAACTTCCACTCATTAATAAGCGAAGCATTGTCCAGCCTACGAATTGGCTTGCTTGATAAGTACTTTTCAAACTATCTCGTATCATCTGAGTTCATACCCAAAAACAGTTGTTTAGTTGACTGGGTAGCAGGCGCAAGTATGCTGGTGCGTTACTCAATGCTAGAAAATATTGGGTTGATGGACGAATCTTATTTTCTCTACTTTGAAGAAACTGATTTTTGTTTACAGGCTAAACGTGCTGGTTGGGAGTGTTGGTATGTGCCACAAAGCCAGGTTGTTCATTATGTAGGTCAAAGCACTGGCGTGGTTAGTGGTGATGTAAGTCGTCGAAGAAGACCTAAATATTGGTTTCAGTCACGTCAATATTATTTTAGAAAGAACCATGGTTTTTTCTATTGCTTAATTGCTGATCTTATATGGGGGCTAGGCTACTCTTTCACCAAACTTAGATACTTTATACAAGGTAAAAAGAGCTCTGATCCGGTTCATATGTGGAAGGACTTTTGGAGAAACTCAATACTATTTTCATGGATTAAATAGAGATTAGTAATGTTCGACAATATTATTCAAGATAGAATCGCAAACTCAAAATCAATAAACCATGCAGGCTTCCGTGTTCTTTTAGTTTATAGATTTGGCAGGTGGAGAATGGAGGTTAGAAATAAATTAATTAGAGCTCCATTGAGTTTTATCTATCGAATCATGGAAAAACACGTCCGCTTTAAATATGGTATCGAACTACCCTACAGTTGTTGTATTGGCCAACAGCTCACTATTGAACATCAACATGGAATTGTGATTCACGGAAATGCAAAGATTGGAAGTTTTTGTGTTATAAGGCAGGGAGTTACCATTGGGAATAAGACTACAACTTCTCCACATGAAGCACCAACAATAGGAGATCACGTCAACATAGGAGCGGGAGCTAAGTTGCTAGGTAACATAGTTATAGGTAACTATGTGACAATAGGAGCCAATGCTGTTGTTGTAACTGATTTACCTGATTATGCTGTAGCTGCTGGTATTCCCGCAAAGATTATCAAAATTAATTCTCATTTATAGCGATGTATATATTGGAAAATAAACACAACAATTAAGGATGAACTTGATTGTATTTCGCTCTTATTAGGACATATTTGTGGAAAAACAAAGACTGCCACAGTTAGATGGCTGGAGAGGAATTAGTATCCTTTTTGTTTTATCAGCCCATTTACTCCCTTTGGGACCATCATCATGGATGCTCAATAGTACGTCTGGCCGAATGGGTATGGCACTCTTTTTTACATTATCCGGTTTTCTGATAACACATTTTTTATACAACGGAATGCCAATAAGAACCTTCTTGATAAGAAGAGTTTTCCGAATAATACCCTTGGTCTGGCTATACATACTTATTGTGTATCTTATAGGGGAGGTAAAAACAGAATACTTAATCTCACATTTGCTTTTTTATGCGAATTGGCCTCCGATGACACTTGGTGGTATCACATCGCATCTTTGGAGCTTGTGTGTTGAAATGCAGTTTTATTTTTCAATAGCTCTTGTTTGTTTATTCTTTAAAAGAAAATACTTATGGTTTTTTATACCTATTTTATGTTTGTGTATCACATTGAATAGGGTGACACATGATGTTTACGCTGCTGTTAATACATATTACCGCGCGGACGAGATTTTATCTGGTGCTATTTTAGCGCTTATTTTTAACTCTAATCTTGATTTAATAAAAACGATATTGAGGAAAACTCCTCCATTAATACCACTATTATTACTAGCACTATCCAGTCATCCTGACACTGAAGCTTTAAATTATTTTAGGCCATATTTAGCGGCTTATTTAGTGGGTGCTACTATCTATAATGATGAGAGCTTAATATCAAGATGGCTCGATAACAAAGTTTTAGTTTATATTGCTTTTATTTCTTACGCGCTTTATGTCATTCACCCACTATTAGCTCATGCTACTTGGCTAGGTGATGGAGACGGTTTTGAAAAGTATTTAAAGAGGCCGCTACTGTTTATTGTTCTTTTCCTCTGTGCTCATGTATCTACTTTTTATTACGAGCAAAAATGGACACAGTTAGCTAGAAACTTGACTAGGAAATCAACGTGAAAGTAGATTTTATGATTATTGGGGCACAAAAGTGTGCTACTACAACGCTATTTGATATTTTAAACAAGCACCCTCAACTGGAGGGATGTGCAGAAAAAGAGCCTGGCTTTTTTGCAAAAAAAACTGGCAATCTAGTCTTAATTCATATCATCAGCTATACAAAGAAAGGGATGGTGCAATCTATTTTGAGGCATCTACCCAATATACATTTTATCCTCATATCGATAACAAAAATCTAATTGCTGATTTATATCAATACAACCCAAATTTGAAATTCATATATCTAGTTAGATCACCAATTGATAGGATAATTTCTAGCTATATTCATGGATATCAAAGAGAGTTTATTAAAAAGGATATAAATCAGGAGTTAATGAATAACCCTTTCTTTATCGATATCTCAATGTACGCTACTCAGATCAGACCTTATATCAAAATGTTTCAGAGAGAGAATGTGTTGGTAATTGATTTTGATGACTTCACATCAGATCAATACAAAGTTGTAAACCAAGTTTGTCAATTTCTAAATATTGAATTAGAAACATCAATGCTTACTCAGAATCAGCACAGTAATAAGTCACTGGGAAACGTTAAATTAAAGAAACAATATACCAAAACATTCAATCTCCTGAAAAAAATGAGTCATTCTTTACCCAGTTCCATCAATGACATACTAAAAAGGACAATACGAGATTCTGGCTTATTTACAGGTGAAAAAATTACAAAAAAACCATCATTGACGCCTGAAACAATCTCTTTCATTCAGGAGCAATTAAGAAGTGATATTGATGAATTAGAAGATATCATGGGAAGATCATTGGCAAGTTGGAAATGATAAATAAAAACAATCTCATTGGTGCTGTTGTAATTGGACGTAATGAGGGTGAGCGGCTTGTACGCTGTATTAAATCACTCCAAAATGATTTAGTTCACATAATCTATGTTGACTCTGGTTCTACTGATGGTAGTGTCCAAGCTGCAATGGAGTTGGATGTGTCTACAATCGAATTGGATTTGCAAAAGCCATTCACCGCTGCTAGAGCCAGAAATGAAGGTGCAAGAGTATTAACCACAGCGCATCCAGAGATTGAGTATATACAGTTTGTGGATGGAGATTGTGAGGTAATATCGGGCTGGATTCAAAGAGCACATACATTTCTTGAATCTTCGCCCGATTATGCAATCGCTTGTGGACGAAGGCGTGAACGTTTTCCAGAATACTCCGTATATAACCAGTTATGTGATATCGAGTGGAATACCCCTGTAGGAGATGCTAATGCATGCGGGGGAGATACATTAATACGTGTTTCTGCTTTTCAGAGTGTCAATGGGTATTCAGACTTTTTGATTGCGGGTGAAGAGCCTGAGATGTGCTTCCGTATGCGTCAACAAGGATGGAAGATTATGCGCCTTGATGCCGATATGACATTACATGATGCTGCTATGACAAAATTTACTCAATGGTGGAAACGTCATAAAAGAGCTGGCCATGCTTATGCTGAATCTTATTATCTCCATGGACAATCTCAGGAACGCTTCAGATTTAGAGAAGTTAGGAGCAATGTTTTTTGGTCTCTCATTTTGCCAACGTTACTTATACTATCGCTATTGCAGCCGTTGATGCTTTGGCTATTGCTTGTATATCCAATACAAATAATGAGAATGACAGCTCGTGACGCAAAGAAGTATTTTCCTCTTTCGATGTCATTGATAGTTGCCAGTTCAAACGTGCTATCTAAGTTTCCACAGACATTAGGTATCATGACTTTTTATAAAAACTTTTTAACAGGTAAACGACAGAAAATCATTGAATATAAGTAGCCCTTAATTCGACGAGTTTCCGATTGCTTAAATAAACGAGAATAACTTATGAGTTACTTACTGGTTTCACCTTGTCGCAACGAATCTGACTATATGCGAATAACGCTGGATAGTGTTGTGAATCAGACTATTAAGCCTGATCTATGGGTGGTTGTTGATGACGGTTCAACTGATGCTACGCCACAAGTTCTGGCTGAGTATGCTGAAAAATATCCTTTTATCAAAGTGATTACGCGTGAGAACCGAGGGCATCGTAGTGTAGGTCCCGGTGTTATTGAGGCTTTTTACTATGGCTATGACCAAGTGGACGTCAGTCAGTTTGATTTTATCTGTAAATTTGATTTGGATTTAGATTTACCCTCACGTTATTTTGAGATTTTGATTGATCGCATGAATAAGAACCCACGCATTGGTACATGCAGTGGTAAAGCCTATTTTAGAGATAAAAAATCAGGCCAGCTTATCAGTGAAAAGTGTGGCGATGAGATGTCGGTTGGGATGACAAAGTTTTATCGCCGTACGTGTTTTGAAGAAATTGGTGGTTTTGTCCGGCAAGTGATGTGGGATGGAATCGATTGTCATAAATGTCGCCAGCTAGGTTGGATTGCCGTTAGCTGGGATGAGCCTGATTTACAGTTTATCCACTTGAGACCGATGGGTTCGAGTCAGAAAGGTATATTTACAGGACGTATGCGTCACGGATTTGGCCAATACTTTATGGGTACCGGGCTGATTTACATGACGGCATCATCTGTATTCCGTATGCTACATCCTCCATACTTTCTCGGTGGTGCAGCTATGTGGTGGGGATATGTGAAAAGTATGCTGACACGTCAACCAAGATTTGCTGATAAAGCACTGGTTGCGTTTATTCGCCATTACCAATGGCAGTGTCTTGTTAAAGGGAAAGCTGACGCAACCCAGCAGTTAAATGAACAACAAGCTGTTGTTTGGCAACAATCACACAGCTAGTAGGAGCAACCTTTGAAACTGGCATATCTTGCACCAGAGATACCCGCGTTATCTGCCACTTTTGTGTATAACGAGATTTTGGCTCTAAGTGAGCTAGGGCACGAGATAATACCGTTCTCTGTTCATAAACCGATAATGCCTGCCACTGATAAACATCTTGACGCACTGCGCTCAAAGGTGAACTATCTTTACGCAACGCCAAAGAAGCATGTTTTTTTTAGTCACCTCAACTTACTTTCTAAAAAACCGATTCATTATTTAAAAGCATTTACTGAGTGTGTGGGGGATATGTTCAAGGTGAACATACTATCTCGGGATGCATTAGGCCTGTTTTATCGGTTTTTTTATGCCGCTAAGCTAGCTCAACAATTAAAAGATAATGCTATTCAACATCTACATGTGCATTTTGCGCATGTGCCTACTGATATTGCTATGTACGCCAGTATGATGTCGGGAATTTCTTTCAGTGTCACCGCACATGCAAACGATATATTCGAACGTGGTTTATTGTTAGATAAAAAGGTGGAAAGGTCTAGTTTCTTTGCCACAATATCGGATTTTAATCGCCAGTATATTCAGCAGACTTATCAAGTTGATCCTAATAAATTAGAAATTATTCGTTGTGGTGTAGATAGTCGCGTGTTCACTCGCAAGTCTTCAACAACAGTATCAAGCCCAGTACGTATAGGTCTTGTCGGTAGGCTTGTTGAGAAAAAAGGCATTGATACGCTTATTTCCGCCTTAGCTATTCTTAAGTCACAATATTCTGATTTTATTGTTGAGATAGCTGGATCAGGACCACTGCAAGAAGAGTTACAGCAGCAAGTTAAACGACTTGAATTAAACGATAAAGTCGTATTTCTGGGACCATTGCCTCATGATCAGGTGGTCAAATTTGTCAGAGCGTTGGATTTATTTGTCTTACCTTGTAAAAGAGATAAACAGGGCGATATGGATGGTATTCCTGTTGTATTGATGGAAGCGATGATGGTTGGGACTGCCGTCATCTCATCTAGAATTTCTGGTATCCCAGAGCTTGTGATTGATGAGAAAACTGGTAAATTAATTGAGCCAGGTAATAGTGAGCAATTGGCTGCGGCGATGCTCGAGCTGATAAAGGGCGAAGCTTTACGGGGAGCGCTCATCAGTCATGCTGAGAAGAAAGTGCAGCAAGAATTTGCACAAGATATTAATGCTAAGCGTTTAGAGACACTATTTGCTGAATCAATTGGTAATCAATAGATGCAGAAACAGGGATGGTTTTTCAGGCGACGCTTTATTCTTCTTCCCACCATATGGTCGGTCATCATTTTTATTTTGTTATTGTTGACCATCGCCATATTCTTTATAAACAATGTTGCGTTTTTTTTAGCTAAACAAGCACCTGTTGAGGCTAATATTCTGGTTGTGGAGGGCTGGCTTGAGTCTGATGCGCTCAGCCAGGCTTATATGGAATATAAATCTGGTCACTATGATTTAGTGATCACCACGGGTGGGCCTGAAGCGAGGAATTTTACTGATCAGTTTGATTCTTATGCTGAACAAGCTGCCCATCAACTGAAATTATTAGGTCTAAGTATGGACAACCTTAAGGTAATTCCAACACCTGCCTCTGCTCAAGATAGAACCTATCTCAGTGCAGTGATGGTGAGAAAGTTTATTGAAGCAGCACCTTCAATAGATGAGGTGAAAGGGATTAATGTGTTTTCAGGAAATGTGCATAGCCGCAGGACTTATTTTTTGTACAAACAGGCGTTTGATGCTTTAGCTATTCCTATCGGTATTATCAGCGCATCTCCAAAAGAATTTAGATTAGCCAATTGGTGGCAAACCAGTGCTGGAGCGAAAACGGTATTAGTTGAATTTATTGGCTGGGTGTATGCACATTGTTGTTTTGATTTACCTGCCAAGGGTTCTCACCAAGAAATGTGGGGCATGAGCAATGAAACAAAAAGATAATAGCATTGGGGATTTCTTTTATCTCCGAACCTTTGTGGAGGATACGTATGCTTAGCAAAATAATAAAAATCATTGCATTCAAAACAGGTAGGCTTAAAAGTCTATATCTAAAAATTTGCAAACCAAGTGCTGCTGAGTATTCAGAGTATATAAGGAAATGGGGCAATCTATATCACATGGGAAAAGATGTGGTGATATGGCCTTATACAAACATTACGGATCCAGAGTATACATCTCTTGGTGATAACGTAATGCTAACAAAATGTACAGTTTTGGGGCATGATGGGTCTATCGCTGTATTAAATAAGGCTTTCAACAAAAAGTTAGACTCAGTCGGTAAAGTAGATATCAGAAATAATGTTTTCGTCGGTCATGGAGCAATAATTTTACCTGGTGTTACTATTGGACCTAATGTTGTAGTCGGAGCAGGTGCTGTTGTAACTAAAGATATTGAAGAGGACTCTGTTGTAGTTGGTGTTCCAGCAAAAAAAATATCAACATTAGAGCAATTTGTAGAAAAGTTGGAGAAACAAACAGATAGCTATCCGTGGAATTATCTAATTCAGATGCGTGATGGAGATTATGACTCATCTATAGAACCAAAACTAAAAAAGATGAGACAGAAGTTCTTTTTTCCAGAACAACTGGATGAATAAGAATGAAAATAGAGGCTAAGTTAACTGAGAGTAGCCCTTCGATGAACCGTGAAAAGCAATTTGTTTTGATGGGCTTACCTTTCGACTTTGTAACTATTCCTGAATCCGCACAGTTAATCGAGCAAGCCATTTCATCTAACAAACGCTGTTTTCTTTCCACACCGAATATCAATTTCACGATTGCAGCACACGAGGATGACACTTTTTATCAATCTGTTGCTGTAAGTGATCTGTCTGTTATAGATGGCATGCCTTTAGTGTGGTTGGCCAAGATGATGGGGTTACCCGTCGAGGAACGCGTAGCTGGCTCTGACTTATTTCAATTTTTGTCTGACACTCATCGAGAAAAACCGATTCGCGTGTTTTTCTTCGGTGGCGAACCAGGTGTTGCTGAACAAGCTCATGAGCAACTCAACAGCTATTCTAAAGGTATGGTCAGTGTTGGATTTTATGATCCAGGATTTGTGAGCATTGAAGAGATGAGTCAAGATCACATTATTGAGCAAATCAACGCCTCTCAGGCAGATTTTGTCCTTGTTGCCTTGGGTGCCAAAAAAGGTCAGGCTTGGATTATGCATAATATGGCTAATCTGAATTCGCCTGTCATTAGCCATCTGGGGGCGGTGATTAACTTTGTTGCAGGTTCGGTGAAACGTGCACCAGAAAAGTGGCGAAAATTTGGCTTGGAATGGTTGTGGCGGATTAAACAAGAGCCGAATTTATGGAAGCGTTATCTCAAAGATGGTTGGAGCTTGGCACTGTTATTACTCACCAAGCAACTTCCTTATTATTTTGTTGATAAGAAATATAAAAAAAGTAAAAGTCACGAGAATACCGTTAACTGGCAACCTAATACGAAGACGCTACTTCTGACGGGGTGTTTCCATTCAACTAACCTTGAAAAACTGGACGCATTGATAAATACGACATTATTAGCCAATCGCTCTCAATTAAAAATTGATTTGGGTAGTGTCAGTTATATTGATAGTGCCTTTATGGCGAGACTACTGACGCTCCAAGGTAAGCTCAATTCGTATGGTTGTGAACTTCTCATATTGAATCCTGAGCAGAAAATTAAACGATTGTTGTCATTAGCTGGCGTTTTAAAACGATTCAAGGTAATCTCAGGTTAATTTATTTTAAGTAAAGGCAAGGAGCGGACACAGTGTTGAGCTATCAAAAAGCAAGTGTATTTATCGTCACGCTTGTGTTGGCTTGTATTACTTTTTGGGATGGTATTGCAAGAGCTTATTTAAGATGGGGGATAGAAGAAGAGTACAGCCATGGTTTTCTTATACCATTAGTTAGCCTCTACATCTTATGGGAGAAAAAAACCTGATTCTCTCATCGGTGACTCGTCCCATGTGGAGTGGTTATTTTTTAATTATTCTTTCACTTCTTGTATACATTCTCGGTGAGTTAAGCGCTTTATTCATCCTCATCCAATACTCATTTGTTGTGACGTTAGTAGGCTTGTCAATGATTTTCCTAGGCAAGGCTAGTCGATACACATTAGCTCCAATCTTATTATTATTATTTGCTATACCTTTACCCTATGTCATTGAAGTGGTACTGACAGCCAAGTTGCAATTAGTGTCATCATGGTTAGGTGTTCAAGTCATTCGTTTATTTGATATCCCTGTTTATCTTGAGGGTAATATCATTGATCTTGGGGTCTATAAACTTCAGGTAGTGGAAGCCTGCAGTGGATTACGTTACCTGTTCCCGCTAATGAGCTTGGGCTTTATTGCTGCATATTTCTACCGTGCCAGCTTTTGGAAAAAAGCCGTGATTTTTCTTGCTACGATTCCTATTACGATATTGATGAACAGCTTTCGCATTGGCGTGATTGGTGTATTGGTTGATAACTGGGGTATAGCTCAAGCAGAAGGTTTTTTGCATGATTTTGAAGGCTGGATCATTTTTATGGCTTGTGCGGGTCTACTTGCCTTACTGATTTGGTTAATGGAAAAACTCACTACAGGCAATTCATTTGCCGATGTGTTTGGCGTCGAGCAATACTCAAATACAAAATCCATACTCCAGGATGGTAGTACGTCATCATCACGGAATATGGTGATTTTTAGTCTAACTGTGTTAACCCTTGTTTCGAGCTATGGGGTGACACACTACATTGATAATCGCCAGGAAATTATTCCAGAGCACAACGCCTTAGTGAATTTCCCAATGAAACTGGATGAATGGACCGGTTACCAAATGCCACTCGGGAGTGATGTTGAGTCGAAGCTGGCCATGACGGATTATTTATTAGCCAACTATCAAAATGCACAAAAGCAAACCGTCAACTTCTATGTGGCTTATTACGAAACCCAACGGAAAGGCGAATCGCCGCATTCGCCTCGTGTCTGCATACCCGGCGGTGGCTGGGAGATTGCAGCATTTGACCGAATTGAAGCAAATGGTCATCCAGCTAACCGCGTCATTATCAAAAAAGGCACACAAGAACAGCTGGTCTATTATTGGTTTCAGGGACATGGTCGTATTGTCGCTAACGAATACATCAATAAGTGGTACTTATTACAAGATTCAATTATAAAAAACAGAACTGATGGCTCACTAGTAAGAATGGTAACAATGGTAGCGGATAATGAAACTGTCGCTCAGGCTGAACAACGTTTGTTGTCATTTATGCAGGTCGCCGAGCCGAAGTTAAAACAATATATTGCGGAATAAGGTAGGGATATGAAAGCGAGTAAACGTTTATTACTGGTGTTGATGTTGGGAATGGCAGCTGGCTGTGGCAGTTCAGCTGATACCGCAGCAGATTATGTAGAAAGTGGTAATGAGTTTTTTGATAATGGAAACTACGATAAGGCTCGACTGGAATACAAAAATGCTATTCAGATAGATCCTAGACAAGCAGAGCCCTACTATCGACTGGCATTGTTAGACGAGCAAAACAAAAACTGGAAACAAATGTTTGCCAACTTGACCACTGTTGAGCAGCTTGATCCCAATCACGTTGATGCTCAGATAAAGTTGGGGCGATTGTATCTGCTCGGTGGAAAACTTGACGAGGCGACCACACGAGCTGATAAAGCCTTATCAATAAAACCGGAAAGTTTTGATGGTCGAATTCTGAAAGCGTCTATTCTGGCGAAAGAAGAAAAATTTGATGAAGCATCAACACTGCTTGCTGAAGTTTCTAATGATTATCCAGAACATAAAGATATTCTCTCACTGCAAGTTCTCATTTTAAAAGATCAAGGTGAGCTTCCTGCTGCACTAGCAAAAGCAAAAGAGGCGGTTGAAAAGTATCCTGAAGATATGTCGCTGCGTTTAATCGAACTCAGTCTGTATAACGACATGAAAGATTATAGAGGCATGGCTGATGTCTACGAAGATATTTTGGCTCGTAAACCTGATGAACGTGAAGTGGTCATGTCTTATGCCAAATTGCTGGTATCAAAATTAGATAGTTATGATCAGGCTTTAACGCTTCTGCAAACCTTCCTAAAAAATCATCCAGAGGATGATGAAGCTCAGCAATTCTTATTAGGTTTAATTAACCAGAAAAACCCACAAGAAGCGTTATCAAAACTCGATGAGATGATTGAAGCTGATCCTGAGAATTATGAGTTACGCTTCGCAAAAGCCGCGTTGTTAGACAAGAACGGTGATGTTGAAGGTTCTGTCAAAGAGCTCAATGATATCATTAACGAAGATCCACAAGGGATCAATGGCAATGAGGCTCGAGTCATGCTTGCGTCATATTACGCATCACAGCAGGATTTCAAAAAAGCGCGTGAGCTGGCTCAAGCCGTTTTAGATGTCGCGCCAGAAGAAAGTGGGGCATTGCTGGTCAGAGCAAAACTGGACTTGATGGATGAAAAATATGATCAAGCGGTGACTGACCTGAGAACAGTATTAAGAAACTCACCTGATTCAGATGAAGCCATGATCTTGCTGGCTCAAGCGTATCAAAGACAGGGTTCTGATGCGCTCGCAGAAGATAGCTTCAGACAAGCTTTGGCAGCCAATCCACATAACGCCACTGCAGCATTAACGGTAGCAGGGTTGTTAGTTAACGAAAATAATTATGACAAAGCTGAGCAGGTACTAGTCACCGCTTTAGAGCAAAATCCTACAAATGCCACTTTACTCCAGCAACTGACTGAAGTCAGAATTCTGAAAAAAGACTGGCAGGCAGGTATTGAAACCATTGATCTACTTAAAGATCAGCAAGGGGATACCTTACTTTCTTATCTTCTGTCTGGACAATTATACGAAGGCCAAAGCGACTATGCTCTGGCAAAAGCTGAGTATCAAGCGGCGCTTGAATTAGCTCCAAATTCAAGTCGTGCGATGCAAGGTCTGGCAACCTCAATGGAAGCGTTGGGAGAAAATGAACAGTTAGAAACGTATCTGAACAATTTTAATCAACAAAATCCTAACTCGATGAATGGATTTGCAACACTGGCCATTCATTATTTCAGAGTAGAAAAAGCCGAACAGGCAATCGATATTCTTGAATCAAAGCTTGCCGAACAGAAAAAATGGACGCTGGGTTACTCTTTATTAATTGACTATTATTTGCGGAATGACAAGTTACCCGAAGCGGCAAATATACTGAAAAAAGCCGTTGATAATGTCGATGACAACATTCGATTCTCTTTACAGCTAGCTTCCATTGAAGAGTCACGTGGCAATTATGCTGAGGCACGTGATCTATATGAAGGCATTCTTGCAAAAAATAATAATGTCGATATTGCTGCCAATAATCTGGCCAGCTTATTAACGGATCGGTTTGAGTCGCCTGAGAATTTAAACCGCGCTTTGGAAATTACTCAACGGTTTAAAACGTCAACACAACCTTATTTTCTCGACAGCTATGGTTGGGCTAATGTGAAATTAAATAAGCTGGATGAAGCTAAGCCAGTACTTGAACAGGCGGTAGCATTAGAGCCCAATGTCGCTGTATTTAATTATCACCTAGGTGTGTTACATGTAAAACAAGGTAATAGTGAGCTAGCAAGACAATATCTGAACACGGCTAAACAACAAGCATCACAAAATAATGAAAGTGACTTAATAGTGGATATTGATTCAGCCATCAGCTCACTGAACAATTGATAACGGATAATAAGTTAAATCGGGAATTTCAATGATACCTGTCGTAATGTCGGGAGGAAGTGGTACGCGTTTGTGGCCACTTTCACGTAAGCATAAACCCAAACAATTTTTAAATTTGTTTGGTGATGACTCCATGTTTCAACAAACCATCCTTAGATTAGGTGGTTTGAATAATTCACCGCCTATAGTGGTGTGTAATGAGAACCACAGATTCATGGTGGCGGAACAATTACTCGAAATTGATATTGAGAAACCCAGCATTCTGTTGGAACCCGTAGGCAGAAATACGGCACCGGCAATTGTCAGTGCCGCTTTTCAGGCCTTGTCACGTGAAGAAGACCCCGTACTTTTAGTGTTGGCAGCTGATCATGTGATTGCCGATATTGACGCTTTTCATCAAGCAATAAAGTTCGCTGAACAACAAGCTATGGCCGGAAATTTAGTCACATTTGGTATCGTTCCAACTTGCGCTCATACTGGCTATGGCTATATTCAAGCTGAGGAAAAAGCCACGATTTCTGCTGTTCAGCAGTTTGTCGAAAAACCTGACTCTGCTACGGCTGAAGCGTATCTGTCCTCAGGTGATTATTACTGGAACAGTGGCATGTTTATGTTCAAAGCATCAGTATTAATTGAGGAAATGAGCAAGTTTCATCCCGACATCGTTGAACAGTGTCGTTTAGCGGTTGCCAACAGCGAACAGGATTTAGATTTTGTACGCTTGAGTAAAGAGGCTTTTGAGGCCTGTCCATCTGATTCCATCGACTATGCTTTAATGGAAAAAACACAAAAAGCGGTGGTGGTTCCTCTTGATGCTGGTTGGAACGATGTTGGATCCTGGTCATCTCTGTGGGAGTGTTCACAACAGGATGAGAATAATAATGTTCTCAAGGGTGATGTTGAAATACAGAATGTAAAGAACGCTTATATACACAGTGAGCACCGACTTGTCTCGGCTATAGGTGTTGAAAATCTGGTCATTGTGGAAACAGCTGATGCGGTCATGGTTGCCAGCAAAGACCAAGCACAAGACATTAAAGACATTGTCGCCAAGCTAAAAAAACAATCACGTTCTGAAGCCGAAAATCATCGGCTTTGTTATCGACCATGGGGTTATTATGATTCCATCGATCTTGGCGAACGTTTTCAGGTCAAACGTATCCGAGTAAAACCGGGGGCATCTCTTTCATTGCAAATGCATCATCATCGAGCTGAGCATTGGGTAGTAGTTCAAGGTACAGCAGAGGTGACCAGAGAAGATGAAGTCTTTTTACTGTCAGAAAATGAATCTACCTTTATTCCTGTTGGGCAAAAACATCGATTGCATAATCCTGGCAGAGTAGCTCTAGAAATTATCGAAATTCAATCCGGTGGCTATCTTGGTGAAGACGATATTGTTCGCTTCCAGGATAATTACCATCGACACTAAGCTATCTAAATGAACATTCATATTGAACAGTTGATGTCAGATTCTGGCGTCAAATTCGGTACAAGTGGTACCCGTGGTCTTGTCAAAGACATGACAGATTTAGTGTGTTTTGCTTATACCTCAGCATTTTTGCAGCATTTGATTCATGAGAATCAGATACAGAAAGGGGATCAAGTTGGTATCGGTGGTGACTTGAGGTCCAGCAGTCCACGAATTATGAATGCAGTCGCCAATGCTTGCCAGCATTATGGTCTTCAACCTGTTAATCTGGGTTTTATTCCCTCCCCAGCAGTCGCCCTTTACGGTATTCAACATCATATGGCGACCATTATGGTTACCGGAAGCCATATTCCTGATGATCGGAATGGTATGAAGTTTAATTTGCCAATAGGTGAAATACTTCAGGCTGATGAGCAAGCTATCAAACAACAATGGGTTGATATTCCGGATGAGCTGTTTGATGACCATGGTGCGTTTATCAAACAAGATGCTGTTTTAACTGAGCCATCTTTATCTGCTCAAAAACACTACATTGAGCGCTTTACTCAGTTTTTACCAGATAATTGTTTGGCAGGCATGACGGTGGGTGTATATCAGCATTCTGCTGTGGGTCGAGATGTGCTGCAACAAATCTTGTCTGCATTAGGAGCCAACACTATTAGTTTAGGCAGGAGTGAGCAGTTTGTCTCAGTAGACACTGAAGCCATTCGGCCTGAAGATGTCGAACTTGCTCAACAGTGGGCAAGTGAACATGCTCTGGATGCCATTGTGTCAACAGACGGGGATAGTGACCGACCTTTGAGCAGTGATGAACATGGACACTGGCTCAGAGGCGATATTGTCGGCTTATTAACCGCGCTCTACCTGAGGGCGGATATCGTGGTTACGCCTGTCAGTAGTAACTCTTGCGTGAACGCCGACTTTTTTGAACAGGTGTTGCGAACACGAATCGGCTCACCCTATGTGATAGCAGCCATGCAAACAGCGGCTACAAACTCGCCTGAAAAAGGTGTGGTGGGATATGAAGCGAATGGTGGATTTCTGCAGCAATCAGCCATTGAGCTATCAGGAAAAACTCTAAGTCCACTACCCACACGTGATGCCATCATTGTGATTTTAAGTGTCTTATTATTGGCAAAACAAAGGCAACAGACAGTCTCTGAACTAAATGCATCGATGCCTGCGATTTATACCAGCAGCGATCGCCTGAAAAACTTCGCATTGGAAAAAAGCCGTTTATTGCTGGATACGTTAATAGTGGATAAGCAGATTAATAGCATGCAAGTACAACAGTTGTTTCCTTTTATGGGCGAGATCAAAGCAGTGGATACAACTGATGGTGTCAGACTATGTTTTGCAGATGATGAAATCATTCATATCAGGCCTTCTGGTAATGCACCTGAATTACGTTGTTATACTGAAGCTAGTCGTGAAGAACGAGCCATAGAGCTGAATCAACTTGCTTTGAAAGCGATGAGTGACTGGTCTGAACCTGTTTAATAAAAGTCTGTATATCTAAATGTTGATGGTTCCAGGGTTAGATAGGTCTCTCCAATGCCCGGTTGATGGTCTCAATTAATAATTCAAAGTTGACTGGCTTAGTCAGATAATAATCGAAACCCGCCTTTAACCCCTTATCTATATCCTGTGGCATGGCGTTCGCGCTCAGTGCAATCGTTTTGATGTCACGGGTGATCGCCGAACGTTTGAGTGCTTCTAATGCCTCAAAGCCGTTCATCCCCGGTAAGTTAATATCCATCAGAATGACTTCTGGTTCATATTGTCTGGCTAATGCCAAGCCTGTTTCAGCATCGCTAGCAGCGATAAGGTCAAACTGAATATATTGTCTAAAGACACGTTTAATCAAATTGAGATTAGTTGGGTTATCTTCAATACATAAGATTTTGACGTGTTCCTTGGAGTCATCCTCCATTTGTTCTGGTTCGTGATGTTCTGATGATAATAGAGAGCCGTTTGTCGCCTTGGAACGTTGCAGTTCAATCCAAAATGTGGCGCCTTTGTCTTGCTCACTTTCAAAGCCAAAGCGTCCGTTCATAAGTTTAATCAGCTCTCGGCTGATGACTAAACCAATACCGGTGCCCTGTATACCTGAGTTATCTTTATCAAGACGATCGAAAGGTTCAAACAGGCGACGTTGTAATTTTTCATCAATGCCGTAGCCGGTATCCTGGATAGCAATACGAAGAGAGGATTTATAAGTACTGCTTATAATAATCTTAATTTTGCCATTCGGTTTGTTGTATTTGGCCGCGTTAGATAAAAGATTGAGTAACACCTGTTTGAGTTTAATGTGATCGGCTTTCACAAATAAAGATGAAATATTGGCTGGATATGACTCTTCAATATGCAGATTTAAAGACTGAATTTGAGTTTGAATAAAGGGAATAAGGTCATCAATAAGCGGTTTTAATTGCACATCTTCCACTGAGACTGACATATGGCCGCTTTCAATACGTGATAAGTCCAGTATGTCATTAATCAGTGAGAGTAGATGATTTCCTGAATTCTCGATCATGCTGACCGATTCACGCTGATCTTCATTTAGATCATCTAGCTGTAAGAGCTGCGAGAAACCAATGATGGCATTGAGTGGTGTGCGAAGTTCATGACTCATTTTTGCCAGAAATTCACTTTTTGCTTCATTAGCGTGCTTGGCCTGTTGCATGGCCTTGATTAACTCTTGCTGATATTGGTGACGTTCTGAAATATCCCGAATTACACCAATATAGAATTTCCGATGGCCAAATTGCATCGGACTGATGTTAAGTTCAATGGGAAATTCGGTGCCGTCTTTTCTGGTGGCAGATAAAGAACGCGTTCTGTGTATGATTTTAGGCTCATGAATATTGGCATGCTTAAGATAACTATCATGTTTATGTCGTTCATTTTTATCTATCAGAATAGAAACTGGTTGACCGATAAGTTCCGCTTCCTGATAACCAAATAACAGACAGACAGCGGGGTTCACCATGGTGATTTTTCCAACATCATCAATAGTGACAAAGCCATCATCAGTCTGTTTTATGATGGCATCACGTTGTTGTAGTGAGGCAATGCGTTGTTGCGTTGAGCGGCGATAGAAATAGGTACCAAATGCCGTCATGAAAATCACAAATACGATGCTGATAACCACACTGAATAATAGGGAACGATAGAGTTTATAAACTTCGGCGACTTCTGTTTCCGTCACGATTCCCATATTCAGATGGTCATCCCAGCGCCAGCTACCGATGACTTTGGCACCGCGATAATCACGATATCCTTTCAGGCTCACACCCGTCTGGTGTTGGGTCAATGATTTCGCCATCAGCGTAAGCGGAGCATTTGCAGCAACTGGTTTTTTCTCAGAGCTTAAGAGATTAACGCCGGGATCTCGCACTTCCAGTGCCAATTCGCTTAATGGATGAGCAGCATCAATTAATCCGGCTTGGATAAGCTGCTTAGTAAACTTACTTTGAGTGAGCATTCGCCCATGTTCATCTATCGCGTAGGCTTGGCCTGTTTGCCCCACTTGGTTTTCATGAAAAGCAGGGTTGAAAATCTTGTCGGGATCGATTTCGAAAGCAAAAAAAGCAACTGTTTTTCCAGCCCAATCATGAACGGGGGCAATAAAGAGCATGGTTGGCGTGGGGTAATTCTGCCCAAGTGTTTTCTGCCATGAGCTTGAAGGCATAAAAGGATGGGAAGTGTAGACTGTGTTTGTCGGTAAATCCGTACGGATGTTGAGGGGAAGTCGGACTTTATTGTCTTCGTTTGCAAAGCCACTCACTCCCGATAAAATCATGTCGCCATGCGTTGAGAACAGCTTGTAGTCAAGGTAACCTTCATTGCTCAATATCGCTTTGATGTTGCCATCAACAAGTCGATATAAATCTTGTTGCATCACTTTGTTATCCTGCTTATTCGCTAATAAAGAAATCTGTTGGATAACAGTGTTTTCTGCCCAGTAAAGGCTGTTACGTTGATGATTGGTGTAGGACTGTTTAACGCGATTGATGGAAGTGGTCAGTGCGGTATTGAGGCGTGTAGTCACGTCTTCCTGAATCAAGGAAAACAGGTGCGACGCAGCCACAGTGGCTGTTATCACTGCGACTAATAAAATAACGATGGCAACCACAACAGGTTTACTTAACCACTTACTCTTACTCACCTGAAATGATGTACCTTTTTATTTTTATTATGAAAGTGTGAATGCCATTTTGTTGGCATAATCAACACAAATTTAAAGCAGCGGCTATTCGAGCACAAACATTCCTATCCTGTCCAGTATTAAAGCCGTTCTCAAAATCATGATTTAACGCATATTGTGACTTCTCATTGACGTTTTTAGTGTGTAGTATCGAGGATGATGATTACATCAAATATTTAAGAATGTAGTCAGGGGCATGAGCAGAGACGCGAGTCCCTCATGCTGAATTGTCGAGACATCCGAAGGAAGCACAGCATGCTGGAGAATTATCTCCCGATTTTGTTGTTTATCATCATCGGCATCGGTTTTGGTGTTCTGCCATTGCTGGCCGGCTTTGTATTGGGACCTCGGCATCCTGACAGTGAAAAACGATCAGCCTATGAATGTGGATTCGAACCTTTTGAAGATGCCCACATGAAGTTTGATGTTCGTTATTATCTTGTTGCTATTCTTTTCATCATTTTCGATTTAGAAATTGCATTCCTTTTCCCATGGGCCATTGTTTTAGATGAGATCGGTGTGTTTGGTCTCTTGGCCATGTTTCTATTTTTAGCCATTTTGGTAATTGGGTTTGTATATGAATGGAAAAAAGGAGCGCTGGAGTGGGAATAGAAGGTGTTCTCGAAAAAGGCGTTGTCACCACATCGGCTGACAAACTCATTAACTGGGCAAGAACCGGATCTTTATGGCCAATGACATTTGGTCTGGCCTGTTGTGCAGTAGAAATGATGCATGCCGGGGCAGCTCGTTACGATTTGGATAGATTTGGCATTGTATTCAGAGGCAGTCCGCGTCAATCGGATGTGATGATTGTGGCTGGCACGCTGGTAAACAAAATGGCACCTGCTTTGCGTAAAGTCTATGACCAGATGTCCGAACCACGCTGGGTTATTTCAATGGGCTCCTGTGCCAACGGCGGTGGTTATTATCATTATTCTTATTCCGTTGTTCGTGGCTGCGATCGGATTGTCCCCGTCGATATCTATGTGCCAGGCTGTCCACCAACTGCTGAAGCTTTACTGTATGGCATATTACAGCTGCAGAAAAAATTCATCGTACTAACACCATAGCCAGACAAACCTGATAGCGACCTGTTTTTATGATGCAAACCTTAAAAGCCAAACTAGAACAGAATTTTTCAGATGTGTTACTGGATTGTGAGCTGGTTCGAGATGAAATTACTTTGCATGTGGCGGCTGAACACATTATTGAGGTTTGTACGACCTTACGAGATGACTATCAATTTGAACAGTTGATGGACTTGGCCGGTGTAGATTACTCAGAGTATGGCGGGAGTAGTTGGGAAACCAAACAGTCGACAGAGTTTGGTTTTAGCCGGGCTGTAGATGGCTTGGGACATGCAGAACCCGTGACAGACGGGTATCGTTTTGCCGTGGTCTATCAGTTGCAATCCATTACACATAATCAACGCTTACGATTAAAAGTCAGATTGGCAGCCGAGCAACCCATTATAGACAGCGTGACAAAGGTATGGACTGGTGCTGATTGGTATGAGCGTGAAGCCTTTGATATGTTCGGCATTCTCTTTGATGGACATCCTGACTTACGACGCATTTTGACAGACTATGGTTTTGTCGGTCATCCGTTTCGTAAAGATTTCCCGCTTATTGGTAATGTTGAGATGCGTTACGATGAAAACAAAAAACGTGTCGTATATGAACCGGTCAGTATCGAACCCAGAACCTTAGTACCCAGGGTGATTCGTGATGATAACCGTTATCTCAAGGATGAGAAATAATGGCTGAGATAAAAAATTTCACACTCAACTTTGGTCCTCAACATCCGGCTGCCCATGGTGTCCTTCGTCTTATTCTGGAAATGGATGGAGAGGTGATAGTCAGAGCCGACCCGCATATTGGGCTGCTGCATCGGGGTACAGAAAAACTGGCGGAATCGAAACCATTCAATCAGAGCATTGGGTATATGGACCGTCTCGATTATGTGTCGATGATGTGTAACGAACATGCCTATGTGATGGCCATCGAAAAACTGATTGGCATTGATGTACCCATAAGAGCCCAATACATTCGGGTCATGTTTGATGAGATTACCCGGGTATTAAACCATCTGATGTGGTTGGGGGCGCATGGTCTGGATATTGGTGCGATGACGGTCTTTCTTTACTGCTTCCGTGAGCGTGAAGACTTAATGGATTGTTACGAGGCGGTATCGGGCGCAAGAATGCATGCTACCTATTATCGACCTGGCGGCGTATATCGCGATTTGCCCGACAAAATGCCTCAATATCAGGCTTCCAAATGGCACAACGACAAAGAAATAAAGAAAAAGAATCAAAACCGAGAAGGCAGTCTGCTCGATTTTATTGAAGACTTTACCCAACGTTTTCCGCACTGTGTCGATGAGTATGAGACATTATTAACTGATAATCGTATCTGGAAACAACGCACTGTAGGCATTGGTGTGGTCAGTCCTGAGCGAGCACTTCAACTCGGTTTTTCAGGGCCGATGTTAAGAGGCTCGGGGATTGAGTGGGATTTACGCCGTAAACAGCCTTATGAAGTCTACGACCAATTGGACTTTGATATTCCGATAGGTAAGGAAGGTGACTGTTACGATCGCTATTTAGTCCGTGTCGCTGAGATGCGTGAATCTAATCGTATTATTAAGCAATGCGTTAATTGGCTCAGAGCGAATCCAGGGCCAGTGATTGTTGATGACACCAAAGTCGCCCCGCCTAAACGCAGCACCATGAAAAATGATATGGAAGCCTTAATTCATCACTTCAAACTATTTACCGAAGGTTATTGTGTGCCGGAAGGTGAAGTTTACAGTGCGATTGAACATCCCAAAGGCGAGTTTGGTATTTATATGATTTCGGATGGGGCTAATAAGCCTTATCGCGTGAAAATCAGAGCGCCGGGGTTTCCACATCTGGCAGCGATGGATGAAATGGCAAAAGGCCATATGCTGGCAGATGTCGTTGCCATTATCGGTACGATGGATATTGTGTTTGGTGAGATTGACCGATGACAGAGATGGTATTGACCGGACCTAAACAGACTTTATTCACTGAGCAACTGCGTGCAGCGCTGGATAAATGGATAGCTAAATATCCGATAGGTCGTGCTCAATCTGCCGTCATTCCATGCTTACATATCCTGCAGGAGGCTAATGGTGGCTGGCTTTCCAGAGCTATTATGGATGCCTTGGCAGAATATTTATCCATGTCGAATATCAGTGTTTATGAAGTGGCGACTTTTTACAGCATGTTTGAACTGGAACCCGTCGGTAAACATAAGATTAGCCTGTGCACCAATATCTCGTGCATGTTGTGTGGCTCTGAGGAAATACTCGAATATCTTCAGCAACGTTTAGCGATTAAGCCAGGTGAAACAACGGCCGATGGACTATTTACACTCAAAGAGGTCGAGTGTCTTGGCGCTTGTGTTGGTGCACCTATGTTGCTGATGGATAAGCAATACCACGAGTACCTGACCAAAGAAAAGATTGATGCCTTGATTGATGGGGTCCAATCATGAAGCTGGATCAAGTGTGTTTTCGTACCAACCACCTTTCACCATCCTGGACATTGGATGCCTACCGACAGGTCGGTGGCTATCAGGTACTTGAAGATATCTTGAGCAATAAACTCAAACCTGAGTCTATTATTGAGCAGATCAAAAACTCGGCATTACGTGGTCGCGGTGGCGCTGGTTTCCCTACCGGACTGAAATGGAGCTTTATGCCCAGACGTTTGCCCGGTGATAAATATATTGTCTGTAATTCGGATGAAGGCGAGCCGGGGACGTGTAAAGATCGCGATATTCTCAGGTTTAACCCGCATCAATTGATAGAAGGCATGATTATCGCCGGTTATACGATTGGAGCCCAGACTGGATATAACTACATCCGCGGTGAGTTTTTTGAACCTATAGAACGCTTTGAGGCAGCGCTGGAAGAAGCCAGAGAAGCCGGCTATTTGGGTAAAGATATTCTCGGCAGTGGCTTTCACTTTCAGCTTCATACTCATATCGGCGCGGGTGCTTATATATGTGGTGAAGAAACCGCCTTACTCGAATCCTTGGAGGGGAAAAAAGGGCAGCCACGTTATAAACCACCATTTCCAGCTGGCTATGGCTTATATGGCAGGCCGACAACGATTAACAATACAGAAAGTTTAGCCTCGATTCCGGTGATATTGCAGCATGGTGCGGACTGGTTTCATGAATTAGGCACGCCAAATAATGGCGGCAGTAAGATTTTTTGTATGACGGGGCATGTTAATAAACCCGGTAACTATGAAGTGCCGTTAGGTACGCCGTTTGCTGAGCTACTGGAGTTGGCAGGTGGTGTTCGGCACGGTCATCAGTTAAAAGCGGTTATTCCTGGTGGCTCATCCACGCCAGTGGTACCAGCTGAGATTATGATGGGACTCGATATGAGTTATGACGGGATTGCCAAAGGGCGTTCCATGCTGGGTGCCGGGTCAGTCATAGTTATGGATGATTCAACTTGTATGGTGAAAGCGCTGCAACGTATTGCCTATTTTTATTATGAAGAATCATGCGGTCAGTGCACTCCTTGTCGTGAGGGCACTGGATGGCTGTATCGGGTTGTGAAGCGCATTGAAGAGGGGCAGGGCAAGCAAGAAGATTTAGACCGGCTGGTGGATGTGGCTGAAAATATTAATGGCAATACCATTTGTGCTCTGGGAGATGCGGCGGCAGCACCTGTCGTCAGTTTTATCAAACATTTTCGTGAAGAATTTCAATACCACATCGATCATGGTCGGTGTATGGATAACACAGCGTGAAGGCTGAGTAGATATGGTTAATATCGAAATCGACGGTATTCCACTGAAAGTGGACTCAACAAAAATGATTATTCAGGCTGCTGATGAGGCAGGTATTGATATTCCACGTTTTTGTTACCACAAAAAACTGTCGATAGCAGCTAATTGTCGGATGTGTCTTGTTGAGGTTGATAAGTCCCGTAAAGCGCTGCCAGCCTGTGCGACGCCTGTGACTGAAGGCATGAAAGTATTCACTCATTCTAAAGTCGCGATTAATGCTCAACGCAGTGTGATGGAATTTTTATTGATTAATCATCCACTGGATTGTCCGATTTGTGATCAGGGCGGTGAATGTGAGTTGCAGGATTTGTCGATGGGATATGGCGAAGGTGTCAGTCGGTTTACAGAAGGTAAACGTGTTGTCAAAGACAAAGATATCGGACCTTTGATTCGTACTGATATGACACGCTGTATTCATTGCACAAGATGCGTGCGCTTTGGTGTGGAAATCGCTGGTGTTAAAGAACTGGGTGCAACCGGGCGTGGAGAACATATGGAGATTGGTACCTATGTTGAGCACAGCTTGGTTTCTGAGTTGTCGGGTAATATTATCGATCTCTGTCCTGTTGGAGCATTAACGTCTAAACCTTTCCGTTACAAAGCGCGTGCCTGGGAAATGAAAGCCCATCCCTCCATCGCACCTCATGATGCCATCGGTTCTAATATTGAGCTGCATGTCAGACAAAATGATGTGATGCGTGTGGTACCGAGAGATAATGAATCCATTAATGAGGCCTGGTTATCGGATAGAGACAGGTTCTCCTATCAAGGTTTGGCCCATCCTAAACGACTTTCTGAGCCTATGATTAAAGTAGAGGGTGACTGGCAGGTCGTTGACTGGCAAACCGCATTGGAAACAGCGGTAAAAGGTTTACAAACCGTTATCAATAAACATGGCACCGAAGAAGTGGGTGGCATGATTTCACCGACAGCGACGCTGGAAGAAGCCTTTCTGTTCCAGAAATGGTTACGTGGTTTAGGTGTTGAGAATATTGACCATCGCCTGCGTCAGCAAGATTTTTCTGACTCTCTCGAGCAGTACGCAATAGAGAGCTGGACATTGGCAGATGTACAGGACAGTGATGCGATTGTGCTTATCGGCAGTCATATTCGGGCTGAGCAACCTATTCTTGCTCATCGTATAAGACAAGCGGCGATAAATGGTGCTGTGGTAAGTAATATCAATTTCTTTCTGACAGACTTGCTGATGCCGGTTGAGTATGAAATGGCAGTGGATATCAAGGCCATGCTCTCCACCTTGGCGGGCATTGCCAAAGTATTATCGTCAATGACCAATGACGATGATGATGCATGGCAGGCTCTATATCCAGAACGTACGCCCACTGCGTTTGAACAAAATGTGGCTATGCAGTTATCGAACGCAGCGACCGCCACCTTGATCGTGGGAGACTTAGCTAATCATCACCCCGATGCTGCAAAAATACGCGCATTAGTCCAGAAAATTGCTGAGTTGTCAGGCAGTCGCTGTATGGTGATGCCATCCTCGAATAGCCAAGCTCATGTCTTTGCCAACACCTTACCTGGTAAGGAAGCGAAAAACAGTCTGCAAATGTGGCAACAGAGTCTCCGGGCGTACGTGTTGATGGGCTTAGACGCATTGCATGATACTGCTGTCCCAGCCATTGCCAAACAAGCACTAAAGCGCGCCAGTTTTGTGGTGGCACTACATAGTTTCGATAGTGAGTTTCTGAGACAAACGGCCGATGTGATTTTACCAATGGCTTGTTTTACTGAAACTTCTGGCACGTTTGTTGGCCTGGATAAACAATGGCAGCAGTTTGCTGGTGCGGTTGCTCCTAGAGGAGATAGTCGTCCTGGTTGGAAGATTCTGCGTGTGCTCGGTAATGTTAGCCAATTAGAAGGGTTTGACTATATTTCGTCACAGGACGTGGCAGATGAGGTTCGTCAGAAACAAGCTGAGAGACATACTGACTCGACTCCGCCATATATTCCCGATTCGCTTAACCTAGAGTCAGACTTGATGATGATTTCTGAGGTACCGATGTATCGGACGGATGCATTATTACGTCACAGTGAAGCGTTACAAAAAACACCGGAAACTCAACGAATACAGTTTGCACGCATCAATAGAAAAGAAGCCGCAAAACATGGTTTAAATCATCAAACGCCTTTGACGCTGACACAACAAGACAGCGTGATTCGTCTGCCCTTAGAGATGGATGACAGTATTGCAGATGGTTGTGTTTATGTTGCTGCTACGACAGAGGCCGCGAGCCGTCTAGTCAGCCTGTTTGGACAGATCACTGTTTCTCAAAGTGAGGCAGCCACATGATTGATATGTTTTTACAGGATATCCTGCCGAACCTATTCAAAATTTTACTCATCATTGTGCCTTTAATGCTGTCAGTTGCCTATTTGACTTACGCTGAACGCAAAGTCATTGGTTATATACAAACGCGTATTGGTCCTAACCGAGTTGGCCCATGGGGATTACTGCAACCAATAGCTGATGGTCTGAAATTGCTGCTGAAAGAAGTCATCTTTCCGGCAAAATCCAATTTATATTTGTTTCTGGTTGCACCTGTTTTGGCAATAGGGCCAGCATTGGCTGCCTGGGCGGTGATGCCTTTTGATGATGGCATGGTGTTGGCAGATATTGATGCCGGACTGTTATATATCCTGGCGATTACTTCCATGAGTGTGTATGGGGTAGTGGTGGCTGGTTGGGCGTCTAATTCCCGTTATGCTTTTTTAGGTGCATTGCGTAGTGCTGCACAAGTGGTCTCATACGAGATTGCGATGGGGTTTGCTTTGGTCGGTGTGCTGATTGCGGCCGGTAGCCTGAACCTTGGCGAAATTGTACTGGCTCAACAAGGAGGTTTCTGGCACTGGTACTTCATACCACTGTTTCCTTTATTTATTGTCTATTTTATTTCCGGGGTAGCGGAAACAAACCGGGCGCCGTTTGATATTGCAGAAGGCGAATCAGAAATTGTCGCTGGTTTCCATGTGGAATATTCCGGTATGGCGTTTGCCATTTTTTTCCTGGCCGAATACGCCGATATGATTTTGATCTCTATGCTGGCCGCGACCCTGTTTATGGGTGGCTGGTTGTCACCCTTTGATGGGATTCCAGTGCTGGAAAGTGCGTTTTCCTGGGTGCCTGGATTAGTCTGGCTGCTTGGGAAAACAGCTATCTTTTTGTTTATGTACCTATGGTTCCGAGCGACATTTCCTCGGTATCGTTATGATCAGATCATGCGTTTAGGCTGGAAAGTATTTATTCCTGTCACCTTGGTTTGGTTAGTTATTGTGTCGACGGCCCAGGTGTTTGATATAGGGCCTTGGTTTACAGAAAGTGCAGTCATCACTGCGGGAGGGGGATGATGTCAGGTCTCCGTCATTTTTTTAAAAGCTTTCTATTGTGGGAGCTGATTCAGGGGCTTCGTCTAACCGGGCGTTATTTGTTTGCCGGCAAAGTCACGGTGCAATATCCCGAGGAAAAAACACCACAGTCACCAAGATTCCGTGGACTGCATGCCTTAAGGCGCTATCCCAATGGGGAAGAGCGCTGTATTGGTTGTAAGTTATGTGAAGCGGTTTGTCCTGCACTTGCCATTACTATCGAAACTGAACCCAGAGATGATGGTAGTCGCCGTACTACTCGCTACGATATCGACTTATTTAAGTGTATTTATTGTGGCTTTTGTGAGGAGTCTTGTCCGGTCGACTCGATTGTTGAAACACGACATTTTGAGTTTCATTTTGAAAACCGAGGTGAACAAATCATTACAAAAGATAAATTACTGGCAATCGGGGATAAATATGAGCCAGAGATTGCTGCAGACCGTGCTGCTGATGAACCTTATCGTTAGGATGACAAACTAGTGGAAAAAATGATTTTTTACTTCTTTGCAGTCATTCTAGTGTTTGCCGCCACCATGGTTATCACTGTGCGTAACCCCGTGCGTGCCGCTTTATTCTTGGTACTAGCTTTTTTTACCAGTGCCGGTATCTGGTTAATGCTTGAGGCAGAATTTCTTGCTATCAGTTTGGTGCTGGTCTACGTGGGAGCTGTGTTAGTACTGTTTTTATTTGTGGTGATGATGCTGGATATTGATCTGGCCCCGCTGAAAGAAGGTTTTACACGCTATTTACCATTAGGGATTATTGTGGCTGCTGTGATTGTGGTGGAAATGATTGCCGTGCTGAATGCGCCTCAATTTGATATCAGTGATGCAGCAGCGACTGACGGCAGTAATACAAAAATGCTGGGTCGTTTGTTGTATACCGTTTATGTGTATCCATTTGAGATTGCTTCTGTGATCCTGACCGTCGCCATTGTTGCTGCTATCACGCTGACATTACGTGAGCACCATCGTAAATTGCAGGACCCAGCCAAACAGGTGGCCGTTAAATCGACAGACCGGGTGAGAATGGTTGATCTACGCAGCAAAAAACAAGATGGAGGTGGCTCTGAACCATGATTGTTTTATCTGACTATCTTATTCTCGCTGCCATATTGTTCAGCTTGTCTTTAGCGGGTATCTTTCTGAACCGTAAAAATATCATCATTTTATTGATGTGTATTGAGTTAATGCTGCTAGCAGTCAACCTAAACTTTATTGCTTTCTCACACTTTCTCGGCGACCCCGCTGGTCAGGTGTTTGTGTTTTTCATCTTGACAGTGGCAGCAGCGGAGGCGGCAATTGGGCTGGCCATTCTGGTGGTGTTATTCCGTAACCTCAGCACCATTAATGTGTCTGATCTGGATAGGTTAAAGGGGTAAGGGATGCCACAGAGCTTACTGCTTGCCATTGTTATCGCGCCATTATTTGGCAGTATTGCAGCAGGTTTGTTTGGTCGTCATTTAGGCCGTTGCTGGACGCATCGCATTACAATCTTTTCAGTCGGTGTGGCTTTTTTCTTATCCGCCTGGGTATTAAAACTGGTGACAGTCGATGGGCTGACATATAACGACACCGTCTATCAGTGGTTGCAAGCCGGTTCATTACAGCTTCAAGTCGGCTTTATGATTGATGCACTGAGTGCAGTGATGATGACGGTGGTGACCTTTGTGTCATTAATGGTGCATATCTATACCATTGGCTACATGCACGATGATGATGGCTACTGTCGTTTCTTCAGTTATATTTCTTTATTCACGTTTGCCATGTTGATGTTGGTGATGGCAAATAATTTCATGCAGTTATTCTTTGGCTGGGAAGCGGTGGGGCTAGTCTCTTACCTACTGATTGGTTTTTGGTATAAAAAGCCGACGGCGATTTATGCAAACCTCAAAGCTTTCTTAGTGAATAGAGTCGGGGACTTCGGCTTTTTATTGGGCATTGCTGCCGTGTTGATGTATGCAGGTAGTCTGGATTATCTGGCTGTGTTTCAACAAGCACCACAAATGGCAGAGCAAACAATCAGCGTTTTTCCAGATACGGCTTGGTCTGTCATGACGCTGACCTGCATCTTGTTATTTATCGGCGCCATGGGCAAATCAGCACAGGTGCCTTTACATGTTTGGTTGCCTGACTCGATGGAAGGGCCGACGCCTATTTCAGCCCTGATTCATGCCGCCACTATGGTTACCGCAGGCATTTTTATGGTGGCGCGTATGTCACCGTTATTCGAGCTTTCTGAAACAGCATTGTCATTTGTGTTGATTATCGGTGCCATCACAGCCTTATTTATGGGACTGCTCGGCTTGGTTCAAAATGATATCAAGCGTGTCATTGCTTATTCGACATTATCGCAGCTGGGTTACATGACTGTAGCGCTTGGTGTTTCTGCTTATGCGGCAGGTGTGTTTCATTTGTTGACTCATGCCTTTTTCAAAGCTTTACTCTTTTTAGCGGCGGGTTCAGTCATTATTGCCATGCACCATGAGCAGGATATGCGAAAAATGGGTGGACTGAAAAAGTATATGCCTATCACTTACTGGACAAGTCTGATTGGTTCGTTGGCTTTGATTGGCTTTCCTGGTCTGGCTGGATTTTTCTCTAAAGATGCCATTATTGAAGCGGTGCACGCTTCCGAATTAACCGGACATGGCTTTGCCTACTTTGCCGTGTTGTCGGGAGTATTGATCACGGCTCTGTATAGTTTCCGACTGTTTTTTATGGTGTTTCATGGCACACCCCGATTTAACACTGACCATGGGCATCAGCCTAAAGAATCACCTGGGGTCGTCACATTACCGCTGGTTCTGTTAGCGATTCCTTCTGTGATTGCCGGTTATTGGATAGGCAGTATGGTTTACGGTGAGTTTTTTGCTGAGGCCATCTACGTGTCTTCTGCACATGATGTGCTGGCTGAACAAGCAAAGGACTTCCATGGCATTGTCAGTTTTATCATTCATGGCCTGACTGCGCTGCCATTCTGGCTTGCCATGGCTGGTATAGTCATCGCCTGGTTTTTGTATCTGCGTCGTCCTGAGTTACCTGCTGTGATACAAGAAAAGGGACAGTTTATTTATCGTATTCTCATCAATAAATATGGCTTTGATGACTTTAATCAAACAGTCATTGCTGGCGGCTCCCGACATTTGGGGCAGGTTTTATGGCGAATTGGTGACCGCTTGTTGATAGATGGTACGTTGGTGAATGGTACAGCGAAGACGGTAGCTTGGTGCTCAAGATTAGCCAGACAGTTACAGACTGGCTATTTGTATCATTATGCATTTGCAATGATCATCGGGGTGGGACTACTTCTCACTTTTTTTGTAGTGTGACAAGGACGGACTAGGCATTCATGTTGGCTCAACTTCCTTTACTCAGTCTCATTATCTGGATACCTCTTCTGGCAGGGATGATTAGCTTATTCCTGAATGAACGTCCCTGTATGAGTAAGTGGCTGGCTTTAGCAGCTAGTAGCCTCACATTTGTCTTATCACTTGGGCTTTATCTAGGCTTTGATAACGCCTCTGCAAACATGCAATTCGTTGAGCTATATCCCTGGGTTGAGTCATTCAATATCAATTATCACCTGGGTATTGATGGTTTTTCTCTGCCCTTGATCATATTGACCACGATATCAACGATTTTAGTCGTTATCGCTGGTTGGCGCGTTATCGACTACCGCTTGAATCAGTATCTTGCCGCTTTCTTGATTATGGAAGGCTTGATGCTGGCGGTTTTTGCAGCGCTTGATGCCATTTTATTTTATGTGTTTTTTGAAGCGATGCTGATTCCGTTATTTTTGATTATTGGCATCTGGGGTGGACCGAATCGAGTTTATGCCACAATCAAGTTCTTTTTATATACCTTCTTTGGCTCAGTCTTTTTATTAATCGCGTTGCTGTATCTGCATCATGTTGCAGGCAGCTTTTCATTACTCGATTATCATTCGGTCGCGTTGTCTATGACAGAGCAAACGTGGCTATTTTTTGCTTTTCTGATCGCGTTCGCGGTCAAAGTGCCGATGTGGCCAGTGCATACCTGGCTACCTGATGCGCATGTGGAAGCACCGACGGGGGGTCCGTTATTCTGGCGGCCATCACGTTAAAAATTGGTGGCTATGGTTTTATTCGTTTTGCCTTACCTATCGCACCAGATGCCAGCATGGCCTTGGATTGGTTATTAATCAGTTTGTCTTTGATTGCTGTGGTGTATATCGGTTTTGTTGCTCTTGTACAGTCAGATTTAAAAAAGCTCATTGCTTATTCAAGTATTGCTCATATGGGGTTTGTGACCTTGGGCTTGTTTATTGTTTTTAGAATATTTTTTAATTCATCCACCGGGAGTGGAGCCGTCTTAGCTGTCGAAGGCGCGATGGTGCAGATGATTTCACATGGCTTTATTTCAGCGGCCATGTTTCTGTCCGTTGGCGTGTTGTATGACCGTATGCATACTCGCGAAATTAGTGCTTATGGCGGGGTGATTAATACCATGCCGACGTTTACTGCATTTGCCGTGTTTTTTGCGATGGCGAATGCTGGTTTGCCAGGCACATCGGGTTTTGTGGGTGAGTTTATGGTGATTTTAGCCGCTTTTCAGGCAAATTTCTGGTTTGCATTTTTGGCGGCAACGACCTTGATTCTGGGAGCGGCTTACACTTTATGGATGGTTAAGCGCGTATTTTTTGGTGAGGTCATGAATCAACAGGTGGCTCAGCTAGAAGATATTAATACGCGTGAATTTATGCTGTTAGCCAGTTTGGCTGTCATTATATTACTACTGGGTCTATGGCCTGATCCCTTACTAGACGTCATGCACGCTTCTGTTGAGAATTTATTAACGCAAGTGGCTCAATCCAAGCTATAAAAAGGACAGCGGATAATGAACTATCAAGTGCCAAATATGTTGTTTGCATTGCCGGAAATGGTCATGCTGGCAATGGCCTGTGTTGTCTTGTTGTTTGTGGCTTTTACCGGTAATAAAAAAATTAACTGGAGTTATGGTCTCAGCCAACTCAGTTTATTCCTTGTCCTGCTGACAGTCCTGCTGTCATGGGGAGAGTCAGGCACAACTTTCTCTGAGACCTATGTTAAAGATGGTCTCAGCGATATATTAAAAGTTGCTATCTGTCTGATTAATATGTGCGTTTTATTATATTCCGTTGAATATTTACGGGTACGCCAATTACTCCAGGGTGAGTTTTACGTTCTCGCTTTATTTGCCACTCTGGGTATGTTGATTTTGGTGTCAGCGAATCATTTTCTGACTTTATATCTAGGACTAGAGTTACTCTCTCTCTGTCTCTACGCGATGGTCGCCATGCATCGGGACTCTATGATGGCCACTGAGGCTGCAATGAAATATTTCATTTTGGGTGCGATCGCTTCAGGGATGCTTTTGTATGGCATGTCAATTATTTATGGCATCACGGGTAGCTTGATGTTGCAGGAGGTGGCAACAGCCATCTATGCTTCATCTAGTAGTGATACGATTCTGAGTTTTGCACTTGTTTTCGTCATTATTGGCATTGGCTTCAAATTTGGTGCTGTTCCATTTCATATGTGGCTACCGGATGTCTATCATGGGGCGCCTACCGCCATGACACTTTTCATTGCTGCCGCCCCTAAAGTGGCCGCCTTTGCTTTGTTGATTCGATTATTAGTGGATGGACTGATAGACTTACAAACCTATTGGCAACCGATGCTGATGTTGATGGCTGTTTTATCAATGATAATCGGTAACCTTGTCGCTATCGCACAAACCAATATTAAGCGTATGCTGGCTTATTCAACGATATCTCATGTTGGTTTTTTATTGATGGGTGTGTTGTCTGGGACTGAAGCTGGGTATGCGGCATCACTTTTTTATACGTTAATTTATGCATTGATGACCTTAGCGACTTTTGGTGTGGTTTTACTGATGAGTCGTTATGGGTTTGAGGCAGATAATATTGATGACTATAAAGGGCTGAGTTCTCAGCATCCATGGTTAGCCCTGTTAATGATGATTTTGATGTTTTCAATGGCGGGTATCCCACCCTTGGCTGGCTTTTACGCCAAATTAGGTGTGATAAAAGCCGTCGTTGATGCTGATATGCTGGCCGTAGCTTTAGTTGCCGTGGTGATGTCAGTCATTGGTGCTTTTTATTATTTACGGGTAATCAAAGTGATGTATTTCGATAAAACAGATGAGGTGCATGCATTTAGTTACTCTGGTTCAGCGGCATTTGTGTTGAGTGTCAACACACTATTGGTGCTGGCATTGGGGATATTCCCTGGCGTGTTAATGTCGATTTGTTCGACGGTTTTTTCTTGAGGAATAAGATGTCTATCTGGCTTATGTTAGGGCTGTTTCTTGTGTTGGCTAACTTACCGTGGATTGGCGATCGTGTGTTTTTTGTTTATGCACTGGAACGTAAATCGAACTGGATAAGACTGTTTGAGTTAATGGTGTATTTTTTCATCAGTCTAGGTATCGGTATCGCGTTTGAAATTCGCTTCTCTGGTGATGTGTATACACAAGGCTGGGAATTTTTTGTGACAGTCTTGAGTTTATTTCTGGTGTTGTCAGTGCCAGGGGTTATATATCGTTACCAATGGTTGCCTATGCAATATAAATTCAAATAGCACTTGTAAACTCCGCAAATGCTCTAACATCATGCTGACATTAACAGCGCGTAAATTTATCGAATGGCGACATATAGCACTTTGTCGCTTTTTTACTTATAAATGTGTGCATCTATAAACATTCTAGTTTAGAATTGGCGGGTTTAACTCCGTGTAAATGCACGAATTGTTCATTCAAATAATAGAGACAGGATTATGGCTTCTGATTTATCCAAGTACAGAAATATAGGTATCTTCGCCCACGTTGATGCGGGTAAAACCACAACAACTGAGCGTATCCTGAAACTGACCGGTAAAATTCATAAAACTGGTGAGGTTCACGAAGGTGAATCAACTATGGACTTCATGGATCAGGAAGCTGAACGTGGTATTACCATTCAGTCTGCTGCTACCACATGTGCATGGAAAGGTCACCGTTTAAACGTTATTGATACACCAGGACACGTTGACTTCACTATCGAAGTATATCGTTCTTTAAAAGTACTGGATGGTGGTATCGGTGTTTTCTGTGGTAGTGGTGGTGTTGAGCCTCAATCAGAAACCAACTGGCGTTATGCCAACGAATCAGAAGTATCACGTCTGATTTACGTCAACAAACTTGACCGTATGGGTGCGGATTTCTACCGTGTTGTTAAGCAAGTTGAAGACGTGCTTGCAGCTACACCGCTAGTTATGGTTCTGCCAATCGGTATCGAAGACGAGTTTAAGGGTGTGGTTGACCTGCTGACACGTAAAGCATGGTACTGGCCTGACGAAAAAGATCCTGAAAACTACAGCATTGAAGAGCCACCTGCAGAGATGGCTGATCAGATCGAAGAATGGCGTGAAAAACTCGTTGAGACGGCTGTAGAGCAAGACGACGACTTAATGGAAAAATATCTGGAAGGTGAAGAACCTTCAGTTGATGATCTGAAAAAATGTATCCGTAAAGGTACATTAGAACTAGCCTTCTTCCCTACATATTGCGGTAGCTCATTCAAAAACAAAGGTCTTCAGTTAATTCTGGACGCGGTTGTTGATTACCTGCCTGATCCAACTCAGGTTGATCCTCAGCCAGAAGTGGATTTAGAAGGTAACGAAACAGGTAAAGTAGCGACTGTTGATATTAATGGTCCATTACGTGCATTGGCATTCAAAATTATGGATGACCGCTTTGGTGCACTGACATTCGTTCGTATCTACTCTGGTGAAGTACGTAAAGGTGACACCATCCTGAACACGTTTACCGGTAAGACTGAACGTGTTGGTCGTATGGTGGAAATGCATGCGAACGACCGTAACGAGCTAGACTACGCTCATGCGGGTGATATCATCGCTATCGTTGGTATGAAAGACACGCAAACAGGTCACACTTTATGTGATCCGAAGAATGCGGCAACACTTGAGCCAATGGTCTTCCCTGATCCTGTTATTTCTATTGCTATCGCACCTAAAGATAAAGGTGCAGCAGAGAAATTAGGTATTGCTCTGGGTAAAATGATTAAAGAAGATCCCTCTTTCCGTGTTGAAACAGATCAAGATAGTGGCGAAACCATCATGAAAGGTATGGGTGAGCTGCACTTAGATATCAAAGTAGATATCCTGAAGCGTACTCACAACGTTGATGTTGTTGTAGGTGAGCCTCAAGTTGCTTACCGTGAAACAATTACACAACGTGTTGAAGATAGCTATACTCACAAAAAACAATCTGGTGGTTCTGGTCAGTTCGGTCGTATCGACTACATCATTGAGCCAGGTGAACCAGGTAGTGGCTTCACATTTGAATCTACGGTTACTGGTGGTACTGTTCCTCGTGAATTCTGGCCAGCTGTTGAAGGTGGCTTCAAGAAAATGATGAATAAAGGCGTGTTAGCTGGCTTCCCGTTACTTGACGTTAAAGTGAATTTATTTGATGGTGCATTCCACGCCGTTGACTCATCTGCTATCGCGTTTGAATTAGCAGCTATGGGTGGTTATCGTCAATCAATTCCTAAAGCGGGTCCTCAGTTACTTGAGCCAATCATGAAAGTTGACGTGTTCACACCTGAAGATAACGTGGGTGATGTTATTGGTGACTTAAACCGTCGTCGTGGCATGATCAAGTCACAGGACGCGGGTGCAACTGGTGTACGTATTAAAGCAGATGTACCATTGAGTGAAATGTTTGGTTACATCGGTTCACTGCGTACCATGACTTCAGGTCGTGGTCAGTTCTCAATGGAATTCCTTCAATATAGCCCATGCCCACGTAATGTGTCAGATGAAGTTATTAAGGAAGTGAAAGAGCGTGAAGCTGATAAGAAATAAGCGATTATTTCTATAGAAATAAAAAAGGGCTGATTTATCAGCCCTTTTTTTATGTCTAAAGTTTAGTTAACTAAACTTTGTATTGGTGAGGGGATTCGTCCACCCAGGCGAACAAAACGATTTTCATGGCTACCCATATTCACAGCCATGACTGGGCCTTCACCTAGCAGGCCACCATAAACCACATGATCACCTGCTTTTTTGCCTGGTGCAGGAATAAGACGAGCAGCAGTGGTTTTTTTGTTAATCACACCAATCGCCATTTCATCGGCAATGATGGCTGAGATCATTTCTGCAGAGGTATCTCCAGGGATAGCCACCATATCTAAGCCAACCGAACAGACAGCGGTCATGGCTTCCAGTTTTTCCAATGACAAAGTACCGTTTACGGCGGAATCAGCAATGGTCAGATCTTCACAAACGGGTATAAAGGCGCCGCTCAGTCCACCGACATGAGAGCTGGCAAATGCGCCACCTTTTTTAACGGCATCATTGAGCATAGATAAAAAGGCGGTACTGCCTGGCGCTCCAATTGCTGGAAGCCCAATAGCTTCAAAAATTTCACCGACACTATCATTTTTATTGGGGGTAGGGGCGAGTGAGAGATCAACGATACCAAATGGTAATCCCAATAATTGAGCGACTTCACGACCAACTAGCTCGCCAGCGCGTGTGAGCCTTGCTGCAGTTTGTTTGATGACATCCGCTGCACGGCTTAAGTCCATACCGTCTTCTTCTTCAAGGGCTCGTTCCAGAGCCGCTTTAACCACGCCTGGACCGCTAACACCGACACTGACTACAGCATCCGCTTCACCCACACCGAGATAAGCGCCAGCCATAAAAGGTACGTCTTGCGGGATATTAGCAAAAACAACGAGTTTAGCCGCTGCCAAGCCATCATCTTTGGCTGTCATTTCTGCCGCTTGTTTGATGATGACGCCCATATCTTTGATGGCATCCATATTAATACCAGCACGTGTACTCGCCACATTAACAGATGAGCAGACGCGTTGACTTTCAGTCAAAGCTTGCGGGATGGCATTAATGAGTGCTCTGTCACCATGGGTCATGCCTTTTTCCACCAGTGCAGTGAAGCCACCAATAAAGTCGATACCTAATTCTGCGGCAGCTTTATCAAGCGTGAGTGCGATTTCCACCATTTGATCAGAATTAAATGGGGCAGCGACAACGCCAATAGGGCTAATCGATATACGTTTATTAGCTACTTCAATGCCGTAGCGTCTTTCAATGCGATTACAGGTGCTAACAAGATTGCCTGCAATGCGGGTAATTTTGTCGTAGATTTTGCGTTTAAAGGTATTAATGTCATCACTGACACAATCAGCCAGACTGATCCCTACGGTCACAGTACGTAAATCCAGGTTCTCTTCACGTACCATTTGCAAGGTAGAAATAATATCTTTGGGATTAATCATTTTATGTCCTGATATGAACGAGTCGGAATATAGCGTATTTAGTTAAGTATATTGCTGACAGAATCAAAAATTTTACGATGTTGTACACTGACCTCGAGATCGAGACGTTGGGATATATCTGCCAGTGCATCGCGTAAATCATTCATGATGGTGGCTTTAGGCACATCAATTTCAAAGACCATTAAATTGTCCATTGGGTTTTTACCCCCTTTGAAAATGGCTTGCATATTGGTGATATTGACACCGTGTTTAAAGAGCTGCCCAGCCACTTCAGCGACAATGCCTTGTCGATCAGGGCCTATCACCGTGACGATATAGGGTTGTACTTCAGGTTTATTTTGATACCAATCTGAAGCTTGTTCATTCCAAGGATGAACACGGATAAATAAACCCATCTGTTTGCAGTTTGCTTCTAACGCGGATTGAAGATCATCACAATTTTCATCGTGTGGAACATCGACCAGCAGTAGGGCACCAAAAACCGAGTTTAAGAGTGTTTGACTTAAGTTTTCTATATTGCCGTTACGCTGATTTATCACATCTGCAATCACAGACATAATGCCAGGTTGATCACTACCCAGAACAGAAATTAATACTTTATTCATTTTTCACCTTAGAGATGTCGCTAAGAGCTAGCACTTTATATGATCGCAATATTGTCTGGTATAGACAAACACAAAAATGCCGGGAGAAGTCCCGGCATTATCGTAACATCTAATGTGGCTGTATTGATTAGAACAGCATCATCAGAGTACTAACGTTTGGCAATAATCCAGACTGCGTGAACAATACCCGGGATATAACCCAGAATAGTTAAAAGGATATTGAGCCAAAAAGCACCACCCAAACCAACTTGTAGAAATACACCAAGTGGTGGTAACAGAATGGCAATCAGAATTCGAATTAAGTCCATAATAACTCCCTTTTAATCATCGTTGTTTTAGTAGGATTGAAATAATGCCGTCCAGATTAAGCTGATAATCCAGACAGCAAAGCTTATCGCTAAGACAATTATGGTGATTAGAATCACAATAAAAGCGATATTTTCCAGCAACGTTTTGCGATACACCTGCTGGGGTTGTTGCTCATACTCATGGAGAAGAGCGACATTCTTCTGGTTGGCTTTCCAGATAAAATCAAACACATCACCAATGACCGGTATGGCGCCGATGGTGGTATCAATAAGCATGTTAATCACCATTTTGATGAGAATGGTTCTTGGTACACCCATTTGATGGGCCTGATAGATAATGACACTGGATAATAAGCCACCAATAAAATCACCTAATCCGGGTATCAGACCAAAAAAACCATCCGCACCAATTTTAAAGCCACCAGGTAAGGTGATGGATTCATCAAGAAACCAGCTTAACTTATGTATAAAACGTGTTTTCTTACTCATAGGGCCTCATCTGAAGCAGGTATGACAACATTCAAACTATCACGTTGAAAACGGTATTGTAGTGGCGGTTTCAGTTTTATTAACTCACCATCCACTGCTACAGTAAGCCATTTCTTACGTGAGTGCAGCGTGACGTTAAACTCGTCGAGAATGGTGGTTTCTATCATTTTTGCTTTTGATAGTGGATCCACACCCATTAACATCGCACTAAACGCCAGCTTAATAGCCGACCAGCTATTATTGCAGCGTACAACAATCAGGTGGAGACCGTCACGTCCCCCTGTTTTTATTTGTCCCATAGCGGGTATTTGTAGATCACGCTCACCCACCCCGACAAATAGAAGCGGCGTTTTAATTTTCTGCTGATTAAGAATGATATTGGCATGTCTGAAGTGATATAACCTTCTGATACCAGCCAAAAGGCTGGCCAACAAATATTGCATTTTTCGTTCAAGGTATTCACGTGTGCGAACGAAGGTCACATACGCACCAACCGAGCTGGTATTCAAAAATAAATAGTCATTCACATAAGCAACATGGGTACTGAAAGCTTGACCTTGTATCGCGAGCTCCAATGCTGCGTGAATGTCCGTCGGGATCAATAAACGTTTAGCAAAATGATTGAGTGTACCGCCGGGAATGATCGCAAGTTCTGTTTGACTGCCAATCGTTAAACCTGCGGCTAGAGCCAGTGTGCCATCACCACCGGACACGATAATCCGTTTTTGCTTGTTTGCAATAGCCTGTTTAATCGCCGTTTCTATTTCAGATGCTGAGAGCGTATGAAGTGAAATGGCTGAATGATGCGCGAGCATCTTGATGACTTCCGGTGCTGTTCCGGCATGTTTATTGACAAACGTCAGTATTTTTTCAGGCTGACCGGTGTTGTTATCATTGTTCATGCCAGCCGCCATTATCACGATAAAAAGTTTGTGTCGCTGATAATTGAAACTCATCCTGATGCCAGTGGTGGCGGGCAATGGTTAATGTGGATTTATCACCACGAATGATATTAAAACTATTGGCATGTTCGGGTAAGAGTCTGTCCGAAGTAGTTGTGCCAGCATGCGACACAATGATGCCATCCACCACACGACAATAATCAACATGCACGTGTCCACTTAGTATCAGATCCAACCCTGTATCTTTGAATGATGCCAATGCTTTGTCACGTCCACCAATTAAATGTCTGGCTTCATACTCACGTGGCAGCCAGAAAGGATGGTGAGCGACCAGTAATTGAAGTTGATATTCAGGCGCCTCCATCACTTGCTTTGTTATATGCTTGATTTGTGTCGAACTGATTCTTCCCCGGGACCAGTCCATATAGAAGCCTGCTTTTCTGGCAGTATTAATGCCAATCAGCTGATAGTTGTCATTTGCATACTGGGCCTCAAGTTCCCTCTGAACCCATTTATGCCATTTCCGCCAAGGCCAAAAGAAGCGTTCGATAATTCGGAAAGTACTTAGATCATGATTGCCGGGGATGATGAAATAAGGCGTGTTAATGTCGTTAAGGAAGTCAGCCGCCTGTTGGTATTCTTTTTTTGTCGCTCGCTGTGTGAGATCACCACTAATGATAATCATGTCAGGCTTTATAGACTTAATTTTCTGTTTTAAGCCTGCTAAGACATCAGTCAGAATGCGCCCAAAATGTAAGTCGGATATATGAACAAACGTGGTCATAGAGAGTTAACTTTCAGCCTGATTTTTAATCATGATGCCTGACCAGACCATGGGTTTTGAGTTGTTTCACAGCAACCTCTTGCGACAGCAATGCAATCATCTCCACAGGCTCCAGTGATTTTTCCAGCTGATGTAAAGATGGAGCATGACGAATTTTCCACTCAGCAGTGACAGTCGGAGCATGGAACTCATCTGGTTTAGGCGCATCGAGAAGTGGTAATTGGGCCAGATGCCATTTACACAGTTCGGCATGCTGATCCAAACACATAAGCGGAGAATCAACGGGGTCTTGTTGAGGCGTCTTTTTAATTTGCTCGATAAGGCTTTTCACGATGCTACTTGGCCGTTTTTCTTCTGGTGCTCGCAGCAGACCTAGAATCGTAAAAGGTCTGGCACGTTTTGCGCCACCACTTAACCACGAAAGGGGGATAGATAACATTAGTCCACCGGATATGGGTAACAACCAGTAGAACATTTCAATACTTAAGCTATAAGAAATGCCTGCCAGAATAAAACCGAATAGGGTATGACTGCGATGGGCTCGGGTCACTTGTCCCAGGCTTAAAGCACCATCATCACGTGATTGCGGGTTCCAGCCGCTATCTTTTCCCATAAGGATATGACAGACAACACCAAACTGAGCGACCATCAAAATAGGCGCATAAAGGGCTGACATAATGGTTTCAAACAGGACGCTAAAAGTGAGTAAAATCGGGCCTCCAAATTGTTTGCAACGGCGCCAGTTTACAAGTGCTGCAAACCAGCCAAACAATTTTGGTGCAAGCACAATTGCCATCGAGACGACAAACAAGTCCAGCGCCCGTTCAGCATCGAATACTGGCCAGAGAGGGAAGAGGGAGGGGTTTGCAAAATATTCGGGGCGAACAAACTGTGCCTGCACAGCAATGGCTAAACCGACCATAATAAGTGAAAGCCAAAGCACCGCGCTCAGATAAGACATCATGCCAGAGAAAATATGCAGTCTAGTGGGAAAGGCTAAATCATGTGCGAGAAGTATTCGTCCATGTTGTAAATTTCCCTGACACCAGCGTCTATCGCGTACGATCACGTCAGTTAGTGAAGGAGGTGCTTCTTCATAAGAATCCTGAATATCAGTATCAAATCTTACCCCCAGCCAACACGACGTAATAATGCTGCTTCTATAAAATCATGACTGAGGATATGTCCACCAAAAGGTGCTTTGCCTGGCAATATCGGTAGTGAGCATGATTCAGCAAAAGCCCGGGTACGAATAATGGCATTGTGTCCCCAGAAGTTAGATGAGAGGCCATGCCAGGCAGCCAGACCTTCGGCATAAATGGGGCCAAAACAGTGATTAGCAAACTGTTGTAGCTTGCCATATAGACTACTGGCGCTGATGAGGGTGGGTAATGTCTGAATTAAACCAACCCCAGGTGCTGCTGCCAATCTGCGCGATAGGGTCAGCATGCTTTGTGCGCTCATCAAACTGTCTGCATCCAGCACAATCATGGCTTCATATGCACCGCCCCAGTTGCTGACCCAATGTGCGATATTGCCTGCTTTACGTTCCTGATTATTGGCACGACGACGATAATAAACAGGGCAGTCTTCATTTTGTGTTTCGAAGAGTTCAATAAAGGCTTTTTCTTCTGCAAGCCAGGCATTGGCCTGATTGGTATCACTTAAGATAAAAAAAGCATACTTGCCTGGCGCTTGTTTTAATAAGTCTTCACGCATGGCTTTAATGGCCGCTACGATTCGACCGGGTTCTTCTTTATAGACGGGGAATAATATCGCGGTTTTAAAATTAGGTTCTGTCTCAGCTTTTTTAATGATTCTGGGTTTGAGGTTAATCAAAAAGCCTAACAAGGCTTGTGAAAAAGCAAAAGATATCCAGATAAAATTTAAACTGAATAAACATAAAAATACCCACTGTAATGAGGTAATGCTGTTGGTACTGAGGACACCATGCATCTCTCTAATCCCATAGACCGAAAGGCCAACTGTCACCAGCAAAATAAACAAGCGTGACAAGACGGTGCTAAAGGATGTGAAAAAGGGGATGGAATGTTGTCGTAACGCCTGACCAGGCTCGTTAACACGATGCCTTGGCATATCTAGTGGTGCGCGTTCCGGTAAAACTTTGTGTGCTTTCATTACTCGCCTGCAAATAGACTAGGTTTAATCCAACGGTAAAGCCATGTTTCACTGATAGGTGTGTCTTTATTCATCAACTGCAAACGTAACTCTGCCACATCAGCATCTTCAGGTTGGAATCGAAGAAATACGCGAGCACCATCAATGCTTGGATTTGCAATCAATTTAGTTGCAATGATTTTGCCGTGATTACTGGAGGCATTCATACTGATGGTATTCAATTGATTCACATCAATACGACTAAAATCGATGATCATTTCTCTGCTGCCATCTTCAAATAGTTTTCCTTTAGCACTACGGACAATCTTTGTTTTTGATGGCATTGGGTTAATATCATTTAGCCAGATCAAGCGATAGTTATAGCTGAAGGTCTGACCTTTCTTTAATCCACCTTCCGGTCGCCAATAAGCGACAATATTGTCATTGGTATCAGCATTTGACGGTATCTCAAACAATTGAACCTGCCCCTTACCCCAGTCTTCAATAGGTTCTACCCATAAAGAAGGACGAAGCTCGTAGTGGGCTTCTAAATCTTGATAGTTCACAAACTGTCTATCACGCTGGATAAGCCCAAATCCCTTGGTATGCTCATCCATGAATCCGCTTATTTGTAGTGAATTGGGATTATTCAAAGGCCGCCATAGATGTTCACCATTGCCTGTTTTTATGGCCAGAGCCTGTGAATTATGTACCTGTGGTCGATAGTCAGTGGATTTTGCAGGCACCATACTGCCATGCAAAAACATAGACGTTAACGGGGCGAGACCGATGTGAGGAATATCGATGCGTGGAAATAGGGTGACTTTAACATCCATTCGAGTTGGGTCATTAGGATAAATACCGAATCGATATGCTCCGGTCACACTTTTACTATCGAGAAGGGCATGGACAACAATGGCTGTTTGGTCTTTTCCCGGACGTTCTATCCAGAAATGAGTGAACGTGGGATGTTCTTCACCTTTTGGTTCGGCCACATCAATAGCCAACCCTCTGGCCGAAATACCGTATAACTGACCTTTGGATACCGCCCGAAAATAGCTGGCTCCTTGAAAAATGATGAATTCATTCTTTTCCTGCCCCTTACTAAGAGGATAGTGAAGCCGGAATCCAGCATATTTACCTACTTGAGCAAGCGCGTTGGCAATCTCAGGATTAGGGACCTTGAATGATGACTCGGTAACATTAATAGGAACACTTTTTCCACTTTCGACAATATCGATATCGACCAGGTTTTTATACAAGAAACCTGGAGCAAAAAGCTGGATGGAGAATGGGGTTGGACTGTTACCCCAGATAGCTGATTGTTGCTGAAACCGGATTTTTTGGTAAGTTTCAGCATCCAGTCGTGTGAGTGATATTGGCGCTTGTGTGGGGATTTTGAATGGTTTCTGAGCACGTTTTTTAGCTAAATCCAATACGGTCTGGTGACTGAAGGTCACCTCTTTTTTATCTTGTGGAGAAGCAATGACGCTTAAGCTCAGTAGTAACAGAAAAGGCATGCTTCCAGCTTTGAGCCAAGCCGATAAAAATGAACATCGATGATTAACAGTCATCACGCTGTATCTTCTCCTTGATTAGATAATCTGAAATACTTTTGGCGCATTAACTGATAAATGTAATGTACGCATGACGGATCTTTATTGTCCATGCCACAGCGTTCAATGCAATGTCACAGGTTAAAGTGAGTCAGTTATTTCTGCATCTGCTGCCAGCGCATCGACTAACTGTTGCATATCCTCAGGCAAATCGATTTGCCATGAGACTTCTTCGCCTGTTGTGGGATGCACAAAACCCAGCAAACCGGCATGTAAGGCTTGACGGCGGAAGTTATGAATAACCTCACGACACGTCTCGGTCATGCCTTTGGCTTGTTTTAAACGGCCGCCATAGACTGGGTCACCTAACAAAGGATGCCTGATGTGCGCCATATGCACGCGAATCTGATGCGTCCGTCCGGTTTCAAGCTTACATTTGATCAGAGTATGAGCCCGATAACGCTGCTCGACACGATAATGTGTGACGGAGGGTTTACCTGTCGCACTTACGGCCATTCTTTTCCTATCAATGTTATGTCGACCGATAGCCTCATCAACAGTTCCACCCGCGGTAAAAACATCGTACGCTACAGCGAGGTATTCACGTTTAACTGTGCGTGCCTGCAGTTGCGATACCAGTGAGTTATGGGCTGTTAAGGTCTTGGCTATCATCAGCAGGCCCGTGGTGGCTTTATCGATACGATGAACAATCCCCGCACGTGGGATGTTGGCTAATTGGGGAGCATGGGCTAATAAGGCATTGACGAGCGTGCCTTGGTGATTGCCTGCACCGGGATGAACGACCATGCCGGCAGGTTTGTTAATAATGATGACATCGACATCTTCATAGATAATGTCGAGCGCGATGGACTCTGCCTTCCAGCTTTCATCCTGTACTTGTAGCTCAGTGCCTATGGTGACTTTTTCTCCGCCCTGAATGCTTTCTTTAGGTTTGAGAAGTTGCCCGTTAACGAGGACATCACCCGCTTTCAGCCATTTTGTCAGTTGACCACGAGAATATTCGGGAAACATTTTGGCTAAAGCCTGATCGATACGCATACCCATCAAGTTTTCCGGAATAATATCTTCTAGTTGAATTTTTTCTGACATATAGACTTAGCTGGTGATTAAACCAGTATTATAACGTAGGCTTATAGCTGACGTTGGAATATGGAGCTAAAAATGCGTTTTTCTCATTTTGTCATCGCTGGGGTGGTATTGCTTTTATCTCTGGTGGTTCACGCCGAGCCACGCAATGTCGCATTACTCGCCTCAGCGTGTGCAGCGTGTCATGGTACAAATGGTCATAGTCAGGGTGGAACGCCTAGCCTTGCCGGCCTTAATAAACATTACTTTATTCAACAAATGCTGGCATTTAAAAATGGTCAGCGTGATGGTACCGTTATGATGCAGCATGCAGCGGGCTATTCTGAGGAAGAAATACGCGCTTTGGCTCACTATTTTTCTAATCAAAAATGATCAACGTGGCTGGCACTGACTACAGAAATAAGTGGCTCTTTGCGCCTGCTTAATCAGACTGATTGGGGTTTGGCAGCGTAAACAGGCTAAGCCTTCTCGTCCATATACATGAAGTTCTTGCGCAAAATAGCCTGGGTTTCCATCACTTTTTCTGAAATCGCGTAGGGTTGTTCCCCCGGCGAGTAGGGCTTTTTCCAAAACCTGCTTAATGGCCTCGACTAATCGAGATAGATTCTTTTTACTGACTTTTCCGGCAGGCGTACTTGGATGAATACCAGCCATAAACAGGGCTTCATTGGCGTATATATTACCTACACCTACTACGACTTCACCATTCATAATAAATGTTTTAATTGGGCTGGTCCGACCCTTAGCGCGTTGATGTAAGTAGTTGACATCAAACTGTTCTGATAGTGGCTCCGGACCTAGATGACTGATAAGCGCATGTTGCTCATAAGGCTCGTTCGTCCAGAGTATGGCGCCAAAACGGCGAGTGTCAGTAAATCTCAATACATAACCGTTATCAAAAAAGATATCGACATGATCATGTTTATTGATGTGGTCATCATTATCGAGTACGCGTAAACGTCCTGACATGCCCAAATGGATAATCAATGTGCCATTGTCACAGTGCAACAACAAGTATTTTGCCCGGCGCTCTATACTGTTTACCCGTTGATCTTTAACGATGGATTCTAATCCTTCTGGAATTGGCCAGCGTAATCCTCGGTGACGTACCACCATTTTTGTGATGGATTGATTCTCAATAAAGGGTTGAATACCACGTCGCGTGGTTTCTACTTCTGGCAGTTCAGGCATGTCTATTCGTTAGTTTGAGTGGGCGTATCAGGTAATAGCTGAGAGCTCATCGCCATAGGGAAAATATATTCTAAGCTTAAATCTTGATTGGTCAGAATAAGGTTGCTATCAGTGGTCTGCATGATCAATGAAACAGGCTGTTTTTGACCTTCCAGCCAAAGTGTAATTTGAGGACCAGGTTTTGCCATTAACTCGGCTGATGTGACTTTCCTGACCTGAGTTGCATAGGCAAATTGCCAGCTATCTATCAACACCTTTAACGCATCACTTGTTAAGTTTTTATCATCAGATTGCCATTGGCCATTTGAGAGAGTTAGTTGCAGCGGTTCTGGATTATTCAGAGAGCGGGGCAACGTGAGTTTTTCAATGGTTTTATGTTCAGCAATAAGCCTGTTATCAATAAAGCTATCAGCACTCGCGGTTAATAAGGGCATAACATCATCATCGATAAGATAAATGATGTGTTGATAAAGCACATAACGACGTTTACTAATAGGCTCTACATCACCCAAGGCAAAACTCTCATTGTTTAAGCTGACAATCACCGAGGGGGTATGGAGACCAAACTGAGCAAGCGACGAGGTATCCATGGGCTGAAACTCACCATGAACGGGTGTTTTTAACAAGCTGAGAATGAGATTGATGCGGGTTTGACTGACAGGGGCAGGGTAAGGTGACATCAATCGCCAGGATGCATTATCGCGGATTAGCTTGATATCATTTTTTTGTCGTTGTTGGATATCAATGGTATTGATATCAGCAGGATTTAGTGATGTTAATAATTGGACTGAATGATCAGTCTGCTGATTAGTGTTATGTTGAGAAAACCAGAATAAACCGACGACTAATAACAACAAAATAAAATTAGTGAAATAGCTGTTTTTCATCGACGTTTTCTCCGCCACCACAGAGTGAGTCCAACTGTAAGGAGAAGTAATGGCACAGCAAATAAAAAGCCAAAACCGATAATCATCGATTTCGTGTTGGATAAGGTCAGTTGTGTACCAACACTGGTTTTTATTGGAATCGTGATAAGACCATCGTCTTCTACTAACCAATTCAGAAGACCTAATCCCAAATCCAGATTGGCTGCGTTACCAATGTAGCTATTCGCGACAAAGTCGGCATCACCGATAACGGCAATCCTTTGTGATTTATCGATATTGCTGTCCGTATCGCGGGTAATGAGCATACCGAGTGAAACGGGGCCGGCCACATCAGCACCTTTATCGAATGTTTGCTGACTGAAGTTTGCTTGTGTAATGGCAGAGGTTTCCACCCAGGCATTTGGCTGGCTGTTCAAAAGATTGAGATAGCGCCATGGGGTTTCTGAGTTATCCTCAGCTATTTGGATGGCACTGGCTTCGGCCAGAATGGTGACACTTTTGGCGGCCTGACCGACAGGATGATTGGCATAGTCGGTAATCAGAACAAAGCGTGGGTCATCAATCCCCAGCATGCTGGAGTTAGGATCAAGTACCGTGCCTGGCACAAATTCAATGCCTAATTTTTCAGCCAAAGCTCCCAACGACTTAGTCTGAGTTGGGTCTGCTAACCAGAGTAGATTGCCACCTTTGTCTAAATAGTCGCGAACAATATTGATTTCACCAGGTAGCCATTCTTTTTCAGGGCTGGCAATGACTAAAGCCGCACTGTTGTCCGGGATGTCTGGTGTATCCAATAAGTTTTGTGAACGGACTTTTATGCCTTGATTGCCTAGATTTTGTACCAGTGTACTCAAGCCAAAGTCGCTTTTATCATACGGACTGCGTTCACCATGGCCTTCAACAAATATTAACCAGGGCTGTGATTGTCGGGAGACAGTGACCAAGGCATTGCTTAGTGATTGTTCGGACAGATCAAACACATGCTGTTTTTGTTCACCATGGCTGACTACCATTTCACCTTGCTGTTGGATATTAAATTGTCTGACGATGCCAGGTGAAAAACTTGGGTCCACAAACTGTATGGTTAACTTATCGCTATGCTGTTGATAGCGTTGTAATAATTCAACAATAGCAGCCCGGTATTCATAATCAGGACTCACAAAAACCTGAATAGTAATATCGTCTTTTAGATTATCGAGGATCGCTAAACTGGTTTCAGATAGCGTATGTCTATGATTTTGTGTCCAGTCAAACTGCTTATTGGTGGCAATTGACAGCTGACTCAGTAAGACAACGGCAGTTATCAGCAAAGCATAAAATATAACTTGCTGAAAGCGAATGAGGAGTTGTGCGCGTTTGGTGATTTTCATTGGTCTAGACGTTCTCTATCCAGTCGACGAACCGTCAGTAATAGAAAAGCAAAAATAATGAGGGCGAAGTAGCTTATATCCTGGGTATTGATTTGTCCCTGCATCATGGGTTCAAAGTGTTTTAACAACGACAGCCAACTCAGTAATGAGAATTCAGTTGTGCTGTGACTGGCCCAATCTATAATCCAAAACAAAAACAAAATGGCAAAGGTACTGATAGCAGCGATGGTAGGTTGTCTGGTTAAACTGGACATATAGATACCTACCGCGCTGAAGCTGGCGACTAACAAAATCAGACCAATAACACCTGCACTTAATTGATAAAAATCCAGAGTGGTACCAACGGCCAGGGAACAAATCATTAAAACGGTGAGTGATGCCATTATCAGGAAAAATGTCAGGGTACCGAAGAACTTACCAATAACGATATCAAACATGCTCAGCGGTGCAGATGAGAGTAAAGGAAGGGTCTCGTTTCTACGTTCTTCAGCAAAACTGCGCATGGTCAACAAGGGACTAATCAGCAGGGCAATGATCGCAGCATTACTTAAGAGTGGCATGGCTACCAGTTCAGTGACCCCCGGCGCACCAGGAATAGCAGAAATGCGACTTTGGATACTGTTGAAATAATCCATATGCGTTAAAAACAGATAAGCCAGCAATAATTGACTCAATGCCAAGATTACCCAAGCCAGAGGTGATAAGAACAAGCGATGTAATTCATTACGGGCGATATTAAACATGGGCATCTTCTTCACGAATGATTTTCATAAAGACATCTTCTAAAGAATGCTGTTCGGGCATTAATGATGTGAGTGGCCAGTTATGTTCAACAGCCTCTCTTAACAGGGCCTGTGTTGGATCATGATCTGGCAGATAAGAGAGTTTAAAATGCTGTTCATCCATCTTTACGACATCATTCACACCATTGATAGCACTCAAAGAACCTATATCAACACTGTGAGAGAAACCAACTACAATAGCGGTTGATTGCATTTGTTCGGTTAACTTTTGCAGACTGTCATTAAATAATAACTGGCCTTTAGAAATGATTTGCACTCTGTCACATAACATCTGCACTTCGGGCAGAATATGAGTAGACAGAATGACACTATGTTCATTGGCAATATCACGAATAAGTTGACGAATCTCCCGAATCTGGATGGGGTCGAGCCCAGAGGTCGGTTCATCTAAGATCACTACGGCTGGCGAGTGGATAATAGCCTGTGCGATACCAACACGCTGCTGAAAGCCTTTGGATAAATTCGCAATTAATCGTTTGCTCACTTCTGTCAGACCACAGCGTTCTATCACTGTGTCGACTGCAGATTTTTGCTGTTTTTTAGCTATGCCATTCAGCCGGGCACAAAACTGTAAAAACTCAGTGACGGTATGTTCTTTATAAAGTGGTGGCGTTTCAGGTAGGTAACCAATACAGGCTTTAGCCTGTTTAGGGTCATCCAGTAAATCAATACCATTGATTATTATCTGACCATTATCTGGAGCGAGATTGCCGGTCAACATGCGCATTGTCGTACTTTTGCCAGCACCATTCGGGCCTAAAAATCCAAGGACTTCACCTTGTTTAATATTAAAACTGACATTGTTCACGGCGGCAGTATCGCCGAAAAACCGAGATAGTTCTTTTGCTTCGAGTAAGAGTTTGGAATCAGTCATGAATACTAAATTGTATTAAGAGTCATAGTGGCCCACTCATTGGCTTCAATATAGGCATTGCTTAGCTTTTCCAATGAAGGCCCGTCTTCTGATGACTGAGACCAGCGGCCTTCACAGTAGTCGATAATGCAATTCAATAGTTGGCCTTTTATACCACCTCGACTAATTAGTGCAAGCTTTGATTCATTGCTTAGAGGGATCGAGTTAATAACCTCATTCATGGGCTTTGACAGCATCGTATCAATCGTTGAGAACAAGCCCAATAAAAAACCAGCCTCAGAATGACAGTCAAATTCAGGCGCTATCTTTTCTGCCATCTTGGCTCTGACCAACGTCACCTGAATTAGTTCTGCTGGTCCAGGACTCATCTCGCTCATAACAATTATTGTTGTCCATGTTTTTATCGCCTTTAGACCTAAAATAACAAGGCCTTCACGCAGCGAGTTTATTTGTCTGGGAAACCCAATAGCGGCTGAGTTAAGTAAACGTAGTAATTTTAGACTAAGGCCTGGGTCCTGGCGAATGATTGACTCGATCGTTTTAAATTCAATATCAGGATCTTGTAATTTGCTTAGCAGCTCCAGCAGTTTAAGCTTACTATCAGGAATAGGTTTATCTGAAATGATTTCTGGCCGACAGAAAAAGTAGCCTTGAAAATAATCGAATCCAAGTGCCATACATAGTTCAAATTCAGCTTTAGTCTCCACCTTCTCTGCCAGTAACTTAACCGGATATTCACGGAGTAGGGCAACATGTTGTCTTAACTCTGCTTCAGACAAGGCGAGAATATCCACTTTGATAATGGTGGCTAACTCGATAAGTGGACGTAAAGACTCATGGAAAATAAAATCTGGTAACCAGCTAATGCCAGCTTTTTTACGGCATGGATTAACTCGTCGTCAATATCAATATCTTCGAGGATTTCTAACACAACCCTTTCTCCACCAAATGGGATTGGGTCATCACTTAAAATGAAATTGCGGGTCAGATTAACAAATGCCAGATGTGTGCCGATTACCCGTTCTATCCCAAGCTCGAGAAAGCTGTAATTGATTACCCGGGTAGTCGCAATATCGCCGGAATAGCGCCCAATATCAGCAGATTGTTGGCTAGTGTTATTGCGAAATAATAATTCATAGGCATGAATATTATATTGACGATCAAAAATGGGTTGTCTGGCTAGAACGATGGAGGATAAATCAGCAACGTTGGTCATGAATTACAACTTAAAGAAATGAGTTGATATCATAGTGTTAATGCAAGCATAAAAAAACCCGCTAGTGCGGGTTTTTCCAAAATAATATTGTGGGCAATATTATTTGATTTTAGCTTCTTTATACATAACGTGTTTGCGCACAACAGGATCAAACTTTTTGATCTCTAATTTTTCAGGCATGGTACGTTTGTTTTTATCTGTGGTGTAGTAGTGACCAGTACCAGCAGATGAGACTAATTTAATTTTATCGCGCATGTCTTACTCTCCTAAATTTTTCGCCACGGGCGCGAATGTCAGTAAGGACGGAATCAATCCCTCTCTTATCGATGATGCGCAGACCATGGTTGCTGACACGCAGCTTGACCCAGCGATTTTCAGACTCAACCCAAAAACGGTGTGAGTGAAGGTTGGGTAAGAAACGACGTTTTGTTTTGTTATGAGCGTGTGAAACATTGTTACCGCTCATAGGGCGCTTGCCCGTTACCTGACATACTCTGGCCATTTTAAAACCTGCTCCTGATACACTTTTACCACAGGGCGCCGATTTTGGTCCCTGCCTGCATTTACAAAGCCGTACTTTATACCATACAAGACTATAGAAGTGTAGTGTAAATGTATTCGAATTTGCTACAGCCCCATACTGCTGAGTTTCTCGCTGAGCATCTCTTTTGAGACACTACCAATTTTGCGCATCACGACATCCCCTTCAGCGGAATATAAAAAATGCGTTGGAGTGACGCGTACATTACTAAATGCATTTGCCAGTTCACCTGTTTGATCCCAAGTGATGGTGTAGGGAATTTGTTTTTCTATGCGCATCGCTAATAAATGCTCAGGCTTGTCATGAGCCAACGCCACACTGATAACTTCTAAACCTTTGGGCACATATTCTTTATAAATGGCTTTGAGTTCCGGAAGTTCTTGCACACAAGCAGGACAGTCTGTCGCCCAGAAAATGACTAATAAAGGTTTGCCCTTGTAGTCCTGAAGTGAGTGGGTGTTTCCGTCTAAATCAGTGAAGGTCTTGTCCGGAAGGCCTTGTTGTCCTTGCACTGAATTAAAAATAAGTGCCGCGATAATGCCAAGAATAAGAATGCCAATGGCGGGTTTAATTATGTGTGTCATCAGTTATTTAAATCGTTAAAGTGAGTTGGCCTAATGCTTCTGTTAGTTTGAGGTTCTCTCGATAATCAACCGGGCAATCAATAACAGTCACGGTATTTCTGTCTAAAGCTTCTTTTAGAATGGGCATTAATTGCTCCGTCTCCTCAACTCTGACACCAACTGCACCAAAAGATTGCGCGTACTGAACAAAATCCGGGTTGGTGAATTGTACATGACTGGTCCGACCAAATTGGTTTTGTTGTTTCCACTCAATCAGGCCGTAACTGGCATCGTTCCATACCAGAATGACTATAGCGATATTCAGGCGCATCGCGGTTTCGATTTCTTGAGAGTTCATCAAAAATCCAGCATCCCCTGTCACGGCCACAACTTTACGTTGGGGATTGGCTAATTTAGCGGCGATAGCACCCGGTACGGCAATGCCCATACTGGCAAATCCGTTGGATATGATGCAGGTATTAGGGTATTCACAGCGGAACATCCGTGACATCCACATTTTATGAGCACCTACGTCGCAGATGACAATGTCTTGTAAATCCATGGCTGTGCGCAGATCCCAGATGATTTTTTGTGGTTTCACTGGAAATTCCAGATCATCACGATGCATATTCATCTCAGTAATCAAACTGTCTCTCAATGTACGCATCGCCTTGCCCTGGTGTGGGGTAGTGATGGCGGCTACACGATTGAGGCTATGACGAATATTACCGACTACAGCCAAACTGATACTGTAGTGTCCATCCACTTCAGCATGAGTGGTATCTATGTGAACAATAGTACGATCACGCGATGGGTGCCAAAGATATGGGTGGTACTCCACAATATCGTAACCAATACAGATAATGACATCGGCATTAGCGAAACCACAGTTGGCGTAGTCATTCGATTGCAGGCCCACACTGCCCAAGGCCATTGGATGACGGAAGGGTACGACGCCTTTTGCCATAAAGGTATTGGCAATAGGGATGCCCAGCTTTTCTGAAAATTCAGCTAGTTCATCACAGGCATTGGCACGAATAACCCCATTGCCTGCCAAAATAATCGGGCTTTTAGCATTTGAAATAACTTCTGCCGCACGTTCGATTTCTTCTGCTGCGGGTTCGGGAGCCGTTGCATTTTTGACACGTAACGGCACATCATCAATGTCCATTTCGGCAATATTTTCAGGAAACTCAATAAAGCAGGCCCCGGTTTTTTCTGTTTGAGCGACTTTAAACGCTTTACGAACCACTTCTGGAATAACTTCAGGGCTGACAATACGCGATGCGTATTTGGTTATTGGCCGAAACATCGCTTCCAAATCCAGCACTTGATGGGACTCTTTATGGAGTCGATGCGTAGACGCTTGTCCGGCAATAGCAATGAGTGGGGCGTGATCCATATTGGCATCCGCGACACCCGTGATGAGATTCGTTGCGCCTGGCCCCAGGGTAGCAATACAAACACCGGCATTACCTGTAAGTCGACCATAAACATCGGCCATAAAAGCCGCCCCCTGTTCATGGCGAGTGGTAATAAATTGGATAGATGAATCCAGCAATGCATCCATGACATCCAGATTTTCTTCACCTGGGATACCAAATATATATTCCACGCCTTCATTTTCGAGCGCTTTGACAAATAGCTCTGCTGCCTTCATCTGGCGGTTTCCTCATGCCCTGATTGATGTGTGCTGCAAGAATACCAGATAAGTGTCATATCTGACCCATAAAAAAGGGGCGGTGAGCCCCTTTAAAGTAGGATTATTTGAACGCATCAGGAATACGTTGATGCCAGTCTGTTTCTTGTTGATAACGATGACCGATATTTAATAATCTCGCTTCATCAAAGTAGTTACCAATAATTTGTAAACCGACAGGTAAGCCCTCAACGAAACCAGCTGGAATAGACATACCAGGCAAACCAGCCAGATTGGTATTGATGGTGTAAATATCTTCCAGATACATCGCAACCGGATCGTCTGTTTTCTCACCAAAACGGAAAGCAGGATTGGTGGCTGTTGGTCCCATAATCACATCGACTTCTTTAAATGCTTCCTGGAAGTCATTACTAATAAGACGACGGCATTGCTGTGCTTTTAAGTAGTAAGCATCGTAGTAACCAGCCGATAAGGCATAAGTACCAATCATGATGCGACGTTTGACTTCTTCGCCAAAACCTTCGCCACGTGAACGGGTGTAGAGATCCATTAAGTCTTTCGGATCTTCAGCGCGGTGACCGAAACGTACGCCATCCATTCTTGATAAGTTAGACGAACATTCTGCTGGCGCTACGACATAGTATGTCGGCACAGCTAGACCCGTGTTGGGTAAGGTGATTTCCTTTAATGTCGCGCCCATTTTTTCATATGTCTTGATGGCCGCTTCTACCGTAGCGGCTACACGCGGATCGAGACCTTCACCAAAATATTCTTTTGGCAGGCCGATAGTTAAGCCTTCAAGTGAATCATTCAAACTCGCTGTGTAATCTGGCACATCACGATCGACACTCGTAGAGTCTTTCTCATCAAACCCTGACATCACGTTCATCAGCCAGGCAGCATCTTCAGCACTGTTGGCCATGGGGCCAGCTTGATCCAGGCTTGAAGCGAAAGCAATCATTCCGTAGCGAGAAATACGGCCATAAGTGGGTTTCAAACCGGTCAGATTACACAGAGAAGAAGGTTGACGAATCGAACCACCGGTATCCGTACCTGTAGCAACGGGCGCTAAACGTGCCGCCATGGCTGCTGCTGAACCACCTGATGAACCACCAGGTACGCGGTCGGTATCCCACGGATTTTTTACAGGGCCATACCAGCTGGTTTCATTCGACGAACCCATAGCAAATTCGTCCATATTGGTTTTACCCAATGTGACCATGCCGGCCTGGTCAATCTTTTCGACGACAGTGGCATCATACGGTGCAATAAACTTATCCAGCATCTTGGAAGCGCAACTGGTGCGAACACCTTTGGTGCAGAAAATATCTTTGTGGGCGAGTGGTATACCCGTCAACACGCCCGCTTTTTTCTCTGCCAATAGCTTGTCTGCCGCTTTGGCCTGTTCCAGTGCTCGCTCTTCGGTCACAGTGATGAAGGCATTTAAAGTGCCGTTGTGCTGATTAATGCGGTCAAGATAATGCTGAGTAAGTTCAACACTGCTTATTTCACTGTTGTGCAGGGCTGCCGATAATTCTGAAAGTGATTTGTTATGCATGTGTTTGCCTGTGTTGCTTTATTCGATAACTTTAGGAACCAGATAGACACCGGCTTCAGTTTTAGGTGCAATCGCCTGAAATGCATCACGCTGATTGACTTCGGTCACACTGTCGGGGCGTAAACGCTGATGTGCATCAAGGGGGTGAGCCATAGGAAGTATGTCGTTAGTGTCAGCTGCGCTTAATTGGTCAACTAAATTAAGAATATTATTCAAATCCCGTGCATAATGAGGAATATCATCTTCCTGTATCGACAGGCGTGCGAGGTGCGCGATTTTTTCTACATCGTGTTTATCTAAACTCATCGACAGTTCCAAAGGTTAATTGCTTCAACAAAGCAGTAAGTTTAAATGATTAGTTGCTTGCCCAACAGCCCAGAGCATTGCTAAAGTATCTATTTTACCCCTTTCAGGTGTGGTTTCTTCAATGTTTGAACGTTTACGTGGAATTTTCTCCAACGATCTGTCGATCGATCTTGGAACAGCGAATACGCTGATTTATGTGCGCGGCAAAGGAATTGTCTTAGACGAGCCTTCTGTTGTTGCTATTCGTCAGGATAAAGGCCCTGGTGGTCCTCGTTCTATAGCTGCGGTCGGTGTCGAAGCCAAGCGCATGTTAGGACGAACGCCAGGTAATATCACCGCCATCAGGCCATTGAAAGATGGTGTTATCGCTGATTTCACCGTGACGGAAAAAATGTTGCAGCATTTTATTCGTAAAGTACACGAAGGACGTTTTCTCAAGCCGAGTCCGCGCGTTTTAGTTTGTGTTCCCTGTGGTTCAACGCAAGTTGAACGTCGTGCAATTCGCGAATCTGCTGCTGGCGCAGGGGCACGAGATGTGTTTCTGATTGAAGAGCCGATGGCAGCAGCCATTGGTGCCGGTATGCCTGTTGATGAAGCCAGTGGCTCGATGGTACTTGATATCGGTGGTGGTACAACAGAAGTCGCGGTTATCTCATTAAACGGTATTGTTTATTCTGCTTCAGTACGTATCGGTGGTGATTTATTTGATGAAGCCATCGTCAACTATGTGCGTCGAAACTACGGCACGTTAATTGGTGAATCAACCGCGGAAAAAATTAAAAAAGAAATTGGTTCAGCTTACCCCGGTAATGAAGTGCGTGAAATGGAAGTACGTGGACGGAATCTGGCTGAAGGTGTGCCAAGAAGCTTTACTCTAAACAGTAATGAGATTTTGGAAGCCTTGCAGGATCCACTTTCTGGTATTGTAGCAGCGGTTAAGACTGCTTTAGAGCAAACTCCGCCAGAACTAGGTGCTGACGTGGCCGAGCGCGGTATCGTATTAACCGGTGGCGGTGCATTGCTGCGTGATTTGGATCGCTTACTTATCGAAGAAACAGGCTTACCTGCAATTATTGCAGAAGATCCACTTACCTGTGTCGCTCGTGGCGGTGGTCGTGCGCTTGAAATGATTGATGAAAAAGGTACAGACGTTTTTACCTTTGAATAATGATTTTTAGTTAATAAGTCGTAAGACCTTTGCGAGTGTTTTGCATTTGCGAAGGTCTTTTAGTTTTGGACGTTGAGTTATTAAACCTTTATTTGCCCATACACCTTCTTTAAACACCCGGATGCTACTGGCGCTTGTAGCCTCTATCATGGTGTTTTTCCTTGATACGCGTCTGGATTACTTCAAACCTGTGCGTTCTTTGTTGTCAACGGCAGTCTATCCTGTGCAGGCGGCGGCATCGCTTCCTACAGATTTGAGTGAATGGGTCAGTGATTTTTTTCAGGATCGTAAACAATTACGAGAAAAAATTACCGTCATGGAAGCGAATAATATGTTGCAGAATATTCGCTTGCAGAAACTGCAGTCACTCGAACGAGAAAATATGCGACTCAAAGAGTTGTTAGGCTCATCATTTCGTCTGCAAGAACGTGTTCAAGTAGCAGAATTACTGACCATAGATCTTGATCCTTTTTCTCAACAAGTCGTGATTGATAAGGGCGAAAATTATGGTGTGTATATCGGGCAACCGGTGTTGGATGCTACAGGGGTAATGGGGCAGGTGACCGAAACCTCTGCCGTATCAAGTCGTGTTGTGTTATTGACAGACCCAAGTCATAGCATCCCTGTTCAAATCAATCGCAATGGTCTTCGGGCTGTGGTCACGGGCCGAGGTTTAGGCGAATTCCTGCAAATGGATTTTCTGCCACATAATGCGGATATTCGTGAAGGCGACTTATTAGTCACATCAGGGCTTGGTGGTCGGTTTCCTGTTGGCTATCCTGTAGGTAAAGTGGTATCCGTTGAGTTTCCTCAAGGTAAACCATTTGCTGATATCAAAGTAGAGCCAGCGGCCAAGTTATCCACGAGTCGTGAAGTGATGTTAGTTCTGCCAGGCGAAAAAATTCAAACAGAGCGTACAACAACGAAACCAGCTGAGGAATCGTCATCAACCACGGAGGTCGACAGTGGCGACGACAATTAGAACCCGTAATGGTTTTGTGATTGTTATCACGCTTATCATTTCTATTATGTTGATGCTGGTGCCGTTACCAGATTACGCGCGTTTTTTCCGTCCGGAATGGGTAGTGATGACACTCATTTACTGGGCGATGGCATTGCCTCATCGTGTCAGTATTGGTGTGGCCTGGTTTACAGGCTTTATCATGGATATCACCATGGGGGGTATTGGGGGTGATGGCTTTCAGCTATGCGCTCGCTATTTATTTGATAGCACGTTTCCATTTGCAGTTACGTCAATATCCACTTTGGCAACAAGCCTTAACCATTTTTTCTGTTGTGCTATTGGTGGAGTTTGTTGATGTTGTCGCTACTCGAGCAACGTTGCACTGGGAAAGCTGGATGCCCGTGCTGACAAGTACGCTGTTATGGCCGGTGATGTATGCGATTCTGCGTAAAATTCGCCGTACATTTCAGGTAACGTGAACGTTATATGGCTTCAAAGTTTACGCTTAAAGATCATTTTCGTGAGAGTCGCCTTGTAAACGGACGTTTGTTATTCGCTGGTCTACTGTCAGTGATTATTTTTGGCATCGTGATCTTCCGGTTAGTGTATTTGCAAGTGTTTGAATATGAACACTTTGATTCACTCTCAGACCGTAACCGTGTGGATATCGAGCCATTACCGCCCCAGCGGGGACTCATTTACGATCGTAACGGTGTCTTGCTGGCTGAAAATATTCCAACATTCAGTTTGGAAATGGTACCTGAAAAAGTCCCCAATCTTGATGAAACCCTGCATGAGTTGAGTCAATTACTCGCTTTGTCTGAGGAGGATATAGAGGCCTTTAAGGAACGTATGCAACGTCAGCGCCGTTTTCATCATGTCGTGATTCGGCAACGACTTACAGAAGAAGAGGTCGCTCGCTTCTCTGCTAACCGTTATCGTTTTCCTGGTGTGGATATCGAAGGTCGTCTGATACGACATTACCCACAGAATAACTTGTTTGCACATGCTGTTGGTTACGTTGGCCGTATCAACGAGCGTGATATGCAAATCATCGATCAGAAAGACTACAAAGGGACTTCTCAGATTGGTAAAACAGGCATTGAAAAGGAATACGAAGATAAACTACATGGGAGTGTTGGCTACCGTCAGGTAGAAACAAATGTTCAAGGCCGTATTGTACGTGAACTTCTGTCTGAACCCTCACAGTCAGGCGATGATTTATATTTAAACCTGGATATTAATCTGCAACGTGTCGCAGCGGCGTCATTGGGGGACTACAATGGCTCAGTAGTGGCGATTGACCCACGCAATGGTGGGGTTTTAGCGCTAGTGAGTAAACCCGACTACAATCCGAATTCATTCGTTTCAGGTATCAGTAGTAAAGAATATGGGGCGTTGAGGGATTCGCCTGAGAGACCGTTGTTTGATAGAGCGCTTCGTGGTCATTATCCGCCCGGTTCGACACTTAAGCCTTTTGTGGCCCTGGCAGGACTGGAACTGGGCGTTGTCAATGAACGCTCTAAAACCTATTGCCCTGGATGGTATAGCTTACCAGGCAGTAGTCATCGTTATCGCTGCTGGAAAAGTTATGGCCATGGTATGGTTAATATGAAAGATGCGGTAGCTCAGTCTTGCGACGTATATTTCTACGATTTGGCGCATGCGCTGGGCATCGACCGTTTGCATCATTTTCTTGATTATTTTGGCTTTGGCCATCGCAGTGGTATCGATTTACCTAATGAAAGTGAAGGTTTGTCACCCTCGAGTGAATGGAAGCGTGCCAGTCGAAATCAAGCGTGGTTTCCAGGTGAAACATTGATTTCAGGAATAGGCCAGGGCTTTAACCAAACTACACCCGTTCAGCTGGCTCATGCTACAGCGACACTGGCTATGCGAGGCATCTCAATGCAGCCACAGGTGGTGAGGGCAACTCGCCCGGCTGGGCAAGCAGATATGAATCTCAGGAACAGTGAGATTATGAACAATCTGCCAATGCAAAATAGTCAAAACTGGGAAGCCGTCGTTCAAGCCATGGTTGAAGTGATCCACGGAGAGCGGGGTACAGCCAGATCAGTGGGGAAAAACATGCCTTTTAAAGTGGCGGGTAAAACAGGGACAGCCCAGGTATTCGGCATAGCACAGGATGAAGAGTACGATGCTGAAACTCTGGAACGAAAGCTCCATGACCATGCTTTATTTATTGCCTTTGCTCCAGCCGATAAACCCGAGTTTGCTGTGGCTGTTGTGGTCGAAAATGGGGGAGTGGTAGTAAAGTAGCCGCACCTATCGCCAGAAAATTAATTCAACAGTATTTTGGATTTGAAGTCGATGAGTAGTAGCCTGCTAAGCGATAGAAGAAAACCGCATCAGTGGCAATTCTCCACCATGTTGCGGCGATTTCATATCGATCCTCTTTTGTTACTCGGCCTGCTTATTTTGTTGGGTGCAGGATTAATGATGCTGTTCAGCGCGGGTGGGCAGGATACTGGCATTATTATTCGTCAGCTGGTGAGAATCGGTATGGCAGTAACGGTTATGCTAGCGATAGCTCAGATTGATCCTGACCGACTTCGCGATAATGCTTATCTGCTTTATGGCTTCGGCTTGGTTTTACTTATTGCTGTGTTGTTGTTTGGGCATGAGGGAAAAGGCGCTCAGCGCTGGTTGAATTTAGGCTTTTTCCGGTTCCAGCCTTCAGAAATTATTAAGTTGGCTGTACCTATTCTGGTAGCAGCCTATATTGCTGAACGCCCATTGCCTCCATCCGCATGGCGTATTCTCGTTGGGTTAGTGTTAATTGGTCTGCCAGCGTTTCTTATTGCGAAACAGCCTGATTTAGGCACGGCTATTTTGATTGCCAGTTCAGGGCTGATTGTCTTATTTTTAGCCGGCATCAGTTGGAAAATTATTATTGGCTTTTTAGTCTCCTGTGCCTCTGCTGCCCCTGTGCTGTGGTATTTCATGCACGATTATCAACGCCGCCGCGTGCTGACTTTTCTCAATCCGGAAAATGATCCTTTAGGTGCCGGCTATCATATTATTCAGTCAAAAATTGCTATTGGCTCTGGAGGCTTATTCGGTCAAGGATGGCTACAGGGCACACAGTCGCATTTAGAGTTCTTACCTGAACGTTCTACAGATTTTATTTTTGCTGTGATCTCAGAAGAGTTCGGTTTGGTCGGTGTCGCAATTTTATTATTTGTTTATTTACTGGTCGCTAGCAGAGGACTATATATTGCCAGTCAGGCTCAAAGTAGTTTCGCCAGACTGCTGGCAGGAAGTATTTCTATTACTTTCCTTGTCTATGTGTTCGTTAATGTTGGGATGGTAACAGGATTGTTACCCGTTGTAGGTGCCGCTGCCCCTGATCAGTTATGGGGGCACGTCAATGGTGACCCTGCTGGCAGGCTTCGGTATCCTGATGTCTATTCATACTCACCGAAGGATGATGTCACCGTGAAAAAAACGCTATTCAGTTCTTTGCTGCTGCTTGCCAGTATCCATGTGCAAGCCAATGACCAATTACCAGGTGTCGATGCCTTTATCGATAAGATGGTAACTAAACACGGTTTCGATCGTGCTGAGTTAGACAATGTATTTGACCAGGTCGACGTCAAGGATGCCATTCTTAAGGCTATCTCAAGGCCGGCTGAAAAAAGTAAGTCTTGGTATGAATACCGAAATATATTTCTGACCGATTCACGTATCAATGGTGGCTACGAATTCTGGCAACATCATAAAGAAGCGCTGGAAGCCGCTGAAAAACAATATGGCGTGCCAGCAGAGATCATTATTTCAATATTGGGTGTGGAAACGCGTTATGGTCAGCATATGGGGGGCTATCGTGTCATTGATGCTTTATCCACACTGGCTTTCCGTTATCCACCACGCAGTCCTTTTTTTACCAGTGAACTGGAAAAGTTTTTAGTGCTAACAGAACAGGAAAAAATCTCTCGACTGGATCCTGTAGGTTCTTATGCAGGAGCGATGGGATTGGGACAGTTTATGCCAAGTAGCTATCTGGCGTATGCGGTGGATTTTGATGGTAATGGCTATCGTGATATCTGGACGAATCCGACCGATGCTATTGGTAGTATCGCCAATTACCTGAAGTTACATGGTTGGGTACCTGGTCAATCTATCGTGCATCGCACACAGGCGAGTAAACCACTTCCTGAAGCCATGTTAGCCAATGATCTCAAACCCGCATTCACTCGACAGCAGCTAAAAGAAGCTGGCTTTTCACTCTCCCAAGTGCCAGCGGGTGATGATGTGTTATCTGTGGTTGGTTTGACACAAGCTGACGGTGAGGAATACTGGTTAGGCAGACAGAATTTTTATGCGATCACTCGCTATAATCATAGTCGTATGTATGCCATGGCTGTATATCAGCTTGCACAAGCTATTCGAGAAAAAATGGATAAGACCAAATGAGTTTGAGTTCACACCGATTAGCGTTGTTATTGCTAATCGGTTTTTTGACTTCATGTGGAGGTAAAGTTGGCGTTGTCGAGCAGGATAGTGCGCCCACACGCGTTCCGAATTTAAGTAATATTCCTGATGCAGTACCTAAAAATGAACCATTAAGTAAATATGGTAATCCCCGTCAATATAAAGTTTTAGGCAAAAACTATTACACCTTAAGTAGTGCTGAAGGGTATCGTGAAAAAGGGATTGCATCTTGGTACGGCACGAAGTTTCACGGTCGCAGAACGTCGAGCGGTGAAATTTACGATATGTACAAAATGACCGCTGCGCACAAGACATTACCTTTACCGACTTATGTGGAAGTGACTAACCTTGAAAACGGTAAAAAAGCCATTGTGAAGGTGAATGACCGCGGTCCGTTTCACGAAAACCGTGTGATTGATCTATCATATAGCGCAGCAACTAAGCTCGGGATTATTGCTAAAGGAACTGGTTTAGTGGAAGTACGAGCGCTAACCACACCAGGTAAAGCCACTGTGGCGCCTACAATCAAGGAAGCCGCACCTAAGGTGACCGCTTCGGTAAAGCCACTGAGCTCAGCAGAAATGTTCCTGCAAGTGGGGGCTTTCAGCAGCTTGAGTCGCGCTGAGCAAATAAAACGAAAATTACAGCATGAAGTCACTGGCGTCATTATTATCACGCCATTTAAAAGTTCGCAGGGAACCCTATATCGTGTGCGTATAGGGCCAATAAGCAGCGTTGAACAAGGCGATAGCCTGGCGACGAAATTAGCTAATCTTGGTTATCCCAATTCGCACATTGTTATTGATTAAACATTTAGATTCAGAGAGTTCAATATGCTGAAACACACGAAAGTTGTTTTATTTCTGTCCTTTTTATTCGCATTTACCCAGGTTTTTGCTGGTGCTATCACACCTCAACCTTCCGCGCCGAGCGTCGCGGCAAAATCATACATTTTAATGGATTATGACAGTGGTCGAATTCTGGCTGAAGAAAACGCGGACCAAAAATTACCCCCTGCGAGTATCACTAAACTAATGACATCTTATGTGGTGTCGCATGAACTGCATGCTGGCAACATTAAACTCGAAGATGAAGTGTTGATCAGTGAAAAAGCTTGGCGTATGCAAGGTTCACGCAGCTTTATGGAAGTAAACACCAAAGTCAGCCTTGAGTCTTTGATGCGAGGCATGATTGTACAGTCAGGTAATGATGCTGCAGTTGCACTAGCTGAGCATATTGCGGGTAGTGAAGAAACCTTTGCACAGATGATGAATCAGTATGCGCAGCAGCTTGGTATGTACAACACAAACTACATGAACGCGACAGGCTTACCTGATCCTGATCACTACACAACCGCACATGATATTGCGATTTTGTCGGCCGCCTTAATCCGTGACTTTCCTGAGCACTATGAATGGTATTCAGAAAAAGAATACACCTACAACGGCATCACACAGCACAACCGTAACAAATTACTCTGGCGTGATAACAGTGTTGATGGTTTAAAAACAGGACATACGGAAGAAGCGGGATTCTGTCTTGCTGCCTCAGCAAAACGCGGCGATATGCGGTTGATTTCTGTGGTTTTAGGCACACGCAGCGAAAATGCACGTGCTCAAGAAACGCAAAAGTTGATGAACTACGGCTTCCGATTCTTTGAAACGCATCAGCTGTATAAAGCCAATACGGGTATTATCGATACCAAAGTATGGAAAGGGGCGACGGATCAACTCGCTTTAGGTCTGACTAAGCCATTGTCTGTAACAGTACCACGTGGTCAATACGATCAACTAGAGGCGACAACCAATATTCAGCAACCCGTCATTGCGCCTGTTACAGCCGGTACTGTGTTAGGTGAAGTGGAGATTCGTCTTGGTGATGAAGTGGTCGCTAAACAAGAATTAGTGGCACTGAATGATGTTGAGCAAGGTAGCTGGTGGCGCCGTCTGATTGATGAAATCATGCTATGGATCTGGGGCTAAGCAGTCATGGCGACTGTCTTTCTGAACGATACGTTTTTGCCTGCTGAGCAGGCAAAAGTATCTGTTTACGATCGCGGTTTTTTATTCGGTGATGGGGTTTATGAAGTCATCCCTGTATACGGTCGCCAGCCTTTTCGTTTAAAAGCGCATTTATCCCGGCTGCAAAATAGTCTGGATGGGATTCATTTAAGTAATCCCTTCGACGATGCGCACTGGACACAGCTCATCACTCAGTTAATTGAACATAACGAGGGTGAAAATCAGGCCGTTTATCTACAGGTAACTCGAGGTGTGGCACCGCGTGAGCATGTATTTCCGCAAGGGGTTAAGCCGACTGTCTTTATGATGAGCAATCCGCTTAATGCTGTCCCAAGCTTATATAAGACACAAGGAATTAAAGCAATCACGGTCGATGATATTCGTTGGCAGCGTTGCGATATCAAAGCCATTGCTTTGTTACCCAATACCATGCTGAGACAGCAAGCGCACGAGCAGGGTGCTGGAGAAGCCATTTTGATTCGTGATGGTGTGATGACTGAAGGCTCTGCCAGTAATAGTTATGCGGTTTTTGATGGCGTTATTTATACCGCAGCAAAAGACAATACAGTGCTGTCCGGTATTACTCGTGATTTTGTTCTCGAACTGGCGGCTATGACCGGTATTCCAGTTAGAGAAGAATCGGTGACTGCAGATAGACTCACCCAGGCGGACGAGATTTGGATTAGCAGCTCAACGCGAGAGTTATTACCGGTGACGACTCTGGATGATAAGCCTGTTGGCCAAGGTCTACCAGGCCCAATATGGCAGACAGTAAATGAACTATACCAACGTCATAAGTTGGAGATGAATGTATGAGTGAACAAGAACAATCTGAGACATTATTAGAGTTTCCCTGCGACTTTGCTATCAAGGCGATGGGAGAAGCGAGTGAGGAGCTCGATAGCATTGTTGTCGAAATTGTCCGGCGCCATGTCGATGATATTGCCGAGGGTGCAGTCAGTCAGAAGCATAGCTCCGGTGGTAAATTTACATCGGTCACGGTCACGATAAGAGCAACAAGTAAACCTCAGCTCGATGCTATTTACCAGGATTTGAGTGATCACGACGCTATCAAATACGTGCTTTAACGTTTATGCAAATTAAAGATCTGGGGCTGGTGGACTACCAGTCTACAGTTAATGCCATGCAGTCATTCACGCTTGAACGTGATGCTGAGACTGAAGATGAATTATGGTTGCTTGAACATCATCCCGTGTTTACCCAAGGCGCAAATGGTGACCCATCTCATATTTTGATGGACTCGACTATTCCCATTGTGACCACAGATCGTGGTGGACAAGTGACTTATCATGGTCCAGGACAATTAGTTGTGTATACCTTAGTGGATATACGGCGAGCCAAGATGGGTGTCAGACAGATGGTTACGCATCTCGAACAAACAGTGACCAGCATCCTTGCTCATTATGATATCGATGCCTATGCCAGACCTGACGCGCCTGGTGTCTATGTCGATGAACAAAAAATTGCCTCTCTGGGCTTACGTGTTAAACGTGGGGCTTGTTATCACGGCCTTAGCTTGAATATTGATATGGATCTCTTACCTTTCAGTTACATTAATCCATGTGGTTATGCGGGTATGGAAGTGATTGATATGAGGTCGCTCGGTATTGATATATCAATGTCAGAAGCGAAACAACAATTTGTGTCTGCTTTTCAGCAACAGACACAATTAGGAATAAATGCATGAGTGAATTAACAGACGGTAGACGTGACGTTCGCGCTTTAAAAGGCGAATCAAAGGTTTCCCGTATTCCCATTAAAATCGAGCCAAGCGAGCCAAAACGAAAACCAGAATGGATTCGGGCCAAATCGCATGGCAACCCTAAGGTTAAACATATTAAAGACATGCTTCGTGAGCACAAGCTGCACACGGTATGTGAAGAAGCGGCGTGCCCTAACTTAGGTGAATGTTTTTCCCATGGCACTGCGACATTTCTGATTATGGGGAATATCTGTACTCGACGCTGCCCGTTTTGTGATGTCGCTCATGGGCGTCCTGATGCTTTGGATGAAAACGAGCCAGCGCATCTGGCAAAAACCATCGCTGCCATGCAGCTAAAGCATGTTGTGGTGACCTCTGTCGATCGTGATGATTTACGTGATGGTGGTGCGGCACATTTTGTCCGTTGTATTGATGAAATTCGTCAACAATCACCGCAGACCAATATTGAAGTGCTGGTGCCAGATTTTCGCGGACGAATGGATGTCGCGCTCGATATTCTCAAACAAAGTCCGCCGGATATCTTCAATCACAATCTGGAAAGTATTCCCCGCTTATATAAAGCGGTCAGACCTGGCTCTGACTACCAGTGGTCTCTGGATTTAATCAAACGATTTCAAGAGATGCATCCCGATGTGCCGACCAAATCCGGTTTGATGCTGGGCTTGGGTGAAACCATCGATGAAGTCAAACAAGTGATGCAAGATCTGCGAGACCATGGTTGTCGCATGCTGACATTAGGCCAATACCTGCAACCGAGCAGGCATCACTTACCGGTCGAACGTTTTATCACGCCAGCCGAATTTGATGATCTTGCCGTGGCAGGCAAACAAATGGGCTTTGAACATGTCGCCAGTGGTCCGATGGTACGTTCTTCTTATCATGCCGATTTACAGGCACAGGGTGAGCATGTTTCCTGATTAGTGTGGAGAGTTATTATGGCCATTAACCGTCGGCAACTGATAAAGACAGGGATAACAGTCTCAGCTTTGGCTGCATTTCCCAACATGAGTTCGGCCATAATAACGCCTTCGAAAAAATCACAACGTGTTGTGGTGGTGGGTGGTGGCTTTGCGGGTGCCACGGCTGCCAAATACTTACGCATGTGGTCGCCGGATCTTGAAGTGATTCTGATTGAGAAAAAAACGGCTTTTGTTTCCTGCCCACAAAGTAATCTCGTGTTAAGTGGTCATCGAACCCTACAACAATTAACCTTTGATTATCACGGTTTGAGTTCTCACTACGATGTAAAGATGATTCAGGCCACAGTCAATGCGGTGGATGTTGATAACAAAAATGTGCGTCTTGATGATGGCACAGTGGTAGATTATGACCGCCTTATCATTGCGCCTGGCGTGGATTTTATTTATGACCAGCTGAGCATGCTGACACCTGAGATTGTTGAGACTAAAATTCCGCATGCCTGGAAAGCTGGACCGCAAACACAGTTGCTTCATGAACAATTAAAAGCGATGCCTAAAGGTGGTAAGGTGGTAATGACGATTCCGCAAGCTCCATTTCGTTGTCCCCCCGGCCCTTATGAACGTGCTTGCCAAATCGCTTTATTTTTAAAACAACATAATCCTACAGCCAAATTAATCATTCTGGATGCCAATGGCGATATTGTGTCCAAAAAAGCGTTATTTAAAGGCGTTTGGGATGATCGCTATGCCGACATCATTGATTATCAACCCAGTAATGGCATAGAAACAGTTGATGTTGATACGTTAACGGTTGAAGGTTTGTTCGATAAAGTCCAAGCTGACGTTCTGAATGTCATTCCACCGCAACGCGCAGGAAAAGTGGCTGAGTTGGCAGGTGTGATGAATGTCGATAAACGTTGGTGCGAGGTCGACTTCAGCACTTATGAGTCGACAGCTGTACCTGATGTACACGTGATAGGTGATGCCGTGGCATCCACCTTGCCCAAATCAGGCCATATTGCCAATGTGCAGGCAAAAGTCTGTGCCGCTGCAGTCATTGCTCTATTACACGAAGAGGAAGTTGAACCTGAACCGGTGTTTGGCAATACCTGTTATAGTTTTACTGACGGCGAAAAAGCAGGCTTTGTCGCGGCCGTATTCAGATATGATCCAAAGACGGAAAAAATGGCGGTGATGCCCGGCGGAGGAATAACCACCACCCCAACACTGCTGCAAGGGGAGTTTGCTGATGCCTGGGCACACAATATCTGGTCAGATATCTTGAGATAACTCCATAAAATCAGTAGCGAATAACATCGGAGATGCTGCTCTACCTGCAATGCAGTATAATGCCAGCTTTTCCGATAATCTCCACCATCAAGATAATTATGAGGTTGTAGATGAGTGATTTTTTACCAGGCCTGGAAGGTGTACCCGCAACAAAGTCAGCCATTTCATTTATTGATGGTGAAAAAGGCATACTGAGTTATCGAGGTTATCCTCTCGAAACTCTTGCTGAAAACAGTACATTCGAAGAGACCACACTGCTTTTGTTAGACGGTGAGTTACCGACTAAGAAAGCCTTAAATGATTTTTCCCAACAGTTAAAAGACAACTACCGCATCAAATATCATATTCGTCAGATGATGCGTCATTTCCCCCATACCGGTCATCCCATGGATATGCTGCAAACAGCGGTATCCAGTCTGGGCATGTTCTACCCGGGTACGGAGTGTCTGACAGATGCCAATAGCTGTGAAGACCTTGATTACGTGCGTAATATGACGGTGAATATCATTGCGCAAATGGCACCGCTGGTGGCGATGTGGGAACACATCCGCAATGGTTGGGACCCTATTAATCCAAAACATGATCTGTCGGTCGCGGAAAACTTGTTATACATGTTTAACGGTGAAGAACCGGATCCACTCATGGCTAAGATCATGGATGTATGTTTGATTTTGCATGCAGAACACACCTTGAATGCTTCAACGTTTGCAGCATTGGTCGCGGGTTCGACACTGGCCACACCTTATAGCGTGATTTCAGCTGCCATCGGTACCTTATCTGGCCCGTTACATGGCGGCGCAAATCAACGCGTCGTTGGCATGTTACAAGAGATTGGTTCTCCGAAAAATGTCGAAAGCTGGGTTGACCAGAAACTAAAAAATAAAGAAGTTATCTGGGGAATGGGGCATCGCGAGTACAAGGTTAAAGACCCTCGTGCCACTATTTTGCACAAACTGGTAGAACAGTTAGTTGCAGAACGTGGTGGTCATCTGGATGATATGTTCGTTACTGCCCTAAAACTGGAAGAAGTCTGTGCTGATCGCCTCGGCCATAAAGGCGTTTACCCGAATGTTGATTTCTATTCCGGCATTCTCTACAGCGAAATGGGTATTCCTGAAGACGAGTTCACCGCGTTGTTTGCTGTAGCTCGTTCAGCGGGTTGGTTAGCGCATTGGCGTGAACAAATTTGTGATAATCGCATTTACAGACCAACACAAATCTATGTCGGTAGCGATATGCGTGACTACACACCGATTGATCAACGGTAATTAGCTGATTACCGTTTTACTGGCTTCACCTTGTAGCTCACGCACCAGACGGGGCACAAGGTAGCCAGGCAATTGTTGTCTCAAGTTTTCAATCAAACTCACTGCAAGTTCTTCTTCCACATCAAAGTGATGTGCTCCGGCTACCTTGTCCAATAAATGCAGGTAATAAGGCTGCACATCCACTTCATTTAAACGCTCACTTAAACCCACAAGTGCGTCTACAGAATCGTTAATCCCTTTTAACAAAACGGTTTGATTCAGTAACTGCACACCAGCTTGCCTTAAGTCACTTAGCACTTGTGCTGCTTCTTCATCTATTTCATTGGCATGATTAGCATGAATGACCATCACCACTTTCAGATGGGTGTTTTGCAGGTAATTTAATAATGATTCGGTGATGCGTTCTGGCAATACAACGGGCAGCCGGGTATGAATTCTCAATCGTTTTAAATGTGTTATCTGATTAAGATCTTCAATAGCATTTGCCAGTTTCTCATCATTGAGGGATAAGGGATCTCCGCCGCTGAGAATAACTTCAGTAATGGATTTATCAGCGTTTAAAGCATCAAGTGACTGCTGCCATTGACCGGCGAGTGGATTACTTTCTGAATAAGGGAAGTGACGACGAAAACAATATCGGCAATGAATAGCACAGGCACCTGTCATTAATAACAGTGCTCGTCCTTGATATTTTTGTAAGATACCGGGCGACTTAATGGCTAAATGATCACCTACCGGATCAGCCTTATATCCATCGACTCTAAAACCCTCGTCAATGAGAGGGAATACCTGACGAAGCAGCGGATCTGAAGCATCGCCATAGCGCATTTTTTTAATGTAACTGCGTGGGACACGCACCGGAAACTGACGTATTTGTGCTTTATCGATTGCAGCTAACTGACCGGAAAGTCCCAATAAAGCTAATAATTCATCGGCACTATTTATAGCGTTGGCTAATGCGTGTTGCCAGTTTTGTTTTGTCTTTAGGCTAGTGGTTTGCGGTATCATAGTGGCTTTTATTTTGAAGCAAGCGAAGATCGTCCCCCAAAAGAGGTTAAGATGGCAAGTTATAGTACAAATGAATTCAAATCCGGCCTGAAGTTTATGCTTGATGGTGACCCATGCAGCATCATCGAAAATGAGTTTGTTAAACCGGGTAAAGGCCAAGCATTTAATCGTGTTAAGTTCCGTAACTTGAAAACTGGCCGAGTGAATGAGCGGACGTTTAAATCTGGTGATACGGTTGAAAGTGCTGACGTTATCGAAACCGATCTGGAATATTCATATACCGATGGTGAGTTTTGGTATTTCATGGATCCAACTTCGTTTGAACAATATGGTGCCGATGCCAATGCCATCAGCGAAAGTAAAGATTGGCTGAAAGAGCAATATGTTTACACCGTGACATTATGGAATGGCACACCGTTATTGGTGACTCCGCCTAACTTCGTTAATCTGGCAGTGGTTGAAACCGATCCGGGTGTACGTGGTGATACTTCAGGTGGTGGTGGTAAACCAGCCACACTGGAAACAGGTGCGGTTGTTCGTGTTCCTCTATTTATTGAAATCGGTGAAGTCCTGAGAGTCGATACCCGCTCTTCATCCTATGTTGAACGCGCAAAAGACTAATACCCACTATGTACGATAAAGACTGGCAACCCTCTGCAAGTCTGGAAAATCTAAAACGACGGGCTCAGTTTCTGACTGAGATCCGTCGTTTTTTTTATCAGCGAGAGGTGCTGGAAGTCGACACACCCATTCTTTCTCATGCGGCCCCTACAGCACCTTACCTTGATAGCTTTACCACTGATTATATTGCTGCTGGTGGGCAGAAAAGCTCCTGTTATTTGCACACTTCACCCGAGTTTGCGATGAAACGTCTGTTAGCTGCTGGTCTGGGGGATATGTATCAGATAGCAAAAGTATTTCGTAATGGTGAGCAGGGCAGGCATCATTCTCCTGAGTTTACGATGCTGGAATGGTATCGCCCCAGCCTGAGTTATCATCAGCTTATGGCGGAAGTGGATGATTTATTACAAACCGTGGTTGGCTTATCTCCCGCGGTCAAGATGAACTATCAAACACTGTTTTCACAGTACTTGTCGATTGATGTCACAGATGTTGAGCAAGATGAACTCAAACAATATGCGCTGTCCAGAATAAAAAGCCTCCCTCAAGACTGGCAAACAGACAAAGACGGTTGGCTGGAGCTATTGATGAGTGAGTTAATTGAACCGCAATTAGCCTTGTCTGTTCACCCATATATTATTTATGATTTTCCTGCCTCGCAGGCACAACTGGCAAAACTGCACCGTTCAGAGGAAGGCCATATTGTCTCTGCCAGATTTGAGGTCTATGCTCAAGGGCTTGAACTGGCAAATGGTTATGATGAATGCCTGGATGCAGATGAGTTAAGTCAACGATTTGTAGAAGATAATCTTATCCGACACCAGCAAGGTAAGTCTGCCATGCCGGTTGATAAACATTTACTAGCGGCTATGCAAGCTGGTTTGCCTGCCTGTTGCGGCGTAGCAATTGGGGTAGATAGATTACTGATGTTAAAACTCGGTGTGCAGCATATTGATGCTGTAAAAAGTTTTACATTTGAGCAGAGTTAACGCATGAATGTGAGTAACCCCATACTCAGAAATTAAACCTATTTTCGAATAGAGGGTCATTGAAATGGCTGACGATAGAATGACATCCCAAGATTCAGGTGTTTACAAAACATTATTAGAATCGACTAAAGCTATTCCCTGGCGCATTGACTGGAAAACCATGTGTTTTACTTACATCGGACCACAAATAGAGAAGTTATTGGGGTGGTCGGTAGAAAGCTGGCAAACAGTTAATGAGTGGGCTGAAAGAATGCATCCAGAAGATCAGCAATCGGTGGTGGATTTCTGTGTGGCGCAATCCAAAGCCGGTGTTGATCACGAAGCTGATTATCGGGCACTGACAAAAGATGGTCACTATGTATGGATTCGAGATGTGGTACATGTCGTCAGAGACCAACAAGGCGAAGTCGAAGCGCTAATCGGTTTTATGTTCGATATTACTGAACGTAAAGAAACTGAACAAAAGTTACTGGATTTGCAAAAAGAGCTGGAAGAGCTTTCTTTTAAAGATGGTCTGACTGGTGTACCTAACCGACGCATGTTAGACAAAGTATTCGAAGAAGAATGGATGACGGCCAGACGCCATCAGCAACCGCTTTCTTTGCTGGTCATGGATATTGATTTTTTTAAACAATACAACGACTGCTATGGTCATATTCAGGGAGATGATTGTTTAAAACAGGTCGCCCAGGCACTCTCCTCGGCGGCAACGCGTTCTAGAGACTTTTTTGCTCGTTTTGGCGGTGAGGAATTTGTGATGTTACTGCCAGAAACAGACGCTAGTGCCGCAATAAAAATTGCTGAACGCTGCCAGCAATTAATGATGAAATTACAAATCAGCCATCAGGATTCTGAGGTTTCACAACTGCTGACTATCAGTATAGGCCTAGGAACGATTGTTCCCAGCCCTAAAGATGAAATTGTCGACTTTGTAGAGCAAGTCGATCAGGCGCTTTATCGTGCAAAAGAGTGTGGTCGTAACCGTGTAAAGACAGCTTAAACAAGCTCATCATATAACGTGATTTTTAATTTGCTCAACAACTCCCCTAAAAAACATCAATCACATTTACTTTGACATCATCTCAGGCAACCACAGGCTAATTTGCGGAAAGGCAATGATTAAGCCTAAAACAATCACTTGTATCACGACAAATGGCACGATACCGCGATAGATGGATTCCAGTTTTAAAGTGGGTGGTGCGCTGGCTTTCAAGTAAAACAGTGAAAAGCCGAATGGCGGTGTCAAAAAAGAGGTTTGTAAGTTCAATGCTATCAATAAAGCAAACCACAATGGATCAATGCCCATATGTATGGCAACGGGGGCAATGACCGGGACGACAATAAAACAAATTTCAATAAAGTCCAGAAAAAAGCCTAAGAAGAAGATAAGCAACATACTGACTACAAGAAAGGTCCATTTCCCACCGGGTAACGCAGTAAAGAGGTCGAGAATGAGCTTATCACCACCCATACCGACAAAGACCAGACCGAATGCGGTCGCGCCTATAAAAATAATAAATACCATGCTGGTTAGGCGAGTCGTGCGTTGAAGTGCTTCGCGTAAGTTATTCAGGTTCATACGTCGATGGATGGCGGCCAGTACAATCGCGCCTAACGCACCCACAGCAGCGGACTCAGTCGGCGATGCAATACCAAAGAAAATAGAGCCCAGCACGGCTAGAATTAATAATAGTGGTGGTACAAGGCTTTTAATGACACTGAAAAGTAAGTCTGGTGATTGATTAGCGAGGCTTTTGATGGCGGGCGCAGATTCAGGGTGGCGCCAAGCTGTCCAGACAACATAAAGAATGTAGGCCAAAATCAGCATCGCTCCCGGTACAGCCGCTGCCATAAATAGTTCACCCTCAGGCACACCAACAACATCACCTAACAGGATAAGAATAATACTAGGAGGAATAATCTGACCTAAGGTACCAGAAGCGGCAATAGTGCCACTGGCAAGCGCTGGTGAATAACCACGTTTAAGCATGGATGGCAAAGCAATAACCGTCATGGTGACGACTGAAGCGCCCACCACGCCAGTGGTGGCTGCAAGCAAAGCACCGACCACAACCACCGAAATAGCCAGGCCACCACGCAAGCTGCCAAATAGCCTGCCCATAGTGTCCAGTAATTCTTCTGCTATACCTGATTTTTCCAGGATAACGCCCATGAATACGAATAACGGAACAGCCAATAAAGTGAAGTTCGTCATAATGCCCCAGATGCGGAGCGGTAGCAGGCTGAAAAATTCGATACCTAGGAAAACGGTACCAAAGCCAAGAGCAATGGCACCTAGAGTAAAAGCTACCGGGTAGCCGATTAACAGCAGTAAAAATAAAACCAGAAACATGGCCAGAGCCCAATATTCCATTATTTAGACTCCTTAAAGCAGATAAACTGTAAATTTTTCAATATTTCTGCAAGGCCTTGCATCATAATCAAGACAAACGCGGCTAATATCGCGCCTTTTAGAATAAACCGATAGGGTAGCCCTCCCGGGTCTGGTGAGCCTTCATTGTAAAAAAACGCATTCTCCGCAAAGGGCCATGCTGTCATCACAATCATGATGCTGAAGGGAAACAAAAATAGTAGGGTGCCGAGTAATGATATCCAAGCGCGGCCAGTGTCACTGATAAACCGGCTATGATAAAGAATATCGACGCGGACATGGGCGTCATGGCGAAGGGTATATGCACCACCCAGTAAAAAAACCAGAGCAAACAGATGCCACTCCAATTCTTGCAGTGCGACAGAGCCATAGTTGAACAAATAGCGCATGGCGACGTCATAACAGATGAGAATGACCATAGCTAACACCAGCCATGAAACCATCCGGCCGGTCAGATCAATAAAGTTTTCAATCGCGTTAATGACGGGCTCAATGAGTGTCTTCATGTTGATTTTATCTATCTTTGCCACAATTAAATAAGTGTCCCATAAATCACGTTTGAGCTCTAGTTGTCTCTAATAATGTGAAAATGCGTTCACCAGATAAAAGCGGAAGTGATAAAGTTAAATGTGAACTGATACCAAGGAGAGAAGATATGGATAATGAACAACTTAAAGAAAATATGAGTAACAAAAATCAATGGACACGCATCATTTACATGGTGCTGTTTGCCATTATTTTGTATTTAAGCATGATGGTTGTCTGGCTTGTTGTGCTGGTTCAGTTGCTGTTTGCCCTCATCACAGGTAAGCCGAATCAGGATATCGCTGATTTTGCAGCTGATCTATCTCAATATGTGTATCGTGTGGTGGCATTTTTAACCTACACCAGTGAACACCGTCCTTTTCCATTTAATGACTGGAAAAGTAATGCGTTTCAACCTGAGGTGAGACCTGATAAAGATGACACCCTCTAACTCGCTGACATTTTTAACTTAATTATTTGAATTGATCAGGAAAATTTATGCTGACCGTTATTTCTCCGGCAAAAACCTTAGATTTTGATACGCCACCCACAACACAAAAACACTCACAACCCCGATTTTTATCTCACTCACAAGAACTGATTGACACCTTGCGTCAAATGAGTACAGCAGATATTGCCAGTCTGATGAAACTCAGTGATAAGCTAGCCGGGTTGAATGTAGCAAGATATGAGACCTGGCAAACGCCTTTTAGTCTTGATAATGCAAAACAGGCCGTACTGGCTTTTCAAGGGGATGTTTATACCGGTCTCGATGCAGAAACGCTTGATGAAAAGCAGCTGACATTTGCACAAAAGCATCTCAGAATTTTGTCTGGTTTATACGGTGTATTGAAACCTTTGGACCTGATTCAGCCTTATCGTCTTGAGATGGGGACTAAATTAGACAATGCAAAAGGTAAAGATCTCTATGCTTTTTGGGGTAGTGACATTCGTCAATCATTACAAGCTGAAGATGCCATGCAGGATGAGGTGCTGATTAATCTCGCTTCGAATGAATACTTTAAAGCAGTTGAAGCAAAAAAATTAAAGGCTCGAATCATTACACCCGTGTTTAAAGACTGGAAAAATGGTCAGTACAAAATGATCAGTTTTTATGCAAAAAAAGCACGAGGTATGATGAGTCGTTACATCATTGAGCATGAGTTACAAGATCCTTATAGAATTAAGGATTTTGACACTGATGGCTATCGTTTCAGTGCCGATATGTCAAAAAAAGATGAATGGGTATTTATTCGACACCAAGAATAAATTGACATGTGAGTTAAATGATAGCGTCAAGGAAGATAAAAATGCGCTTGCAGTATGTATTGTTATTTGGGTGTTTCATATTACTGCAGGCGCCGGTTAATGCTCAGTCTGAACTCATATTAACGCAGACTGAGCAGAATTTTATTGACTCAATAGATGAAATTCATCTGTGCACCGACCCCGACTGGATGCCTTATGAGGGGATCGATAAAAACGGCCAGTACACAGGCATCATGTCCAGCTTTCATGAATTATGGTCTCAAATGATGGGCAAACCCGTTGTTTTGATTCACACAGATAGCTGGGAACAATCCCTCGCGTTTATTAAACAAAAAAAGTGTGATGTTTTATCCAGCGCTCAGGACTTGGCTGAAAGACGCGACTATCTAACCGTTACTAAACCTCATATTCAGTATTCACTAGCTCTAGCCACTCATCCTGATATTCCTTTCATCATTAACCTTGCTCAGGTCAAAGACAAAAAATTTGTCATGGTGAAAGATTATGCAGCGATTAAATTAATCGAAAATAATTATCCAGACTTAACTATTATTGAAGTCAATAATGCAGGTGAGGGGCTTAAATTAGTTGAGAAAGGTATGGCGTTTGCCTTTATCGATACTGTACCGAGTATCAATTATCAAATGCTGGCTTACGGCGTTTCACATTTAAAAATAAGTGGTGTGCTTGATGAGCACTACGATATGTCGGTGGGAATAAGACGCGATTTACCTGAACTGTTATCCATTTATAACAAAGCCATTGACGCAACAAATGAGTCTCAGCGTCAGCAGATTATGAATCAATGGTTATCTGTGACGGTGCAATATGATGCAGATTATAGTTTGGTGTGGAAGCTACTCGCTGGCTTGCTGATTATTCTGGCACTGTCCTTGTATCGCTACCGCGTCATTCACCGTCATAATCACGAGCTTCAAGCCGTAAATAAAAAACTGGTCCGTATGTCACAAAATGACCAGTTAACTGGCTTACCTAACCGATACTATTTACACGAAGCATTTGAAAAAGCCCTACAAACATATCACCGCTATCAGCATCAATTTTCTGTGATCATCATAGATATCGATCATTTCAAAAAAGTGAATGACACATATGGGCATACTGTTGGCGATGAAGTTATCAAGAAGATTGCTGATATGTTGTCTGATAATTTAAGAGATACTGATATTGTTGGCCGGTGGGGCGGTGAGGAATTTTTAATTGTCTGTCCTGAAACCGATAATGTGGGGGCAAGAGCGGTAGCGGAGCATATGAGAGAGTTTATTGCGGGTACCGACTTTGGTTTGGAGGCTATACACATCACGGCAAGCTTCGGTGTCACTGAATATAATGAAAATGAAGCGGTTGATGAATGTATTAAACGTGCCGATATGGCTTTATATCGAGCAAAAGAGCAAGGCAGAAATCAAACCATTGTGTTTTGATTGAACAATAGTGCGACGTTTATTTTTTGCATTATGGCCAGATGAGCTCACCAGAACGAGACTCAAGTTGTTATCTCAACAGTGTGATCAGCTTGGGTTGAGAAAATTAAAGCCAAGTAATTTTCACATGACATTGTTTTTTATTGGCAATGTCGAAGAACGACTTGTCACCATTTTGCTTGAGCGAGCCAAAAATATTCGAGTAACGCCAATATCACTTGAGTTTAACGAGCTGGATTATTGGCCGAAACCAAAAGTATTGTGCCTGACCTGTCAAAGACAACCCATGTCTTTATATAACTTGGTGAATGCATTAAATCTGATGATGGCAGATCTACCTATAAGACAGGAAGCTCGTCCATTTCGTGCCCACATCACGCTAGCAAGAAAAGCAAAAAAACGGCCTCGCATCACATTTAAACCCGTGTCATTAGCAGCTGAATCTTTTGCACTGGTTGAGTCTATATCCACTGAAGATGGTATCCAGTATCAGGTTATAGAGAGTTGGCCACTTCGTGAGGGATAATTTTATTTACTTAATGTCGGCTCAGATTGCCAGGTAGCCGATTCAGCAAACCAGAATTCTTCTTTCACCCCAAGTAAACGATACAAGCCCTCAGGCAGATCTTTTCTCACGGTCGAGATATCAGGCTGAAGATGAGAAAAACTCATCACACCGTGAATGTAGTTATACATCATCCGGCCTAAGCTTTCTGGTTCTGTTTTATAGTGTAAATAACCCGCAGAGTCCAGTGCTCTAACAAGTGCAATATCATAGTTAATAGCGGTTTGTGATAGAGAGCGTAAGGCCTCTAACACCATTTCATCATCTGTTCCAATTTGAGCACCCGCATTAAAAAAAGGGCAACCTGGTATGCGTTTGTTTGGAGTATTGATTTTAGATTTGAAAACGAATTCGATGAGATTTTCGAGTTGTTGAAGTGGGGTGTATAGAGGAGAAAAAACCGCGTCCAGATCAGCTCTTATCACTTGCCAGTAATAACTTGCTGCTTCACAAAACAAAGAGGCTTTAGACTCGAAGTGGTGATAGAACGCACCTTTAGTGACGCCTGCCTGACGACAGATATCATTGACGCCCACACAGTTGTAATTGCTTTGCCAGATCAGCTCCAGTGCTGTGGCTAATAGTCTTTCTCGAGTCTCTGTAACAGACATATATGTATAAACCGTTCGTTTAATTGGATAGTATAAATACCGCTTGGTTTGTGTGACAAGAAAAATGGCTGAATAAATCCCTCCTGTTTTTGTCATCAGACATATTACATCTACCTTTTTAAGGGGTATGTGGTTGTTTTATATAAAACTTAGTGAAAAGTTGACTATTTTTATCAGCCATATTGACTAGCATACCGGTCGGTATGTATTCTATTGCGATTTATCCTGCCAAGGATAGTTTTTATAGGGACCTGCCAGAGCTGTCTGGCTCACGGAGATTTTCATGTCTGAATTATCATCAAATCATCAAAACCGTGGCTGGTTAAAGCTGATTCTGTTTATTTTTGTTTGTATTGCTGCTGGCGCAGCGTATATGTCTTACGCAAATGAAGGTGAAGAGCCGGCTCAAGCGGCAGCGCCCAACACGCCGCCACCGCCTGTGGCAGAAGTCATTACACTTCAACCTGAAGAAGTCCGTATCTGGACACGCTTCTCAGGTCGTCTCAGTGCGGTTGATAAAGCGGATATCAAACCTTTGGTGGGTGGTGAACTTCAAAAAGTATTGTTTGATGATGGTCAATTAGTGGAGAAGAATGAACTGCTGTTTGTTATTGACCCACGTCCATATAAAGCCGCTTTAGCCAGCGCTGAGGCACAACTGGCATCCGCTAAATCAAGAGCGACATTAGCGAAAGATGAGTTAGCTCGTGCGGAAAGATTAGTTAAAGATAAATTAGTCTCAGACAGTGTGTTTGATGCAGCAAAAAATGAGAGTCAGGTTTCTGTGGCTGCCATACGTGAGGCGGAAAGTGCTGTTTCTCAAGCGAAACTGAACCTGAATTATTGCTATATCCGTGCGCCGTTTGCCGGGCGAGTCAGCCGCGCTGAATTAACGGTAGGTAATATTATTGAGACGGCGCCAAGTTCACCTGTTTTGACTACCATCGTGGCCAATGATCGTTTTTATGCTGAGTTTGATATAGATGAGCAAACCTATATCAAAATGATGAGAAATAATCATACCAAGCAGAAAATGCCAGTCGATATGACATTGGCAGCAGATGAAAGTGTGGTCTATCACGGTGAAATCCATTCTCTAGATAACCAGTTAGATATTGCCAGCGGTACCATCCGCGCACGTGCCATTTTTGATAACAAAGATGGGGCGCTAACACCCGGTATGTATGCCAATGTCAGAGTTGGGGCCGCAGAGAAACAACAGGCTTTATTGATTCCAAATCGGGCTATCGGCACCAACCAAGATAAGAAATTTGTTTTTGTTATCAACGCTGAAAATCAGGCTGTGTATAAGGAAGTGCAGTTAGGCGGACATCATCAAGGTAAACGCTTGGTGTTATCAGGATTAAATACGGGTGACCGAGTCGTGGTGAATGGCTTGTCTCATATCCGTGCGAATATGGTGGTGTCGCCCAAATCCGTGGCTGAAACAGATGAAGCCGCCACGACAGAATAATGCTGCCAGTCAGTTAAATCGCTTTGTAGCGTAACGAAGGAACGCAATGAATATTTCAAAGTTTTTTGTGGACAGACCCATTTTCGCGGGTGTTTTATCCATTCTTATTTTTATTGCCGGTTTACTGTCAATGTTTCAGTTACCGATTTCAGAATACCCGGAAGTCTCACCGCCATCTGTTGTCGTTAATGCTCAGTTCCCAGGTGCTAACCCAAAAGTCATCGCTGAAACCGTGGCTCGTCCATTGGAAGAACAACTGAGTGGTGTAGAAAACATGATTTATATGTTTTCTCAGGCTACCTCAGATGGTCGTATGACACTGACGGTCACGTTCAAAATTGGTACCGATCCTGACCTTGCTCAACAGATGGTGCAAAACCGTGTCACTCAGGCCACACCAAGGTTGCCAGAAGTCACGCGTCAGCTTGGTGTAACAGTAGTGAAAAGTGCACCTGATCTGACGATGGTGGTGCATTTAACATCTCCAGATAAGCAGTATGATGAGTTATATCTGCGTAACTATGCCGTGCTGCATGTTAAAGATGAATTAGCCAAAGTAGAAGGTGTGGGGCAGGTGCGTCTGTTTGGTTCAGGTGACTACGCGATGCGTATCTGGCTGAACCCTGAAAAAGTGGCCGAACGTGGTCTGACAGCCATGGATGTGATTGCTGCCATCAGAGAACAAAACGTTCAGGTGGCTGCAGGTATCATTGGTGGTTCGCCGATGACGGATCCGGTTGATGTGCAATTGCCCATCAATGCCAAAGGCCGGCTGGAGTCACCGGAAGAGTTCGAAAATATTATTATCCGTGCGGGTAGTGATGGTCAGGTGACGCGTCTAAAAGATGTCGCGAGAGTTGAGCTGCAAGCGGCTGAATTCAGCCTGAATTCGATGCTGGATAACCAACCTGCTGTCGCGATTCCTATTTTCCAATCACCCGGCGCAAACGCGATTAATATCTCTGATAATATTCGTAGCACCATGGCGAAGTTAAAAAACAACTTCCCGGAAGGCGTTGATTACAGCGTTGTATATGACCCGACAGTGTTTGTTCGTGATTCGATTAAGGCGGTTATCAAAACCTTATTAGAAGCGCTTGTTTTAGTCGTCATCGTGGTGGTGGTGTTCTTACAGACCTGGCGTGCATCTTTAATTCCGTTGTTGGCTGTCCCTGTATCGATTATCGGCACATTCGCCTTAATGCATGTGTTTGGTTTTTCCATTAATACGTTGTCTTTATTCGGACTGGTTCTAGCGATTGGTATCGTGGTGGATGACGCCATCGTGGTAGTGGAAAACGTGGAGCGGAACATTGAAAACGGCTTATCACCGTTAGAAGCCAGTTATCAGGCTATGCGCGAGGTCAGCGGGCCGATTGTAGCGATATCCCTGACCTTGGTGGCCGTGTTCGTGCCAATCGCTTTTGTCAGTGGTTTAACCGGGCAGTTTTATCAGCAGTTCGCCTTAACGATCGCTATTTCAACCGTCATTTCTGCTGTTAACTCTTTAACATTGAGCCCGGCATTGTCGGCACTGTTACTGAAAGGGCATGATGCACCGAAAGATAAGCTGACGCGAATTATGGACTTTCTGTTTGGCTGGTTCTTTAACATCTTTAATAAGACCTTTAAAAAAGCGTCGAATGGCTACTCGAGCTCAGTAGGTGGCCTGCTTAAACATAAAGTCTTAATGTCATTTTTGTATATCATCCTGCTGGGAATGACAGTTTACGGACTAAATGGTTTACCCAAAGGCTTTGTCCCTGCACAGGATAAGCAATATTTAATCAGTTTTGCCCAGCTGCCCGATGGCGCTTCTTTAGCTCGTACTCAGGAAGTGATTAAGGAGATGGGACGACTGGCACTGGAAGAACCAGGCGTGCAGAGCGCCGTTCAGTTTCCTGGGCTTTCGGTAAATGGTTTTACCAATAGTCCAAGTGCTGGGATTGTGTTTGTGACCTTGGAATCATTTGATAAACGGCATTCACCTGATTTATCTGCTGCTGCGATTGCTGGCCGCTTGCAGGCAAAATATGCGCAGGTGGAAGAGGCCTTTATCGCCATATTCCCACCACCACCTGTACGTGGTCTAGGGACGACGGGTGGCTTCAAACTTCAGATTGAGGATCGTGCTGATTTGGGCTATGAGAAACTGGCTGAAGTCGTTGGGCAAGTCCAAGGTCAAGCCTGGCAGAGTCCGGCACTGACCAGTGTGTACTCAAACTATAAAATCAATGTGCCACAGCTTTATGCTGATTTGGACAGAACAAAAGCGAAACAGCTCGGCTTAAACATCAAAGATATTTTTGACACCATGCAGATTTATCTGGGGTCGCTTTATATCAATGACTTTAACCAGTTTGGTCGTACCTATCAGGTTATTGCTCAGGCTGATTCAGATTATCGTAATGCGCCCGATGATGCGTTGAATTTAAAAGTACGTAATAGCAATGGTGATATGGTGCCATTAGGAAGCGTACTTGAGATGAAAGAGAGTTATGGGCCGGAAAGTGCCGCTCACTACAATGGTTATCTCGCGGCAGATTTAAATGGTAATGCGGCGCCTGGCTATTCCAGTGGACAAGCACAGGATGCCATTAGCGAAATTCTGGAGAAAACCCTACCTTCAGGCATGGAGTTTGAATGGACTGACTTAACCTATCAACAAGTCATTAGTGGGAATACTGCCTTATTTATTTTCCCATTGTGTTTGTTACTGGTGTTCTTAGTTTTAGCGGCACAATATGAGAGTTTAATCTTGCCATTGGTCGTTATCACCATTGTGCCATTATCGATTCTGGCTGCAGTAACGGGTGTCTGGTTAACCGATGGGGATAGTAATATCTTTACCCAGATCAGTTTCTTTGTGTTGGCGGGGCTGGCCAGTAAAAATGCCATATTGATTGTTGAGTTTGCCCGAGAACTTGAAATCGATGGCATGGAAACGGTAAAAGCGGCTATCAAAGCCAGCCGTATGCGTTTAAGACCAATTTTAATGACATCATTCGCCTTCATTATGGGCGTGGTACCGATGGTTTTATCTACCGGTGCCGGTTCCGAAATGCGTAATGATATTGGTGTCACTGTATTCTCAGGCATGCTCGGGGTCACATTCTTCGGCTTGTTCTTTACCCCGGTTTTCTATGTGATGTTAAGAAAACTGGAAGGTAAACGCCGTTACCATAGTCACAATCATGTGGTAATGAAATAAAGCCCGGCTTTATCAGCGACGGGCGGTAATCGTCCGCCCGTCTGCTGTTTTCAATACTAATGCACCATTAATGCTGATATCCAGCGACTCAACATCGGCTAAGGTCGTCAAAAATACCTTTTCCTGATTCATGATGGCCACCGGACAAACTTTCTGTGTAGTGATGGCAGAAGCAATGTCCAGCCGTTCATTGAACTCATAAGCTGTGCTGTACTGATTACAAGAGGTAAAGCCTGATAAGCGGCCTTGATCATCGAAGGTCATGGTCAGACGTGAAAAATCAATAATGCCTTGCTGATTGATATCCTGAACAATCCACTCTTGCCCAACCAATAAGTCACGGCTGTGCCCTCCACATCCCTGAAAATCGAGATTATCTAAACGGACACTGACCTGATAAGGGTAGGGTAGTCCCGACATATCGTCACGGCATAGCGTTGCTAACGTTTCAACTTTGATATAACGAGTGTCTGAATAGGCTTTCAATTCAAAACCAGCATGGTAAATATGCAATTCAGTTTCGCCGAGGACGCTCTGTTTCTGTCCACCATCCCATGTCATGATGACCTGGTCGTATGTGGCTGAAAGAGACCATTCTGGTTCGTGTCCCTGAGCGCGAAATGGGAGTTGTTCGACTTGATCCTGGTTCACAGCAGTGCAGTGACTCCAACTCATATCAGCAATCGTCAAAATGCCCTGATGCCCTTTATTCCAGAAGCTGACTAATTTGTCTTTAGACTGATATTTGCTTCCTGAGGCGCTGGGTACTTGAAACAGCATATACAAATCATCATTCATTTTGAGCTGCATGGATTCATTCTCAATAACGGTGGTGATCTGCTGCTCGCCACATTGAAACATGACCGTATGACTGTTTTGATGTTCAGGTGGCTGGAAAGAGATCAAATTGAGCACACCCAGTGACACTTCATGCGTGTCAGTGGGAATCAGATTCAGCTCATCTGTGGTCCAGATTAATTCCCCTTCTTTATTCTGAATAGAAGCACGAAGTGCATAATTTTCATCAGCATTGAGTTGGTCTTTGAATACCTGTAGCTGAAAATCAATAGGCACTTGGCGGTTGCCGAGAGAGATGGTTTTTTCAGCCACCACTTCCCCATTTTTTTGGGCGCTGGTGATGTTTTCGAGTTTGATGATGAGTTTGGAATGCTTGGGTAACGCGATACGTTCGCGATAGCTTATTTTGCCACTTATCGTTAGCTGTTGTTGTTTGAGTGTTTGTTGAGCAGAGTCTGAATCACATCCGAGTAATGTCAGACTCAGTAACACCAATATGAACAAACGGTACAAGGGCATAATATGTCATCCTGAATCTAGTCCTGAGTATTCATCATAAATGTAACCTGTACAGCCAAGCTATAACATCAAGTCGTCATCCATGACGTATCTTAGATTCAGACTTTGAACTGAGTGATGAGTTTTTGCAAGTCTGCCGCTAATCCGGCAAGGCCCTGACTGGTTTCCGTTGTTTGTGAAGTGCTTTCTGCATTTTCTTCTGCTACTTGGGCGATATGATTCACATTGCGGTTGATGTCTTCAGCCACAGCGCTTTGCTCTTCAGCTGCACTGGCAATATGCGTATTCATATCCATAATAGAGCGGACTTTTTCAGAGATGGTGGTCAGGCTTTCACCCGCCGCTCCCACTTTGGTGACAGTGGCTTCGACATACTCTTTACCCTTCAAGGTAGCAGCGACACACTGATTTGCTTCGTTTTGTAGACGTTCGATAATGGTTTTAATTTCTTCGGTAGACTCTTTACTACGTTGCGCAAGGGTTCTGACTTCATCAGCAACAACAGCAAAACCTCGGCCGGATTCACCGGCGCGGGCAGCTTCAATCGCGGCATTCAAGGCTAATAAATTAGTTTGTTCAGCAATACCTTGTATAACGGTCAGGACCGTACCAATGTTTTCACTTTCAGCTTGTAAGTTTTTAATTGCATCGGCATTGGTTGAGCTTTGGTCGGCTAACTGCTTGATAGAGCTGATGGTGTCTTTAACTAACAACTGACCTTGGCTGGTTTCACTATCTGAGCTTTTAGATAAATTCGCCGCTTCTGCAGCGTATCGAGCCACTTCCTGAACAGTTGCCGTCATTTCATTCATGGCCGTAGCCACTTGTTCACTACTGCTTTGTTGATTGATAACACCTTTTTTGGTCTGTTCAGCGACCACGGATAATTCTTCTGCTGCGGCACTTACAGTGAGAGCAGAAGTCATGACTTGCTGAATTAATTTTTGAAAGGATGCGGTCATCAGATTGAATGAACGTGCCATTTCAGCAATTTCATCTTTGCCGCTATCATCAACACGTAAACTTAAATCACGATTTTTTTCGACTTCTTGCATGGTTTCAGAAAGCTGATGAAGTGGAATAATAATACTTTGGCTTATTAGCCTGATAAGCCATAGAATCAGAGCAGCCAGTGTTAAAGCAATTACAAACACAGTAATTTTTGCATTTTTAACGGCAGTGGGTATTTCATTATTGATATGTTGCTCAAGCGCATCAAGTGCGCTTTCGCTTTGATGAATGGTGCTGCGTAACTCACCCAGTAAGCCTGACTCAGCATTCATGCCACGGGTTTCGTAGCCTTTCACTAAAGACAGAAAATCAGCACGATACGATTCTATTTCACTACGGACTTGGTTTTTTACATTATTACTCAGGTAGCTGTTATCCAGACGGCGATTGAAGTCGATAAACCCATCTTCAAATTTACTGACATATTTTTTATCAGAGCGAAGCATAAAGTCTTTTTCATGTCTTCTGAGCATTAACATAGCCGCTAATAAACTATCGTCATCGTATGTGTTAATGGTTTCTTCAACCTGATGCACGGCACTACGTAACTTGCCATAAAGGCCATCAGTCGGTGTTAAGCCAATGGTTTGCTCAATATTCACTATCTGATCAAATTTGTCGCCATATTCAACAAGTACATCATGGAGACGATTTTCTGATTCATGTGATTGGTTCAGCCGATCGAGACGCTGTCCAAGTTGATCGAGGTTGGTAAGGAAGAGCTGGTGAGATTGATGGAACTCATTTTGATATTTCAGATCATGTCGGTTAAGAAAATCTTTCTCATGCCGACGCAGCATCAGCATATTTGTTTCTAGTTTCACTGTCTGAATTGATGCTTCTTCCAGACGAATAATTTTAGATAAGAAAACCTGACCTAGAATAATCATCACCAGTATCGTTACGCCAACGAGGACTGACAAAATGAAGAGCTTCTTTTTCACAGTGAGTTGATTGAGCATGGGGTTTTCCTTGAAAAACATCAACAGGTCATATTAATTGACAGCGCTAATCAACTTAGCGGTCAGGTTCTTCATTTCCTTAGCCTTTTTCACTGTTTTTTTAGATGATTTTTTTCTTAACTTGGCAGAGTTGCCAATTCGTTAAAGCCCACTGCCAGATATGGGCTATCGGCATAGCTGAAGATAGGGCGGACGCATCCAAGCCAAGGAAAAAAAGAGCATTGATGAGTTGTTCAGATGCATCATGGATGGCGATAGCTGGCGCAGCAGTTTGCTTGCTCAATTTCTCACCATGCGTATTTGTTACCAGAGGAATATGAGCATAGCTCGGTGATATCGCCTCTATTTGTTGCTGTAGATAAACCTGACGGCTGGTAGAGTTTAATAAATCGGCACCACGAACAATGTGATTGATACCTTGTTCTGCATCATCAACAACAACGGCTAATTGATAAGCAAAAAGACCATCAGCACGTTTTAAAACAAAGTCACCAAAATCTGTTTGTAAATGATGCTGAATATCACCATACACTCGGTCATTAAATATCAGATTGTCGCTATCCACGCGTAGCCGCCAGGCTATCTGTGTGCGATTTGATGATAGGCCATGTCGGCAAGAGCCAGGGTAAACCGGGCCTTCTATGCCAGCGTGTGCAATATCTGCTACTTCGCGACGACTACAGTTACAGGGGTAAACACATTGTTTATCTTTTAGCTTTTCAAGATAGGATTGATACAGCTCACTGCGTTCACTTTGGTAAATGACCTCACCATCCCATTCAAAGCCATAACCGTCGAGCGTGCGTAATATATCGTCTGCTGCGCCTGGCATTTCTCTGGGTTTATCCAGATCTTCCATGCGTAATAACCACTTGCCAGACTGCGTTTTGGCATCAAGATAGCTTGCGACAGCGGTTACCAATGAACCAAAATGTAATGGTCCGGTAGGAGAGGGGGCATAGCGTCCGATGTAGTCAGTCATGATGATCGTGATGGTTGTCGAGCTACTATTTTTGCCACTCAGACTCAGGTATACGTTGCAGGTGAATGTGTGAAGCTAAACGTAAAGTCGGACGTAATAGAAATTGAAAACTCCCAATAATAAACAGCCATATCGCAGTTTTTTCATAGACGGGATACAAAAATAAAATACTACCAATCAAAAACCAGATAGCAATCAGAAAGTCATTAAGAATACTGAGCACTTCATAGCGTCGACGAATCTGTAGTTGTTCGTGGCCTATTGTGAATGTTAATGGACTATCGAGTTTTTTTGACTCAGACATGTTCACCTCAGATATAGACGGATTTTTCAGATGACATTACACACGGCCTGTGTAACTCAAAGCAGTACATTAAATGAAAATTACTTTATGTCTGCAAGTCAGCAGAGCTTAGACACTGCCTGTGAAGCTGGGCCAAATAAGATAAATAAGCCAAGCCGTCAGCACACACCACAACAAGATAATTGCCCACATGACCCAACGGTTTTCGGGAAGCTGAATAGGGTTTTCCTTCGCTTTTAGCTTGCAATCGAACCAGACCTCGTCAGACATAAATTGGATAGCCAGCCAGCAGCCAATGGGTAACAGCAGCAGTTCATCCAACCATCCCAATACAGGAATAAAGTCCGGAATCAGATCGATTGGGCTAACGGCATAAGCAATGACAAGACTGATAATCATTTTACTGATGAGTGGTACATCAGGACGCTGGTAGGCGATATATAAAGCCGATATTTGAGTTTTTAGTGCCTTAGCCCAATCTTTGAGCTGCCCAAAAATGTTCATTCGCAGAGCTATGAGCAGTCAGGGTAGATCAAAAGCAGCAATAAGCGGGGCATGATCTGACAGCTGATTCCATGATGAATGAGGTGGTCTGCCGCACAACGTTGGCTCCATGCCCCGATAATAAATGCGATCCATTTTTAACATAGGCATCCATGAGGGCCAGGTGCGTGCATAACGGTTATGCAAAGTGCGGTACGCTTCTTTTAGATGTAAACGCTGTGCCAGACGTTTTTCAGCTTGCCCGGTCCAATCATTAAAGTCACCAGCAATAATCAGTGGTGCACTGTCTGGTACATGTGCCTGAATGCGATCACATAACAAACTAAATTGTTTGCGTCGCTCAATGCCGGTGAGTCCAAGGTGTATACAAATGATATGCAAAATATCGTCTGACCAGGGCAATTGTACTTCACCATGCAACAGGCTACGGCTGGCCCAGGTGAAAGGAGACACATTGATATTTTCCCAGCTGATGAGTGGGAATTTACTCAGAATGGCATTGCCATGATGACCCACTTCGTAAATCGCATTTTTGCCATAGGCATGATGCGGCCACACATCTTTGGCTAAAAATTCAGAATGCAGACCTTCCGGCCAGGTGTCATGAATCAAACCATGCTTGCTGTGCTCGCCCTGAATTTCCTGCAATAGCATGATATCGGCATTGGTCTCCACCAAGGCATCTCGAATGGGATGCAACGTGAATTGGCGATTGCTGGTGTTAAAGCCTTTATGCAGATTGTAGGTCAGAATGCGGAGCTGGTTTTTCGACATGTATTTAAATCCAATGTACTTGTGTCAACCGAGCACTATCCGGCTTGAGAAAATGAATCTCTATTATGGTTGGCCTGAAAGAAAAATCCAAGTCACAGTTATTGATGGATTGCTCTTGATTTTAAAAAGCGCCGTCCCCATCTGCTTCCCATGTTCAAACAAATAGCCATACGGAGGCATTTTTTCAATGAGTGTTGATGCACATAAGGAAACGCTAGGTTTTCAAACTGAAGTCAAACAGCTATTGAATCTGATGATTCACTCTTTGTACTCGAATAAAGAGATTTTTTTACGTGAATTAGTTTCAAACGCGGCCGATGCAGCTGATAAATTGCGTTTCGAAGCGTTATCAGACGATGCACTTTATGAAGATGACGCGGAATTAAAGATTCGTGTTGAGTTTGATAAAGACAAAAATACCGTCACGATCAGTGATAACGGTATTGGTATGACACGTGAAGAAGTGATCGAAAACATCGGTACCATTGCACGCAGTGGTACACGTAAGTTTTTTGATAACTTAACCGGTGACCAAACCAAAGACTCACAATTAATCGGCCAGTTTGGTGTCGGTTTCTACTCTGCCTTTATTGTGGCTGACAAAGTGACACTAAAAACACGTCGTGCTGGTTTGACGGCTGAGCATGGCGTGCAGTGGGAATCGGCTGGTGAAGGTGAGTTCACCATTGAAACCATCGAAAAGCCTCAGCGTGGCACAGAAATTACGCTACATCTTCGCGAAGGTGAAGAAGAATTCGCAAATGGCTGGCGCCTACGTAACATCATCACTAAATACTCTGATCACATCAATCTACCGATTCTGATGGCAAAAGAGCCATTGCCAAATGAAGATGGCGAAATTGATGAAGCTGATAAAGGTGATGAAACCATCAATAAAGCCACCGCTTTATGGACCCTGTCAAAAAACGACATCACTGAAGATCAGTACAAAGAATTCTATAAACAAATTGCCCACGACTACCAAGACCCCATGCTGTGGAGTCACAACAAAGTCGAAGGCAATATTGAATATACCTCTCTGCTGTATATTCCATCTAAAGCGCCGTTTGATATGTGGGATCGCGACCGCATGCACGGTATCAAGCTTTATGTAAAACGTGTCTTTATCATGGAAGACAGCGAACAATTAATGCCACGTTATCTGCGTTTCGTTCGTGGTGTGATTGATACCAATGATTTACCACTGAATGTATCACGTGAAATTCTGCAAAGCAGCAAAACGATTGATACCATTCGTGCGGCATCAGTAAAAAAAGTGCTGAGTGAAATCAGTAAACTGGCGAAAAATGAGCCTGAGCAATATGCTGAATTCTGGAAAGAATTTGGTCAGGTCCTAAAAGAAGGCCCAGGCGAAGACTTTGCTAACAAAGAAACATTAGCGAAACTGTTCCGTTTTGCTACCACAGAATCAGGCTCGTCAGACCAAACCGTGTCTCTGGAAGACTACGTCAGCCGGATGAAAGACAAGCAAGAGAAGATTTACTACATCACCGCAGAAAGCTACGCTGCGGCGAAAAACAGCCCACACCTGGAAGTCTTCCGTAAGAAAGGTATCGAAGTCTTATTGCTGACTGACCGTGTCGATGAATGGCTAGTAAATTCTCTGACTGAGTTTGATGATAAACACCTGCAATCTGTCGCAAAAGGTGACTTAGACTTAGGTGAACTGGAAGACGAAGAAGAGAAAAAAGCGCAGGAAGAAACCGATAAAAACTTCGAAGACTTAGTCGAAAGAGTCAAAAAATCACTGGAAGACAAAGTCAAAGACGTGCGTATCACGCATCGTTTAACAGACTCTCCAGCCTGTTTAGTCGCCGATAACTACGATATGAGTATGAATCTTGAGCGTATGTTAAAAGCGGCCGGCCAGGATGTGGCAGGGACTAAACCGATTATGGAGCTGAACCCTGAGCATCCAATGGTGGTAAAACTGAAAGATGAATCAGATGAAAGTCGCTTTACCGACTGGACATCGATTCTGTTTGATCAGGCACTACTGGCAGAAGGTGGACAATTGGAAGACCCAGCCACTTATGTCAAACGTATCAACGAAATTTTGTTGGAGATTGCTTAGTTAAAACACGCATATGCGATAGAATAGCCGGGCAAGTAGTTGTCCGGCTTTTTTATTGGGTGAAAGAAATGTGGTGATTTCTTATCTCCTGATTTGCTAAAAAACGCTCACTCCCAAACTCAAAGAAATAGGTATCACAGCAGTGAAATCAGATTGTTTACAACGTTTTATTTTTGATAATGCAGCGATTCGTGGTGAATGGGTCAATTTGCAGGAAAGTTGGCAGGAAGTCCTAAAGCGTCGTGACTACCCTCAAGCCTTACGCAATGTCTTAGGTGAGATGATGGGAGCGGCAGCACTGTTAGCTGCCACAGTCAAAATTACTGGCCGACTGGTTTTACAAGTGCGTTCTGAAGGTCCGGTCTCATTAATGATGGTGGAATGTACCAGCCAAAATACCTTACGTGGTCTGGCTCAGTGGGATGATGATATTGCCGACGATGCCAGCCTGACTGACATGATGGGCGGCGGTACTTTAGCCATCACCATCGAACAAGAAGGCGCTAAACAACCTTACCAGGGCGTGGTTAGTTTACACGGTGACAATCTGTCAGAAACGCTGGAAAGCTATTTTGAAAACTCAGAACAATTAGCCACCAAAATCTGGTTATCAGCGAATGAACATAATGTGGCTGGCTTATTCTTGCAGCAACTACCCAGCGAAGAAAACCAACGAGAAGATGCCCAGGAAGACTGGTTCCGTATCAGCCAACTGGCAAGCACCATTACCGATGAAGAGTTGCTGACCCTGGAGTCAGAAACCTTATTACATCGTTTGTTTCATGAAGAACAAGTCAGATTGTTTGAGCCAACAGATTTACGTTTTTCCTGTACCTGCTCACGTCAGCGCGTTGAAGAAACCATCGCTATGTTAGGGCAGGAAGAGGCCGATGACATTATCGCTACCGAAGGTGAAATTGAAGTCGCCTGTGAGTTTTGCAACCAGCATTACACCTTTGACAAAGTTGATGTTGCCAAGTTGTTTAATGACACCATCGCTTCTGCAAGCGATCCAAATACCTTGCATTAACAATAACAATTAGTAGAAATAAAAGAGGGAGTTAGCGGATGCTGACTCCCTTTTTTGTTTACACGCCTAGACTCTGTAAAAATACGCTTCCTGATGAAGTATGAAGCCAAAATAAACCAGCAACATTCAAGATGACGGTTAACCAAAAGACCATACGAAAAGCTTTCTTTTTGGATTTATGCCGTAATAGCATTTGACCAAGAATAGCGCCGGGCCAGCCACCAACCAAAGCCAATAAATGCAATGTGTTTTCTTGCGTTCGCCAGCGTCCATTTTCAGCCGCTGACTTATCAATAGCATAAGCGATAAAGGTAATGACACTCATCACGAGATAAACAAGTGGAATAGCTAAAGGCAACTTTCCTGTTAAAACTGATATCACGAGTCCAATACTAAAAAGTAGTATTAAAACGCCACCAAATGATCGGTTTTTCTTGCTAGCTTGTGGTTTGTTTTTTTGTCTTGAATCACGAGCAAAACGAATATTTTCAGCTCGATAGCGCTTGTCTTTATCTTGCAATAAATCATAGATGATAACGTCACCATTGATTGGTCGGCGTGTTCTGGGGTTAAAAGCTTTGATATGAACAAAGGCGCGTTCTCCGCCTCCATTGGGTTCAACAAAACCAAAGCCTTTATCATCATTCCAGTTTGAGATTTTGCCTTGAAACTGCATTTTCTTCCTTGAATTCTTGGGTGTCGATACTAAGTTGGGTTGAGTAACGAAACCTAACGGATAGTTTCTTATTTTAAATCACACGCTGCCGCGAGGCGTTCATTTATTTTGATTCGTGACATCCATGTCACTCACCCTTCGGGCGTCTGGCGTCCAAATTCGTTCCAGACGAATTTGTGCATACCAAAATAAACGAACCAAACAAAAGGGCACCCGATATTGCCTTTGATCCAAAAATTAGCCTTGTTTGATGGCGTGGTCGATAACTCCCTTCGGTCAGACACTCGACCACTTAATCCATCAACCAAACCTAATTTTTGGCGGCAATAAACGGGAGAATGGAAGCTTTTCATATCCTCGTTTGTGCTGATAAGTACATTGCCATTTTCATATTGTCCAGATAAAAAATTTCATAAAACGACTTGAAATCTGCTGAGTCAAACCCTATTAAAAATAACGTGAGAGGTTGTCATGAAGGGGCCCTCACCATTGATTGTTTTTGTTTTATATTGCTTCTAACGGAGGATATACCATGAATGCAATTGACCTAACCCCTCTTTATCGTAGTAGTGTTGGTTTTGATCGTTTGGGATCACTGATTAACCATGCACTTACTGCAGACTCCACTTCCAGTGGATACCCTCCCTACAATATTGAGCTCATCGAGGACAACCGCTATGCCATCACGCTAGCCGTTGCCGGCTTCACCCAAGAGGAGCTTGATATTCAGGTTGAAAATGGTGTGCTGACTGTACGAGGTGAAAAAGCGGCTAAAGAAGAGCGTAAATACCTCCATCAAGGCATTGCTTATCGTTCATTTGAACGTAAGTTCAACCTTGCTGATTACGTCGAAGTGACTGGCGCCGATCTTTCCAATGGCTTACTGACTATCAGCCTTGTGAAAGAAATTCCTGAAGCGATGAAGCCTAAATCGATTCCGATTAGCCAAACGGCTAACAAAGCTTTGGAACATGATGTGGAAGATAAAAACGCTGACACTTCTAAAGCAGCCTAACTCATCCGGGGTGCGCGTAAGCGCACCCTTCTTTAAACTATAAGAGAATATTTTAAGTTGTATAACGAATTGATTTTTATAGAAAAAACGATTGGTTATGTAGGTTGGGTAGAGGAACGAAACCCAACGGATAGTTTCTTTTGTTAAATCACACGCTGCCGCGAGGCGTTCATTTAATTTGATTCGTGACATCCATGTCACTCACCCTTCTTCGGGCGCCTTTGGCGTCCAAATTCGTTCCAGACGAATTTGTGCATACCAAAATAAACGAACCAAACAAAAGGGCACCCGATATTGTCTTATCCCTAAAAAATTACTGTATTTTATGGCGTGAACACCAACTCGCTTCGCTCAAACACTTGTCCACTTAATCCATAAAGTACAGTAAATTTTTAGCGGCAATAGACGAGAGATACGAACTTTTAAACCTCCAGTTGATTAGACAAGTTCAGCTTAATTCTAATGGCTTTTTAATATACAAGAGTGTTTGGTTCTTAATGTTGGTCGGTATTTTTCTTCAAAATAAACCGCTCTAACCCTATTAATTATATGAGTTAATCTGTACCCAAAAAAAGCCAGCCCCTTGAGTGCTGGCTTTCACTGACATTTAAGCAATGCCGCATGTGAGATAAACGTTTACTTTTTTAAGTTAGAACGTCTTCTCATTGCAGTAAATCCCATTAAACCAGAAGCAAATAACCAAGCTGCAGCTGGTACTGGTACTTCAGAAACGCTAGGTGTATAGGTGAAATTGTCAGCATATACAGAATTCTTGTAGAAGCCTCCTATCGTGCCAAAAATAGCATAACTAATGTCATCAAAAGCAAGCGACAATGTGACCATTGTGCTGCTGGTACAGCAATTAACTGATGTTGTTCCCAATAAATTATTGGCGATGTCATAGACGGATAAAAAGATATTGTCGAGGTCATTACCATAGTCACCTAGGTCAACAGACACTGATTTGGCACCACCAGCAATAACAGCCTTAAAGGGATCATCACTTGAAAAAGAAGTACCACTTAAACCTCTGGAGCCAGTTGGTGTTCTATCTGTAGAAATATTTGCACTTCCCTTTGAAAAAGTCACACCTTGCGTTGTGTAGCTACTGACATTAGAAAATGATAGTGAATTAAAATTAATCGCCACAGGAGCGGCGTGAGCGATTGCGATAAAACTGGAAAATAAAATGATCGCAGTCTTTAAGATTTTTTTCATATTACATTGCCCTTGCATATATGCAGCCCGACTACCTACATGAGGCTCGTGGCTTTCCGTAGCATGATTCGCATCATGGTTGGCAAGTTAGATAAAGGTTGGGGTGAAGAGAACCTCTTCGAGAATAGATTATTTAAACGAACTGAAGCTTGTCTATTGTACTTTAGTACAATAGACAGAAAAAAGATTAACACCCTGATAATGTTATCAAAATAAGAGGGGAAACCAGCTTGATCCAGATTTGCATGACTTTCAGTGAACAATAAACTTTTAGCAGACTGACTCAACAGATTCTTAGGTTTCTGTGTCGGCATTTTCTGGATGAAAGTTTTCACTACCTCTTGCCGAGAGAAAAGTACCAAATGCCTGCAAGCTGGGGATATGTTCACAAAAGGTACGAACAGCAACCAATAATGGCACTGCTACTAACATACCCACAATCGACCATAACCAGGCCCATAATGCGACCGAGAGAAAAATCACGACGGGGTTCATTTCTAAGCGCCGACCAACGAAATAAGGCGTGGCAAGTTGCCCTTCAATAATCGTTAACGTCAAATAGGCTAGGGCGGGCAGCAGCGCGGTAACGGTATGGTCAAAGGTAAGCAAACCTACGAGGGCCGCGATCACAACGCCTACGATAGCACCAAGATACGGTACAAAATTCAAGGCGAACGCTAACACACCAAATAGGATGGCATTTGGCATGCCCAGCAGCCACATTGATACGCCAACCGCTATACCAAGCACAGCATTAATAAGGGTGATAGTGAATAAGTAATTCGATAACTTGCGTTCGATGTCATAGCTAATTCTGACCGCATTACGCTTATCTTTAAACGTCGGCATAATGTGAACTAGCTTTTCGTAAAACATATCACCTGAGGCCAGCAGAAAGAACAGCAACACTAGGGTAAATACCATTTGCGCCAGAATTTCAGGCACCGAAGTAGCGAGTTTGACAAGCACTCCTGGCTCGCGTGGTGAGACTTTCTGTACTTGCTCTGTCTCGTTTTCCAGCGAGGCGATCCGCTCAATCTGTTTGCCAGCATCAATGACTTCTTTCGCTGACTGGTTGGCACCACGCAATTTCTGTTCAATTTTAAAGCCGATGGTGGGGGCTTCTTTAATCCAACTCTGCACAGGATCTGCGAGGGTGCTTAAGCCCAAGCCTATTAATGTCATCAGTCCACTGACAATAATAAACGCGGAGATAGCTGGTGGTAGCCGTCTGCGCTCAAGGAAACGTCGCACCGGACTAAACACTAGTGCCAGTAACACGCCAAGCGCTACCGGCACGAGAAAATCACGAGCGTGAGCAACACTGCCCAGTAATAGCAGTAAAAATATACCGACTATTGCCCAGTGTGAACTTGACTTAAATATGTTGGTGGCAGGCATATTGTTTGACACTAACTCGGGGCTGGCATCTGCTGGCATGGTGTGGTTATTTTGTATATCGTCTGACATCTCAGCCTTGCCTCTAGTCGAAACCAATTGGGTCATTGTGTTTGATATTTTGTCTAGATTTCATATAACTCTTTTCTGTTCAATATTTCTATTTTTAGTTGATACGTAGCATGCCAGATTTTTAAATGTATTTGGAAAAAATAGAATCACTCTTTTCATCTCAGGAAACTCTCAAACTTACTCACTTGATTGAATTAGGAGACTGAATGCCAGTGTTTTCATATTAGTTGTTAAATAATAATGATTTGTATTTAGATTTTATGATCTGTAAAGTGCTGTCATTTTTTAAATAACAAATCATGAGATAAGACATATGAAACGGAGCACACGATATGCCATTAGCTTGTCATTGGTCTCGCTGTATAGCGGCTTAGCTAATGCGGAGCCAGTTGAACAAGTATCTGAGTCTAGCGAAGTGATTAGTCTGGATTCATTGCGCATTTATGGCGAACCAGAGGAAACCAAATCAGCAACAAAACTGGATTTAACCATCTTTGAAACGCCTCAGATTGTCTCGGTTATTTCACAAGATCAGATTGAAGATTTTGCCTTAAATGAGGTGAATGACTTACTGAAATATGTGCCGGGTGTGACGGTGGAGCAGGTAGAAACGGGTCGAACGTACTACACCGCACGTGGTTTTGATATCGTTAACTTTCAGTATGACGGCATTGGTGTGCCTTTTTCATATGGTTTGACACAAGGTCACGATGACACCGCGATGTATGAAAAAGTGGAGGTCATTAAAGGGGCGAGTGGTCTGATTACTGGTTTAGCTAATCCTTCGGCCACCATCAATTTTGTGCGTAAACGCCCCACTGATGAATTTCAGGCATCAGCTAAAGCCTCTTATGGTTCATGGAATACTCGTCGTGTTGATGCCGATATTTCCGGGCCTATTAATGATCGCGTTCGTGGTCGCTTAGTCGTTGCCAAAGAAAAAGGAGATTCATACCTTGATCGCTACTCCACAGACCGTGATGTCTTTTACGGCATTGTTTCAGCAGATCTGACGGACAGCACTGAGCTAACTTTTTCTCACAGTGTGAACGACCATCATAGTGATGGTAACTCATCAGGAGCATTACCACTTTTCTATAGTGATGGCACATTGACCGATTACGATGAGTCAACCAATACGGCGCCTAGCTGGGCTCAGCAAGATGTGAAACAAACTCGAAGTTTCATCGAGTTGGAACAAAGAATAGGTGATGATTGGGCAATCAAAGCCATGTACACCCAAAACAAACAAGAAAAGCAATGGAACTCACTGTATTTAGCCGGCAATCCTGATCCAATTACAGAGTCAGGTTTGACTGCTCAGGCCAGTGATTACAAAGCGCAGGACAAAGAAAAAATATTTGATTTATATGTGAGCGGTAAGTTTGAGTTAGCTGGCAGAGAGCAAGAAGTGGTTGCAGGGATTAATGTCGCAGATATCCAGCTGACTGGACGTTCAGTTTATTCAAGTACATGGAATTATGATCCCATTGGTGGCAACTGGTCAGCTGGGTTGACACCAAAACCAGTATTTGATGTTTATGATGCCTCCCAACAATCTACCGATATCGATCAAGAACAAGATTCCGCTTACTTTTCAACTCGCCTGCGACCAACTGACAGACTGTCTGTATTGCTAGGAGCACGCACCGTGAAGATTGATCAGGATGGGATAAGTTATGGTGCACCTCAAAAAGTGTCCGATACTGAAACCGTGCCTTATGCGGGGTTAACGTATGAAGTGATTGATGGCACGATGCTTTATGGTAGCTACAGTGAAGTATTTAAAGCACAAACTTGGGTTGATGCCAGTCTGGCACCACTGGGTCCTGTAAAAGGGGAAAGCCGTGAGTTTGGTGTTAAACAGGAGTTTAATGATGGCAATGCTGTATTGACCCTTGCACGCTTTGAATCTGAACAAGAAAACTTTGGTGAATATGTGACACGTAACGTGGCAACAGGCCTGAATATTTATCGTGGTATTGAGTTACAGAGTAAAGGTTATGAGATCGAGTTATCTGGAGAGGTTATTGATCGACTGAATATGAGTGCAGGTTATACCTATCTCAATATGGAAGATGAAAACGGTGATGACACGCGTGTGTTTATTCCAACCAAACAATTCAAGTTAGCAGCCAGCTATCAAGTGCCTCATGTTAACGGATTAAACATAGGCGGTGGTGTTCGTTGGCAGAATGAAATTTACTATGGTGATACCGAAGTGCAGGGAAGTTATGCTTTAGTCGACTTATTTGCTCAATATCAACTAAATAAAAATGTCTCTTTAGCCCTCAACTTATACAACGTCGGTGATGAAAAGTACCTGGAAAGTCCTCAATGGGGACAAGCGAATTATGGGGCACCGAGAAGTGCCATCGGTTCAGTCACCTGGACGTATTAATCTTTAAAAACAGGGCATCATTTGATGCCCTGTTTGATTGAGGCGGTTTATTTTTTCAACTTCCAGTCTTTACGAATCCAATGACAGGTATAGCCATTGGGGTAATGTTGTAAATAGTCCTGATGTTCGGGTTCGGCTTCGTAAAATGGACCGGCTTTAGTGACTTCGGTGGTGATAGGGCCGGGGAGAATGCCGCTGGCATCCAGTTCTTTTATTAACTCATCAGCGACTTTGGCTTGTTCACTGTTTTCCACAAAAATAGCCGAGCGATAACTGTCACCGATATCATTTCCTTGGCGGTTTTTGGTGGTGGCGTCATGCACCATAAAGAAAAACTCCAGGATGTCACGGTAGCTGGTTTGTGAAGAATCAAACATCACTTCAATCGCCTCAGCATGACCAGTATCGCCTTGTTTTACATCTTTATAAGTGACATCAGGCACATGACCGCCAGTGTAGCCAACACGGGTATTAATCACGCCGGGTTGGTGACGGAACAGTTCTTCCATTCCCCAGAAACAACCACCGGCTAAGATGGCAGTTTCAATGGTGTCGGTGTCCGTCGATTCATCATGATCAAATAAGGGCAGATAGTCACCATAGCCCTCTGCTGCGAGCTGGTCTTGTGGGATAAACCGCAAGCTGGCCGAGTTAATACAGTAACGCAAACCTCCATGTTCCTCTGGCCCATCAGGGAAGACATGACCCAGGTGCGAGTCACCATATTTTGAACGCACTTCGGTTCTGACCATGCCTAGCGTGTCATCACTATGCTCAGTGATATTGTTGGCATCGAGTGGGCGGGTAAAACTAGGCCAGCCAGACATCGAGTCGTATTTATCTAACGAGGTAAATAAAGGCTCGCCAGACACTACATCTACATATAAACCCGGTTCTTTATTATCCCAATAGGCATTGTTAAAAGGGGGCTCGGTGCCACATTGCTGAGTGACGTGATATTGCAGTTCATCAAGCTCAGAAATGGCCGCGTCATTTTTATGGTATATCTTCGTCATATTCATCCTTTGATTGTTATGCTCTGCGTGTATTGACACATAAATGTTGTGAAAGTGGCATAAACAAAATTTACTTGAACGTGTTTATTTCCATTAACAACTCCGGCCAGTGTTCCGCCCAGCAACAGTGATGAGTCATGCCAGTAATCACTCTGACTTCAGGCTGTTGCGCGTCAGGAAAATGTTGCTGATACGATCTGGCAACTGCCTCAGGCATGATCTTGTCTTCACTACCAACAAAGTGAATTTGTGGCACATCGGTGAGTTTTTGCCACGCATCTGCCGGGTTGAGTGAGTCTGTTAACGCTGAAATATGCTGCATTTCTGTCCAGGCTGTTGTATCAAGATTACCTGTCACGGTGACCAGTTGGTCGACATCATTTCGTTCAGCTGCCAAGAGAGTAGCGATGGCACCACCACCTGAGTAACCAATTAGGCGTAGCGATGAAGCCTGAAACTGATTTTTGAGTTCAGTCACAGCTTGATTCATGGATTCTACAACCTCGGTTGAAAATCGAGCTGAGGTCCATAGCTTTTTGTCACAACGGTCTGACTTCACATACTGACAAGGGCGAGCCAGATAGACCGCTTGTTTATCTTGAACTGCGAGTTTGAGTACCAGCGGATCGACCGGGGTGGGATCAGAAGATATTTTTCGACGATTTAACCAGGCTAAACCATCACCTTCGATATAAATTGTTAAACGTTTTGATGGTTTGCTGTTTTTAGGACCAAAGCTTTGCAACTGAAATGAAGACGTGGTGAGGATTTGTGATTGCCAGCCCTGGCTGTTAGCCAAGTGTAATGCCTTATCCGAGCGGTTTTGTGTCGTCGGTATCGAGGAGCATGCCTGAAGCAGCAATAAAAAAGTGAACCAAACAATATGTCGAGAATTCAAAACTGGCCTCTTTCTGACACTGAAATAGTGAGTGAGACACTAACATACCTAATCAGAATGGTGGTTGCTTTAACAAGCGTTTTATCAGCTCAAAAATAATTTAGGGCCAGTGCATTCACGCCATATTAAGTGTTTACACTGACCCTAAACTCAGGTCTTTAAATGACATCCAAATTAGGCTGCTTTAGCACCTCTCAGACGTGAGCGGCCAGCCCACATACCTACTAAACCAAAAGCAAACAGAGGCAGTGCTGCTGGTAATGGTACGGCGCTTGGGTTAGAGAACTGGCTAGCAAGATACTCAGTAGAGAACATGCCATCACCACCGAAGCCCCATGATGAGAAGTTTTTGAACTTGCCTGATAACAGTTCGCCACTATCCACACCTAATGATAAGTAGACGAGGGCATCTGAAATCTCAAATGACAAAATATCTGACAGCTCGAAATCATTGAAGAAAATGCTGTTGATACCTTCACCACCGTCAAAAATGCCTGTGCTTAATAAGCCTGATGTGGAAGTCAGTCCATCAACAACGACTTTATCGTCACCACCACCAAATATCACATCGCCTGCAATTTCACTGTTGCCAGTCAGTGTCAGGCTGCTGTTGCCTTGGTTTGGCGCAAATTGGATAGCGGTGCCTGAGCGACCGACTAAAGTGCCACTGTTTGTTACCGTCACTTCAGATGTAGCGGCTTCGTCTGCACCAATAGCGTGGACACCTTCGATGTAACCTTCATTGACGATAGTCAGGGGACCTGCGACACGGTCATCACCTTTGGTCGGTTCGAATAAAGGATCGATGTCGATGCCGTTGCCACCATTGAGTGAGTCACTGGCTGTGCCGGTAGAAACGATGACGCCTGTAGCATGGTTATGTACTTTACCTTCGTCAATATCAATACCGTCGTCCGTGCCCAGAATGACACCGTAGTTATCTGCTGTACCACCGGCAAACTGCACACCGTCTTCATCATCCGTCGCACCAGCATTTGTCCATGTTTGAGTGCCTGCATCCCATGACAAACCATTCAGAGCGATAGTGCCGTGATTTTCAAGTGTGAAGTCTTCACGTGCTTCGATGACTTCTTCATCACCACGTAATGTGCCGAAGTTCACGACTGTTGTGCCTGGACCACGGCTTTGAATAGCACGTCCCTTTTCACTTTCAATAAGGCCGTAATTGGTGATGCTGGCATTTTCCAATTCGGCATCGTTATCTAATCTGACGGCCTGATTCTCAGCTGAAATAATGCCTGTTTCACGGTTAATTAAAGTGAAGTTGTCAGCATCGTCTTGTAGACGAATGCCACGGTCACCACCAATAATGGTGCCTGAGTTATCAACGGTCAGATTGGCGCCTTTACCGCGAATCGCATCATCATCGCCGCTTTCGATAAGGCCATAATTGACGATAGATTGGTTTGCACCTTCCAGTTGCACTGGACGATCATTGGCATCAACCAGCTCTACACCGTTTTCAACGGTCACAGATAAATTGTCGCGGTCGTCATCAATATTATTGCTGTCTGTCGCAGTACATAGCAGAGTGGGTGAGCCGCTTGTGCCACCTTCAACACAATCCGCCGCCATAGCCGGTGCGTTGTAGAGTGCTGCTAGCATCGAAACAAAAAGTAGTTTATGTGTATTTTTCACGTTACCTCCAGGTCAGATAATGGATATCGATGGCTAGAGTAGTGATGCTTTATGACAATGTTATGAATTTTGGAATTAATGTGAGTTATGACACAAATGAGAAAAATAAAATATGCTAGCGAATATAAATTTTAAGTGTGTATCAATGATGCTTTTGTCGAAAACAATACGATAAGACCAAGTTAAGCAAAGAATCAGAAAAGCAGTTTGTTTCAACTGCAACATCCCGTAATATGTGGCTTTTGACGTGAAGGAATCCACATGCTGAAGATTGTGTACAGTAATGACAGCAGACATCTTGCTGCCTGGCTTGCTGAACAACTTCAGTCTGAACCCCTCAGCCCGTTTGAGCAGGAAAATATTATTGTGCAAAGTAACGAGCTGGCGCGCTGGTTGTCGTTATTTATCGCCAATGAACAAGGCATTGCTGCCAATACCGAGTTCCCTTTTCCTTCGGCCTATATCTGGCGTTTGTTTCGGCAAATCTGGCCCGATATTCCTTTACATTCTCCCTATGCTAAAGCGCCGATTAGCTGGCGTTTATTTGCCATGCTGCCTGAGTTAGCCAATGAGCCCGAGTTTGAGGCGATTGCAGCGTACTTAGGTGAACAAGCCGATGAGTTAAAGCGTTTCCAGTTAGCCGAACGGTTGGCCGATACCTATGACCAATATCTGATGTATCGACCGGACTGGATAGCTGAGTGGGAGCAGGG